>DAOTUJ010000020.1:0-67671 GCA_034437175.1 Chloroflexaceae bacterium | reverse complement strand
ATTCGGGATGGTAGATGATGCGTTCGCTCGGATATAATGGCTTCGGGGTTTTCATCAGTTCCTCCTTGGCGGGAAGCGAACCGATGATACCCCCTTTTAGGTCACAGCGTTACTTATGCGGTATTGCCTGTTTTCCATTCGTTTTGGCGGCGTTGCCGCCAAAACGAATGGAAAACAGCTATTTCCGCCCTGCCGGAGGCGGGATGATTATGGAAACAATTCTGGCATTTGTGGTTGGCGGATTATTTGCCGCCGGGCTGTATATGATGTTGCGGCGCAGCCTGGTCAAGCTAATCATCGGGCTGGTGCTGATCAGCCATGCCGTCAACCTGTTCATTTTTACGGCGGCCGGTTTGACGCGCGGCAGCCCACCGATCGTGCCCGAAGGGGTTGAACAGCCGCTCGGGGTGATTGCCGACCCGATCCCGCAGGCGCTGATCCTGACCGCGATTGTAATTAGCTTTGCCGTGCTGGCTTTCACCCTGACATTGTTCCGCCGGCTGCATGCGGCGGCCGGCACCGAAGACCTGGACAAACTGCGCCCGATTGACGAGTGAGAAAACAATGCTACTTCTGATTCTGCCGGTAATCATTCCGCTGGCAACAGCGGCGATTTCGCTGCTGGCCTGGCGTTCGGTGCGCACCCAGCGCCGGCTGAGCGTGATTGGCGCGCTTGGCCTGCTGGCCACGTCAATCATCTTGCTCAACACGGTCTGGAACGAGGGCATCCAGACGACAACGATGGGCAACTGGCCGGCGCCCTTCGGCATCACCTTCGTGGCCGACCTGTTCAGCGCAACGATGGTGGTGCTGGCCGGCTTGATGGGCCTGGCGGTCGTCGTCTATTCGCTGAGCGGCGTCGGCATCGATCATCGACGCGAGTCCTTCGGCTACTACCCGCTGCTGCACATTCTGCTCATGGGCGTCTGCGGTGCCTTTTTGACCGGCGACATTTTCAATATGTACGTCTGGTTCGAGGTGATGCTGATCGCCTCGTTTGTGCTGCTGGCACTGGGCGGCGAGCGAGCACAGGTCGAAGGCGCGATCATGTACGTGACGATCAACCTGCTCTCGTCGGCGGTATTCCTGGTGGCGCTGGGCTTTCTCTACGGCATGGCCGGCACGCTGAACATGGCCGACCTGGCGGTCAAGCTGCGCGAAGGTAGCCAGCCGGGGCTGGTGACGACGCTGTCGATGCTGTTCTTGATTACCTTCGGCATCAAGGCCGCAATCTTTCCATTATTTTTCTGGCTGCCCGAATCGTACCATACGCCGCCGGTGGCGGTCTCAGCGATCTTCGCCGGCCTGCTGACCAAAGTCGGCGTCTATTCGCTGATCCGGGTGTTTACGCTGCTGTTCACCGAAGATGTCGCCTACACGCATACGATCATTATGGTGCTGGCGGTGTTGACGATGGTGGTCGGGGTGCTGGGGGCGGCTTCGCAGATGGAATTTCGCAAGATCCTGTCGTTCCACATTGTCAGTCAGATCGGCTACATGGTGCTGGGGCTGGGCCTGTTCACACCGCTGGCCCTGGCCGGCTCGATCTTTTACATCGTGCATCACATTATCGTGAAAACGAACCTGTTCCTGGTGAGTGGCATTGTCCACCGCTTGCAGGGCACCGACGAACTGAAGAAACTCGGCGGGCTGTACCAGGCTTACCCGATGCTGGCAATCCTGTTCCTGATCCCGGCGCTGTCGCTGGCCGGCGTGCCGCCACTGTCGGGCTTCTGGGCCAAGTTCACGGTTGTGCGCGCCGGCCTGGAAGTCGAGCAATACGTCGTTGTCGGCGCGGCACTGGTCGTCGGCATTCTGACCCTGTTTTCGATGAGCAAGATCTGGAACGAGGCCTTCTGGAAGGCCCGGCCGGCCGGCGGCGATGAAGCCGCACGCGGCGGTACGCTACCGCCACGCAACCTGGGCCTGCAACTCGCGCCGATTATCGTGCTGGCCACGTTCACCGTGTGCATTGGCCTGTCAGCGGAAACGCTGATGCTGCTGGCGACCCGAACGGCGGCGCAGTTGCTGGATCCGGCGGGCTATATTCAAGCAGTGCTGGGAGGCTAACATGGGCCTGATAGCAAAACTGTTGCGCAAAATCATGCAACTGATCGAGTTCGCGCTCTTTTTCACCTGGGAACTGATCCTGGCCAATGTGCGAGTGGCACGCGACGTGATCACGCCACGCCAGCACATGCGCCCCGGTGTCATCGCGGTGCCGCTCGACACTCGCAACGCGAACGAGATCACGCTGCTGGCCTGTCTGATCACGCTGACACCGGGCACCATCAGCCTGGACGTGGCCGAGGATCGCAGTGTGCTGTACCTGCATGCCATGTTTATTGAAGATCCCGATGCGTTTCGCCGGGAGATCAAACAGGGTTTTGAGCGCCGGGTAATGGAGGTGTTTCAATGGGCATAAATCCAACCGTGTTGCCGGCTGCCGTGCAGGTGATCGCTATGATGATGCTGTCGACGGCGCTGGTGCTGGCGGTCTTCCGCCTGATCCGAGGGCCGAGCACACCCGACCGGGTGGTCGCGCTGGACTTGATTTCGACGTTGACGGTAGGCACGATTGCGGTCTACGGCATCACCACCGGCCAACCCGTGTTCATCGATGTGGCCATCGTGCTGGCGCTGATTTCGTTCCTGGGCACCATCGGCTTCGCTTATTATGTTGAACAGGGAGCCTCACGCTCATGAGAGAAATCATTACCATCTGCCTGTTGCTCACCGGCACCAGTTTCTCGCTGCTGGCCGGCGTCGGCATGGTTCGTATGCCCGACCTGTTCACACGCATGCAGGCGAGCACCAAATCGGCGACGCTGGGGGTAGCCTGCATCCTGCTGGCCGAGGCGGTCTATTTCGGCGGGCTGAGTGTGATCATTCGCTCACTGCTGGTGGTGCTGTTCCTGTTTATGACCGCACCCATCGCGGCACATATGATCAGCCGGGCGGCTTATGCGCGCCAAGTCCCGCTCTGGAAAAACAGCGTGCACGACGATCTCGACGGCAACTACAACAACCGTACCCACATCAGCCGGGCTCCGGCTTATTTGCGCGAGCAGATCGACGCTATCGAGCGCGATATGCCGGGGCAGAACAAGGCCGGGCGGGAGCGGGCGAAGGTTTGGAAAAAGAGGACGTAACCCCGCTCTCCAGCCCCGAGGTAGCCACGCTTTCGATCACGCCCGCCCTGCCCCGGTGGATCCATATCCATGTGGGCCACCGGCCGATTCGTCAGATTCCCAGAATCAATCGGGCGACCGTCAAATAAATCGCCAGGCCGGTGGCGTCGACGAGGGTAGTGATCAGGGGCGCCGAGACGAGCGCCGGGTCAAGTTTGAATTGCTGCGCCAGCATCGGAACAACGGCACCAATGGTGTTGGCCCAGGCACAGATGGCTACAATCGAAATACTCACCACCAGCGCCAGGTCGATGCTGTTGCCCAATATCAGCGCGACGCCGAAAGCCGCGATCCCCAGCAGCAGCCCCAGCAACAATCCGCCAAACAGTTCGCGCCCGATCACCCGCCGCAGGTCACGCAGCTGGACTTCGCCGGTGGCCAGGCTGCGCACGATTGTCGATACGGTTTGTGCGCCGGTGTTGCCGCCGGTGCCAATCAGGAGCGGAATGAAAAATGAAAGTGAGACGACCTGAGCCAGCGTCGATTCAAAAAAGTTCAGCACGTTCACGGTCAACAAACCGGTGATGAAAAGGAGCAGCAGCCAGCCGATCCGCCGCTGCAAGGCCCGCCGGATCGGCACATCGAAGTAGGTTTCGTCGGTCGCACCGGCCTGCACCGCGCCGAAACGCAAGACATCTTCGGTGCTCTCCTGCATCAACACGTCGATCACATCGTCGACGGTGACGATGCCGAGCAACTGGCGTCGCTCGTTTACCACCGGCACCGCCAGCAAATCGTACTGCGAAACGATGCGCGCCACGTCTTCCTGGTCGGTTTGCGGTTCCACCACGGCAATGTCGCGGTTGAGGATCTCGGCGAGCGGACGGCCAGGGGGGGTGCGCAGCAGGCCACGCAGTCGCACGATGCCCTGAAAACGCTCGTCGGCATCGGTGACGTAGACGACGCCGGGGGTTTCAAAGTCGGCGGCGAAGGCCTGCAAAATATCCATGGCCTGGCCGACGGTCATGTCGCTGGAGGCCCGCGGAAAATCTTCGGTTAACAGGCGCCCGGCACTACGTCGCGGGTAAGCCAGTAACTGGCGCACACCGGCCGCTTCTACCGGATCCATGTATTCCAGCAAGGCCTGCTGCTGCTCCGGCAGGTCTTCGCCAAGAATCTCGACGACATCGTCGACATCCATCAGGTGGAAGAGCTCACGAATGGCAGCCGGCTTCAGGCCGGCAACAATCGCACGTGTGGCGTCGATGTTCGTTTCGCTCAACACATCGGCGGCCCGATCAGGTTGCATCAACTGGAAGATGTACAGCCGCTCCTCACGATCCAGTCGATCGAGCACGTCGGCAATATCGGCCGGGTGGCGCTCGGCCAGCAAGGTTCGCAATGTAGCTTCGTCGTGCTGCCGCAAGCCCAGGCGGATCCGCTCCTCGAAGGTTTCAAGCAACAGGCTGGTAGTCATATGCGCCCTCACCTCAAAATATGGTACACTGGCAACTGCGTTTTCCGGCCTCGCCATTGTACTGTGGAATCTGTGTTATGCTTGCTACAACGGTACGTTCGATCCATGATCTGGCTGGCTGCCGCCACATTCAGGAAGTGCATCGCCTGACCTGGCAGCTCAACGACGAGGAGATTGTCCCGGTTCACACCTTGATCACGGTCGCCCGCAACGGTGGGTTGCTGCTGGGAGCCTATGCCCACGACGGGCCGCCCGAAATCGGCGGCATGGTTGGCTTCGCTTTCGGCTGGCTCGGCACCGTTGAGGCAGAACCGGCAACAGCGGCGCCGCCCGCACTGAAGATGTGCAGCCATATCGTCGGCGTGCTGCCCGGCTGGCAGCGCCGCGGCGTCGGTCTGCAACTCAAGCTCGCTCAGCGTCGGCAAACTCTGGCCCAGGGCGTGACGGATCATATGACCTGGACTTACGACCCGCTGCTGCGCCGCAACGCGGCCTTCAATTTGCGGCGGCTCGGCGCTGTTTCGAATACCTACAAACGCAATGTGTATGGCGAATTGAACGATGCGCTGAATGCCGGGCTGCCTACCGACCGCTGCCAGGTCGACTGGTTTCTGCGTAGCGAACGGGTCGAACAGGCGGCCGCCGGCGATCCGGTGATCGTCGATTGGAACGCCGGCCCGCTCCAACGGCTGGCCGGCCGCAGCGATGCGGGCGGATTTCCTATGCCGCCGGAAACCCATGCCGACTTCGATGCTCGCCCGCTGGCGGTGCCGCTGCCCGCCGACCTGGATACCCTGCGCAAACATAGCCCGGCACTGGCGCTCGAATGGCGCTATTTTTTGCGCGAAACCCTGGAACGCGCCTTCAGCAGCGGCTATCTGATCGTCGATTGTTGTGAGCTCGCCGAGCATGGCTGGCACTATCTGCTTACACCACCGGCCTGAGCAGGCGACGCCGACCGGCAGAATCAAGCAAGTATTTACGCTTGCGGGTTGTGATCGCGACATGACCATAACTCGCAAGCGCAATGCTGATATGATGACGCTGTGTATAGCAGCCTCGCTGCCGCACACGGCAAACAAGAGGCCAGGGCATGCCCGGAATGTTCCCTCCAATCAACCGGATCGCCTTTATTGATGCAGACGGCCGCCTGGCCACGATTGCGCCCGACGGGAGCCGGCTCCGCCGACTGACGCCGGCGGGGAGCCGGTTTCAGTTCCCAACCTGGGCGCCCGACGGCAACCTCGCCGCTGTGGGCAGTGAACAGGGTCGCGCCGGGATCTATGTGTTGCCCGACAGCAACCACGGGCCGGCCTTGCCCACGCCGCGCTATAGCAGCGCCGAATTCCCACCGATCTACCTGTTCTGGACGCCCGACAGCGACGGGCTGGGGTTCATTGCCGCCCACGAACAGGGTCTGGGCCTTTTCTACACGCCGGCGACGGCCGGCAGTCCGCAATTGATGCTTATCGGGCAACCCTGTTTCTGGGATTGGCAGCCGGACGGGCAACGCGCCCTGGTGCATAGCGGGGGTTTCGGCATTGGTTCGCGGCTGGCTTTTATCGACCGGGGTGGGCAGGTCATAGACCTGCCCGATCAGCCGCCGGGCCTGTTTCAGACGCCGGCCTTTGCCCCCGGTGGCCGGGCCTGGGCCTATGGCAGCATTGCCAGCAACGGCGAGCCGCGCCTGGTAATTGCGGCGGAAAAGGAAACCTGGGCCGAAATCGACCACCAGGGCATTGTGGCGATGGCCTGGTGCCCGCAGGCTGAACTCCTGGCTTATGTCAACCCGCCGGTGGCCGCTGAAAGCTGGTACGGCCCGCTACGCCTGCTCGACCCGGCCGGCGATGCGCCGCGGATCCTGGCCGAAGATACTGTCCTGGCCTTCTTCTGGTCGCCGGACGGAAACTACATCGCGATACTGACCCTGGCCCAGCCCATCAAAGATGCCGGCGTCTCCAATGTTGCCCGCTATACCAATGGGCGCACCCCGCCCGGCAGCACGACCAGCGTCAAACCCGGCAGCATTAGCCTGCATCTCGATCTGATCGAAGTCGCCGGCGGCAAACGCCGCCGGCTGGGAAGTTTCCACCCCGCCGCCCTGTTTATGAACCAGTTTATGCCCTTCTTCGACCAGTATTCGCGCAGTCAGCGGCTCTGGTCGCCCGACAGCCGGGCGCTGGTGATCCCGGCTATGGCCGATGAACAGGAGCAATTGCTGATCTTCTCGCTTGATCAGGAGGGTGCTACGCCCATCGCCGTCGGGCGCATGCCGGCCTGGAGCCTGGGGTAATTGCATGTGACAACGCAATAGCTGGCGTGGTTGGCGCTATCTTATATTTCCGCTAGCGACTGGCCAGCCGCTGCAGCTTTTCCAGATCCGTCAGCGAGATCGCATCATCCTGGATTTTGATCAGGCCGGCCTCACGAAACTCGCCAATCGCCTTGGTAACCGTTTCCCGATACGAACCAATCATTTCGGCCAGCTGCTGATGGGTGTAGCGCACCAGGGTTGGCGGATCGGCACCATCGGCCTGCAGTTCGGGGTGCCCGGCCAGGTTGAGCAACACCGTTGCCAGGCGTTGCGGCACATTCTTGAAGGCAATATCGGCCAGCTTATTTTCCATTTCACGCAGCCGCTGACCCATCAATTCCATAAAATTGAGCGCAACTTCGGGGTAACTGGCCAGAATTTTGCGCAGCACCTCGCGCCGAATAACGCCAATTTCACACTCGACCATGGCCTCGGCAAAGCTATCGTACATCCACTGGCCCACCAGCGTCATCTCACCAAAAATCGTCACCGGCTCAAGCACCGCCAGCGTCAGCGCCCGTCCTTCCGCCGACAGCTTGTAGACCCGCACCCGGCCTGAGCGCAGCACAAATAATTGCTCGCCGTATTCGGCCGGCGAATGAAATATCTGGCCGGCGGGGTACCGGCTGTAGCTAATCAGCCGTTCAACCTCGGCACGCTGTTCGGCAGTCAGATCGCGAAAGATATCGCCTTCGCTGACCAGGTGAATGCGGGCATCTGAAGCCATGGCTATTCCTCTGCAACAATCCGCGTGCCACCATCGCGGAAACCAGGCAAGTCACAGATGCGCGCTGTGGCAACTCCTGCCTCAAGTGCCGCCAGCGCAGCACGAACTTTCGGAACCATGCCGTCGCGAATCTCGCCACTCCCGATGGCAGACTCGATGGCCGCCGCCATCAGTTGCGGCTGCACCCGGCCGCCAAGCATCACCCCGGGCACATTGCTGACGAACGTCAATTCGGCAGGAGCAGCACAACGATCACCTTCGCTCAGCGCAATCGCCAGCGCCTGCGCCACATGATCGGCATTCACATTGTAGGACAGCCCATCTTCGGCGCCGAGCGCCACCGGTGCAAACACCGGCAACCAGCCCTGCTCAATGATTTTCAGCAAGGCAGCCACATCCACCGCCGTAATCGCCCCGACCCGCCCGAGATCAGCGCCGGAGGGAGCGACATAGCGCCGGCAGCGCAGCAGACCCAGGTCGGCGCCGCTCAGTCCCAGTGCCGGCCGGCCGGCCTGCGCCAGGCGCGCCACCACCCGCTTGCTGATGCTGCCGCAGACGACCATTTCCATCACGTCCATCATCTCGGGCGGCGTGACCCGCAGGCCATCGACGTACTCCGAGCGATGGCCGTAGCGTTCGAGAGCGGCCGTGATCTCCTTGCCGCCGCCATGTACCAGCACCAGCGGATTGGCAAACTGTGCCAGCGTCTGCGCAAGCCCAGCCAGGAATGCCGGGCTATCGAGTTCCCCACCACTGACCTTGACGACACTGATGCGTTCCACGCAACAAGCACCTGAATAGTTGAAAAAGAAAAACCGTGCAGGTAGCATAGCAATTTTTGGGAAAATGCGCAAATAGTGGTACCATAAAACATTAGATCAATGCCAACGTGCGGTGTGGCGGCCTGTCTGCGCACTGTGCCCCTGAAATCACGAGGAGCGGGGCAAATGACCTACGTATTTCACCGGGATCCGAAGCAGATGTACCCTCTCGCGGTTGCCGGTGACGGCGCTTACCTGATTGATGCCGGTGGCAAACGTTATCTCGATGCCTCCGGCGGTGCGGCTGTCTCATGCCTGGGCCACAACGATCCGGATGTCATCGCAGCCATCAAGCGGCAACTCGACCAGTTTCCTTTTGCGCATACGGCCTTTTTTACCAACGAACCAATGGAAGACCTGGCCCGCGAACTGGCCACGGCCGCTCCTGATCCGCTTAACAAGGTGCTCTTTGTTTCCGGTGGCTCCGAAGCCGTCGAAGCCGCTATTAAAATGGCTCGCCAGTACCATTTTGAGCGCGGCGAAGATCAACGCGCCTATATGATCGCCCGCCGCCAGAGTTATTACGGCAATACCCTCGGCGCCCTCGCCACCGGCGGCAACAACCGCCGCCGTCGCCAGTTCACGCCACTCCTGATCGAAGTCGCTAAAATTGCTCCCTGCTATGCCTACCGCGACCGCCAGAACGGTGAAAGCCTCGCGGCCTACGGTCGCCGGGTCGCCGATGAGCTCGAGGCCGAAATCCTGCGCATCGGCCCCGACCGCGTGATCGCCTTCATTGCCGAAACCGTCGTCGGTGCGACGATGGGCGCTGTGCCGGCGGTGCGCGGCTATCTCAAACGGATCCGCGAGATTTGCGATCAGTACGGCGTGCTGCTGATCCTCGATGAGGTGATGTGCGGCATGGGGCGTACTGGTTCGCTCTTCGCCTTCGTTCAAGATGAAGTTGTGCCGGATCTGCTCTGCATCGCCAAGGGCCTGGGCGCCGGCTATCAGCCCATCGGCGCGGTGATGACGTCGCAGAAGATTTATGATGCGATTGTCGGCGGTTCGGGTTTTTTTCAACACGGCCATACGTATATGGGCCATGCTACGGCTTGCGCCGCCGGCCTGGCCGTGCAACGCGCCATCCGCGAGCGCCGGCTGATGGAGCAGGTGCAGAATCTCGGCAATGGCCTGCGCAACCGCCTGCACGCGCGCTTCGGCCATCATCCGCACGTCGGCGATATTCGCGGGCGCGGGCTGTTTCTGGGCCTCGAACTGGTGCTCGACCGCGAAGAGAAAACGACGTTCGCGCCCTGGCTCAAGCTGAGTACGCGCATCAAGGCCCACGCGATGGAACATGGCCTGATCTGCTACCCGATGAGCGGTACGGTCGATGGGGTCAATGGCGAGCATGTACTGCTGGCGCCACCTTTTATCATTAACGATAACCAGCTCGATGAGATTATCGAGAAGCTGGCGCGGGCCATCGAATCCGCACTCGCCGAGGTCGAAAAAGCATGAGCCGTACCCCAATGCTGCTTATGGTCGCTCCCAACGGTGCCCGCCGCAGCAAAGCCGATCACCCGGCCCTGCCGCTGACGACCGCCGAACTGGCGACGACTGCCGTCGCTGTCCAGGCTGCCGGTGCCGCTGCTATCCATATTCATGTGCGCGACCGTCAGGGGGCGCATCTGCTCGATGCCGCAGCCTACCGCGAGGCCATCGCCGCCATTCGCCACAGCGTCGGCCGGCGGCTGATTATCCAGGTTACTACCGAGGCGGTCGGGCGCTATACGGCGGGCGAGCAGATGGCGCTGGTGCGTGAACTGCGGCCCGAGGCGGTGTCGCTGGCGCTGCGCGAATTGATTCCCGACCAGGCCGCCGAAAGTGTCGCCGCTGAGTTTCTGGCCTGGCTGGTGCGTGAACATATCTGGCCGCAGTATATTCTGTATTCGCCGGAGGACCTGGCGCGCTTCGCCGATTTGCGCCGGCGCGGCCTGATTCCCGGCGAGCGCCCGTCCGTGCTCTGTGTGCTCGGGCGCTACAGCAGCGGCCAGCGCGCCGAACCCGCCGATCTTCTCCCCTTTCTCACTTCAGATCTGCCGGAGGACTGGAGTCTCTGCGCTTTTGGCCCGCGCGAAAATGCCTGTGTGCTGCTCGCGGCTGCCCTCGGCGGCCACGCCCGCGTCGGCTTCGAAAATAATCTCTGGCTGCCCGACGGCAGTCAGGCTCCGGATAATGCCGCCCTCGTTGCCGCCGCTGCCGCCGGCGCAGAACTGGCCGGGCGCGCCCTGCTCGATGCCGATGCGGCCCGCCAGTAGGGGCACAGCAGGAGCGGCAGCATGGCTGCCGCTCCTGTTGTGCCCCTACCCCGCCGGAACATGGTATACTCCGCATACGAACGGCATGAAAAACGGAGCGCACACTTATGCGAATTGCCATCACCGGTACCAGCGGACAACTCGGCCACGCCCTGCTGAACCAGCTTTCCGGCGACCACGAAATTATCCCCTTTGATCATAGTCGCCTCGAATTGACCGGCCCGGCGGCGATAGAACAACTCCTCGCCAGCAATGCGGAACTAGTGATCCATGCCGCCGCCTACACCAACGTCGATGGCTGCGCCCGCGACCCGGATCTGGCTTATCGGGCGAATGGGCTGGGCACAAAATACGTTGCGCTGGCCTGTCGCCGGCTTAACGCGCCATTGCTCTATATCAGTACCAACGAGGTCTTCGACGGTGCCGCCAATCAGCCTTATCGCGAATATGATCCGGTTGCCCCGATCAATGCCTACGGCGCCGCCAAACTGGCCGGCGAACAGGCCGTGCGTGAGTTGCTGCGCGATTTTTATATCGTGCGGGTGGCCTGGCTGTTCGGCGGCGAACGCAATTTTGTGCGCACAGTGCTGCGTCTCGCCGCCAATCCGCCCGCCGCCGGCATCAGTATGGTCGCCGATGAAATCGGCAACCCGACCTATAGCGTCGATGTGGCTGCCGCCGTTGCCCAGTTGATCCGGCAACCTTGCTACGGCACGTATCATTTCGTCAATCAGGGTTCTTGCTCGCGCTATGAGTTTGCCCGCGTGATCTTGCAGCTCACCGGGCAGGCCGCTGTGCCGCTGCGGCCCATCCGGCTGGTCGATTTTCAACGTGATAGCCGCCCGCCGCCCTGTACCCCACTTGCCAACCTGGCCGGCGCCGCCCTCGGCATCGAGTTGCGCCCCTGGCAAGATGCGCTCAGCGCCTATCTGGCCGAAATCGGCTACGGAGTATAATGCGCCGATGGATGCGCCAATGATCGATGTGATCATTCCCAGTTATAATGGTGCCGGGCTGCTGCCGGCCTGCCTCGATGCGCTGCGCGCCCAGACTCGCCGCGATTTTCGGGTGACGGTCGTCGAAGACGGCGGTAACGACGATACGCCGCAACTGCTCGCGGATCGTTATCCTGAAGTTTGTCTGTTGCATTTGCCCATCAATCGTGGGCTGGCTGCTGCAGTGAATGCCGGCATTCGGGCAACCAGCGGCGCATTCGTTGTCTTGCTCAACAACGATACCGAGGCCGATCCGCACTGGCTGGCCCAACTCGTCGGCGCGCTAGAACGCTTCCCGGCCTATGCTTTTGCCGCCAGCAAGTTGCTGCTCTACGACCGGCGCGATCACCTGCATTCAGCCGGCGATTTCTATCAGGTCAACGGAGTTCCCGGTAGCCGCGGTGTCTGGCAGGCCGACCGCGGTCAGTATGATGCGCTGAGCGAAGTCTTCGGCCCATGTGCCGGCGCCGCCGCCTATCGGCGAAGTGCATTGCAATGCCTGGCCCGCGGCGGCCAGGTGTTCGATGAAGATTTGCTGATGTACTGTGAGGACGTGGATTTGAATTTGCGCGCCCGCTTGCAGGGGCTGCGGACGATCTATGTGCCGCAGGCCCGCGTGTATCATCGGCTGAGCGCAACCGGCGGTGGGAACCTGGCCAGCTATCAGTGTGGGCGCAATTTTTTGCTGGTCTGGATCAAAAACATGCCGGCTGCCTTGCTCCGCCGCTACTGGCCGCAATTCCTGCGCGCCCAGGCCGGTTATGTGCTGCATTCGCTCCGGCATCTGCGCGAACCGGCCGCCCGTGCCCGCCTGCGCGGCCAGGTCGCCGGCCTGCGCGCCCTGCCCGGCTTCTGGGCCAAACGCCACCATCTGCCGCCCAACACCGAACAGCTTGAACAGTGGCTGGAGGATACAACAGTTTGACGAATATGCAGCCATTTCTTTCAATTGTGATTCCCGCCTACAATGAAGAACGGCGTCTGCCCCATACCCTGACTGCTGTGATCGAGTTTCTGGCCCGCCAGCCATTCTCGGCTGAAGTCCTGGTTGTCGATGACGGCAGCAGCGACGCAACGGCAGCTATTCCGCGGCGTTACCCAGGGGTTCGCCTGCTGCAACTGGATCATCGCGGCAAGGGCTTCGCGGTTCGCGCCGGGGCACTGGCTGCACACGGTGCGTATGTGCTGCTTTGCGATGCCGACCTGGCCGTGCCGCTCGAGGAGTGGCCCAGGCTCTGGGAAAAGATCAACGCCGGCTATGATCTGGCAATCGGCTCACGCGAAGGTGTCGGCGCGCAACGCGAGGGTGAGCCCTGGCACCGCCACCTGATGGGGCGGGTGTTCAATGCGATTGTGCGCCTGGTTGCTATCGGCGGTATTCAGGATACCCAGTGTGGCTTCAAAGCAATGAGCGCCGCAGTCGCTACCGACCTGTTTCGCCATATGCGCATCTACGGCGATGATGCCCCGGTATTGAGCAGCGCCGCCGTCACTGCTTATGATGTCGAACTCCTCTACCTGGCCCGCCGCCGCGGCTATCGCATCGCTGAAGTGCCGGTGTTCTGGCATTATGGCGCCGAAACCAGGGTCAATCCGCTGCGCGATTCGGCCCGCAATCTGCAAGATGTGTTGCGTGTACGCCTTAATGCTCTGCGTGGTGCCTATCGCGATGTACGGCCGATCCGGCAGACGGAACATTCTCAATCCGAACATTAAGCGATTTTTTCACATGCAAAAACTTCTGCTAAAAAATAATTTGTGTTCATAGTAAATACAAGGTTTGCACATCTTTTGTTGCATTGACAGCCGCCGATCTATGGCGTAGCATATATAATAAAGTCAGTGATGGAGTTGTTATGCCTATCATTGTTGCCAGCAGCAACGTGTTTCGCCGTGAGTTGTCTTCGTATCTTCTGATCGAGGCCGGCTACACGGTTTATGAAGCGAGTGACAGTACCACCCTGATCGAATGCCTTGATGATGTGGAGCCTGAACTGGTTATCCTCGATCACTGGCTGAATGGCGCGGTCGAAGCTGATCCGGTTCAACAGGTGCGGCAGACTTGTAGCGCGCCAATCCTGGCGCTGACGACCCGCGCCTTTGATGCGGCCGGCAGTGTGCCGTTTGCCACCCCGACCGATGATTTGCTGATCTGGCCCTATCAGTCAGACGAGTTGCTCTCCAGGGTTGCCTCCCTTCACCGGCACCGCCATAGCGCACCCAGACGCGATCAGCAACGCCCCTGGTCTTTTAGCGATCACGCCGACATCCCTGGAACCCGCATCGAGGCTACCAACCGCCTGCAATACGCAGAACCGGCTCGCCCGGATTTCGATTAATCTCGACCTGCGTGCACAGGCGCATTCAATGGAAAACACCCACCCACCGGCCCGGTGGGTATGACGAAACGTCTTGCAGAAAAACCGCCGGCGCGGACAGCTTCCGGGAAGCTGACATCCCGGCGTCCGCTCGCTGCTGATGCGGATGACCCCCGGCGCCGGCAATCCGCCCCTCAGCCGCAGCGTCCCGGAAACGGGATCGCGGCGCACGGGCAGCACATTTCGGTACCCCCTGCTTTCGTTTTCCCGTGGTTTGTACGCGCCGGCTGTGCTATAATCCTTCCACTTATGCATACGCAGCGCGAAACATGTGTTGCAGACCTGGCTCGTTACCTGGACGGTAGCAGTCGCAGCGACCGGGCACTGCTCGCTCGCACCTGGGCATGTGCGCCCTGGCCGGAACGTGCCGCCGACCAGGTGCAGGCACTGACACAACGGATGCTCTGCCCGGAACAGGTGGCCCGGCAGATCGCTGATCTGGCTGCCGAGGAACTGCGCTTGCTGGCGGCCTGCTGTGCCGCCGGTGCCCCTTTGCCCGCCGGCCTGCTCGAGGCTGCTGGTGGCTCGCTGCGCTTTCCAACCGACTGCGTCAGCCCACGCGCCTACCTGGCACACCTGACGGCTCCGCTGTCGCCCCTCGAGCAGTTGTTTCTGCGCGGCTTCTTGCATGCACGGCCCGGCCCCGCTCAAAGCAAGCTCACACTACCCGCCGATCTGCAAGCCGTCCTCGGCACCATACTGGCACCAGCCGCAATTGAATCCTGCCCACCGGCACCCATTAGCCGGATTGCCGCACTGCCCGCTCTCGAACATCGCATCGTCGGTCTGCTGGAACTCGCGCAGGCCGGCCGGCTGGAAGTGCAGGCCGGCGGTACCCTGAACCGGATCAGCCTGCAACGCCTGGCTCGCCGCTGGAAACACGACCCGGACGCAGCCATGGTGCGCTCCGAAGAACGCTGGCGCTATGTGCGCTTCCTGCGCTGCACGCTGCGCAATGCCGGCCTGCTGCGCATGAGCGCCGATGGCTACCTGCGCCCGACTGGAGCCGCCGGACGCTGGCTGGAACAGGCTCCCGACCGGCGCCTGCAACACTTGCTCCAGGACTGGGCTGCCGGCAACTGGGATGAATTCGCCGATTTTCTCGCCCCCCCGATGCCTTCCATCGACCCGGCACCCTTGCGCCGGGCCTTGCTGACGCTGCTCGCCGAATTGCCTGCTGCTCAGTGGGTTGCCATCGCCGACCTGGCCGAACACTTGCGCTGGCGTGAGCCCGAGCTCTTGCTGGAACTGGAATTGACATCGACGCCGCGCCTCGACCTGGCCGAATGGCTGCGAGCCGGCCTCGGTAGCAGTCTGCACTGGCTGGCCCTCGTCGACATTGGGCAGGCCGATGATGCCCAGGCTCGCCCGCTGGCCATTCGCCTCAGCCGGCCCGGTAGCGCCGTGCTCCATGGGGAAGCGCTCGATCCGGCGACCGTGCCGCCGCCGGCCGTGCAGGCGAATTTCGAAATCGTCGTCCCGCCGGGCACCGATCTGCTGACGCGCTTTCAAATCAGCCGGATCGCCGACGTAAAGACGCCCGGCACCAGCAGCGAAGTCGAGTTATATCGATTAAGTCGGCATAGTATCCTGCGGGCGGCCCGCCAGGGCATCGATGCAGGTGCGATTGAACGCTTTCTACGGCGAGCAACAGATCATGCATTGCCGCCGAATGTGCTGGATGCCATCCAGGAATGGGCCGGCAACTATGGCCGGCTGCACATGATGCGGGGCGGCGTCTTGCAAGCCGATGCCCCGCTGCTGCTTGAACGCCTGCGCCGCGATCGGCGCCTGCGCCTGCCGGATTATGCGCCGCTCGATGAACGGCGCTGGCTGCTGCCTGAAGGCGACGTAGCCGCGCTGCTGGCCGTCTTGCAACGGGCAGGCTACGGTGTCAGCGGCGATATCGAACCGCTGGAGCCCGCATTGCCCGCCGCAGATCTGGCCCGGATCGCGGCGGCACTGCGGTTCTATGCCGCCGCCTGCGAACAACTCGGCATCAGCGGCGAAGCCGTCGACGCCAGTTTGCAGCGAGTTGAAGGGCTGCTGGACAGCCGTCGCCGGGAAAGTGCCGCCGCCAGTGCCGCTGATGCGATTGCTGCGCTGGCGGAACGACTGAACAGGTCATAATACCAAGTGAAGAGTGACAAGTGACAAGTGACGAGCCGCGATGTGGCGTTCGTATCGGCTAGAACGGTTGTCGATATGCGGAGTCCGCAATTCGAATTGGTATAACATATGCCGGATCGCATTTATCGAAGTGAAGCGATTATTTTGCGGCGCAGCGATTTCGGTGAGGCCGACCGCCTGTTGCTGCTGGTGACGCCGGGCGGCAAACGCCGGGTGGTCGCCAAAGGCATTCGCAAGACGAGCAGCCGGCTGGCCGGGCATCTCGAACTGTTCACCCACGCCGGCCTGTTGCTGGCCATCGGGCGCAACCTCGACATTGTCACCCAGAGCCAGACGCTGCACGCCTTTGATCGGATGCGCAGCGACCTGGGACGCCTCAGTTGTGCCTACTATATGGCCGAATTGTATGACCGGCTGATCCAGGAAGAAGAGGCCAGTCCGGCCATCTTTCGGCTGCTGTTGCGCACCTGTACCGCGCTCGACAGCAGCGAGCAACTCGACCTGGTGCTGCGCGTGTTCGAACTGAGCCTGTTGCAACTGGTCGGCTATCGCCCACAGTTGCACCGCTGCCCGGTGTGCCAGGAGGTGCTCGGCGAAGATGCCGATCGCTTCAGTCCGCTGCTGGGCGGTGTACTCTGCCCGCGTGACGCAGCCACCGATCGCGGTGCGCTGCCGATCAGTCTGGGCGCCTTCAAGCTGCTGCGCTACCTGCAAACCGGCGGACCGGCTGGCGATGCATTTGCAGCAGCGGAACATATGCAGCTTTCGGCTGGTTTGCGCCGCGAAGTCGGCCAGGTACTACGTGTCTACGTACGAACCATCATCGAACGCGATCTGCGCTCTGTGGCTTTTCTAGAAGATATTTTGCGCGACTATGGTTTACAATCGTAATATCGGTGCGCTAGAATATAGCACAATGCTGTCTGAGTCGCAACGTCCATCCGGTTTCTGGTTCTCCGGTTCCTGGTTCTCGTAGGATTGCTTATAAGCTTGTATCGATCATGTCACGCAGGGGAGTAACGTTCTTATGGCCTATCTCGATGAACTGCTCGCCGACGATGAGCAAGTTCTTTATGTGGGTCGCCAACATATATTTGTGCTTATTAGCCGCATTATTGCTGAAGTCGTCGTAACAGCAGTGCTGATTGCGGCCGGATTACTTTCCTATTCGGCATTCCCTAACCCGGCACCGTTCTTCAGTAGTATCTCCGGCGGAACATTGATGCTAATCGTCTGTTGCATCGGTGTTCTGATCGTATTGATCAGTGGTCTGATCGACTATCTGCGCTGGAATGCCGAGCAATATGTCATTACCGAACGCCGGGTCTTGCAGATACGCGGGGTATTGAGCAAAGTTGTTCTTGATTCTTCACTTGGCAAGATCAACGATGTGGAACTGCGCCAGAGCATGCCTGGCCGCATGTTCAATTTCGGTACGCTGACGGTGCTGACCGCCGCCGAAGAAGCCGACAATGCGATGGAGCAGATTGCCGCCCCACTCGAATTCAAGCGCGCCTTGCTGGCAGCCAAACAACATCACGACCAGGGCTACGGCTATTTTCCGGTTGCTGCCCCTGCCTTCGAGCATCCCCGCGCCGGTTCGGATATTCAGCATACGCTGGCAGAACTTGCCGCCCTTCGTGACCGCGGTATCCTCTCGGTCGATGAATTTGAAGCCAAAAAACGCGAATTGCTCAGCCGCATCTAAGTGCTGCGGCTGATACCACATTCGGGTAAGGTATCGATTGATTGACGATTGTGGCGGGCGTAGTTCGCCACAATCGCCAATCAATCGGTAACGGTGCATGCGGATCTGGTATCAACAGTTCATTATCGTTTTCGAATAGAATATGTTACGATGTCCATCCATATGCCGGATGGCTCCTTCATAGCGACACAGGTCAGATCTTTATGTACGAACAGATTCAGGCGGCGCAGGCCGTTATTGCAGCGCATATGGCGATTCGCCCGCGGATCGGGTTGATCCTCGGCTCGGGGTTGAGTGCGCTTGCCGATGAGATGAGCGCCGCGACAGTCATTCCCTATGCCGACGTTCCCGGTTTCTTTGTCCCCCAGGTGCCCGGTCATCGCGGCGAACTGGCGATCGGCACCCTGGCCAATCAGCCGGTGGCGGCGCTGCGCGGGCGCTTTCATTTTTATGAGGGCCATAGTATGGCCGAGATTACCTTCCCGGTGCGGGTGCTGCACGCGCTGGGCTGCGACACGCTGATTGTCACCAATGCCGCCGGCGGCCTGCGCGCCGACTGGCAGGTCGGCGATATTATGCGCATCAGCGACCAGATCTTTTTGCCGGGGATGCTCGGCCATCACCCATTGCGCGGCCCCAACGATGATCGGCTCGGGCCACGTTTCCCGCCTATGGTCGATGCCTTCGAGAACAAACTGGTACCGCTGGCCCGTCAGGTCGCCGCCGCCCAGGGAATCACGCTGCGCGAGGGCGTCTACCTGATGTTGAGTGGACCGCACTTTGAGAGCGCCGCCGAACTGCGCATGCTGCGCAGCCTCGGCGCCGACGCGGTCGGCATGTCGACTGCGCCGGAGATTATCGTTGCGCGCCATGCCGGGATGCGCGTACTGGGCTTCTCGCTGATCACCAATCTGGCGCTGCCCGATGGCCCGCCCGCCAACCACGCCGAGGTTCTTGCAGCCGGCGTGGCCGCCAGGCCGCGCTTTGCCGCCCTGCTCAAAGGCATTCTGAGCGCCATCGAACCATAGCGGAACGACAGATGACCTTTTTATGGATGAAGTCCTGAACTATTTGCACAACGCGCTCGGCATGCCGCCGGAGACCCAGTTCAAGCTGTTCCTCACTGTGGTAGTGCTGCTTAGTGCCTGGTTGCTGCGCCGAATTGTGGTGCGCATTGCGCATGCGCGAGTGCATGATCCGACCCTGCACTATCGCTGGGAAAAGAGCTCGCGTGCGGTGATGTATGTGGTGGTGATGCTGCTGGTGGGAAGAGTCTGGTTTCCGGGCGGCTTTCAGGATGTAGCGACTTTCCTGGGTTTGCTCTCGGCCGGCCTGGCGATCGCGCTGAAGGATCCGGTCATGAATATCTTCGGCTGGTTGTTCATCGTCTGGCGCCGGCCCTTTGGCGTCGGCGACCGGGTGCAACTCGGCGAGCATGCCGGCGATGTGATCGATATCCGACTGTTTCAATTTACGCTGCTCGAAATCGGCAACTGGGTCGATGCCGACCAGAGCACCGGGCGGATTATTCACCTGCCCAATGGCCATGTTTTCAGTCATTCGCTGGCCAACTACACCGGCGGCTTTCAGTATATCTGGAACGAGATCCCGATTACGGTAACCTTCGAGAGCAACTGGGAGCGCGCCAAGCAGATCCTCAGCGACATCGCCGACCGGCAGTGCAGCGATGCCGGCAAAACCGCCGAAAATGCGCTGCGCGCCGCTTCGCACAATTACCTGATTTTTTACAGCAAACTGACGCCGCGCGTTTACACCGGTATCGATCAGCACGGCGTCACGCTGACGATCCGCTATCTCTGTGAGCCACGGCGGCGGCGCGGCACCGCCGAACTGCTGCTTGAGGCGATTTTGCGCGAGTTCGCCAACCATCCCGACATTGCCTTTGCTTATCCTACCTGGCGCTTCTACGACCACGCTCGCGAAGGGCAGGACTTGCGCGAGCAACTCGCACGGCCGACAAAATAACCTGACTTGCGCAGCCGGCATTGATGCCGGCCGCACGAGTGGTCTGACCAGATTATTGTGACCGCTGGCACCGACCGACCTGGCCGGTGGGCGCCGGGAAGTTCGCGCATGCTCCGGTGATCGCTCGTGCGCCCACCGATCCGGTCAGACCGCACGCAACCCTACGGTTGCGCCTGGTCAGACCACCAGGGGCGCTTCTTTGCTGCCGCAGTTCAGGCCCGAATCGCCTCCGGCAGGGCGGGAAACCGTTTATTGCTCGGAAATGAGCCAGTCGAGCGCCAGCAGGTAGCCGCGCCAACCCAGGCCGGTGATCTGGCCGCGGGCGATGGGTGCTACCACCGAGCGATGGCGAAACTCCTCGCGCTGGTAGACGTTCGAGAGATGCACTTCGATCACCGGCGCTGCCAGCATGGCCAGCGCGTCACGCAGCGCCAACCCGTAATGGGTCAGCGCGCCGGGATTGATGATGATCCCGGCGGCGTCATGGCCCTCGGCCTGCAAGCAATCGATCAGCGCCCCCTCATGGTTCGATTGGAAACTCAGCAGCATCACACCGGAGGCCTCGGCACGCTTCTGCAAAGCGCCTTCGATCTCGGCCAGCGTGGTGGCGCCGTAGTGCTCCGGTTCACGCCGGCCCAACATGTTCAAATTCGGGCCGTTGAGTAGTAGTATTTTCATCAAAACGCTCGTCGCACAATCGGTAGATAGGTTCGGAAGGTCTCTCCCGGCACCGGCGGATCGGGTACGAAGGTGCGCGTATCCGGGTAGACCAGGATGGCCTGGGTCGTCGCCAGTTTCGTCGGATCGCTGCGCGACACGACTTCGATCGTGACGATGCTGAATTCGCCCAGTCTGATGTCCGGCGGTACCACCGTTTTCACTCGCAACTGCGAGGAGCCGCCCCGCGCAATGGTAGTGAAGATCTCGCCGCTCGGCAGCGCAAAACTGGTTGACCAACCTTTGTCGTTGCGCACCCGCACATCGAAGGTATCGACCCCGTTGCCCAGGTTCTTGATCGCAAACATTTCCAGCGTCACTTCGCCGCTCTCCGGCGTGACCCGCACGAAGGGCCGCGGCGACACGTCCACGCCCACGGTTTGCAGCACGGTCGTCTGCTCTTCGGCCTGTGCCCGCGGATCCTGCACCAGATCGGGGTTGTTCTCCGACAGCACCTGGACACGGGCGTAATCGACGCTGCCCGAGATCACCGAGGTCGGCGCCGTCACCTCTACCGAAATGATGGTGCTCTCGCCGGGCCCCAGTGTGGTAAAGGATGGCATGACAGCCGTTTGCCAACCCAGCGCCGCCACCGTCTCGAAGGTGTAGGTGTCGGCACTCGAACCGGTATTGCGCAAAGTATGGGTGTATACTCGCGTCGCACCCGGCAGAATTACACCGGCATTGACGTTCGGTTCCAGGAAGGCGCCGAAAATCGGCCCGACCTGGGTGATGTTGACGGCGGACGCCAGTTCAGTGCTGCCGTCCAATACCCGCACCACGGTCTCGTTTGGATCGCCCTCCGCGCCCGCCGGCGCTGTCACGCTGACCACGATGTCCTGCGTCGCGCCCGGCACCAGTGCGAAGCTTGCCGGCTCTGCGCCGGCCGTCCAGCCCGCGGCCTCCAGGCTGTTGCTCAGCGCGATAGTGTAAGTCAAGGGGATGCTGCCGGTATTGGTGACCGTGTGATTGTAGGTCACGATTTCCGGCTCGGTATCGCCGGGATTGGCATTCTTCGTGGTGCCGGGCGAAATCGCCGCCCCCGGGATCTCATTGATGTCTGCGATCACGATGGCAGTGGCCTGCACCGTCGCCGACAGCAGCGAGGTGCCGACCACCGTGACATTGGCAGTGCCGGTGGTCGCGTCGACGCCCTGCGGCACACCGACGGCCAACGTGGCAGTGGTGCTGCCGTCACGCGGCAGATCGGTCAACTGCGTCGGCGTGATCGCTGCCGTCCAGCCGGTCGGCCCACTGATGCTTTGCGCCAGATCGTAACTGTCGGCACCATTGCCGGTGTTGGTCACCGTGATGGTGTAGATCAACTCGCTGCCGGGATCGCCCGAGGCAGCATCCGGCGTGATGCCAATGTCGAGATCCGGGAAGGCCTGCACCGTCACCGTGTTGTCGAGCGTCGTCCGGGTCGCCTCGCTGTCCTGCGCCGTCGCCTGCACGGTCACGGTGTAATCGCGCGCATCGGCATCCTGCGGCACGGTCACTGCCAGGGCGAAACTACAGGCATCGCCCTTGGTGATGGAGATGCCACAGGTATTATTCAGTACAGTCGGCGCAGACCAGCCGCTCGGAAAAGTTGGCACATCAATGGCAAACGGCGCTGCTTTATTGCCGGTATTGCTCACCACGTGAGTGAAGGTGATGGTCTGAATGCTGCTGCGCACATCGACCGGAGCCGGCGGCGCGGGGTCGGGGTTGATCAGCGGCGCGGCGGCACCCAGCACCGTGATGCTGATGTCACGTACTTCAACCAGGCCGGGGTCGGCGACCGAACTGGCTTCAATCGCCACCGATTGCCCAGTCGCCTCGTCAGCGCCGGCCGGAATTGTCACCCGTACGGTAACCTGCTCGCTCGCACCGGCTGCTACGTCGGTCAGATTAATCGTGTTGACGCTCCAGCCTGCCGGGAAACCGCCAGGTTGCGGCTTGATGACGTAGCTATCAGTTCCGTTGCCGGTGTTGGTCAGCGTGTAGCTGAAATCGAGCGTCACGCCAGGCGCGCTGCTGCGGGTCTGGGTTGTCTCCGGCGTAAATTCCAGGCCCGGCGCAAAGGTCACTGTAACAGTGTCGACCGCGCTGGCGCTGCTGGTGCCGGCAGTGACGGTCAACCGGACGCGGGCTATCGTATCGGCGGCGACGCCCGACGGCACTGTGACGACCAGGCGCGCCGTGGTGCTCGCACCGGGATCGAGGTTGGCATCGTCCAGCGTCGGCGTGCCGATCCAGTCCACCGGCATGCCGTTGGTCGCGTCGGGCGCGGCGGCAATCGCAAAGGCGCCGGCCGTATCACCAACGTTGGTCACCGTATGTTCGAAGGTAATCTGCCCACCGGCGCTGCTGATTTCCTCACTCTGGTTGCCCGAAATCGACGCCTGTGGCCCGGTCGCCTCGCGCACCGTGGTCACGGCGTCGAGCGATTTCTCGACCAGGCCGGTACGCACCAGCAGCGTGGTCGTATCACTGGCGGTCAAGGGCGCACCCGGCGGCACGGTCACTTCCACACTGATCGTCTGCGATTCGCCGCCGGCCAGCGTCACACTGGTCGGGATCGGCAAGCCGGCCCAACCCTGTGAAGAACTGCGGCTGATGTCGAATGTGCGCTCGGCGCCATCGGTATTAAGCAGCGTAAACTCGTAGACAATCGAGTTGCCGGCGGTGACTTCCTGCGGCGACGCGGGACTGGGGCCGGTCAGGCTGAAATCGGGTAGCGAACAGACATTGCCGCTATCGGGAAAGGCCTGGCTGAACTCCGAGGTATTGCCGCTGGCATCGGTGACCGTAGCAGTGACAAAGTTGCCGCAGCCGTCGATCGACACCGTGGCATTGCCGCTACCGTCGGTCGTACCGCTGCCCAGGTACACCGGCCCCTCGGAATTGACATTGTTCAGGTTCACCTCATTGTTGATACCGCTAAACACTTCGACCGTGCATCCGGCACAATCGGTGCTGACCAGGGCGGTCGGCGGGGTACCGTCGGCGAGCACGATATTGGAGGGAGTATTGATACCGTTATTAGCACCGGGATCTACTTGAATGCCGCGCCCATTGGCAGCACCATTGCCGCCGGTTTCGGTCTGCGTAATACGGATCTGATCGGGCCGGTTACTGGAACTGCTGCCGGACAGTATCACGCCCGAAACGGCCCGCGGCTGGGCCAGGGTGCTGAAGTTGTTGAAGATACGGTTGGAAGCGAGCAGATTATTCGAAGTATCACTGCCATCGAAATAGATGCCGGCGGCAAGAAAATCGATGTTGCCGGCGATACGCCCATTGTTCGCGACGATATTATTGCGAAACTCGTTGCCACTACCATGGCGCACCAGGATACCAGTCAACGAATTCGGTACCGCATTGGCGCCCAGCAACAAACCGCTGGCATCAGTACCGACGAAGTTGCCTTCGATGATATTATTATCGGCATTTTTACCGGTACCGTCTTCACCGAGGCGCATCCCATAGTAATTGTTGGAAACCACATTGCGGCGAACCGTGTTCCCGCTGCTGCCCTCAATCACAATGCCGGTGCCGCCTTCCGGGGGAACATTCCAGAGCGGTGTCCTGCCGTCGCTGCCGACGCCGACATAATTGCCTTCAATCGTCACGTTGCTTGCCGCCGTATTATTGGTTGTATCCGCCACAACCCCGATACCGACCCGGTCGCCGCCGATGGAAATCACATTGCGCTCGCCGGCCGCGCTCCCGCCGATCTGGTGGCCGCTGCCGCCACGCAGATTGATGCTGTAGCGCCCATTGATTGAGGCGAGCGACAGGCCCAACCCATCCGGGTCGACACTGATGATATTGCCCTGCACGATATCATTACTGGAGAGAATATCGATGCCGTCGCCGCCATTGGCACCAATGACATTATCGAGGATTGCGGCAGACGCAAAACCGCTGATGGCACTGCCGTTTTGCTGCATCAGAATGCCGTCGCTATCGTTGCCGAGCGGATTGCCGAGCGGATCCCAGCCGATATAGTTGTTCCGGATCACGCTCCCCGGCGCCGGCCCGGTGCTGCTGTACCAGATCCCCAGGCCACTCGGCAAGGTCGAACTGTTGCGCCCATCAACAAAAATCTGCTCGTTGCCCGCAATATAGTTGCGGTCGGCGGCGGTCGGGCCGCCAACGACCGTATTGACCGGCCCGAAAACACCGCGAATCGCCACCCCGATCAGGTTCGGCAGCGCCTTGAAACTGCTGCCGTCACGACCCAGGCCGATATAATTGCCTTTGATTACCGTATCGGTGGCGCGCCGATCAGAGGCACTCGTCTCGGTGCTCAAAACCTGCACACCGGCACCACGGGCCAGGTCGCCGCCTTTGTTGCCGCTGATCCAGTTGCCCGGCCCGATCGTCGTGTTCTGGGCGCGGTTCTCGACAACCACACCGGCAATAAAGCTATTGTCGCTGGTACTGATGGCCGCAGTTGCATCGCGGTTGGTGCCGATATAGTTGTAACTGATGACATTGTTGCTGATGGCCAGCGCCTGCGCATTAGTGGTATCACCGATGTAGACCCCGGCCCGCCGATTGCCCGAGATCACGTTCGGCTGGCTCTGGCTGCCGACCGTCGTATTCTGCGCCCCGGCATCCAGCAACAGGCCATAAAAATCGTTCTGGGTCGTCGGCAAATTGGCACCGTCAGTTGTTCCCAGGTAACAATTGTAGATCTGGTTGCCGCTGACTGCGGCGGGAGCGGTATCGTTATAGCCGACACGTATCGCCGATCCGCCATTGCTGCTTTCCGCGCCGAGAAAGCCGACAAACGCCAGGTTGCGAATCGTATTGTTGCTCGATACCACATTCAGGCCGAAGCCCGAAACCAGGGTACCGTTGAGCACCAGCGCCGGACGGCCCTGGCCGTCGGTCGGCCCGGCAATCGTCAGGCCACCCTGATCCAGCCGTGGTAGCGCCGTATTCAGTTGCACCGTACCCGTCGCCGTGATATTGATCGTATCGCCGGACTGTGCCGCAGTCAGCGCCTCACGCAACGTACACTCGGCGGCATCACAGGTGCCGTTCCCGGGATCGTTCGTCGAATTGACCGTGAATTCCTGAGCATGCACCGGCGTCGCCAGGGGCAACATGGCTACCAGCAGCACCATGCAGAAGAAGAGGCTGATAAATCGCAGACGGCTATGCATACAATGCCTCCTGAGGTAATTGTTCTGGGCCTGCGGCCCTCAACAACAGGACTTACGCGGTGGCGACCGCGATCACCTTTTTCGCCTGCGGCAGCAAGGAAAACCGTTTATTTTGTTCGTTTTGGCGGCAATGCCGCCAAAACGAACAAAAAAGAGCGTCCTTCCTTGCTGCCGCAGGCGAAAAACGCCCGTTGCGGCGCGAGCAACCACGCCGACTGCGTAAGTCGTGTCAATAAGACAGTTTTGTCAGGGGATCATGGCCGGTTTTGCCGGCCATGATCCCGCGACAACAGCCAGAGTTCAGGAATTCAAACGAATGATCGGCAGCCAGAGCCGCGGGAACACCCCGCCGAGGGCAATATCGATGGTACTGATCACGCTGGCTCCGCCAATCACCTCACTGCCCTGGGCTGGCGGTGTCGTCAGGAACACCGTGATCGTGTCTTCCTGCCCCGGCAGCGCCCGCGCCGCCACTGTGACATCAACGCAGAACTGGAAAGAGTTGTTTCCAGTGCCGGTGCCGACAACAAAGATATTGTTGGCCAGCAGCGGTACCCCCGGCGTATCCGAGCGGAAGGTGATCTGACTGCCCAGCGATGAGCCGGCGTTGATCTGGAAGCTCTGCGTACCGTTGCTCTGGTTGGTTGCCGTATAACAGAGCGGCACGGTCTCACCCGCCGCCGCCTGCGGCGAATTCTCGGGGCCGAAGAGAATCGCCCGTGGATCAACCACCACCGTGGTTGTGTCGGTCAGTGTAATGCGCGTATTATTATCCGTCCCGGAGATCTGCGTTTCGGTCACTGCTATCGTGCCGCCCTGCGCCCCCTGCGGCACCAGCACCTGTACCGTCACATCCGCCGACTGGCCCGGCCCCAGGGTGACCGAGCGCGGGGAGACCAGCGTTGTCCAGGGTTCGCCCAGGTCGGTCGTCGCTACCAGTGTCACCGTACCGCTGATATTGCCGATGTTGCGCAGGGTATGCACATAATTGATGAAGGTCGGATTGTCAGTCGATTCGCTCGGTATGCTGCTACCGCTACGACTCAGCGGCGTCACCGTCAGCACAAAACGTTCGCTGACCGTGCTGCGGTTCAGCACTTCCGCCGAAACGCCACCGACGGCACTACTCGCCGTCACCGTCAGTTCATCCACAACGCCGGCCAGCACATTGTCGGCCGGCCCTTCCGGCACCTGCACCGTCACCGTCACCGCTGTCGACTGCTGCGCCTCCAGGAAGGGCGAGCCAATTGCCACATTCGTAATTGGCCAACCCAACTCCGACTCGGCGGCCAGCGCCACATCGGTAATATCGACGGTACCGGTATTGGTAACCCGGTGCGTGAAAGTGATGGTATCGCCCGGCGCCACCGTCACCGCACGTGACGGGCCGATGGCCAGGCCGACCGCGGCAGCGAACTGGCTGTATTCGGAGGTGTTGCCATAGCCGTCGGTGGCCGTCACCAGGATCTGCGGCGGCAGCGGCGGCACGCCGACCAGTTCCAGTTGGAAGAAGCCGACATCATTCACTGCGGCCTGGCCCAGCAGCGTATGCCCCTGGCCGTCCGGCGTTGCCAGCTCGGGGTCGGGCGCATAAACATGCACCACACAATCCGCACAGGCCGCCGGCGGCTGAATGTCCGGGTTCGGCTCCGGTGGGAAGGTCGGCGTAATTGGCACCGTCGGCGTGAGCACATAGCCCGAGAGCAGACCGGCCTGGTTCAGCCGCAAAGCCAGCGGGCCGGGCTCCACCACCGGCGGATTGATGTCGTGGTTTGGATTGCTGAGTTCACCAGGCAAACCGCCGGTAGACGGCTCAAGCTCGATTCCGGCCAGTGCATTGCGCGAAATCACATTTTCGGTGACCCGCACCTGTTCGACGTAGCGTCCGCTGCCGGTGCGAGTAATCCGCACCCCGTCGGCCCGATTGTCGGTGATGGTGTTCATCACCACGCGCGTGATCCGCGATTCGGGCGAGCCATTGCTGTCGATAATCACGCCATTGCCGAAATTAAAGCCGATGGTATTGGAAACCACATCGCTGCGGCTGGTATTGAACAGTCGCAAGCCATCCAGCGTATTGCTGAATACCAGGCTGTTATTAAAAATCACCTGTTCCGTATCAGTTACCACCAGACCCTGGCCGCCATTGGCCTGCAGGCGCAGCAAACTCATCGTGCTATCGGCGCCCGCATTCATCGAGATACCGTCGCCCTGGTTCTCCGAGCTGGTACTGGAAAGAATGGAACTGGTCAACACCTCGCTATTGAAGAGGATGCCGTCGCCGGCATTGCGGCTGGTCGAAACAAAGCGGAGCGACAGCATCATAGCATTGGTGATGCTGACACCATTGCCGAGATTATTCTCGATCCGGGTCAAACCCGCGAAGCTTTCGTCGATACCGCGAATGGTCGTACCGATCACCGCTGCCTGCGGGTCTGCCGAGTCACTGCGCAGGATAATACCGTCGCCGCTGTTATTCGAGACCGACATCGCAACCGCATCGGTGCCCATGCTGGTATCGCGCACAAGATTGCCGCTTACATTGATGCCATTGCCGCCATTGCGATCAATTGTCTGCGCTGCAATTTGCGTGTTTTCAACTGTTTCACCCTGGATGCGGAGCCCATCACCGGCATTGCCGGTAATGATGGCCGTGGCAGCAATTTCCGTGTTCGAGATCGTCGTGCCTTGCATGAGCACACCAACACCGGCATTGCTCAGGATCGTCGTTGTTACCGTTTCACTGCCGATAAGCGTATTTTCGACCTGGGCAGCATTAAAATGAATGCCATTGCCGCCATTATTCGTGATGGTATTGCCGCCAATCACGGTACCGCTGATCGGCGGAGTACCGGTAAACTGGATGCCGTCACCGGTGTTGTTGGCAATCAGATTGGCCAGTGTCAGGTCATCTCCGCCGATAATTGTACCGGAGGCATTGGAGTCAATCGCGATGCCCGCACCGCTGTTGGCACGCGCCGTATTGCATACACCGCCGGTTGTCATCGGCGCGATGCCGATACAATTGTTGTAGATGGCATTATTTCTCGAGTCTCGATTAATAACGCCTTGCTCGAACTGGCCCTCAATGAAAATCGCCGAACCGGCAATATCGCCAATAACATTGCGTTCACTACCGGCCCCGCCGATCCGCGTCGAGTTAACGCCATTCGCCAGGTAGATGCCATAGGGTTGCTGCGGGCCGCCAGCAATCGGCGCAAAATTAAAGCCGAGGCCAATCACATTGTTGACGATGGTCGTCTCGGCGAGGCGATTGCCGTCGACTCGAATGCCGGGGCCATTGTTGCCGGCAATCACATTGCGCGCCGCCGCGCCCGGCCCGCCAACCTGGTTGCCGGTAATCACGCCAGTCGCAAAAATGCCGATGCCACCGCCAACACCGCTGGTGCCGTTGGGGATAGCACTATTGGTAAAGGCATCGTCGATACCAATTGTATTGCCATTGACTTCGTTGCCCGGCGAGTCGCTGATGCGTACACCCCAGCGCTCGTTGCCCGAAATAATATTGCCTTCGCCGGAAAGCGCCGCATTCGCCGCCGCGCCAATCAGATTCCCCGAGGTAAAGCTGCCAACGATATGCACGCCGTTGCCCTGATTGGGAATGGTTTGCCAGGGTTGCAGCGGCGGCAAATTCACCCCGATATAATTGCCCTGCACGCGCGTATTCGTCGCCTGGCTGCTGATCAATACCCCGTCACTCGTGTTGCCGGCAATCACATTCCGGATCGTCTCAGCCTGCCCACCACTGACATTGCCGCCGATCAGGTTGTTTTCGCCGTCTTGCACATCGATGCCCGGCCCATCGTTTGGCGCCGCCACCTCACCGAATTTGTCGACGCCGATAAAATTGCCCTGGATCACATTGTTGCTGCCGTTCACCGAAATCCCGGCTATTGGCTCAGTCTGCACACTCAGCCCAAAATTAATAATGCCCAGACCTTTGATCGTTACATTGTCGCCCGCAATCTGCAACCCGCCGGTGCCGGTGGCGTTGGTGCCATCGAGGATAATCTCCGGGCCGAGCAGGTTTGCATCGATCTGCGTGCTCCCATCGATGATTGTGTTAGATTGGATCGGCGGCAGCGGATCGCTGACCGCAATTGTCCAGGTTCGCCGGCCATTCGTACTGCCCGGATCAAGTTGCTCGACCGGGATCTGAAACGTAATTCGCACTGTTCCACTATTGTTGTTGGCTGCCTGAAGCGCCCGGTAGAGTGTGCAGGGATCTTCACACGCCGTATTATCGCTATCGAACAGCTCCTCATCACCCGTATCATTGACAATCAGCAACACTTCCTGGGCCTGAGCCGGTGGGAGCAGGGTGCCCAGTGAGGTAAGCAGGAGAACACCGACAACGAACAAAATGCCGGGAGTACGAAAGCGGCGCATATGAAACTCCTTACGCCTCAGGCCAGGCTATGGGCAAAAGACAGCGCATCAAGGTAAGCGAATCGTAATGTCTCAATATGCGCATTGTAACACATACCATCAACGTTTTTGACTAGGAAAACAGTACCGGAAAGCGTTGGAGCGTTGGAGCGTTGGAGCGTTGGAGCGTTGGAGCGTTGGAGCGTTGGAGCGTTGGAGCGTTGGAGCGTTGGAGCGTTGGAGCGTTGGAGCGTTGGAGCGTTGGAGCGTTTCAATGGGGGAACTTTTTGTGAAGCGGCGCCGTCAATCCAGCAGGTGGCCAGTGGCCGCCGACAGATTCCGCCGTTACGGCATACTCATTCGGGAGGTTCCATATGCGTTCGCACCGTTTTCGTTCACTGCCGCTGTTCGCCGTCCTGGCCCTGATTATGGCATTGCTGCTCAGCAGTTGCGGCCAGCAAACCTCGCAGGTATTTACGGAAGTTAACGAGGGCCTGTCAGGTGAAGAGCCGGCTGCCGCGGCACCGGCAGATCGGGTGGAAGCGGATGGCAGCAAGGCAGAGCCGGCTGCCGAAGCGGAGGCACTGCCCGATGTGGCCGCCGAAGAATCTGCCGGCATAGCTGAGCCTGAAGCGCCGATCGAGATGCCCGCCGCCGATTCCGCTGAACTCGCGCCGGCAGCCACCGCGCCGTCCGGCGCCGGGGCCGGCGACGATAGCCCGGCTGCGCGCCGGCCCCAGGGTGGCCCGGCCGACCTCAAGGCCGGCGAGATCGACGATAATGAGCAGTTCGCCGAGTATCTCAATTACCTGGCCGACTACCGCGGCAACGATGTGCGCCGGGTCGATGTCAGCGAACGCTATTTCATCAAAGTGCTCGGTGCCGACCAGTTGCCGCTCTTCGATGCCGAAGTTGCCGTGTTCGCCGGCGACACCCGGGTCTTCGTAGGCAAAACCACTGCCGGCGGGCAAACTCTGTTTTTGCCGGCAGCCGCCGATGTACCCGAAAACATTACCGAGTTTCGCGTCCAGGCCGGCTATGATGGCCGGAGCAGCGAGAGCAGCTTCGCCCGCCATTCTTCCGAGCGCATCGAACTGGCGCTGCCCGAAGCAGCGTTACCACAGGAATTGGCGCTGGATCTGCTCTTCCTGCTTGATACCACCGGCTCGATGGGCGACGAGTTGCGCCGCATTCAGGATACCATCGATGACATCGCCGCCCGCATCGACAGCTTCGAGCCGCGCCCGAACCTGCGCTTCGGCCTGGTTGCCTATCGCGACGAAGGCGACGAATACGTCACCCGCAGCTTCGATTTTACCGCCGATGTTGCTGCCTTCCGCAGCGAACTGCGGGCCCTGGTCGCCGACGGCGGTGGCGACACGCCCGAGGCCGTCGATGCAGCTCTGGCCGAGGCCGTGAACAACGTAAACTGGAGCGCCGGCGCCGTGAAACTGGTATTTCTGGTCGCCGATGCCGGACCACACCTTGATCCGCAGGCACAAAGCCATTATCTGAGCGAGACTCAGGGCGCCGTGGCGCGCGGCCTGAAAATCTTCCCGATTGCCGCCAGCAACACCGACCCACAGGCCGAATACGTGCTGCGTCAGATCGCCCAGATGACGCTCGGTCGCTTCATTTTCCTGACCTACCAGCCCGGTGCCGGCAGCGGTGCTCCCGGCGAAAGCAGCCCGCTGGCCGCCGGCGAACAAGCCTATACCGTCGACCGGCTCGACGACCTGATCGTCAACATGGTCGAACGCGAACTGGCCGCCGCCATCGGCAAACGCTAAGGAAGGGCCGACTCCGGTAGGAAAGACGGTGCTTTCCACGCGACCGCAGGCGAAAAAGCCCTGGCTGCAGCCGGCATCAACACTGGTGGCGGAAATTATGTACTACGCCGAAATGGTTCCGAGGTGCTATTGATCTTAGTGGACAGAGTAAAGCAGTAGTGGTACCATATACGGGCACAATACCGCTGCTGTAGGTAGCGCCTGCTGCCGTATGAGCAACGAACCGATGGCATATCAGGAACACAGACAACTTGCGACCGCAAATCGCCAGGAAATCGCCTGCGGTATTATCACCATCAGCGATACTCGAACTCCCGAAACTGATAGTAGTGGGGCGGCTATTCGGGCAGCATTAAACGCTGCTGGACATCATGTGGTATCATATACGGTAGTACCTGACGATCCGGCGGCAATTGCGAACCTGGTTGATCGCTATCGGGCCGAAGGCTGCCGGGTCATTATCACCAATGGCGGCACCGGCATTGCCCGGCGGGACAGCACCTTCGAAGCGGTTGACGGATTGCTCGACAAACGCCTGCCTGGTTTTGGTGAATTGTTCCGAATGCTTTCCTACGCCGATATCGGTGCAGCCGCAATGCTTTCGCGAGCAACCGCCGGGGTAGCGGCAGGCAGCCTGATTTTTGCACTACCCGGTTCCACCGCAGCGGTGCAACTGGCGCTCGAAAAGCTGATTATGCCGGAACTTGAGCACCTGGTCTGGGAACTTACCCGCCAGTAGCATCCTGGACGCAAGACAGTGGTGCAGAATCAATCTTTTTCTGTTATTATTAGGGGCGATACGGCCTGAGTGCTGCCGTTATCTCTGAAAGTGTGTAAGGAGCCAGAGAGCCCATGACGACAGTAGAAGCCTTCCGTGGCCTGCACTACCCAAACAAGATCGGTCGCCTTTGCTTCCTGTCGCTTGAAGAAGTGATGGGTGTAAACGGCGTGAAAGCACTGCTACGTCTGGCCGATCTGCCTCAGTACATCGAAGCATACCCACCCAACGACTTGAAGCGGGAATTCCCGTTTGAGGCGATTTCCTCATGGTCGGTGGCGCTGGGCACGATGTATGGACCGCGTGGCGCCCGTGGCCTGGAATTGCGCGCCGGGCGGGTTGCCTTTACGCTGGGCCTCAAGGAATTCGGCCCGCTGCTCGGCATGGCCGACCTGGCGCTCAAGTTGATGCCGATCACGATGAAACTCAAGATTGCGCTCAATGCAACCGCGCAGACTTTTGATCGCTTCAGCGACCAGTCCAGCCATGTCGAAGAAGAACGTGGCCAGTTCATGTACCATATTACGCGCTGCTCGAACTGCATCACCCGCCCTGAACCGGCGCCGGTGTTTTATGTTGCCCGCGGCATTATTGAAGAGGCAACCGCCTGGGTCAGCGGTGGGCGGCGCTTCGCGGTCGAGCAATGCACGTGTATGGGGCAGGGCGCAGAGTCATGTGCGTTCACTATCGGCAAAGAGCCGCTTGAGTAATGTGATGCGCTGGCTTGCTCTAAAGTTGATACGCTTTTATCAGGCAGCTATTTCGCCCTGGTTTCCACCCAGTTGCATCTATTACCCAACCTGCTCGCAGTATGGGTATGAAGCAATTCAGAAACATGGTTTCTGGAAAGGTGGCTTGCTTACGGCATGGCGCATCCTGCGCTGCAATCCCTTCGCTCGTGGCGGCCACGACCCGGTACCCTGAACCGGCCCGCTAATCACTCAGTGCTTACCAGAGAAATGCCGGATTATGTCCGGCATTTATGGTCTGATAGCATAGTTTGAACATCACGCATAGGTATGCCACCGAATGTCAACATACCTCTATGTGATGTTCCGATTTGCGGTGCCATCGGTTGCAACTTTTTCGCACTCTGCGGCGTCTTACCCGATAAGCAGAGGCGTGTGGCCACCGGCTGCGCACGTCAAACCAGTGATCCGGATGCGACGCGGTGGTGTCGTTGAACATATGGCGCAGGGGCGCCGGGGAGTAGACGTGGCCGAACCAGCTCGTGAATTAATCAGCCGCGCCCAGCAGGGCGATGTTCAGGCGCTGAACCAACTGGTCTTAAGCCAGCAACATTATGTCTACAGCATTGCGATGAGCGTGCTCAAGAATCCGGAAGATGCCGCCGACCTGACGCAAGAAGCGTTCATCAGGCTGTTCCGGGCCTTGCCGCAGTACAATGGTGAAAGCCGCTTTACTACCTGGCTCTATCGCCTGGTGGTAAATCTGGGGCGTGATGAGTTGCGTCGCCGCGGCCGCCAGGTGCCGATTGCACCATCCGGCGACGATGAAGAACATGACCAGGTCGCGGCCATCGCCGACCATGATCGCTGGAGCGATCCCGAACTCGCCGCCGACTCACAGGAAACCCGGCAGCAGGTGCGCGATGCGCTCGATCAGCTTGAAGAACATTATCGCCTGGTATTGACGCTTTACTATTTTGAGGATCTGAAGTACCAGGATATTGCCGAGATTATGGATATTCCGCTTAATACGGTCAAGAGCCATATTCGCCGCGGCAAAGAACGCCTGGCCGCGATTATGGAAGCGCAGGAACAACCACCGGCTGCCCGGCGCCTGCCGCCATCATCGCAGCAATCACAACGACCGCCGCTCTCCGGAATGAATCCCTTCCGGATGGCGATCAGTCTGACAGGGAGGTCGTAATGCAGCAGTTGCACAACGATATGACCCGTGACCCGGATGATGCAATGGATACAATGCTGCGTCGCGAGTTGCGCTGGCAAGCGCCGCCGGATTTGAGTAACCGCTTGCTTGGCCTGGTACCCGGCGCGATGGGGATGCCGTTCACTGCACCGGCACGCCCGAAAACCTGGTATTCGTCCCTGGTGCTGATGCTGACGATGCTGGCTGTTGGGGTTTCGTTTGCGGTGGCCTGGGATGTGTACCGTGTCGTCGGAGCAGAACTGGGCCTGGCAGCAGCCTGGGCCGAAGGGCAGGCCGCGCTGGCTGCCGGTGTCCGGCAGATCACCGAGACGCTGCCGGTTATGGGCTATGCGCTCGCGCTCATCGAAGGAGTGCGCGAACAATTGCACTGGATCCTGGCGGCGATAATTCTCTGGCTGGCGCTCGACGGCGCCTCACCACGTATCGCCCGGCGCTCGCGAACCGCCTAGCGTGAGAGGCGATACCGGAATTGCTTTCTGCCGCTATCTTTCCGGCTGCGGCGTTGTCGTGGCCGGAAAGATAGCGGCAGTTTTTTGTGCCGATGCTCGTGGTATAATACCAGGCAGTGCCTTTTTCATTCTCCAGGGTATAGGAATATTGTGGAATACCAGCCTGATGTAAAGAATATTACCGGGGCCGGCGGCATTGTTGCGTCGGTTTTACCTGATAGCATTGCCGCAGATCTGGGCATTCAGCCCGGTGATGTTGTGGTCGCCGTTGGTGATTTGCGGTTGCGCGATGTGATCGATTATCGCTATGCTATTAGCGATGAGTTGATCGAAGTACATGTGCGCAATGCCGAGGGCGATGTTATCTTCGAAATCGAGAAAGACCCCGATGAGGATCTGGGGCTTGAATTTACTGAACCACTGTTCGACCGGCTGCGCACTTGCAATAATAAATGCCCATTTTGCTTCCTGACACAGATGCCGAAGGGGATGCGCAAGACGCTCTACCTCAAGGATGATGATTATCGCCTGTCGTTCCTCTACCATAATTTTGTGACGATGACCAATTTGAGCGAGGAAGACTGGCAGCGCATCGAGCAGCAGCGCCTCTCGCCGCTGCATATGAGTGTTCACGCCACCGACCGGGCGATGCGGGCCATTATGCTCGGCAAGTCCGCTGTGCCTGATGTACACGCACAAATTGCGCGGCTGGCCCACGCCGGCATCACGGTGCATACCCAGATCGTGGCCTGCCCCGGTGTCAATGATGGCACGGTGCTGCGGCAGAGCATCGAGGAACTGGCCGCTCATTACCCGACGGTGCAGTCGATTGCGGTGGTACCGGTTGGTCTGACGAAGTTTCGCTTCGACGGCAAGCGGCCCAGCAGCATTCGGGCCGCCATCCAGGTACACGAGACGCCCGAATGGATCAATAGCAATTGGGAACGCCAACCACTCTGGCAAGACCAGGGCCGCCCGGCGCCCGGCCAGGATATGGGCTTCTGCTCGCGGCTCGGCGTCAGTACGGCCGATGTGCCGCTGCGTTGCTATACCGGCCCTGAAGCCGCCACGCTGATCGACCTGGTCGAACCGTATAGTCGGCAGTTTCAGGCCCGATTCGGGCGCAATCTGGTCTATGCCAGCGATGAGTTTTATCTGCTCGCTGAACGAGCCTTGCCCGCCGCCGATTATTATGATGGCTTCCCGCAATATTCCAACGGTGTCGGCATGGTGCGCGATTTCCTCGATGGCTGGACGCGCACCCGCCGCCGGCTACCCCGCAAACTGGCCCAACCTATGCGCATTAGCCTGGTTTGTGGGACGCTGATTGCGCCGATGATGCAGCGGCTCATCGAGCGGCTGAACCGAATTGAGGGGCTGGAATTGCGCCTGCTGCCACAAGTCAATCATTTCTTCGGTGAGATGGTGACGGTCAGCGGGTTGTTGATGGGCCAGGATATTGTACCGACTTTGCGTGCCAGTGGCTGCGATGCAGCCGTTCTGCCGCGTGTGATGTTCGACCACCAGGGCCGGCGAACGCTCGATGAGTATAGCCCGCAACGCATCGCCGAGGAGTCCGGTCTGCCGATTGCCATTGCCAATGACCCGGCAGAGTTGCTTGAGGTCATCGGCGATGGGATGATGGATGATGGATCATGGGTGATGGGAGAATTGACAATCGGTGTGGGTGATGGCTGATAGAGTATAGGTATCGAGTCCATCACCTATGACCTTTCGCCTATCACCCTGACCTGCGCCAGGAGCGGTATACCCTGATGTTGACTGATCAAGTGAGCCGCTTACAGCATTATATTGAAGTCATCGAGCGCGCAAATCAAATCGCTGCGACGACTCAGCTCGATGAACTGCTGAGTCGCATGCTTGAACTGTTCATCGGTGTTACTCGCGCCACTGCCGGCACGCTGTACCTCTATGATGCCGAACAGCATAAGCTCATCTTCAAGGTTGTCAAAGGCAATTCACAGAGCGAACAACTGGTCGGCATCGAACTCAATGCCGACCGGGGCGTTGCCGGCTATAGTCTGCGGCAACGCCAGCCGATTTTTATCCCTGATGTAAGCCGACACCCGCTCTGGGATCAGGAAACCGGCGAGCTCGCCGGTGTGCAGATGGACACTATGTATTGTCTGCCGCTGCTGCTGGCCGGGGAACCCATCGGAATCGTGCAGGTCTTCAATCTCCCGGCCGAGGCCGTCGATGAAGCCGGTGAAGTAGCGATTCTGCGTATGCTGGGAAATCGGCTGGCCTCCGAGATCGAAAAAGCGCGCCTGCTGGCCAGTGCGCAGCACCGCGAACGCCGCCAGCAGGCGCTGGTCGACATCATCTCGCATATTAGCCGCACTCTCGACCGTGATGAACTGCTCCAGCGCATTATGAACCACGCCCGTGACTTGCTACAGATCGAGGCTACGTCGATCTGGTTGCACGATGAGCGCAACGACGAACTCGTCCTGCACCTGGCCACCGGCAAGAGCAGTGATCAGTTGCGCGAAGTGCGCGTCCCAAGCGGGCAAGGCATTATCGGCGAGGTAGTACGCAGCGGCAAGAGCATCCTGGTCAATGATGTGCACAATGATGATCGCTTTTACCGCCTGGTTGATGCACGCAGCGGATTTGTGACCCGCTCGATTTTTTGTGTGCCGCTGCGGTCGCCGCGCATTCAACTGGGGGGCGAACGTGGCGAGGTGCAGGAACTAACGATTGGCGGCGCCCAGGCGCTCAACAAGATCGACGGCAGCGATTTTTCGGAGGAAGACAAGAGCCTGTTCGAGACCCTGGCCGGCCAGGCCGCTACGGTGCTGCGGCTGGCCCAGTTGTACCAGGACAGCTCGGAGCTCTACCTGGGGCTGATCGATGTCATCACCGGGGCACTCGACCAGCGCGACCCGGATACGTCCGGCCATAGCCAGCGAGTGGCCGAATTCGCGGTTGCGATAGCCCATGAACTGGAACTGTCGCAGGAATTGATCTACCAGATCCGAATTGGCGGCATGCTGCACGACATCGGCAAGATCGGAATTCCCGACGCAATTCTGACCAAGCCGGCAGCCCTGACGACCAGCGAAATTCAGGTGATAAAATCGCACCCGAGCAAGGGCAGTGAGATCTTGCAAAAGAACCAGCTCATCGCCGAGCGGCTGCGCAACGAGTTGCTGGCCGTCCTCGAGCACCACGAGCGGCTCGACGGGCGCGGGTACCCGCGGGGGCTGCGCGGCGATGAGATTTCGCAGATTGGGCGGATTATGGCCGTAGCCGATGTCTTCGACGCTATGACCAGTGATCGACGCTACCGGGCCGGCATGCCGCCGGAACAGGTCATCCGGATCTTGCAAGCATCGGCGGGCACCGAGTTCGACCACGCATGCGTCGAGGCATTTTGCCGGGCTCGGGAAAAAGGGAAAATTCTGACTCAGCAGGAAAGGTAGCAGCCATCGAGACGCTTGCTATGATTGCATACCATGCGAGTTCGTGCTACCGTCACTTCCAACGCGGCCGGCCGTGCGATCAGCACAAATCCCCGCCGTACCGGCAGGCAATATCTTCAGCCCGGATTGGCAATTGCAGAAATTTGCCGACCGGTAGAACCTGAGTTTCAGCGGTTGCAAGATTGCTATCAGCAGAAAATAACCTTTTCTTTTCTGCGCAGAGGCATCTGGTATGCTATGTTTGTAGCATATGCGATGCAGCACACAAGGAGGTGTCATGATGCAATGTCGCAGCATATTAATTCCCCTCGACGGATCGGCATTCAGCCGACAGATCATTCCAACCATTCTTGAGCTGTTTCCAGCCGATAATTGCCGGCTGACTTTGTTGCATGTTGCCGACGAGCCGACTGAAGCCCTGCGGCCGACACCGGCGATCTGGTCTTCGACGTGGACGCATGGGCATCACCATGTGCCGTATGAATATGGTCAGAACCCCTATCCGGCTTCAATTGACCAGATTGAGGCTTCGTTGCGCGCAGCGGCGGAAGATGAACTTGCGCAGGTTGCCGAGCATCTGCGGGCGGCGGGCTACCAGGTACGCACGGCGGTACGCTTCGGCGACGCAGCCCGCGAGATCATCGACTATGCCCGTTCACAGCAGGTCGATACTGTCGCCATGGCGACCCATGGACGCAGCGGGTTGCTGCAATTGATGCTGGGTAGTGTGGCCGAAAAAGTCATGCACAGCTTGCCGATGCCGGTCTTGCTGCTGCGCCCGAACGAACACAGTCGGCTCAATTAGAAAGAACAAAGAGCGTGGGGGGATGCTGATGGCCGGCGGCCATCAGCATCCCCCCACGCTCTTTGTTTACCGGCGAATGATCGGCAGATAGTTGAAGAAGGGCGCCATAGCCGCAGCCGGGTCGAAGATGTAGGCACCGGCCTTGGAGCCGTCGTAGGCATTGTTGCCGGCCTGGTCGAGCGCCTGGATGACCACTTCCAGCGGCGGATCGTAGGCGCGCACCGGGATGTCGGCACGATACAGCCCATTGCCGGCCGGCGTAAGCACGACCTGGCGCGAATTATGGCCCGCGCTGCTCACCAGGGCGATCACCGAGGCCAGGCCGCTATCGATGTCGCCATCGTCACGTGCGACTGTGCTGATAGTCAGCGTACCCTGCCATGGCTCTTCCGGCTGGAAAGTGAGATTGGTCTGGCTGATACGTGGCGGCAGAGTGTCTTGCGCTACATCAGGGGTCAGCGCCTCGCCGTAAACATAGGTAACTTCAAAAGTCATGCGACTGAAACCGCGCAGGGTTCCGCTATTTTCGGTGGTAGAACGGTACTGGGCCGGCGTGATGCTGAGTTGCGTGCGTGGCCCGGCGAGGGTATCGACCACATTGTAGGCGAAGGGGCGCTCGGGAAACAGCCGCCCGTCGGTGGCGAAGGGCGGTTCAAGCTCAACGCCCGGGCTATAACGCAGACCCTGGGTGACAACACGGGTGACGACCGGGTCGAAATCGGCACTATCGCTGTATTCGGCTTCGATGAGCTTGACGCCGCGTACCTGCGGGTATTCATCGCCGGGAAACTGCAAGGTCAGATCGTACATTAGCAGCGGCAGGATGGGCGTACCGAGCCCGGCACTGATGTCGGGATAGAGCTCCGGGCGCTCATTTACCGGGAGCAGACTGTCTTCGATCAGCGACCCCGTCCAGCGCGGCACATCACCGACGCCGCGCTCCGAGGGAATGCGCCCGACGCTGCCATCGATGGTAATGATGCGGGTAAAGACCCCCTCTCGCGCCGGGATGGCCGGCGGCGGCGGCACAATATCGGGATCGTCGGGTACTTGCGGATTAGCAACCGCAATCTCGGTGAAGGACAAGCCATAGAGGGTTGTCTGGATCAGCACTTTCTCATCATACACGCCGAAGCCGAGCGGGCCGCTGCTGCGCAGATAGCGCTGTTTGGCGCGCATCAGCGCCGCACCGATGGTATTCGGTTCGGCGGTATCCCGCACAAGTTCCTGGCCGAAAAGCAGCGACAGACGCTCGCTGTAGGCCACCGCGTCGGTGTAGCCGAAACCGAAACCGGTATTGCCGACCCAGTTGCCGCCGTGCTTGAGCATGGCCTGCGGAAAGTCGATGCCGTCCTGTCCGCCGAGTTGCTCGTCGGGCAGGTTGTAACCGCTGTGGCAACCGACCGACCAGGCCAGGGTACCGGCAAAATAGGCGGCTGCGGGATTGAGCAGATTCGCCGGCTCATTGTAGATGCTGGTGGCCTGCAAGCTATTCTCGCGCCGCAGATCGGCCGGAATAGCCTGATAATGCGAGAAATGCGCATTGATGGCAGCCAGTTGATGCGGGCTGCGTGCGCCGCTGCCGTCATAGTCGGGGAAAGTCGGTTGCCAGCGCGAAACCAGCGCATCACGGTTCCAGGGCGGATCGCCGCCCAGCAACTCGCTGACGGCACCGGTACGTAGCGCCGGCTGCAACGTAGCAACCAGTTCACGGGCCTGGTCGTTCAAGAAATCATAGCCACTGACGAAAGCTCCAGCATCCGCGCCGGCCAGATCGATGCGCGGAAAGCCACTGCTGGCGGTATAGCTGCGCAGGTAGGCTACAATGTCCGCCGGCTTTTCAACCAGGCGGCCAATCGCCAGCTCCGGCAGATGCAATTCGCGCCCGCGCCAGGCGGCCGGTCGGCGGCTGGCATAATAATCGTCGGTCGTAATGGCGCCACTCTCCAATGCACCACGCGTCGGCGTACCGGTACCGGGCAGGCGACCGGACTCATCGATGTAACGACGTTCATTGGCAATTGCAGTTTCATCGCGTACCCGGTAAAAGGGGACAACCGAATCGGAGCCGACAATCACCAGTGCGTTCACATTCGGGTAGCGCCGCAGCGCCTCGGCAATCACCATCTTGATATTTTCGGCAACGGCATTGGCCATAAGCGGATTGGTCGGATCGTTGTCCCAGGCCACATAGCGATCACGCAATTCATCGCCGGGGTTGAGCCCATCGGCACCCAGGTCGATCAGGACCGAGGCCTGCTGCGCCCGCGCACGCTCATCGATCAGTGCGCCGACTTCGGTGCGCAGGGTGGTGGTATCGCTGCCGTAGAGCGATTGCATGCGATCCCAGTGCGTGATGAACAGCGTCGTCACCAGATCATCTTCAAAGCTCTCGGCAAAACTCAGGCTCTGCGCATAGGTTTCCGGCAACGTCAACGCCGACGGCGTCAGCGTATTGCTTTGATCGAGGCGATAAGTCAGATCGTAGGGTTTGCCGGCAGCACCATCGGCACTATACACCATCAGATAAAAGTCCTGATTCGGGCTCCAGCTCGAGCCAATCACAGTCTCGGCAAGCGTACCGGCGTTGACCGAGATGGCATTGATCTGCCCGATCGCATTGATCTGCCCGATCGCATTGATCTGCCCGATGTCGGCAATGCTATCAAGGAAAGTGCTGCCGGCATCGGCCAGCGGCTGCTGGAGATCATTGAAGAGCACCAGGTCATAATCGGCAGAGAGATTGCTCAGGCTGGCGTGCAACACCGTGCCGGGCGCCGGAAAGGGCACCCGGTACCAATCGACATCATCGCCGTCCGTCAATGATGCACGCAGACAGAGCAGTTCTGCGGAAGCGGCGAGCAAAGTGGCGTCTTCGTAGCTATTGCCGGCATCGTTGGCGAGCGGCGTACACTCGGCGGCTAGTGCCGTCGAGATACCAGCCGCCGGCAGGTGAAAGAAACCGGACAGCAAGGCAGGCAACAGGATCAGTACCGTCAGTGGAAGCAGCAGACGCTCGGCAGCCGGCTGAAGCCCGCCGGATCTGGCATAGCGAAGACCAGAAGGCATGCAAAATCCCCTTTCGCGCCATCCGTGACGCGCTTTGCATTGGTACGTCAAAAATGTATTAAAAACGCCGACATGAAAGAGAACGAGCTTTGTAACCATTTTGTCATTCGGGCAGAACGTATTTCCAGCGGGCAGCAATCGCGGTGGCGCGCTGGAGTTCGAGGCGCGCACCGAGGTCGCGGGCGAGCGTCACGGCTTCGGCAAAGGCGGCGCTTCCGGCAGCGTGCTGGGCGCGGCGCGGCTTAAGATCGGCGATGTCGAGGAGCGTACGGGCAATTTCGTAGCGACTATCGGCCTCGCGCAGGGCCGCCAGGCCGGCCAGCAATTCCTGTTCCGCTTGCTCCAGATTGCCGATGGCAGCGATGGCATTGCCGAGCACCCGGCGGGTAGCGCCCTCTTCGAGCTGCGCACTAAGGCGATCCGCGCATGCGAGCGACTCGTGACACAGAGCAATCGCCGTCTCAATCCGGCCACGCACCAGCGCCAGTTCGGCCTGGTAGCGCAACAATTCAGGCAGAAAACTATCGGTGCCGGCAGTCGCAAAGAGTTGCCGGCTGCGCTGAAACTGCTGCTCAGCCGCATCCAGATACCCCTGTTGCAAATAGGCCGCACCCAGGTTCATTGCCGCCACGCCGCTGCCAAAAGCCGATTGCTGGAACCCGAGTTGCGCCCGTTCATACTGCACAATCGCGCCGTCCAGGTCACCCAGGCCGCGCAGCACATCGCCGATATTGTTCGATACCACCGCATATTCTTGCACACTGCCAATGGTATGCACCAGGTCAGCCGCCTCTTGAAACGCTTCGAGCGCCGCAGGCCAGCGCCCAAGGGCCGAGAGATTATTGCCGATGTTGATCAGGGCGCGAACCTGACCGGCCAGATCTTCGACCTGACGAAAAAGCGCCAGGCTTTGCCGGGCGAGCTGCAGGGCAGGCGAACTCTCACCAAGATGGATGTGAGTACCGGCGAGCAGGGTCAGCGCATGAGCCTGCTCGCGGGTAGCGGCGAGTTTTTCGGCCAGTTTCAGGCTACGGCGGCTCCAATCCAACGACTCGGCATAGCGACCCTGGCGCTGATAGATACCGGCGCCCAGCAGCAGGCAGCGTAGTTGCTCCTGATTCGCCTGCTCGCCGGTCAGATCCAGGCCACGTTCAAGCCAGGAAAACGCAGTTTCATATTCGGCACGCCGTTCGTGGACGCCGGCGATATGGCGGTGCAGGCGGATCAGGCCGGCAACATCGCCCTGGCCGGGCTGTCGCTGAGCCAGACTGATTGCCTGACCGAACATGTCGAGAGCTTCCTGATTGCGATTGAGCAGGGCATAGATATAACCAAGGCGCTCGAAGAGTTCCTGGAGTTCATCGCGTGGCGCTGTTTTCAGGCGCGGCACAATGGCAGCGGCCAGTTCAAACAGCGCCAGTGCCTCGTGGGTAGCGTGGTGCCGGCGGGCGCGCCGGCCGGCGAGCATATGGTAGTGAAACGCGCTATCCCATTCTTCGGCCAGCAAACTATGATGGGCCAGCAACTCGGCCTGCTGATCGTCGTGAGAAACGGCCAGGCCACCAAGCCAGGCGACTGTCCGGCGGTGGAACGTAATCCGGCGGGCGCGCGGAATACTGCTATACGCTACATCGCGCACAATCGCATGACGGAAGGTATAACCGCTGGCAGCCCGCCGGATCAGGTCGCTGCGTTCGAGCGTATCCAGTCGCTCAACAACGTCATCGGCATGGTTGAGCAAAACTTTGAGCGCACTGCGCGAAAAGCGCTGGCCAATCACCGCCGCCGCCTGGATCGCCTCGCGCTCGGCTTCGCTCAGCCGGGCGATGCGAGCGGCAATCACCGGCTCGATCCGCGGCGGCAGGGCCACTTTATCAAACGAAGCCCGCATCTGCCACTGCTCGTGCTCCCAGGTCAGCACCTGCTGCTCGATCAGATTCCAGACCAGTTCTTCGATAAAGAAAGGATTGCCATGCGATTGTTCGAGCAACGGTGACAGGTCGGCGGGCGGGCGGGCACCAAGCAGATAAGCAGCAAGCTGATTGCTCTGTTCCACCGAAAGATCGTGCAACTCGATAATCCGGCAGTCCGACTGTTCACGCCAGGGCTCTGCGGCTAGCGAGCGGCTGCGATAGCTCAGCAAGAGCAGCAGCGGCAGATCGGCCGTGTGGCTGGCCAGTCGGGCAAACACCTCGCAGGACGAGCCGTCGGCCCAATGCAGATCATCGACCACAAGCATAGGCACAGCGGCTTGTGCGGCCACGCGCAGCAACGACTCAACCATTTCGGCGAGCCGCTCGCGGCGCTGGCGATTGTCAAGCGCGGCAATCACCGGCGTCTGTGGAGTCGAATAGCCGAGCACATCGGCCAGCAGCGGCGCAAAGTGCAGACTGGCCGGCAGATGGCGCTGAAGATAGGCGCAGGTGGTACGATAAGCCGCTGCCGGGGCGACATCGGGCGCGATGCCGACAATCTGCTGAAGCACCTGGCGCAGGGCGGCAAAGGGCACATGTTGCTCGTAGCCCTGGCAATCGACAAACAGGCTGTGCACCGAAGCCGGTATTTGCAACTCACCGAGCAACTCTTCGATCAGGCGCGTCTTGCCGGCGCCGGGATCGCCAATCAGTGCAACCACACTGCCCCGACCGGCCCGCAGAGCAATCAGAGCCTCGCGCAGCAACGCCAGTTCTTCATTGCGGCCAACCAGCGGCGCACGCTCAACCGGCTCCTGAATACCCGATTCGACCGGCGGCACCATTTGCTCGGCCTGGTAGGTAAGGCTGCGGCTCGCCGCATGCAAAGGCCGCCGATCCTGGTGCATAATCACCTGGCGCTCGATCAGGCGCTGAGTATGGCGGGCGAGCATCGTCGCCGTTGGCGGCGCGCGGCGGGCCAGTTCGCGGGCCGCCGCAAGTGCCGGCCCGAGCGCAACATAGACCCGGCGACGTTCGTTGCCGGCTATCGTCGTGAACAGCAGATCGCTGCTGATACCGATACGAAGCACATCGGGAGTTTCCGTCGCCCGGACGGCGGCCCGCAGCTCGGCAGCCGCCCGCATTGCGCGCCAGGCATCATCTTCGTGGGCAAGCAGCGCACCAAACACGGCGATCAATTCGTAGCCTCCCTCGGCGCCGGGGCCGGCCGAGAGCATGATACCACCGCAATTCCGCACAATCGTCTGTACATCGCGATAGAGATGGCTGACGGGCAGCAGCGGTAGCGGTTCACAGAACACCGCCAGCACCGTCGCGGAATGATAGCTCCCGCTGAAAGAAGGAAAGCCCGTAGATTGCAGGAGCGCCGCCAGGCCGGCGGGCAAACAGGGCCGAAACGCATCGAGACGCGCAATCAAGGCCTGCAATTCAGCAAAAGCACCACTGCCGTGTTCCCAGCCCCAGAAATTGGGCACCCGCGGCGTCGCCGGTTGCAGGTAATGCAGGCGCGCGAACCCTTCACGGATCCGCCGGGCATCGGGCGGCAACTGTGCAGCCGTATGCTCGTCGAGCACGATGTCGCAGGGCCGGGCGGCGGCGGCGGCCTGCTGCGCCCGCTGATAGAGCGGCGTATCGAACAGCAGCGCCAGCCCCTCGGGGTCGCCGGCCAGACAGGTTTGCAGGGTACCGGAGGCGATCCCGATTCGCAGCGAAAGCTCAAAATGGCCGGCCGGCGTATCGATATGAGCCACTTCGGCGCTGCGGCTCTGAAGTACAAGCGCCGCTCGACCGGCCGCGCAGGCATGGGTATCGCCCAGCGTCTCGTGATCGAAAAACGCGATGAACTGATCGCCATAAAGACCAAGCAAGCCGAAGCCAAAAATCCCTCCGCAATGGCTATGGATCACCTCGCCGACAATATCCAGCAGGCGATTGAGCGTATTGTGCAAAATAGTCGCACCCTGGATGCCGGCCGGCGCCAGGCGCTCCACCAGCAGCGCCAGGCCGTCGATGGAGGCCAGCAACAAACTCCCTTGCCAATCAACAGGGGCGGCACCGGCCGGTTGTGCCGGCACAGAGCGTTGTTGAACCAGCGGATAGGGCAGGAGGGAGGCAGCCATGCGCAAATCGGCGCGCAAGCGATCACATTCACGCGCAACAACATAAGCCGGCAGTTCGGCATCACGGATAATGCGCTCAACCAGTTCGGGTGCCAGATAGCGGTGAAACGGAAGAGCAGCCGGGATGTCGGAACCAGCCTGACGTAGCACGCACATATCTCACTTTCACAGCACTTCTTTGTTCAGTGTCGCAAACCCGACCCCGCGTCCGTTCGGCAATTCTGCCCGGCAGGCACCCCGGAAGGCCCGGAACTGAGTCCTACGAAGATGAACGTAATGTCAGGCCAATTTCGACAAGCTTGCAGATCCGCCATTAAAGTGGGGCGATTGAACCGTGGTGTGACGTTACATGCGAGAAAAGCACACAACAGGGAGCCAGTGATAGTGCGAGAAGTCAGGTTATAGCCGCAACATCGCCGGAGGCACTTGCCAATCAAGCAACTCAAAATCGTCGGGAGCAACTTGTAGCGCCATCTGCAACCAGGAATGTGCGGCACCAGAGTGCTTCTTTGCGACCCAGAACTCGATCCAGGCGATACCAGGCGTGGCAATCGAAATGTTCCTGATGAATCTGAACGTTCGTAACCACCTTTTTCACTAGAGGCAACCGCTAGATTATTGAGCAAATCGGGCGCGTTCGATCCAGCACCAGGGCCTGCTGGAGCATCGCCTTTGCCGCGTCCGGCCGGGCCACCTCGATCATCGCAAGCGCATCAATCAGCAACGCTTCAAGCCGGGGCTGTGCGTTTTCTGCTTACCCTCGAGGCTTCTGCCAGCACAGAAAGCGCTGCTCCTCGGTGGAGCCCATCGCGTGGATCAGCGCGGTATTATCAAAGTTTTCGAGAGCCTGCAGCTGCTTCAGAAGATCGGCTTCGCCGCTTGCGCCCGAGGGAATAACGCAGTTTGCCTGTTCGCCAAGCAGCACCCAGAACACATCGCAGGCAAAGGGGCCGGCGGCAGTTGTTTCGATCAGCACGGTATGGAGATCATCCCAGTCAAGCGCCTGTACCCGGCCATCAGGCGCTCGACAGGTGACCGTAGTTGCGGAGACGGTGACGAGGTAAGCCCGTTCAGAGCGTTGCTGTGCTGATTTTCCGACAGAAAAGAAGGATTTGAGCCAGCCAAACATCGCAATCCCTGGGAAGTTCAATAAATGGACACAGAGGGGCACCCGGTTTTTATAGCTGTGCTGCACGAAACCCTGGCCGCATTGCCCACCGGGTTGCCACGGCATACGAGTACACGCTAGTCGGCAATACGCCACACGCCTAGCGTAGCTCCCGGCGGCAGATCACGGGCAGCAAGCAGCATTCCATCAGGTTGCCGCGCCACTCCAAGCACTTGATCATGGCTGGCAGTGTATAAGAGTCTACCGTCGACTGCGTCGCGCAAATATGTAGCATTGTTCCGGGACGGAGCAGCGTGCAATGTTGTAATCAGGCGGGTGCCGTCTGCACTGAAAGCGGCAGTTGCATATCCACGCGCATTACTATGTTCGATCGCTTCGAGCAAGGTGCCATTCGACACATTCCACAGGTATATCGTACTATCAGATGATTGATATCGTGCAGCTGGCTGCGGGCGTTCCAGCGTCGCCAGTTCGGTGCCACTCGTCATGTCCCACAGTTGCACCGTGCCATACTGCAAACCGGTAGCCATGTAGTCACCATCAGGACTGAACACCAGGCTTTCGACACTACCAACCACCGGCAGGTTGTACAGCGGGTCGTCCAGGCTCGCGACATATTCGATGCCAAAATAGAGCCCGATGCCCAGCAGCACGATGATACTGATAAAAGCAATATACGCCTGGCTCGACTTGTTGCCGTCGGCTGCCTTAGAATCGGGTAGAGTTTGATCAAACATAGGCTTCGGTGCGCCCTTACCTTTGCTGGAATTTTCCTGAAGCTAATCTACCATATCACCGGCGTACGTGCATGGTGTTCGCTGCTCATACAAGCCGATTGCCGGCTGGCGCCGCAGAATCCCCGCAAGCGCCAGCCGGTCGGCCATCCGAATTCATATCGCGGGCCAGAGCCAGCTTCTGTGCAACCGACAGCGCACGGAGAGCGGCGAGCGGCCGGGGCATATTCATCACACATCCAGATCGCGCACCTCCTGCGCGTGCGTCTGAATAAAACGTTTGCGCGGGCTGACCATCTCGCCCATCAGCATGGTGAAGGTCTCGTCGGCCTTCTGGGCGTCTTCCATGGTGACTTGCAGAATAATCCGGTTTTCCGGGTTCATCGTAGTTTCCCAGAGCTGATCCGGGTTCATCTCGCCGAGACCTTTGTAGCGCTGAATGCCGACGCGCTCGCGCTGCTGCGGCGTCAGCGTGGCCAGGTACTCATCGCGCTCAGCATCGGTGAAGGCATACTTGCGCTCGCGCCCATTGCGGATCAGGTAGAGCGGCGGCTGGGCGATATAGAGATGGCCATTGCTGATCAACGGCTTCATATAACGGAAAAAGAAAGTAAGCAATAACGTTCGGATGTGACTGCCGTCGACGTCCGCATCTGTCATAAGCAACACCCGGTGATAGCGCAGCCTGGCCGGGTCGAACTGCTCGCCGATGGCCGTACCGATGGCAGTGATCAGGGCTTTGACCTCGGCATTGGAGAGCATCTTATCGAGGCGGCTTTTCTCAACGTTGAGGATCTTGCCGCGCAGCGGCAGGATGGCCTGGTAGCGCCGGTCGCGGCCCTGCTTGGCGCTGCCGCCGGCGCTGTCGCCCTCAACGACGTAGAGTTCACAGCGAGCCGGGTTAGTATCGCTGCAATCGGCGAGTTTGCCGGGCAGCGCGAAGCCTTCCATCGCACTCTTGCGTGCCGTTTCGCGCACCTTCTGCACCGCCAGGCGCGTACGAGCCGCCGAAATCGCCTTTTCAATGATCCGCCGGGCCTCGCCGGGATTCTCATCGAGCCAGGTCGCAAAACCCTCGGCGACCACCGTAGCAACCGCGCTGGACGCCTCGGGACTGACGAGCTTCTCTTTGGTTTGCGAGCTGAACTGCGGATCTTTGAGCTTGACGCTGATCACCGCAGTCAGCCCTTCGCGCACATCATCGCCGGTAAGATTGGCTTCATTGTCCTTGAGCATATTCTTGCCGCGCGCATAATTGTTGATCACACGCGTGAGCGCAGTACGGAAACCGGAGAGATGCGCGCCGCCATCGGTATTGTTGATATTATTGGCAAACGCATAGATCGCATCGGAATCGTATGTCTCAGTGTACTGCATCGCCGCTTCGACCGCCACATCATTGACGGTACGTTCGACATAGAAGGGCAGCTTATGCAGCACTCCCTTGTCTTTGTTGAGGTGGCGTACATACGAAATAATGCCGCCTTCAAAATAGAAATTGACTTCCTTGCCGTCGCGCTCATCGACAAACTTGAAGCGCAGGCCTTTGGTAAGATAGGCCATTTCGCGGAAGCGCTGGGCAAGCGCATAAAAATTGTAATCGATGCCGTCTTTGAAAATCGCGACATCGGGCATAAAGCGGATCATCGTGCCGGTACCTTCGGCGGGGCCGACCGGCGCAACCGGCGCCTGGGGCTTGCCGGTGACATATTCCTGCACCCAGAGCTGATTATGGCGACGCACCTCGGCCCGCATCCACTCCGAGAGCGCATTGACCACCGAGAGGCCGACGCCGTGCAGGCCGGAGGAGACTTTATAGCCGCCATCACCGAATTTGCCGCCGGCATGCAACTCGGTCGCGGCAAGCTGCAGGGCCGAGACGCCGTGTTTGGGATGGATATCGACCGGAATACCGCGCCCATTGTCGCGCACCGTCACCGAGCCGCCGGCGTGAATCGTAATATAAATCTGGTCGGCATAGCCGGCCAGCGCCTCATCGACTGAATTGTCGACCACCTCGCGGATCATATGGTGCAGGCCATGAATATCGGTAGGCCCGATATACATACCGGGTCGTTTGCGCACAGCTTCGAGGCCTTCGAGCAGCGTAATTTGATTGGCATCGTACGTGCTTTCGTTCCGCTGAAAGTCTGTTGTCATTGTGTTTTTCCTGAAGATGCATCAGTCGTCGCGCCCTGACCGGTTTTAAGCGGCTGCGACTGCTCCTGATGGAACTGATGGAGCCGCGAACGATAAAATTCCAGCCGGGCCGCCGCCAGCCCACCACCGATATAGGCGCTGCCGATGATGGCCGGCAGCAAGCCAATGGGCCGCAGTGCCAGTTGTATCCAGACGAGTTGCAGACCGCCACTGATCAGGGCTGCCAGCAACAGCAAACCGATAGCCGGCCCGAGATTGCGGCGCACAAGCGCAATACTATGCTGAATGGCCCGTACCGGCCCACAACGACTGATCAGCAGAGCTTCCAATGTAAAGCCGGCATACAGATAAACCCAGATCATAACCAGGTACCAGAGAAAGCCGATCAAGCCGGCGGCCGGCGGCATGGCGACAACGATCAGAGCCGACAACACCAGAAACGGCAAGGTCAACAGCAGCAGCACCGCCAGCACCAGGGCCAGGCTCAGGCAAAATTTGCCGGCAACCAGCAGCACCAGCACCAGATCGGCCTGCAGCCGCAACGGCGTGCCGCAGAGGGCACCGGCCAGACCGGCCCGGAACGCCACCCCGCATAAGAAACCGGCTACATTGAACCACAAAACAGCGCCAAGTACTGCCAGAGGTGTTTCGAGCAGCCAGGCCGGCGCCATCAAACGCATTGCACCGGGCGCCAGAATCGGCAGCAGGCCGTTCAGAGCCAGGGCATTGCGCAGATCGTAATATTGCAGACTGAACAACAACTCGGCAGCACCGGCCCCACTGTTCCCCATCAACACGAACAGATCGGTCAGCCAGACGTTCGCGACTTCGAGAAAGGGAGTAATGCGAACCGGCGGGCCGTACCAGAGATAGAGACTGGCCAGGAACGGCACAGCCAGCAACCAGAGGCGCCGATTCAGCGATTGATACCCAGCACCGATTGTATCGATAATACCCGGTACCCGGGGTTGCACAGTCACTGAGAATTCCTCCATTCTTCCATACCATTATACCATAGCGCGAGCAGGCCCGAAAGCAGAATTAGCACAATTGTACGAATTTTATTTTGCTACCGCAGATCATATCCCGTGTTCCGCCTGCGGCAGCCGGCATATTCGATGTTATAATGCAAAGACATTGAGCATCCGCGAAGGAATAAAGATGCTGACCTATGAGAATTTTGTGGCGGTGCTGCTCGGCAGCCTCGAGCAGGCCGGGATCAATATCGCCTATACCCAGGAATTGCTCGACACCCACGCCCTTGGGCGCAGCCTGAGCATTACCTGCCTGCCCGATGGCGTCGAAGACGACCGCGGGCCGCAAGAGCCGCCGCTACGCGCCACGATTTCGTTTCGCTGGTCGCCCGAATTTACCGTGTTTTCGCTGCAAGGCGGCGTGACCTTCGCTAATATCGAGCGCCTGGTCGATGAGCGGCTGTTTCAGGCCCAGAGCGGCCCTTCGCTCGATGTAGAAGTGCTGTATATTTTGCCGGTTACCAGCAACCAGCAGCGCGATGTCGGCCAGTTGCCCTTGCTGGCCCATGCGATGCAGCAGCTCTATGCAGCCCTGGTCGGCTCCGATGTCCCAATCCGGGTCGACGGGCAGATCTCCTTCAGCGCCGGGCGCCCACCGCGACTGCAAGGCGTACAGGTGCAACGGGTCTGGAGTATCGATGAGGCGCTCTATGACGCTGATTTGCTCTCCGATACCTTCGATGAGCTTTGCACCGAGTTGCACGATATGCTCGAAGCACTGGCCGAAAGTTACCTGGTTTCCGATGACGATGAAACCGGCAACGGCAATAATGATGCACCCACCAGCGACCGGCGTTACCTCAAACCGCCGACGGCCTGAGTATGCCTTTTTTGTCTTCCGCAGCACTGGAAGCTCTGCTGGTACCCGGGATCGCCGAACGCTGGGCCGCTGTCCAGGCGCATTTGCACCCACTCCTCGCCGAACTGGCTGAAAAGCTCCAGCCGGCAGCCCAGGCCCGCCTGCCCCGGCGTTGGCCGCTCTACGAAACCAGCTATAAATCCCACCGCTCCATCAATCGTGGGCGCGGCCAGCGTTTGCCCATCGCTGATTATTATGTCGCCTTCGACCGACCGCCGCGCGGTGCCGGGGTGCTGATCACGGTCAGTGGCACCGAACAGGCCGTGCTGGTCGGCATTCAGCTCTGGGGCGCTCGCAAGCCGCAGCTCCACCAGCTCTGGGAAGGCGGGCGCAATGTCTGGTTGCCACTGATCGAACGGATTGCCGAATATGGCCAGTTGCGCTTTGCCGGCTTCGCTGCCGAAAGCGATACGCTCTGGATCGAGCAGTACCTGGCCGGCCGCCAGGCGCAGTACCTCTGGGCCGGGTTTGTTTATCCCTGGGCGGAACTACCGGAGGATCTGGATCGGCAATTGATCGACGCGACCCTGCAGTTGCTGCCGCTCAATGAGGCGCTGATGGAACTGGCCGAGGCGCCCGAACCGGGCCTGACAACCCTGCGCGAACAACGCGTGGCCTACAGCGCCGGCGGCGACCTGCCACCCATCGAGCTGATCAGCGAGCGCATTCGGCGGCGCGGCTTTGCGATTAGCGATACGATTATTCGCGCCTATCACCTGGCACTGCAAACCCGCCCCTTTGTGATTGTGCCCGGCATCAGCGGCACCGGCAAAACCCGGCTCAGCCGGCTCTATGCCGATGCGGTCTGTAACATTGATTTCGACCAGCAGCCCAATCCGCAGTATTTGTTGGTTGCCGTCCAACCCGACTGGCACAATGCCCGCGATCTGCTGGGCTATTATAATGCGCTGAACGACCGGTTTCACCCGACGCCCTTTCTGCAATTTCTGCTGCGCGCCGCCGCCGATCCCCAGCAGCTCTATTTTGCTTGCCTCGATGAAATGAACCTGGCCCGCCCGGAATATTACCTGGCCCCACTGCTCTCGGCTATGGAAACCGGTGAGCGCCTGATCGAACTGGGCGCGCCCGGCAACATTGTTACAACACCCACCGGCGAACTGATCGCCAATCCGTTGCGCCTCCCGCTCAATCTGCGCCTGATCGGGACGGTCAATGTCGATGAAAGCACCTTTATGCTGAGCGACAAACTCCTCGACCGCGCCGCCGTCATTGAGCTCACCGACGTCGATCTGGCGGCGTTTCGAGCAGCCTACACCGAACCGGTTGACGCAGCGAGCTGGCAGATTATTACGGCCATTCATGGCATCGTGGCACGGGCCGGGCAGCCCTTCGGCTACCGGGTAATCGCCGACATGTTGCGGTATGTCGAGCAGGCACAGGGGCTTCTGGCGCCGGAGCAGGCGCTGGATTTGCAGATCAAGCAGCGAGTACTGCCGAAACTGCGTGGTGAAGACAACCCGCGGCTGCGGCGGGCGCTGAGCGAGTTGCTGGGACTACTGCTAGGGGAAGATGGCCCACCGGTCGAGCGCGCCGCCCAGCTCGCCGTCGAGCGTATTGCGGCGGCGCCTTACCCCGAAAGCGCCGAGAAAGTCCGGCGCATGCTCGAACGGCTGGATCTGGATGGGTTTACGGATTTCTATGGGTAATGGATGCGATCGGCAGGTAAGCACACGGCTCACGCATCCCGGTAGCGATAGGTAGCATGGTGACGCTTCTAAGCCGCATTCAAAAGCACATCTGCGTTACAATGCACGCCCGCTTTGCGCTCCACTTCAGGCCAGGCGCACCACCGCCAGGCTGCGAATCGGTGGCAGCCCCTCACCGACGATGACCCAGCTCCGCCCGCGGTCGTCGCTGCGCAGCAATTCACCGGTGGACGTCCCGGCCCAGGCGATATCGAAATGATAACGCGCCGGCACCAGGCTCTGCACGACCCCGATGTTCGGGCGCTCAATGCCGGCCGGCTCCCAATGAATGCCACCGTCTTCACTGCGAAAGAGCATCGTGCCGTCGGCGGCGGCCGCCAGCAGCACCGGGCGTTTGCCGCGCAACAGCGCGAAAGCCGTCGCGCCCCGAATGCGCTGCTCGGGCAAGACCTGCGGCCCATCGATGCCGGCGGCACGCAGTTCCAGCGGCGGCGGCCCGGCTTCATCCAGCTCCGTCCAGAGCTGGCCGCCGTCGTGACTCTGGCGGGCGGGCTCACCAGCGACGTTCACCGTGATTATAAGTGCATCGGCAGCCGCGATGGCAAGGATCCGTTTGCCGGCCAGATGCTGCGCCACCTGTCGCCAGCGCCCACTGCCGCCCGGATCGCTGAACACCAGCAAACCATCATCAGTTCCGGCGTAGACAATTCCTGCTTTAGCCATAGCTTGTGGGAACTAGGGAACTAGGGAACTAGGGAACTTGGGAACTAGGGAACTAGGGAACTTGGGAACTAGGGAACTTGGGAACTTGGGAACTTGGGAACTTGGGAACTTGGGAACTTGGGAACTTGGGAACTTGGGAACTTGGAGAATTCTAAAAAGTGTATGATTGTGCGAGCAGTCCCAGTTCCCTTCTCCATCACGTTACCGGTTCTACCCCCATTTGTCTGGCTCCCTGGCTCCTTAATTCTTTAGTTCCTTAATTCTGTAGTTCCTTAATTCTGTAGTTCCTTAATTCTGTAGTTCCTTAGTTCTGTAGTTCCTTAGTTCTGTAGTTCCTTAGTTCTGTAGTTCCTTAATTCTTTAGTTCCTTAATTCTTTAGTTCCTTAGTTCTTAATCACCGGTCATCGGAATGTTCAGCGGGTTTTCGACGCGCTGGATCTTGACTTCATCGGGATCGATGCCAACCGCCGAACCGCTAAAGGTGACATCGGCCATCAAATCGGGACGCCGGGCTTTGAGAGTCTGCAACTGCTCCAGCGAGAAGACACGCGACTTGTCGAAGCCCAGGTCGATCTCCATCTGGCCATTCTTCATCTGTACCCGGTTCAGATCGTAGAAGCGGCGGGTGAAGGTCGTCTTCGCGAAGGCACGCAGACAGCCGAGCATATATTTGCGCTTGATCGGATCGGGAATGAAGGGATACTCAAAGAAGGCTTTATGGGCATAGAAGCGGGCATAGTTGCGCAGCACACCCTTGAGCACATCTTCGCGTTCCATGGCATCGGGCTTCATAATCGGCGTGACAAAATTGTACTTGGAGTAGTCACGCACCTCGACGCGATCGCCGAGTTCCTCGAAGAGCTCGGCGAAAGGCCAGGGCGTATACATATTCCAGTTGGCCATATCGACCTTCCAGTCGCGGGCCAGGCGGAAGGTTTCTTCGATGGTCTCGGGCGTTTCGGTTTCCATACCCATGATGAACTGAGCTTCGGCAACGATACCATTTTCGCGAATGAGCGAGATCGCCTTCTTATTCTGATCGATAGTCGTCTGCTTGCGGAAGCGGTCGAGGTTCATCTGGGCAGCGGCCTCGGTGCCGAGCGAGATATGGATGAGGCCGGCTTTGCGCCAGAGCGGCAGCATCTCGGAGTCACGCATAATATCGGTGACCCGAGTATTGATCCCCCAGAGCACCGGCAATTTGCGGCGCACAAGTTCTTCGCAGAGCGCAGTGAACTTCTTGCGGTTCAGGGTCGGCTCTTCGTCGGCCAGAATAAAGAAGCCGACATCGAAATCACGCACCAGGGTTTCGATTTCATCGACAAACTTGATCGGGTTGCGCGAGCGATACTTGCGCCAGAACTTCCACTGCGAGCAGAAGCGGCAGGTGAAGGGACAGCCGCGGGCAAAATTGGGCACCGCTACGCGCACATTCATCGGCACGTAGATATATTTCTCCCAGTGCAGCAAGCTCCAGTCGGGCGTGAGCGCATCGAGGTCGGCGATAGGCGGTTGAGCCGCCGTGGCCACTACCTTGCCGTCCTCAACGAAAGCCAGGCCGTTAATCGTATGGCGGTCGCGCAGATCGCTACCGGCCTCAATGGAGCGCATCAGATTGACGATAATCTCTTCGCCTTCACCACGCACAATGTAATCGATCCAGGGCGCCTCATTCAGCACCTGGGTGTACATAAAAGTCGGGTGAATACCGCCGAGGATCAGCTTCGCATTCGGATTGACTTCACGAGCAATCTTCAAGACTTCCTGGGCCTTGAAGATCATCGGCGTAATCGCCGTAGCCATGATCACATCGGGGCGATTCGTTTCCATCATCGCCCGCACCGTATCGTTGGGCAGATCGAAGGTCATAGCGTCAACGAAGCGCACCTGTTCGTAACCGGCATTGCGCAGGGTGCCGCCGATATAGGGCACCCAGCTTGGTGGCCAGAACCCCGCGATTTCAGCACCACCGGCGTGATAATTTGGCTGAACCATCATGATCCGCATGGCCATCCTCCTCAAAAAAATAATGCGAGAGCCGTAGAACAACAATGTTTCTCAGCCGAGAAACAGATTTCACAGGGATCAGCAACCGCGCACTTCAAAGATGCAGGCCGGGTCGCCACAAGCCGCACAGGCAACCTCATAGACACAGCTACGCGATTTGACCAGCGCCCGGATCAGGCGTTCGAAGGCGCCCTGGTAAAAGGCACAGATCGGCGTCGCAGCCTGGACATCACGCGACTCGACGCAGTTTACGATCTTGAGGTGCATCGTCCGGTCGCGGTAATAGCTAAACTGCCCGCTACCCACAAAAGTCCAGGCGTGTTTTGCAATCGCCGCCAGCAACATAGTCAGCGCCAGGCGCGGCGGCAGGAACTTCAAGATCAACTGGACGGGACGGGGAATGCGGTTGGCTAGAATGTAATCGCCGGTATAAGCCCCGGCACGCGCCAGAATTGCAGCGGTTGCCTCAAGCCCCAGCTGGTCGCGCAGGCGCTGGATCAACGCCTGGAATTCCCGCTCATCAATCATTTCCGCCGGCAGTTGCGCACAGAGATCCGGGCGCCCGGCGCGGATCAGCATAGTATCGGCACGGTCGCCGTACTGCTCGCGCAGCGCCCGCACCGTCTGAATGATGGCATTCGGCCCGATGCAGGCAACGACGGCCGTTGTCTGAGCAGTTGTATGACTGGACATACACTCACCAATACTGTACTTACCTGGTATGCATGAAATATGTCTTCATGGTCAAAACAACTGTAACACAGGCATGAGGGAATCTATGGAGAAGGAACGACAACTCGTGGTTGCGTTTTGTGTGATGGTTTTAACACAGCAAATGTTGCGCGGGGCAGCGTTGGCTGTGTTAAAACCATCACAACCGCCTGGCGTGGTTGCTCGCGCCGTGACGACCGTGTTTCGCCTGCGGCCTATAGGCGTCGGGTATAATGGCAGAGTAATAAAATTGATGCAAAGAAGCAGGCAAAGAGCACTCCGGTGACAATCGGCATTGATGATTGTCACCGGATTCGGTGTGCTTTGCGCAATCAGTACAATGCGCACACAACGACTCGCAGCATTGCGACAACTTCCAGTGTTCCGGCTGGAAGGAAGGGGGTTTCCTAGATGCTCAACTGGTTTAAAAAGGTGCTGGGCGATAACCCGGACAAACCGGCGCGCCAGCTTCAGCCTTATGTTGATGAAATAAATGCGCTGGAAAGCGAATTCAAAGCGCTTTCCGACGAGGAACTGCGCGGCAAAACCGCCGAATTTCGCGAGCGCATAGCCGAGGGCGAAGAACTCGATGATCTGTTGCCCGAAGCCTTCGCGGCGGTTCGCGAGACGGCCCGGCGCAAGCTGGGAATGCGCCACTACGATGTCCAGTTGATCGGTGGCATCGTGCTGCACCAGGGCAAAATCGCCGAGATGAAAACCGGTGAAGGGAAGACGCTGGTCGCGACACTACCACTGTACCTGAACGCACTCAGCGGCAAAGGCTGCCACCTCATCACCGTCAACGATTACCTGGCCAAGGTTGGCGCCGGATGGATGGGACCGATCTACCATTTTCTGGGCCTGAGCATCGGCTTTATTGCCCACGATTTCAGTGCGATTTATGACCCGGATTATGTCGATGCGCAGACCAATAGCGACGACAGCCGGCTGATCCACTGGCGGCCCTGCCCGCGCCGCGAAGCCTATCATGCCGATATTACCTACGGAACGAATAATGAATTCGGCTTCGATTATCTGCGCGACAACATGGTGCTCGAGCAGAGCCAGATGGTGCAGCGCAATTTGCATTATGCCATCGTCGACGAAGTCGACAATATTTTGATCGACGAGGCGCGTACACCGCTGATCATCAGCGGCCCGGCCCAGAAGAGCAGCGAGCAGTACCGGCGCATGGCCCGGCTGGTGCCCAATTTGCGGCCCAGCAGGGTCACGCCCAAGCAAATCAAAGATGAAGGAATTGAGCCCGACGGCGATTTTTTCATTGAAGCCCGCACCAAGAGCATTACGCTGAGCGATCCGGGTATCGAAAAGCTGGAACGCCTGCTGGGGATTCCCGAGGGCGAGAGTCTCTACGATCCGCAATATTATGAATTGACCCATTTTGTCGAAAATGCGCTCAAGGCCCAGTTCATTTTCCAGCGCGACCGCGATTATATGGTGACCCGCGAGGGCGAAATTGTCATCATCGATGAGTTTACCGGCCGGGCGATGCCCGGGCGGCGCTGGAGCGACGGCCTGCACCAGTCGGTCGAGGCCAAAGAAGGCGTGCCCATTCGCAACGAAAACGTTACGATGGCCACGATTACCTTCCAGAATTATTTTCGCATGTACCGCAAGCTATCAGGGATGACCGGTACGGCTTATACCGAACGCGAAGAATTTCACAAGATCTACAATCTCGATGTAGTCATCATTCCGACCAACAAACCCATGGTTCGCAACGATATGGTCGACCAGATCTACCGCACCGAGCAGGCGAAATTCGAGGCAGTCGTGCGCGAGGTACAACAGATGCACGAGCAGGGCCGCCCGGTGTTGATCGGTACCACCTCGGTGGAGACCTCCGAGCGGCTGAGCGAATTGCTGCGCAAGAGCAAGATTGAACACAGTGTGCTCAACGCCAAGCAGCACCAGCGCGAGGCAGCAATCGTGGCCCAGGCCGGTCGCAAAGGCCACGTAACTGTCGCCACCAATATGGCCGGTCGTGGTACCGACATTTTGCTTGGCGGCAACCCGGACGGCCTGGTCGAGGAACTGCTGGCGCACGAGGGTGTCAAGTACGAGGAGGCGACGGCCGAACAGCAGCAACAGGCACTGGAAGAGGCGCGCGTCATTACTGAGCAAGAGCGCCGGGAAGTGCTGGAACTCGGCGGCCTGCATATCATCGGCACCGAGCGCCACGAGTCGCGCCGGATCGACAACCAGCTGCGCGGGCGGGCCGGGCGCCAGGGCGACCCGGGTTCGTCGCGCTTCTTCCTTTCACTGGAAGATGAATTGATGAAGCGTTTCGGCCCGATGGAGCGCATCAAGAACATCATGAGCCGGCTGGGCGTCGAGGACGATGTGCCCATCGAGGCCGGCCTGCTCGACCGCTCCATCGAAGGCGCGCAGTCGCGGGTCGAGGGCTACAACTTCGACATCCGCAAGCACACGGTCGAATTCGATGATGTGATGAACAAACAGCGCCAGATTATTTATGCCGACCGCAAAGCGATCCTGGAAGGCCAGGATATGCATGAGCGGGTCTTTGAATTGATCGAAGAAGAAGTGGCGGCGCTGGTCGACGAATACCTGCCGGCAGACGAAACCGAGGAATGGGATTTTGAGGCGTTATTACGCGCAGTTCGCAACATCAGCCCGATGCTGCCGGACACGGTAACGGACGCCGATTATGACCACAAGGGCCGCGACCAGATTGAAGAAGAACTGCTCGATATGATCGAGGCACACTACAAGGAGCGTGAGCGGGTCATCGGCACCGAACAGATGCGCTTCGTTGAGCGGCGCATGATGCTGGGCGCAATTGATCGCCAGTGGGTTGATTATCTGACGGCGATGGATGATCTGCGCCAGTCGATCAATTTGCAAGCCTTTGCCCAGCGCGACCCGCTGGTCGAATTCAAGCGCAAATCCTTTGAGATGTTCGATGAACTCAAGGCCAATATCACACGCGACATCGTCTACCAGATTCTCCCGGCCTCGTTCCAGTACGAGAACTACCTGAAGCAGATCGAAGCCGAGCAGCAGCAGCGCCTGGCGGCAGCCCAGCGCGCCGGCGGCAGCAGCGAGGAGCAGAGTCGTTCGCGCACGGTACGCAAGGCGGTGCCGATGCCCGGGCGCAACGATCCCTGCCCCTGCGGCAGCGGACGCAAGTTCAAGCAGTGCCATCTAGGTCGCGAAAACGAGATTATGCACCTGATCCAGGGCGGCGCTCAGGCCGGCCCGGCGGTGCAACTGGCCAGCGGGCAGAACGGCGAGCAGCAGCAAGACGCCGTGGCCGCCGAGGCGGCGGCAATCCGCGAGGCCGGCAAGAACGGCCAGCAGCAACCGAAGGGCAAGAGCAGCACACCCCGGGGCCGCGCCGCCCCGCCCGCCGGCAAGACCGGTCGCGGCAAATCGCAGGACGCCCGCCGCAAATAGACCTCCGGCGCGCCAGACCGTTCCGGCCGGAACGGTCTGGCATATCAGGCGATCCTCAGGCCTCCGGCACCGGCGGCAGGCCCGGTGGCGAATCGGCAGGCGCTTCGCGAGGCGGCGGCGCCGGACTCAGCGAATCTACCGACGAAACGCCCATCAGACGTGCCAGCCAGCGGGTTTCGTCGTAGCTATCGAGCAAAAAAGTCAGCAGCACGGTGATCGGCATCGAGAGGAAGGTACCGGGCGGGCCGAGCAGCCATGTCCAGAAGAAGAACGAGACAAAGACCACCGCCGGTGAAAGGCTGAGGCGGCGCCCGATCATGGCCGGCGCTACCAGGTTTTCGATGGCCGCATTGATCAGCGTGATGGTCAGGATCACCAGCCCGGCACGGACGAAGCCGTGTTCGGCGAGCGCCAGCAATACCGCCGGTAGGGCCGCCACCGGGATGCCGATATAAGGAATGTAACTGAGCAAGAAGATTACCAGACCCCACAGCGGCGCAAACGGCACAGTCAGCGCAGCCAGAGCGACACTGGCACCGACCGCAACCACCAGATTGATATAGGTACGAATCACAAAATAGCTGACGACGCTGCCGCCGAAGCGCTGCAACCGAACGAACAACGGGTTGTGTTCGCCCAGATTAGCGCGCAGGCGGCGGCGAAAAGCCGGTAACTCAATCAAGAAGAACACAACCATCACGATCACGAGCAGCGCATTGCCAAGCACATTGCTGATCCCGGCGATCATCGCGCCCAGCACCCGCGTCAAGTTCGCACTGTTGAGCAAACCGAAGAACTGAATGTCGGCAGCCACCAGACCGTAGCCGGCCAGCCAGTTACGCAAGGCCAGTTCCTGCCCCGCCAGCAAGGATTGATACTCGGCCAGACTGGCCGTCAGGCGACTCAGCGAGATCCCGATGAAGACGACCATCACCACCGCGCCAATCAGAAAGCTACCGATCATAATCAACAGAGCCAGCCAGGACACCAGCCCACGCCGTTGCAGCCAGAGGTAGATCGGATTGCAGAGCAGAGTAATGACCAGGGCCAGCAGCAAAGGATTCAGGATCGGCGCGGCAATACGCATGGCACCGAGGATCAGCACTGCTGAGGCAACCATCAGCAGCGGTCGGAGCATTGTCGTCTGGCGGGCAAATGATTTCATAGTAGCCTGATAGCACGACTTCCGCAGTCGGCGTAATGGCTCACGACACAATGGCTTTTTTCGCCTGCGACAGCAAGCGTTAATTCCAGGCCTTACGCATTACGCGATGGCAACCGCGACCGCCTTTTCCGGCCTCCGGCAGGGCGGAAGGAACCGTTCGTTTCGGCGGCTTCGCCACCGAAACGAACGAAAAAGATCGTCATTTCCTGGCTGCCGCAGAGCCTGCCCTGAGCCTGTCGAATGGGGCGAAAGAACCCCTGATGCGACCCAGACATCAACGTCGACCGCGCAACTTGCATCAATTATACCAGCATTGGCTGGATATGAGCGGCATCCCGCCCGGCAGAAATTTCTCAGCCCGATCTCAGCACCGGCGTGCTATAATGCTCGGCAGATAAGCCATTATCCGAGGATAAGGATGCGACAACCAGAACGCGGCCAGACCAGGCGCAGGCAAGCCTACACCGGCGAGACGATGGTGCAACACCCACCACAGCCGCGTAACGCGCTACTGGAGACAGCGCAACGCCGGCAATTTCGGCGCCGGCTGCGGCTGACATTGCTCGTAGTCTTGCTGCTGGTGCTGCTGATCGCCGGCGGATTCTACTGGCAGGTGCGCAGCGTCGCTCAGGAAGTGGTGGTACCCGATGTTCGCCCCAACCCTTCGCTAGCCTCGCCGTTGCTGGGCGGCGCCAATATTTTGCTGATCGGCGTCGATGAACGGGGCGGCAATTTGCAGGAAGGCGTGCGCAGCGATACCCTGATCCTGCTGCACCTCGATGCCGGTGGGCGCTGGGCCAGCCTGCTCTCCATCCCGCGCGATACCCAGGTCGAGGTGCCCGGCCTCGGCGCAGCCAAAATCAATGCGGCTTACTACCAGGGTTATTTGCGCGCCGAAGAACTCTTCGGCGCCGGTACGACGCCGCAGCAGGGCGGCATGGCCCTCGCCGCTCAGACTGTCGAGGATTTTCTGGGCCTGCGCGAGCGCGGGCTCGGTGGCCTGCGCGTCGATTATACGGCTCAGGTCAATTTTGAAGGCTTCGCCGGCCTGATCGATGCGCTCGGCGGCATTCGCATCGATGTGCCGAAACTGATTATCGACGAAGAATACCCAACCGAGAATTTCGGCGTCACGCGCATCGAGTTTCAGCCCGGCCCACAAACAATGGATGGCGCCACGGCCCTGATTTACGCCCGCACCCGCCATGCCGACAGCGACTTCGGGCGCGCCGAACGCCAGCAGCAGGTGCTGCGCGCCATCGTCGCCGAATTGCAGCAGCGCGGCTGGGCCGGCCGCGTTAGCGCGGTTCCCGGCCTGTTGAGGAGTGTCAGAGGTACCGAAGACGACAGTGCGCCGCTACTGACGACTTTTCCTGTCGACCGGCCCGATGTGCTGCTGGGCATTTTGAGCCTGGCTGCCGGCATGGATCCGGCCGACATTAACCAGGTGCGGATCAGCCCCGAGTTTGTCGGCGTGAGCCAGGTCGGCACCAATCTGCTCTGGGATCCGGCCGGGATCAACGAACGCGTCGACACGTTTCTGACCCGGCCCAGCGAGGCGCGTGAGGCCGCCACGGTGCAGGTCTTCAACGGTACCGGTGTCAGTGGGTTGGCCGGCACGATGACCGGCGAACTTGAACAGGTCGGCTTCGCCGTCACCGTAGCCGCCGATGCTCCACCCGGCGACTATCCGCAGACGATCGTTTATGATCGGCACAATAAACCACTGACCAGCCGGCGCCTCGCCAGGCGCATCGATGCCGAAGTCATCGCTGCTGAACCGCCGCCCGGCCTGGTCAGCAGCGCCGACATCGTCGTAGTGATCGGCGCGGATCGTGCCAGTCAGTAGATGCGGCAGCCGGGCTGTCGCCCATCAGAAAAGAGCAAGCATTGGGATCCTGGGCTGAACTCGATGCTGTCACTTTCGGGTTTGCGGGCCAGGCCCGCAAACCCGAAAGTGACATATTCTCACGTATCCCAGAAGGGGCGCACCCAGCCGCGGCGGCTGAGTGCGCTGCGCAGTTCCAGCATTGCCGTGTAGGTCGGCACAACGTAAAGCGTCGCGCCGGACGGCAGCTGTTGCAGCGCGGCATCGACGGCCGGGCCGAGCTCGGGAACGACGTCGATGTTTGCCGGATCGATGCCGGCATATTTGAGACGCACCGCCATATCGGCGGCGCGCGTGCCGGCTAGCGTGTACCGGGCTACCGGCAGAACGGCCAGTTGCTCGAAATCGGCATCCCAGAGCCAGGACACATCGGTGCCGTCGGCGAAACGGTCGTTGATGGCGATCAGCAGGTGCAACGGCGTTCCGGCAGGCTCCGACGATCCCAGCATGCGCAGCGTCTCGCTGGCACCGACCGGATTTTTGATCAGGGCGATCAGCATGGGCGGGCCGCCGGGTCCGGCCTGGACGCGCTCGATGCGCCCGAAGGCCGCATTGAAATCTTCAAGGCCGGCCCGGATCTGCTGAGGCGTCAGGTCAAGAGACAGCCCGGCGGCCAGGGCGGCCAGCGCATTCAATGCATTGTAGAGGCCGGGCAGCGGCAGGCGCAATTCAAGACCGCCGCCGGGGTAGCTACACAACAGGCGACTGCCGCTGCTGCCCTGCAATTCCAGTTGCTCCAGCCGATACTGTGGCTCCGGCCGGCAGTGACCGCAGTTTGGGCAGCGATAGTGCCCGATGTGGGCATAGAACAGCACGGCATACTCGTAGCGGCTGCCGCACCGCCGGCAGAACTGCGAATCGGCGCTCTGCACCAGGCCGCCGACGGCATGGCGCCGATCTTGCAAACCGTAGTATTCAACGCAGGCCGCCAGCCCCTGGCCCAGTTCCGCCACCGCCGGATCATCGGCATTGAGCAAAACCCGGCTGCCGGCCGGTAGATTGGCCAGTGCCGTACGCCAGGCCGCCGCCACCGTATCGACCTCGCCATAGCGGTCGAGTTGATCGCGAAACAGGTTATGGATCAGCACCAGGCGCGGCACGGTTTCGGCGAGCGCCTGCGACAGCGCAGCCTCGTCAGTCTCAAAAAGGCCCAGTCGCGAACGTGGTCGCCCGCGCCAATCGGCATCGGCCAGCGCCGTTGCCGTCAACCCACTGACCAGGTTGGCACCGGCGCGGTTGTGCAGCACCTCACGACCGGCAGTGCGCAGTATCTCGGCAATCATGCGAGTGGTGGTAGTTTTGCCGTTGGTGCCGGAAACCAGCACCACGCCCTCAGGCAGGGCCGCAGCAAGATCACGGAGAATGGCCGGCGCCAGGCGGCGCGCCAGGCTGCCGGGCAGCGTAGTGCCGCCACCGAGACGCAAACTTCGGCTGAGTAGGCCGGCACCTTTGCCAAGCACCAGCGCCGCCAATAACGAAACATCAGGCATAAATCATACCGCAGGAGCTCCTCAGACGTATTTCACGCCACTATAATACAATAGGAAGTCGTTCAGTGTCGCAACGACTGCGACTGCGTTTATTTCGCAAGACCGCAGATACCAGCTGCATCCAGGGCTAATTTGCCGGCGGCAGCAAGCAAAGCAACGCTATTTCGCAAAAGAAATAGCCTTGCCACCACAGGCGAATGAACCATTGCGCTTGAGCAACAACGCTCACTGCGCAAGTTATGTAACTCAAAGGAGAGAAAGCCATGTTCGTAGGCGAGCGTATGAGCCACCCGGTGATTTCCGTAACCCTCGACACCCCGATTAACGATGCCCTCCAGTTGATGCGCGAGCACAAGATCCGCCGGATCGTTGTGGTCGACCATGATCGTCCGGTTGGCATCGTTTCACATGGCGACCTGCTGAATGCCTCGCCCTCGCCGGCCACCAGTTTGAGCGTCTGGGAACTGAATTATTTGCTCAGCAAAATCACCATCGACCAGATAATGACCCACAGCGTGGTCACGGTAACGCCGCAGACCCCTCTGGAAACGGCGGCCCGCCTGATGGCCGACAATCGCATCGGCGGTCTGCCGGTGGTCGAACACGACAAAATCGTCGGCATTATCACCGAGACCGACCTGTTCCGCATTTTTCTCGAGCTGCTGGGCGCCCGCGCTGCCGGGGTACGCGCCACAATTGTGCTGAAAAATCAGCCCGGTGAACTGGCGCGCATCACCGGGCAAGTTGCGGCCGAAGGCGGCAATATCATGGCGCTGGGCACCTTCGCCGCCGAAGATGCCGAACACATAGAAGTCGTCTTGAAGATCGCCGACATGACCGTCGAGCGGGCCACATCGCTGCTCAGCCCGCTGGCCGACCGGGTCGTCGACATTCATTAACCGGAGTTACGCGGTCGGCCTTGATGCTGGCCGCATCAGGGGCTCTTCCGCCCTGCCGGAGGCGAAAAAAGGCAGTCGCGGTCGCGTAAGTCCGGTCATGAAGGCATGTGCAACCGCGCATGCGGCACAGTTTGCCGCATGCGCGGTTGCACACCAGAACCCCTTTACGCTTTATTTACCAGCATACAATGTACAGTTCACACTGTACGTGCTACACTTGGAGAGATGCCGAACATCCCATCACCGCTTGCAACCTGGAGGTTCTCCATGTCCCCAGCTACAACAGCGCCCGCACTTGAAACTTTCACTTTTACCGCCAATCTAGCATCGCGCCAGTTGAGTTTGCATAGCCGCAGCGCCATGCTCGTGCTCAGTCACGTCATCGAAGACACAGCCGCCCGCATCCCAGGAACAACCCTGATCGCCACCTTCCAGCGCTGGTCGTTGCTACGCCCGCAGCTTGATCGTTACGCCCGGCTGACGCCCGAACTTGCACAGACGTATATCGCCGGCATTGCCGACACGCCGGCACCCGAGTTTCCGAAAACGACGATGCTGGCGCTGGCGGAAGAGGCGCCGCTGATCCACGAATGGGTCGTGATCGCCAGCGGGCCGCGGATTGCCGCCGCCCTGGTGGCCCGCGACCGCGAAACCTGCCAGCCGGCCGGCCGCTCGCGCTGGTTTGCCGGCCTGTGGACGACCGACCCGACGATTGTCGATCAGCTTGCCGGCGATTTTTTTGCCGCTCTCGGCGAAACGTACCAGGCACCGCAGCGCAATACTGTAGCGAGCATTGCAGTGGCCCGCGAACTCCAGGAGGATCTGCGGGCCGCAATGCGCCGACGCAATCGCCGCGATTCGCGCTGAACCGACAGCCCTCGCCAACGCAAACAGCGCCGGCAATGCCGGCGCTGTTTGCGTTGGCGAGGAGCCTATTGTTGCAGCGCCCACCAGATCAATTCCTCGCGCAAGGGCAACTCGGTAACGCGCACGCCGACAGCATCTCTGATGGCATTGGCCAGCGCCGCCGGCCCGGCCGTAATCGGCGGCTCGCCGACGCCGCGCGCGCCGAAGGGACCATGCGGCGAGGGATTCTGCACCATAATCGCCTCAATCGTCGGCAACTGGTCGGCCCGCGGCAGGTCGTAATCCATAAAGCTGGCGCTGAGCAACTCGCCGTGCTCGTCGTAGCGCAGTGCTTCGTAGAGCCCGTAGCCAATACCCTGAGCACTCCCGCCGTGAATCTGGCCTTCGACCAT
>DAOTUJ010000019.1:0-11586 GCA_034437175.1 Chloroflexaceae bacterium | reverse complement strand
GTCTGGAGCCTGGTGGCTCAGGTCATGTTGACGACTGCCGCAACGGTCGGCTTGCTCTGGCTGTTATCGCCCTGGCGCCCGGCCTTCGCCTTTGATCGATCCGCCCTGGGTGAGTTGCTGGGCTTCAGCGGCAATTTGCTGGGCTTTAATGTGTTTAACTACTGGGTGCGGAATATCGATGATTTACTGGTGGGCAAAGTGCTGGGTGCCGGTGCGCTTGGCTTCTATACCCTGGCTTATCGCTGGATGTTGCTGCCGGTATCGCAGGTGTCGCTGATCATTACCAGGGTCATGTTTCCGGTTCTCTCGCAAATGCAGCATGATCGGGCGGCTGTGCGCCATGTCTATCTGTATGCTACCCGGTTGATTGCACTGGTAGCCTTTCCCCTGATGGCGGGCCTGCTGGTGGTGACGGAACCGTTCATTCTGACCCTGTATGGCGAGGATTGGGCTCCGGCGGTGCCGGTGCTCCAGGTGCTCTGTCTTCAGGGTATCACTCAGAGTGTGGGAACGACGGTTGGCTGGATCTATACGTCGCAGGGTCGCACCGATTTGATGTTTCGTTGGGGTATGTTCTCCGGAGTTGTCCTGCTGAGTGCTTTTGTCATTGGTTTGAACTGGGGCATTCTGGGTGTGGCGGTCGCTTATGTTGTTGCCGGCTATACTATGCTCTGGTACCCGTCCTGGAAGATTCCGGGCCGGCTGATTGGCCTGTCCTTTGGCGATATGCTGCGCAATCTCGCCAGTGTGTTCGGCTGTACCCTGGGTATGGCGGCAGTGGTCTGGGCCGTTGGCCGCTTGCTGCCGGCAGGCTGGTCGCCCTGGGCATATCTGGCCATCCAGATACCGAGCGGTGTTCTGGCCTATGTTCTGCTCATCCATAGTTTCCGGATCCGGCCGTATCGAGAAGTTTCGGCGCTGGCTGGAGAGCAATTTCAGAAATTGCCCTTCTGGAAGCTGCGACCGCACGCTTCCAAAATGTGATGCAGCGTGCCGCGGCTCTTGCCAGGCAGAACCAGTGCACCGGGAACTAAAGAACCACTTTCGATTTTCTGAGGATTGCTGTCGATGTGCCATCCGGAGGATCCTTATGCTCGCCGTCGCCCATGTGCAGCGCAGGCTGTTTGAGTTGAGTGAGACCTTCATCTACAATTATCTGACGGCCTTTCGGCGGGTGCTGCCGGTCGGAATTACGCTCGGCCGGCTCAATGTCGAGCGCTTTCCGGTCGATTTTCCGATGCTGCAACTGGTTCCGTCCCGGCTGCAAGCCCTGGTTACCGAGCATATGACGATGGAATGGGCCTGGAACCGCTTCTTTCGGGGCGGCTATTTCCACCGCGATACCTTCGCGGCGCTCGAACAATACCGGGTGCGGGCGCTCCATGCGCATTTTGGGCCGAATGGTTTCTGTTTGCTTCCTATCAAGCGGGCCACCGGCCTGCCGCTGGTGACGACCTTCTACGGCCAGGATATGTCGATGTTGCCGCGCAAACGGCGCTGGCGCCGGCGCTATGCACAACTGTTTGCCGGCGGCGATCTGTTCCTGGTGGAAGGCATGCATATGCGCGAAAAGCTGCTGGCGCTGGGGAGCCCGCCGGAAAAAACCGCTATCCAGCGTATTTCGCTGCATATCGAGCGCTACCCTTTTCGTGAACGGGCACCCAAAACCAGTAACCAGCCGGTAACATTGCTGTTCTGCGGCCGTTTCAGTGAGAAGAAGGGGCTGCTCTACGCGCTGGACGCGGTGCAGCGCCTGCGTCACGATTTCGCCAACCTCGAGTTGCGCATCGTCGGCGATGGGGCGCAGCGCCCGCAGGTCGAGGCTTTCCTCGACCGGCATAATATGCGCGCCTACACGACTCTGCTCGGCTACCAGTCGCATCAGCGCATGATTGCAGAAATGGATGCCGCCGATATCTTTCTCAGCCCCAGTGTCACCGCTGCCGACGGTGACAGCGAGGGCGGTGCGCCGACCAGCATTCTCGAGGCGCAGGCCTGTGGTATGCCGGTGCTCTCTTCCTACCACGCCGATATTCCAAACGTGGTTGTTCCCGGTGCGAGCGCCCTGCTCGCGCCTGAACGCAATACTATGCGGCTGGTCGAACTGCTCGGTGAATTGCTCAGCAACCCGGCGTGCTGGAGCGAAATGGGTCGCCGGGGGCGCCGCTTCGTCGAAACTCATCACGATGTGGCGCCGGCCGCCCGGCGGCTGGAAGATCGTTATTTTGCGCTAATCGGCCATGAATGAGCACTACCGATTTTCGCCGCAAACGCCCATCAATATCCTCTTTGTCACCCATATGGCGGAATTGCAGGGCGCCGAACGCTCGTTACTGGATCTGGTGCTCGGTTTGCGTAGCACGCGGGCATCGTGGCCGCTGGTTCGTCCGCTGGTGCTGGCGCCGCGCCACGGGCCATTTACCGAACTGCTGGCTCGTGAACGAGTTGATTTTCGGGTCATTCCCTATAAAAGCTGGCTGAATCAGTCGCGCTGGCCGCTGCAAATCAGCTACCGGCTCCTGGTCAATGCGCTGATGTATCCACTGATTGAGGCCGGATTTCGGCATATGCCGCCTGACCTGGTGTATTCCAACAGCCTGTATACCCCGATTGGTGCGCTGCTGGCCCGGCGGCTCGCTTTGCCGCATATCTGGCATGTGCGCGAGTTTGTTCACGAAGATATGCGCGCCGGCTATGCCTTCGGCACCCGGCCGAGTATGCGCTTCATTGCCGCGAGTTCACGCATTATCATTTGCAATTCGCTGGCGGTTGAGCGCAAAATGGCGCGCTATATCGATTCGGCAAAGCTGCTGACGATCTACAACGGCGTGCTGGAAGATGGGCGGCGAAGGGCCTATCAGCCGCGCTGTCGGGGTCTGGTGGGCAGACAATCGCTGACGCTTTGCATCGTCGGCACGATCAGTGAGCACAAAGGCCAGCAGGATGCACTGCGGGCCTGTGCCGTGCTCCGCAGTCGGGGTGTTCCGGCCGTGCTGCGGATTGTCGGCAAGGGGCTGCCTGCTGCTATGCAAGCGATGCAGCGGCTGGCCGGCGATCTGGGCATCCGTGATGTTGTGCGCTGGGAGGGCTTCTCTGATCGGGTTGAGCAGGTATTTGCCACATCGGACATCGCACTGGTCTGCTCGCGTCACGAGGGCTTCGGGCGGGTGGCAATCGAGGCGATGGCGACCGGTTGCCCGGTCATCGGTACTGCGGCCGGTGGCCTGACTGAGGTGATTATTGCTGAGGAAACCGGTTTGCTGTACCGGCCCGGCAATATTGCCGACCTGGTCGCGCAGATAGAGCGCCTGATCGATGACCCGGCACTGTATGTGCGATTGTCGCAACAGGCTCTGGCGACTGCCTATCAAAAATTCAGCCGGCAACGCTACGTCAGTGAAATCGCCGAAGTGATTCAGCATGTCGGGCGGGCGGAAACATAATTTGCTCCAACCCGGCTGCTAGAGAACCGGGCGGCGCAAGCCTGATAAAGGCTTGCGCCGCCCGGTTGCGGGTATCTGATACTCAGGCCAGGCCCAGCGCCCCCAGGATCCAGAAGATCAGGGCGTTGAGGATGGTGACCAGCACGGCGCCGATCAAGGCGCTCCAGAAGCCGTTGCGTAGCCGGAAGCCCTTGACCAGGCCGGCAGCTCCCCAGAAGAGCAGCACGTTGATGATGAGCGCGAACAGTCCCAGTGTCAAAATCGTCAGCGGCAGGGCGATCAGTTGCGCGATGGGCGCGATAAAGGCGTTGATCAGGCCGATGACCAGGCCGGCGATCAGAGCGGTTCCAACACTGTCGACCTCAATGCCGACATTGAGCCGCGAGATAATGAGCAGGCTCGCAGCCGTCACTAGCAGCGTAATGATGAAGTTCCACATGACAGATTCCTTTCCTACGATAAGCCTGCCTCGGTAATAGCAAAAGGCGTGCCTGCCGCCAGCACGCGCAGGGCCGGTGCTGGCGGGCGCCCGGCTTCCAGATAGGCAGCGCCCAGCAAGGGCAGCCCGCCGCGCACATCACCGAGATCGCTGAGCAACCGGCGGCAGCCGGCTCGGTATTGCTCGCCGCTCAGTGCCCGGCGAAGCTGGTTGAGGCTGTCGGAGGGCCGGTTGCGTCGGGCCAGGCGCTGCTCCAGGATGAGGCTGGTGAGCTCGAAGGAGGCCAGTTCGCTGAGGCCGCGTCGTGAACCGGGGGTCAGGGCCATCAACGGGGTGGTGACGAAGGCAGCCAGGGCGGCCGCCAGCATAGCGGCCGACTGACCGGCCGGGTCGGCAGCAGTGACTGGTCGCCAGGCCAGCAGGCCGCGGGCGGCCGCCAGGCGCAGCGGGTCGAGGTTCAGGCCGGTCTGCGAATCTGCCTGGCCACCCTGCTGGCCGGCGCGCTCCTGATCGGCGCCGGCCAGCAGGGTGGCCAGAAACTGTTCGTAGCGCGCAGCAGCCACCGGATCGTCGTTGGGAGGGCCGCTGGACTCAGATGTGTCCGGCGTGGTACGGGCGAGCAGCGCAGCCAGTTCGACCTGGCGCAGTGACATCTGTTCGCGCAGGGGCGCCTGGGATGCCGGCATATCGCGCAGCGCCTGGATCGCCTGGTCGAGGTGCGCCATTTCGGTTCGCAGGTGGGCAATTTGTTCAGTAAGTGAGCTACTCATCAGTCGTCGTCCTCCGGTAGTTCCGGCAAACGGGTCAGTGCCGCGATATAGCGATCGTTGCTATATGGCTGATTGCGGGAAAGGGTCTTGTGCATTTCACGGATCAGGACAGTGCCTATCAGTTGTCGGGCGCCCTCGCGGGTATAGCCCGCGGCTACCAGTCGCTCCAGGGTGGCCCGCACTTCGGGCGGTTCGCCACTGGCCAGTTGCTCATCGATGCCCTGCAGGATTGCCTGGCCGAATTCCGGGTTGGCGGCTGGCGGCATCATGTGCCGTGGCGTGGGCTGCGGTGTGTGCCGGCCACGCGGTCGCTTTGGTTTGCTCATCACGTGCCTCTTCCGGTATGCCATTTGCCTATACGCGGCGAGGCCGCTATACTTGGCAAATTCTTGCCGAAGCGCGCCGGAGCGCGGTGAAAGATACTGCTGATTGCGTCCATTTTGGCGGCAAAGCCGCCGAAATGGACGCAATCAACACTCTCCTTAAGTACACGAGTTACGCGAGCGCACCGCAGAAGCAACCGTTTATTTCCGTTGTTCTGGCGGCGAAGCCGCCAGAACAACCGGAAAAGACCGTCACTTCCTTGCTGCCGCAGGCGAAAAAAGCCACTGCGGCTTGAGCAAACGCGCCGACGGCGTAAGTTGTTTTATGTAGCCGGTACTGTGGCAGCCCGGCTGCCGCATACCAGAGGAATAATACCATGAACCGGACATCCCCTTCGTCGTCGCCCGCCCTGGCTACGGGTTCGTCTGCTTCGCGCTGGCTCTGGATCGGGGCGGCGCTGGCGGCGCACACCGGCTGGGGTGCCTACCCGGTGCTGGCACGCTACCTCCAGACGATCAGCGATCTGCCCAGTTTGAGCATTCTGGCGCTGGGCAATTTTCTCTGCCTGCTGCTCGTCGGGCCGTTTATGTTGCCGCGCATTGGAACCTATCTCTTGCGTAGCCGGATTATCTGGCTGTTCGCGCTGATCGTGGTGATCCGTGCGGTTACGAATATGCTGGCAGCGCGCTTTACGCTGGCGATCTATGTGCAACTGATTACGCTGATGACGCCTTTTGTGGTGGCGTTGCTCAGTGCGACGTTCTTTCGTGAGAAGCTGCCGCCCTATACCATTCCGGCGATCTCGCTGTCGTTGCTGGGCGCGCTGCTGATGATGAGCGGCGACATCAGCGGCGCCGGTTTGAACTGGCAACCTGGTGCCGGCGACTGGCTGGGGATCGCCATGGCTTTCGCCAGCAGTTTGAGCCTGGCGTTTTATATGCTCTTGATTCCGCGTACAGTCAGGGGTGATCTGCCGGGAGAAGCGGTATTTATGGTGCAACTGGTGACGCTGTCGGTGGTGACCGGGCTGGTCAGTTTGCTGATCGGCGAGGATTGGGGGCGCTACGCGGTGATTGGCCTGAGCGACTGGTTGGTATTTATGGCCTTTGTGGTCTTCGTGTTTCTGGGCGCCAATCTGGGCCAGATCAGTGCGCTGCGGCACCTGGGCGCGCCGCTGGTCAGTAGCATGATGGCCTGGCGCCTGGTTAGCACGCTGAGCATCGCGGCCTTGCTGCTGGGCGAGCGGCTCAGTTCGATCTGGCAGGCGCTGGGGGCGCTGATTGTGGCAGTGACGATTACGTGGTACCTGTGGCGGCAGCGGCGGCGACGCTGAGCCGGCCGCCGTTGCCGCCACAGGTTGAAGCAAAAAGCCATTGCGATGGTTGGTAATCAGGGGGCATTGCTGCGCCCGCCGCCGCCGCGGATGGCCGGATAGCGGGTTTCGATGGTTGGTTGGGGCGACTGGGGCGTGGGCTCGGCCAGGACTGCGCGATCCGGCTCGGCTTCGCTTTCTTCGGCAGCTTCCGCCGGGAAGAGTTCGCTCAGGCGGCGCACGTCGCTCCAGTTGGTATCGCTTTCATTGGGATCGATAGGCGTATAGAGCGTTTCGCGCGAGAAGGCTTGCACGGCGTAACGCCGGTTGCCAACCGTGATCACCCGGCTCTCGTCGAGCGGCGTGCCCAGCGCGCGTCCGGCCCGGGCTTCTTCCAGCGCATACTTGTGGAAGGCCCAGTCGGCATTGTAATCCAGGCCGGCAGCCTGAAAGGTTTCCATCAACAGCGCCAGCGGCAGGTCATCCGGGTAGACATGCTCGGCCGGCTCGGCAAACCGTGGGTTGCGCCCCTGCCAGCTGGCAACCGCCCGGTAGATTGCGTTAATATAAGCCGTCGGTACGTTGCCGTCGAAGGCCGGCGCATACACCGGCACGGCTTTGTCGACGGTATCGAGGCCGCGGGCGATATAGCGATACTTGATCAGATCGCACCAGTCGCGCAGGCCGTCCTGGAAGCTGTGGTAGCGCGTAAATGTGCCATTGCCGACCTGGACTATCTCGGCAGCGCGCGAGGCCCGCACCGGCTTGCGTAACGCGCCCCAGTTGCGCAGATCCATGCTGCGGCAGACGCCGGTGGTGCAGAATTGCGACTCGTGGGCAAAGAAGGCCAGCGCCACCCCCGGATCAAGGCCGTTTTCGACAATAATGTCGTAGAGTTCGTTGGCGTAGGGAGCGGCCGGTGAGGGGCCGCCGCCGACACCGCGTTGCAACAGGGCACTGAACACCTCGCGCGAGATACGCGGCGCGCCGGCGAAGGTCAGCGTCTCGAACTGGCTCACCGGCAGGTAGGTTGGGGCGGCCCGCGTGACGGCGCCGTGACCGGTGGTGAGCACAAAGGCCAGGCTACCGACCAGCACCAGGCTCAGGGTGGCGACGCGGCGGCGTTCGTCGGCGAGGCTGCGCGCAATGCGCGGCAGCAGTACCAGCCCGGCCAGCCAGACCAGGCCGAGGGCCAGCCGCCCGGCTGCCCGCATTGTCAACACTTCCAGCAACAACAGCAGCGGCAAGCCCATCAGCGACAGGAGCAACCCGCCGAGTGCCAGTGGTTCGCCGCTCCGTTGCCACCATCCTGCTTGCGAAGCTCGAATCTCGGCGCTGCGTCTGTGCGGCATCGCATCCTCCCTGCCGGCGCCGGGCCGCCGGATATGCTATGAAAATCGCAAAATGTCATTGAAATGTAAACACCTCCGACAATAAAGCAGGCGGCAAATTATTGTCAAGCAATACTGCCAGGACTTTAGTACCGGCAGCTTCCCTGACCTTTGGGGGAGATACTACAAAACCAGGTTGGAAAAGGGCTCAGGTTTCGCGCCGGTCGACCCATCGCGTGACGGCAGGCGGGCTATAAGCAGCCATCTGATCGAGCAAGTCTGCCGGTTCTTGTGCGACGATCAGGATCGAGCGGTATACCGGTTTGACGAACTGCTCGCTGACCGTATGGTCGAGGAAGCTGATCAGCGGGTCGAAGAAACCGGCGACGTTGAGCATACCGCAGGGTTTCTGATGAAACCCGAGTTGCGCCCATGTCCAGATCTCGAAGAGTTCTTCGAGTGTGCCGAGGCCGCCGGGCAGCGCGATAAAGCCGTCGGCGATGTCGGCCATAAGCATTTTGCGCTCGTGCATCGAGCGCGTCACATGCAACTTGCTCAGTTGCCGATGGCCGACTTCTTTGCGTAGCAGGGCTTCGGGGATCACGCCCTCGACATGGCCGCTCTGCTGTAGCACGGCGGCGGCCAGCATACCCATCATGCCGACGCTGCCGCCGCCATAGATCAGCTTGATATTGCGCTCGACCAGGGCGTCGGCCATTGCCCGGGCCGCGTCGGCATATTCCGGCCGCCGGCCGGGGCTGGAACCGCAGTAAATACAGAGTGCCTGCATAATCCTCTTTTTTGCCTCCGGCAGGAAAGAAGGAGCTTGCTTTGCTGCTGCCTCCGGCAGAGTGGAAACCTGTTTAAATTCGTTTGATTTTGCGGCGAAGCCGCAAAATCAAACGAAAAAGATGGTCGCTTCCTGGCTGCCGCAGGCGAAACGCGCCTGTTGCGGCTTGAGCAAACGCGCCGACTGCGTACGTCGTATCATTACCGGCTGTGCCGCTTCAGGTTGCCTGCATCCTGTACAACCTCTTCGATCAGCGGGTTGCCCAGGTAATCGGCGGCACCCTTCTAAGGTAATTTGCTGAACTGCTGTGTTGCCGCTGATTTCCAGTTCGCCGAATCCATCCATAACGACGGCGAGCAGATCAGCTTGCAAATCGCTGATCTGCGCATCGGCAGCGCCGTCAGTGGTGATGCGTAGTTCGCCGGCATCAAACCCGGTGATGAAGGTGCCGCCGGCACCATCAATGGTCAGGGCTGCCAGCTCGGTCACGGTGACATTATACCGCAGGCTGGTCGGATTGCTGATCGACTGGCCGAAGGCCGTGTTGATGTACAGGGTTCCGTCGCGCACTTCGGTTTCGAGGCGGTCGATATAATTGTCGTCGGTCTCGACGATCACTGCGCGGCGGTTGCCCTGTTCGATGGTATCACTCGCCTGCCTGATGCAGAGCAGCCGCTGGTTGCGGTATAGTGTGGGCAAGTTGCCAGAGTGGCAATGGATGCGGTAGCATATAATGCCATGAATAACGCTGACCACATTGCCGAATTGCGCCAACAACTCGCCGCTGCGCAGGCCGCCCGCCGACAGGCCGAGGCGGCGCTGCGCGAGCGCAATGCCTTCGAGTCTATGCTTACCCGGATCTCGACCGAGTTCATCAATCTGCCTATCCACCAGATCGATGCCGGCATTCAACAGGCTCTGCAGTCGGTGAGCCGGTTTGCCGGGGTTGATCGCGGCTATATTTTCCTCTTTGCCGAAGACCGTGCGACGATGAGCAATATGTATGAATGGTGCGCGGTGGGCATCGCACCGGCGCTGCCCTTGATGCAAAATGTTCCGGTAAACCGGTTTGCCTGGTCGAATGAGCAACTGCTCCGCGGTGCGCGGGTGTATGTGCCGCGGCTAGCCGATTTGCCGCCCGAGGCCGCCGCAGAATACGCCGAGTTCACCCGCCAGTCGATCCAGTCGCTGATTGCCGTGCCCATGGTGGCCGACGACGATGTGATCGGTTTTCTGGGTTTCGACGCGGTGCGCAGCGAAAAGTTCTGGCCCGAAGAGAGTATTACGCTGCTGCACGTGATGGGCCAGTTGCTGGTCAACGCTCTCAATCGCCGGCGCATGGAAGCCGAGTTGCGCGAAAGCCGGCGGATGCTCGCCGATCTGATGGGCAATTTGCCCGGTATGGCCTATCGTTGCCGCACCGATGATCTCTGGACGATGGAGTTTGTCAGCGATGGTTGTATCGCGCTGACCGGCTATCAGCCGGCGGATTTGCGCTACAATCGACGGGTTGCCTATAGCTCGCTGATCCATCCGGACGACCGGGAGCGGGTGCAGCGCGAAGTGCGCTGGGCGATTGCCGAGCGGCGTGCCTTCCAGTTGACCTATCGCCTCATCGATGCAGCCGGCCGCGAGAAATGGGTCTGGGAACAGGGCCACGAGGTTGTGCGCGGTATGCAGGAACGACGCTCGCTCGAAGGTTTCATCACCGACATCAGTGCCCAGGTTACCACGCAGCAGCAGCTCGAACAGCGAGTGATCGAGCGCACCAGCCAGTTGACCACCCTGCTGGAGGTGCAGCACGCCCTGAGTAGCCGGCTCGATCCCGAAGATGTCATGCGCATGATTGCCGAGGTCGCTCGCCAGTTGATTGGCGCCAGCTTCGGGGCGCTGTTTGTGCGCGAAGATGATATGCTCTGCGTGACGGCGCTGGCCGGCGAATACGGCCCGGAAATGCAGGTCGGCTACCGCATGCCGCTGCACGAATCGGCGACCGGCCTGGCACTGCTCTCGCATTCACTGGTACGTATCAACAACCTGGCTGACGAGCGCGTCAACCATGATGCCATGGAACGGGCGCACATTCAATCGATGATCGGCGTGCCGCTGCTGTCGGGCGACACGGCGGTTGGGGTGATTTCGGTCGGCCGGCGGGAGCCGAATGCCTTCAGTACCGCCGATGCGCAGGTGCTGGCGATGCTGGCGCCGGGAGCGTTGATCGCGCTCGAAAATGCGCGACTGTATGCCCAGGCCCAGCAGATGGCGGCGCTGGAAGAACGCCAGCGATTGGTGCGCGACTTGCACGATGTGGTGACGCAGACGCTGTTTTCGGCCAGTATGATTGCCGATGTGCTGCCGCGGCTCTGGGAGCGGCACCCGGAGGACGGCCGGAAACGGTTGTTGGAACTACGGCAGCTCACCCGTGGTGCGCTGGCCGAGATGCGCACGCTGCTGCTGGAATTGCGGCCCGCCGTGCTGACCGAGGCGCGCCTGGGCGATGTGCTGCGCCAGCTCGCCGAGGCCGCCGCTGGGCGGGCTCACCTCGATATCGAGGTGACCGTGCCTGGCGAGCTCGAAGCCGGCCAGTTGCCGCCGCCGGTGCAGGTGGCGTTTTACCGGGTGGCTCAGGAGGCGCTCAACAACATTGTCAAGCACGCGGCGGCCAGCAAGGTGGCACTGGAACTGGAACAACAGCCGGGTCGGGTACAGATCCGGATTTGTGATAACGGGCGCGGCTTTGATCCGGCGGCAATCGCCGCCGGTCGTCTCGGACTGGGCATTATGCAAGAACGTGCCGGCGCCATCGGTGCGCTCTTCGAACTGCGGAGCCGGCCCGGCCAGGGCACCAGGATTACGATGACCTGGCAGCAGGCCTGAAGCTGGCGAAAACTGGCGCCGTTTCGTATGGGCTGTACCCTGGTTGCGTTTAGGGCCACGTCAACGTCCTGCATGCAATGCCCATGTCACCCCGCTTTCAGGTATAGCGTTTTTGCCAGATGGGTGACTTTGTGCTCCGGCCCTCACCCCCCAACCCCCTCTCCCGTACATTCTGGCGCGACGAGAGCCTTACGCTTTGAGTTGGTCATCACCGGCGCCAGCCTGACAGGAGCGGGGGAGCCGGGCACGCACGTTGTCATGTGCTCCCCGCTCCCGCGCAGGCCGGTGCGGCAGGTCTGG
>DAOTUJ010000018.1:0-10695 GCA_034437175.1 Chloroflexaceae bacterium | reverse complement strand
AGGGGATGATCACATGTCATGCACACACCTCCTACGATCAATGACGCGCTGCCGGTATAGCCTATCGTAGCAGGCCGGTCAACGCAGAAGCCCGCTCATTCCGAATTGCCCAGTGGTATCTTGAAAGGGGTGCTGGCCCGGGTCGCGAATCAGCATGGCCGATGACTCTTTTTGTGCTGTACGTGGCATCGTTCTTGCTGCAAGTATGTATGAACAGCGAGCATACTGCTCCTGTGCTTTATGGGTAAACCTGTTCGAGAAGGAGAATACCATGCGAATCATGCGCATAACGCTTATGACCGCCCTCCTCGCTATCGGCAGTCTGCTGCTGACGCTGGTACCGGCAGCGCCGGTCAGTGCCCAGCCGATGGCAAATGTCACGCCGGAGGTCGGCCTGCCCGGAGCACGTTTTGCCTTTATGGCCACCGGCTTCGACGATGAAGAACCCATCGGTACCTGGCTTAATGCGCCGGACGGCAGCGTCATGGAAGTCGCTGTCGAAGAACTGAACAACTCGACGGAAGATGGTCGTGCCGATTGGTACTGGACCGCGCCGGACGATGCGATGAACGGACGCTGGCAAATGGTTGCCCAGGGCGTCGAGAGTGATGTGCTCCGCGTCATTCCGTTTACGATCCAGGGCGAGGCGGCGGAGCCGATTTCCGAATCGCCTGCGCGTGACGGCAATGTCACGCCAGAGGTCGGTCCGGCCGGTGCTCGTTTCGCCTTCGCTGCGGTCGGCTTCGATAGCGAAGAAGCGGTTGGCGTCTGGGTCAATACGCCGGCCGGCGAGGTGATGGCAATTGATCCGGAAGAACTCGGCGGCGCCAACGAGGATGGCCGTGCCGACTGGTACTGGACTTCGCCGGAGGATGCGATGAGCGGCCAGTGGCAAATGGTCGCCGAGGGCCTCGACAGCGGCATCACTCGCGTCATTTCCTTCACCATTCGCTAGCCTGCTCCCACCTCATGAGCGTCAACCGGTCAGCGGCATAACGCTGACCGGTCACGCTCCTGTATCCGCTATGTATTTCATTGACCGAACTTCAACCGCGCCGGCGCAACATCCAGCGTTCAGCCTGTTCCAGCGGCACGAAGTCGCCGTGCCGTGCATAGAGCGTGTGGGCGTCGCGGGTCGCCAGGATAAGCAAGCGCATAGCGGCCAGTTGCGGATGTGCGACGACTGTCTCGACCAGCCATATGCCGAGACCCTGGCCACGATGCTGATCCAGGATGAACACATCGCAAAGCCAGCCAAAGGTGGCAAAGTCGGTGACGACGCGCGCAAAGCCGGCCTGTTCGCTGCCGCGATAGACTCCAAAGCAGAGCGAGTGTTTTATGGATCGGGCCACCATCTCATAGGAACGGCCCTGGGCCCAGTACGACGGTGTGCTGAGCCATTCGTGGATGACGCCGATGTTTAGCAGCACCGGATCGGTGCTGATGTGGTACGCGCCACGGTGCATTTCAAAGGGGAATTCGCGCATAATGAGGCAAGACCATCTCAAGCGGCGGATGTGCCGAAACGTTCTGCCAGTGCGCCGAGATCCCGCTTTCGGGAAGCTTCGGCTGAGGTGCGGATTGCCGGCGCTGGGGGCCATCCGCATCAGCAGCGCACGGCCGCCGGGGTGAGAGCTTCCCGGAAGCCGCCCGCGCTCCAAAAATCGTCCCATTTACAGAATCTTTCCCTACACCCCCTGAAAGGCGCTTTCAACGATAGCGTTTTTGTCAGATGGGTGATTTCCCGATCCGGCCCTCACCCCCCAGCCCCCGCCTTTCAACGATAGCGTTTTTGTCAGATGGGAGACTCCGCGCTCCGGCCCTCACCCCCCTCTCCCGTACAGTCTGGCGCGACGAGAGCCTTACGCTTTGAGTTGGTCATCACCGGCGCCAGCCTGACAGGAGCGGGGGAGCCGGGCACGCACGTTGTCATGTGCTCCCCTCTCCTGCCAGGCTGGCGCGCCATTGGAACACGGTTTCGCGAACCAGACCCGTCGCGCCGGCCTGAGCGGGAGCGGGGCCGGGGGTGAGGGCCGTCCGGCAGAGTAAAAAACGCTATCGTTGAAAGAGCGGGGCCGGGGGTGAGGGCCGTCCGGCCGGGCGAAAAACGCTATCGTTGAAAGCGCCTGACCGTCCCAGGCGGTGAGGGTCGCGACGCGGCCCGCAGCGTCTACCAGAGCATTGAATCCATGCCGGCTCATGCCGGCGGGATGTCCTGGTGAATGGACGCACGACTCCAGTCCAACTCCTCACACCAGACGCTCCATCGCTTGAACGCTCCATCGCTCCATTGACATCCCCCGCTTACCGGGGCATACTACAAAAGCCGTGTTACCCGCAAACCGATAGCTTTAGCGAAGGAGAGGGATCGTGCGCGACGAACTGATCAAAATGGTGCAGGAAAGAACCGGGATTTCCGCTGAACAGGCCAATACCGCCGTTGATACCGTTGTTGGTTTTATGAAAGAGCGCCTGCCTGAGCCGGCCGCCGGCATGCTCGACAGTGTGCTCTCCGGCAATACCGGCGCGCTCGGCGAGCAGGCTAAAGGCATGATGGGCATGCTCGGCGGCATGCTCGGCGGCGAGAAGAAGTAAGCAGCCGGCAGCAGCGCTGAAGCCTGATCACGGCTGTGAACGAATTTCCCATACTCACAGTTAGCTATGCCCAGACGCTTGACGGGCGTATGGCAACGCTGGATCGCATCTCGCAGTGGATCAGCGGCGATGAGTCGCTGGTCTATGCCCACGGGCTGCGCGCACGCAACGATGGCATCATGGTCGGCATCGGCACCGTGCTCGCCGACAATCCGCGGCTCACGGTGCGCCACGTGCCCGGCGAGGATCCGCAGCGCATTGTTGTCGACTCGCAGTTGCGCATCCCTGCCGGTGCCGCCGTCCTCGCTGACGATGCCGCCCAGGGCACGCTGATCGCGACGACTGACCGGGCGCCCGCCGAACGCCGCTGCGAGCTCGAAACGCTCGGTGCAAGCATCCTCGCAGTGCCCGCCGATGCCGCCGGCCATGTCGACCTGGTCGTCCTGCTGCGCGAACTGCGCCGCCGTGGTCTGCGCAGCATCATGGTCGAAGGCGGGCCGACCCTGATCACGGCGCTGTTCCAGGCTCGCCTGGTCAGCCGCATCGCCATCACTGTTGCGCCGAAGCTTATGGGCGCCGGCATTGCCCCCATCGGCGACCTGGGCATCCGGCGTCTCGATGCCCTCTTACAGCTCACTAACGTCACGCTGCGGTACTACGGCTCCGACCTGATTGTCGAAGCCGACCTGCGCTATCCAGAATAGCGGAAGGACTTATTTCTTTCGTTCGTTCTGGCGGATATGCCGCCAGAACGAACGAAAAAGATAGATATTTCCTTGCTGCCGCAGGCGAAAAAGCTCTGTTCACGTGCCAATCTTGTGGCCTGGAAAAAAGAAATGAAAACAAAAGCACTCTGGTTTGCCGGCTCGCGCCGGGCCGAGTTGCGCGAGGAAGCGGTGCCGTTGCCCGGTCCGCGCCAGGCCCGTGTTCGGACGCTGGCCTCCGCCATTAGCCACGGCAGCGAGATGCTGGTCTATCGCGGCCAGGTTACGCCTGACCTCGCCTTGGATCTGCCGACGCTGGCCGGCAGCTTTGCTTTTCCCATTAAATTCGGCTATGCCTGCGCCGGCACGGTGATCGATGTCGGCGCAGACGTTGACTCGGTTGCGCGCGGCGACCTGGTCTTTGCGCTGCATCCGCATCAGCAGGTTTTTACCATCACTGCCGGGATGCTGCTGCGCCTGCCGCCGGAAACCGATCCGCTGGCGGCGGTGTTCTGCGCCAACCTGGAAACCGCGCTCAACATTGTGCACGATGCGGTGCCGCGTCTGGGCGAAACCGTGCTGGTTTTCGGCCAGGGCGTCGTCGGCCTGCTGGTTACCTCCCTGCTTGATCGCTGCGGCGTTCGGGTTGTCGCCGTCGACCCGCTGGAGCAGCGCCGCCGGCTGGCTCTGCGTATGGGGGCCGCTGCGGCTGTGGCGCCCGAAGATCTGTCCATCGGCCTGGGGCCGCGCCCGGCCGACATCGCGATTGAAGTCAGCGGTGCGCCGGCCGCCCTGCAAACTGCCATCGATCACCTGGCTGTCGAGGGCACGGTGGTGGTGGCCTCCTGGTACGGCAGCAAAGCCGTTAGCCTCGACCTGGGCGGCGCCTTCCATCGCAAACGACTCCGTCTGCGTTCCAGCCAGGTTGGTCGGATCAACCCGATCCTGGCGCCGCGTTGGGATTACACCCGGCGCTGGGAGACTGTGCGCGATCTGCTGGCGCAGATTGACCCGACCGTGCTGATCTCGCAACGTTTTGCGTTTAACGAAGCAGCGGCCGCATACCGCCTGCTCGACGAAAATTCGGCCGCAGTGGTACAGGGAGTGTTTGAATACTGAATTCCGTACATGGCAATTGCTGAAGCTGCCGAAACACTGTATCATTTATAGGTGCACCATCATCAACGTTTCTCCGGCAGTATCTGATGGTATGACGTAGTCGCTGCAAGTGATGCGGCAATCCAAGCAGGCAAAGGAAATATGCAATGGCAGATACAAATGTAGCAGAGACGCATAGCATCGAATTAAACCAGGCGCGCTTTGTCTGGCAGCCTGAGTCTGGCGAGTTGACGTTCTTCGGTCTGCCCTCTGTGCTGTTCTGGGCTGACCCTTCGCTGCGGCATATGCTGGCACCGCTGGCCGAAGAACTGGGTTTTCCGCTGTTTCGGATTATGATTGCCTATCACGCCAGCCTGGGTACCGATGCCGATTACGATGCCATGGTCACCGTGCTGGGCAATACCTTCACCGAAGGCTTTCTGGCCTGGGGGCGTGCGGTGGCCACCGCCGGCTGGGGGCATTTCGCGTTGCCGGAGTACGATCCCGAACAGGTCTGCGCCACGGTCGTGGTGCATAATCCCTGGGAGTTGCAGGTACAGCGCAGCCTGGAACATCAATGGGGTTGCCCGTTTCTACAAGGCAAAATTATCGGCATTTTCACCCACGCCCTCAAAACGACCTGCTGGGCCGACGAAGAAATTGATACTGGTAGCAACCCGGCACAGGTGCGCTTCCGCATCTATGCCGCTCGCACATCGTTGATCGACGAGTTGCAGCGGCTGCGTGATGAGCGCCGCCAGGCGGCACAGCGAATCTTTGCCGATGAACTGGCTCGCAAAGCCCTGGAGTTGCAACAGGCGCAGGCCGAACAGGTGCGCTTGCAGGAAGAAGCCCTCCAGCAGCAGGCCGCGCTGATCGCCGAACTCTCGACGCCGCTCATCCCCATCCACGACCGGGTGGTCTTGATGCCGCTGATCGGCCAGATGGATGCCAATCGCGCGCAGAAGATCCTGGAAACGTTGCTGGCGGGCGTGGCGACGCATCACGCCGAATATGCCATTCTCGATATTACCGGCATGCCGGTGGTGGATACTCAGGTGGCCCACGCCCTGGTGCAGGCCGCCCGCGCTATTCGCTTGCTCGGCACCGAAATCATTATTACCGGTATCCGCCCCGAAGTCGCCCAGTCCCTTGTTGGGCTCGGCGCCGACCTGAGCGACATTGTGGCACGCAGTACTTTGCAAAGTGGCATTGCCTATGCTACAGCGCGCATTGAGCGCGCTCACGCATGAGGTTTTTTTGATGTACGAAATCGGTATTCGCGCCCAGTTTGAAGCTGCCCACCGGCTGGTCGGTGATTTCGGGCCGGCCGCGCGTTTTCACGGCCATACCTACACCCTGGAAGTAATCCTGCGCGGCGAACAACTCAAGCCCGACGGCACGCTCTCCGATATTGCCGCGCTGCAAGCTGCCGTCGGCGCACTCACCGCCGAATTGCATTACCGCGACCTCGCCGAGGTGCCCGGACTGGCCGGCATCAACACGACCGCCGAGAATGTTGCCCACTATTGCTGGGAACAACTGGCCGCCGGCCTGCGCGGCCAGGGCCTCAGTTCGCTCTGCGTGCGCGTCTGGGAGAATCCACAGGCCTACGCCGCCCGCGATGAGGCATTGTGAAAGAAGATGTCAAGGAATGGTAATTGCCAATCCCTGGATTCTCTAGAAGCTACTTTGTCGGGTTGACAATATATAGACCGATTGCTATAATCAAAACAGAAAATCTAGTCCCTTCCACGCTGCCGCAGGCGAAAAAGCCCTGATGCGGCCAGCATCAACGCCGAACGCGTAAGTCGTGTGAGTGAGGTCTGCGCGCAGCAGATTACAAGGAAAAACCTATGAGCGCGGCCCGCGAGCAAATCATCGAGAAAACCTGTAGCCTGCTGGAAGAGCAGGGCTACCACGCCACCGGGCTCAACCAGATCATTCGCGAGAGTGGCGCGCCCAAAGGTTCGCTCTACTACTATTTTCCGCAGGGCAAAGAAGAACTGGCCGCCGAGGCCATTACCCGCACCGGCCGGCTGATCGTTGAGCGCGTTCGCAGCAACCTGGTCGACGTTGCCGATATCACGACGGCTGTGCACGATTTTGTGTTGCGTATCGCCGGCCACGTTGAAAGCGCCGGCTACCGCGCCGGTGGCCCGCTCACGGCCGTCGCCATGGAAACTGCGACCAGCAACGATCGGCTGAATGCAGCCTGTCGCGAGGCTTTCAGCCTGCTCGAAGCCGCTTTCGCCGAGCGCCTGGCCGCCGGCGGGCTCAGCGCCGGACGCAGCACGCAATTGGCCACCTTCATCACTGCATCCATTGAGGGCGGCATTATTCTGAGCCGTACCTACCACAGCCGGGCGCCGCTGGAGCGGGTGGCTGCCGAGTTGCAATGTCTGCTGGTAGGAGAATCGGAATAAGGCGGATTATTGCTGCCGAATCATGAAAACTACACACCCGGTATAGCAACTGGTCTACTTAATCACCTGGAGGAGAAAGCAAATGAGTGCTCAGCAAAGTATTTCGCCGGCGCCGCAAACACGCGGCGACGGGATCGTAATGGGGCGGGTATGGCTGGCGGGCGCGGCGGCGATTGGCGGTTCGGTACTGGCCAATCTGCTGCTGCTGTTTCTAATTCGCTTGCTGCCGGGGATTTCCGGCGATTTTCCGCCCTACCAGCCGGCGCCGATTGCGATTTTTACGGCGGCCCAGGTCGGCATCGGGGTGCTGGTCTTCGCCGTAATTGCCTGGTTTGCTCGCCGGCCCATCCGGCTGTTCACCATCGTCGCGCTGATCGCGCTGCTGGTTTCCTGCATCCCGAACGTCATGCTGGCGCTTAACCCGGCCGCAGCGCCCTTTCCCGGCGGCAGCGCCTTCGCTTTCCTGATGCTGATCCCCTTCCACTTCGTTGCCGCCGCCGTTGCCATCTGGTCGCTGACCCGGCTCAGCCGTGGTTAGCAATAAAGAACTTTCTTTTGTTTTGGTTTTGGCAGCTTCGCTGCCAAAACCAAAACAAAAAACCGTTTCATTTTGAACGAAAAACCGTTCCTTCCCGGCTGCCGCAGCCTGCCCTGTGCGCAGTCGAATGAGGCGAAAAAGCCATTTTGGAGCAAACCAGGTCTGCTGCGTATTGTTCACGCAGCAAAGAAGCGCGGTGACTTTATTAACGCCTTCGCCCTTGGTCAGCTTCTCTGGCCAACGATCCGGGACGAAAAACAGCAAAATATGTTAGCCGATACGCTGGCAGGAAGCTGTCACGGCCTTGAGGTATGGGAACGCGCCAACAATAAACCCTGACGACCCAGTGTATCACCGGCTTTGTTCCAAAAATTGCGCAAAGAGTGGGACAAACATCACACCACATATCTAAAACGACAGCAACGCTTTCTGGAGGCCATTCGGCAGCCTCAGAACGATCCGCTGTCCAGGGAACTGGAGACAGCTCGTTCCCAACTCGCCGCCGATGTAGAGCAGGCCATTCACCGGTCGCTAAATAGTGCCGCTTGAGCGTAAAAAGCGCAAGCGCAGCAATTTGCGCAAAGCCGGCAAGCTGGTCGACAGCGCACAGGTCGATCTCTGGCAGTTCACGACGGATGTGTCATTCAACAGCCCTTCAGAAGCTGCCAATATCGTTTCCGCCAGCAGCATCAACGGTCGCCAGGCCTGGAAAGTGACAACTCCCAATTCTCAAGAATTGGGCTTCTCGGTTCATCCGGCAACCTATCGGCCACCGTCCCCGAAGGCGGTGCCCCCGCCTTTTGCTGTTGGTGTGACCTGGGAACATGTGCCGATGAGCGATTTCAGCTTCGTTGGCACGTCACACAGACCGTGAACCTTTTACCCGACAGCGGATTGCCTGCCGGAACCAGCAAGATTCAACTGGATAGGTGCAAACACCTGTTCGGATTATACACCAGGAGCGGTGCCAATGCAAGACCATCGAAAGCGGCTAAAGCGGGTGAAGCCCTTATATCCCAGAGCTAAAGCTCCTGGGCTTTACGGGCTATTTCCGTAAAAGGCACATCAAAAACCTACGGCCGTGCTATACTGAAACCATCACCCGCAACACCGGAGATGTTGGAATGACGACAACAATTGATGTGCTGTCGACGGTTACACCGGCCGACCAGGTGCCCGGCCCACCGCAGGGCCGCTGGACTTATGCCGACTATGCGGTGCTGCCTGATGATGGCCGGCGCTATGAACTGATTGACGGAGTACTCTATATGGCCCCGGCGCCCGGCACCAACCACCAGGGAGTAAATGCGCTGCTTACGACCTATCTGACGATGCATGTGCAACTGGCCGGCCTGGGCCGCGTGTTTGCCGCGCTCACCGATGTCGAACTCAATCCCGGCACGGTGCTCCAGCCCGATGTGATCGTCATCCTCAACGCCAATCTCAGCATCATCACACCAAGCCGGATTATCGGCGCCCCCGACCTGGTCATCGAAATTGCCTCGCCGAGTACCGCCGGCTATGACCGGCGCGAGAAGCAGGATGCCTACGCCCACGCCGGCGTAAGCGAGTACTGGATTGCCGACCCGAGTGCGCAGACAATCGAGGTGCTGCGGCTCAACCAGGGCGCCTACCGCTCGCAGGGCGTTTTCCGCGGCCAGGCCCGGCTGCCCTCGCAAGTCGTGCCGCAGCTCCCGGTGCCAGTGAGCAGCTTTTTTGGCTGAGCGTACTTACAGTGATCTTCGCCGATGAATCAAGCTGAGATGGTACAGACCCCACCATGAGCCAGAACAACAGCGAGAATCGCGATCCGACCAACCAGGACATTCATAACTATGCGCCGAATCAAGGTGTACAGGGCACATTTTAGGGCCCGGTCAATGTCAGCCAGCAGGTGCATACGCGCTCCGAGCTCGAAGAGCTCAGCAATTATCTCGCTCGCGCCGTGCCGGCGACAACCGAAGAGCTGCGTCTGCGTTTCCTGGATGCGCAACGTCCGGCACCGCTCGGCCAGCCCTACAAGTTCCTGTACACGAACTGGTGATCATGTTCGACCAGTTCGAAGAGTTCTTTATCGCGACACCGGAACGCGAACGGCGCGCAGCCTTCGGCGCAGCGCTGGCAACGTGTTGCGAAGATGCGGCGCTTCCATTGCGTTTTCTCATCAGTGTGCGCGGCGATTTCTTTACCGACCTGGCCGATTTCCAGCCATCCCTCCCGCATATTTTCTATAATGAATATCGACTGGTGGCCATGAGCCGGGATGAAGCCCGGCAGGCAATCCAGCAGCCATTGCGCTGGGTTCAACCGCCCTGTCACATGAGCCCCGACTTGCTGCACAGCCTGCTCGATGATCTCGAGAGCACCGGTATGGAACTCCCGCACTTGCAGATTATCTGCACCCGACTGTATGAAACCCGTCAACCTAATGAAAGTAGCATCGAGCTAAACCACTATCAGGCGCTAGGTGGCGCTGCCGAGATCCTCGGCAGTTATCTGCGCCAGTCTGTTGCGCAACTGGGAGCAGCAGCGCCGCTGGCTCGCGCAGTACTGCTGGAACTGGGGGGTACCGAACAACACCGCCAGTCGCGGTCATTGCTGCGCTTGCGGGAGCAACTGATTCAGCGCGATGACCTCGCGCAACTGGAGTTGGTACTGGCAGCTCTGGTAACGGCGCGTCTGGTGCAGCGCGATAATCGTGAGGGTGTTGCCCATTACGAACTGGCGCACGATTACCTGTTGCGCGAAATTCAGACCTGGATTACTCCTGAAGATCTCAGTGCCCGCCGTGCACGTGAGACGTTGCAGCGTGGATTGGCCGGCTGGCGTGACCTGGGATCGCCGCTGGATCTGGCTGCATTCCAGTTTATACATAGGCAGCGCCGTGGGCTGTCCGGCCTCAGCATCACGGAGTTGGAATTGTTGCTCCGCTCAGCAGTGCATCATCAATTCGCGGTCGAAGCCTGGGCCCCAGCAGCCCAGCGTGCCGGCATCGATATCTGGCCGATCCTCCAGCCCCTGATTGAATCCGCCAGCTTCCACAGTCGTGCCGGCGTGATCAGTATTTTGCCGCTGGTCGGCAGTACGGCGCTACCGGCACTCCAGAACGCGCTGAACGACCCGATACCATTGGTGCGGGGGCGAGCACTCCAGGCGCTCACCGAGCTGGCAACTCCTGAAGCCCATCAGATCCTGCAACATAGTCCTTACCGTTCGCTTATTTATCCAGGTGGTTCAGACGAATGCGCAACCAGCCGCAGATAGCACGTATCCTCCAGGCCTGCCAGCGCCAGCAGACGTTGCTGCAGACTCGTCAGCGGGGTCAGATGGCGGA
>DAOTUJ010000017.1:0-97489 GCA_034437175.1 Chloroflexaceae bacterium | reverse complement strand
CAGGCGCTCCATATGGGCCAACAGCAGCGGCACGTCATCCACCCGTTCGGTATGTATCGTCAGTTGCTCGTTCATAGGACGAGCCTACCCGATGTTGCGAACCCTGTCCAGATTTAAGCGAACGATAAGTAGCATGTAGCTGATATGCTTGATCGCGCAAATGTTAAATAAAGCTTGAACATAGCCGGAGAGAAGCATTCAAGCCTTGAATGCTTACCATGAAGCATGATGCCATTGTTTATTCAGTCTGATGGGAGCCTGCTGCTCGATGATGCGCATCCGCAGGCTGATGCGGCGCGGGCTTTGCTGCTGCGCTGCGCCGAGTTGCGCCAGATGCCGGGGCGCTACCATCACTACCGGCTCACGCCGCTTTCGCTCTGGCAGGCGGCCGCCACCGGTGAACGGGCCGCCGATCTGCTGACCGGCCTGACCGAGTTTGCCCAGACCGATCTGCCCGCAGCAGTGGCCGAGTTTGTGCAGACGCAGATGGCGCGCTATGCTTGCCTGCGCCTCGAACGTATCGATGCGGAACGGCTGCGGCTGGTGGCTGATTCGGCTGACCTGGCCGATATGCTCTGGGCTGCCCCACAGTCTCGCCGGCTGTTGCTGGAGCGCAACGGCTTGCAGTTCGTGCTGGCTGAGGCGGCGCGTGGCTTGCTTAAGCAGGCATTGCTCGCTATGGGCCACCCGATCGAGGATCTGGCCGGCTACCGGGCCGGCGCCGGCCTGGCACTGGCACTGCGTGAACAGAGTTGCGCCGGGCACCCGCTGGCGCTGCGGCCCTATCAGCAGGCGGCGGTCGAAAGCTTTCTCGCCGGCAACCGGGTCGGCGCCGGCTCCGGCGTGATCGTCTTGCCCTGCGGCGCCGGCAAAACGATGGTCGGCATCGCGGTGATGGCCCGGCTGGCCTGTCAGACACTTATTCTCTGCCCGCATAATGCGGCACTCCACCAGTGGATTGCCGAGTTGCAGGACAAGACGACCCTGAGCGCCGATGACATTGGTGAATACAGCGGCAATCGCAAAGTCATTCGCCCGGTTACGGTGGCAACCTACCAGGTGCTCAGTCAACGTCGGGCCGGCGAATATGGGCATTTTCAGATTTTCGAGCAGGCTGACTGGGGACTGGTGATCTACGACGAGGTGCAGCAGTTGCCGGCGCCGGTGTTTCGGGCGACAGCGGCTATTCAGGCCCGCCGGCGCCTGGGTCTCACTGCAACGCTGTTGCGCGAAGATGGGCGCGAGCACGATGTCTTCGCCCTGATCGGCCCGAAGCGCTATGAGTTGCCCTGGCGCGAACTCGAACGCCAGGGCTGGATTGCCCGGGCCGAATGCCTCGAACTGCGCCTCGAACTGCCTGCCGAACTACGCCGGGCGCACGACCTGGCCGTAGACCGGCGGGCGCAGTACCGTATCGCTGCCGAGAATCCGCACAAACTGACGGTACTGGCACGCCTGCTGGCCGAGCACCGCAATGAACAGGTGCTGGTGATCGGCCAGTACCTCGATCAACTCCATGCCGCTGCCCGGCAAAGTGGGGCTATCCTGATCACCGGGCGCACGCCGGAAGCCGAGCGCATCGAGCACTACGCGGCATTTCGGGCCGGTGCCATCAAGGTGCTGATCCTCTCGAAACTGGCCAATACCGCGCTGGATCTGCCGGAGGCTGCCGTTGCGGTGCAATTGAGCGGCAGTTTCGGCTCGCGCCAGGAAGAAGCGCAACGCCTCGGGCGCCTGCTGCGCCCCAAAGCCGACGGGCGCCCGGCCCGCTTCTACAGTCTGGTCACTCAGGACAGCCGCGAAGTCGAATTTGCGCGCCACCGCCAGCTCTTCCTGGTGGAGCAGGGCTATCAGTATTCAATCGACCGGAGTGCAATTTGCGCATTGCGCTCCGGCCAGTGATCGGATTTGCGCCGTAGCGACCGCGAGCGCTGATTCGCGCCTCCGGCAGGACGGAAGGTGCCGTTTCTTTCGTTCGGGTTCGCGGCAGTGCCGCGAACCCGAACGAAAAAGAAAAACCCTTCCACGCTGCCGCCGGCGGAAAACGACCAACTGGCACGAACAGCCGGGGAAACCGGGTTTGCCCGACCCTGTATAATGAGTGTATCGTCGTACGAAGAATCTTCTGCACGTCTCGGAGCGGAGGCCGGGGAAGATATGCCCCACTGATTGTGCGCGTCAGAAAAGGAGATCGTATGTTTAAAGCCTTCAAAAACAAGGATGACCGGACTCCGGCCGGCCAGGAGCATCGGGTTCCGCCTGGCCAGTATGTAACCGAGAAATTTCCGGTGCTGCACTATGGCGATGTACCGAATTATGCCAATGTTGAGACCGATTGGGATCTGCGGGTCTGGGGCGAGCTGGCCGAACCGGCCCATTTGAGCTTTGCCGAGTTCCGTGCGCTGCCAACTGTGGCGATTACGACCGATATTCACTGTGTGACGCGCTGGAGCAAGCTGGACACGCGCTGGGAGGGGGTACTGTTCCGCGAGTTTTTGCAACATATCCCGGCGCTCAAGCCGGACACAAAGTTTGTGGTTGCCCACTGTGAGCAGAGCTTTACGGCAAATGTGCCGCTCGATGTATTGATGGAAGATGATGCATTGCTCGCCTATCGCTATGAAGGCGAAGAGCTGACGCCTGAGCATGGCTACCCGCTGCGCTTGCTGACGCCGAAAAAATATTTCTGGAAAAGCGCCAAGTGGCTGCGTGGACTCGAATTTTTGACCCACGACAAATTCGGCTTCTGGGAGCGCTATGGCTACAGCAATAATGCCGATCCCTGGAAAGAGGAACGCTATGCTGACTGATATGCCTTGCGCAGTCGACAGGTTTGCTTCACATAGAAATGCCGATCATCCCGCCGGAGGCCGGAAAAGGGGTGTTTGATGAATGAATGGCCGGACAATCTCGAGGAAGCAGCAGCGATCCAGGAGCGCCTGCGGGCACAATTGCGCATCGGCGATGATTTTGGTGTGCTACGGACGGTGGCGGGCGTCGATGCCGGTTTCGAAGAGGCAGGCCGGGTAGCACGTGCAGCAGTCGTACGGCTGGATTTCCCGTCGTTACAGGTGCGCGATTATGCGATTGCCCGGCGCCCACTGACTTTCCCCTATGTGCCGGGCTTCCTCTCGTTTCGCGAGGCGCCGGCCATTATGGATGCGATCCGGCGGCTTGCCGCGCCGCCCGACCTGATCATCTGCGACGGCCAGGGGATTGCCCACCCACGACGGCTGGGGATTGCGGCGCATATCGGGCTGCTGCTCGACATACCCAGCATTGGTTGCGCCAAATCGCGACTGATCGGCAGCCATCCGCCATTGCCCGCTGAACGCGGTGCAGCCGTGCCACTATTCGACGGCGACGAGCAGATTGGCCTGGTGCTGCGCTCGCGCGCCGGTACAAAACCCGTCTATGTTTCGCCCGGCCACCGCGTCGGGATGCAGAGTGCCGTCGATCTCGTAATGGCCTGCGTGACGCGCTATCGTCTGCCGGAAACCACCCGCGCCGCGCATCGGCTTGCCTCGCACGGTATCATGCCAACCGAGGGGTGAAGTATCAACCATACCGGTCTGGGGCACCCCCGAAAACCCGAAAACGCAAGTGGTTGATGCTTCACCCCTACTCGGGTATACTGGTACAGTGCGAAAACAAATCCAGTACAAATGTTTGCAACCCGGTGCCAGATCCTATGACAAACTCTGCCCAGATCGAAACCGAGCGCGAAAATGAATTGCTGCGGCACGAACTCGATGAGGCACACAAGCTGAACCGTGGCTTGCTGCGTCAGCTAAAGAAAGCCCAGGAGTCTGCCGCCGAGGCGCAGCGTGCCCACGCCAAAATGGTGGCTACCCTTACCGAGACAATGCGCGAGAATATGAATCTGGCCAATGAACGCGATACCTGGAAAGCCCGTGCGTTGCGCGGCGCCGGCGATCACGATGAACCCGGCGAATTGCCCGACCTCGGGAGCCTGTTCGGGCGCATTACCGAGGAAGAGGCTAATGCGATCCGCAAGGCAATGGCACGCTTGCACCACCCCGATACCGGCGGCAATCCAGATCGGATGAAGGTCTGGAATTCGATGCTTGACCGCTATGACCGGCAGCGATCATAAAGATCGCCGGCCTGCTTGCTTCAGGTAATGGCCGAACTCGATGCGCTTTGCCCGGCGGCGCCGGGCCGCAATGCCGATTTTGCCCTGCCCGTCACTCGTGCGCACGTGCAGGGCGCACTTGAAGATTTTGTTGCCCGCCGGCTCCCCGATTTCGGCCCTTTCGAAGATGCAATGAGTAGCCAGGACGCGGTGCTGTTCCACTCGCAGCTTTCGCCGCTTTGAACCTGGGCTTGCTGGAGCCGCTGCCGGTGTGTACTGCGGCTGTTGCGGCTTATGCCCAGGGTGCGGCGTCGCTGGCCTCAGTCGAAGGCTTTGTGCGCCAGATTATCGGCTGGCGCGAGTATATGTATCTGCGCTACTGGGAATTGATGCCGGAACTGCGCGAAGCGAACGCCTGGCAGCATCAGCGGGATTTGCCGGCATTCTATTACAGCGGCGATACGCGCATGCATTGTATGTGCCATGCGATCGGGCGGGTGCTGGCCCAGGGCTATTCGCATCATATCGAGCGCCTGATGTTGCTCTGCAATTTTGCTCTGCTGGCCGGCATTCGCCCTGCCGCAGTCAATGCCTGGTTCCTGGAACTCTATATCGACGCTTATGACTGGGTCGTGACGCCTAACGTGGTTGGTATGGGCCTCAATGCCGACGGCGGTACGATTGCGACCAAGCCCTATATTGCCAGCGCCAATTATATTCACAAAATGAGTGACTACGAACAGGAGCGTGCGGCAGTCCGCCGTCGTGCCCGCGAGATCCTGGAGAAACTGGAAACGCTGTAAAGCGTTGCAGCGTTGTAGCGTGCGAATGCCTCAACGCTCCAACGTTTTCAGATCAGTCACCCGAGGGTGCGTCCAGCGCGTGTTGCGATATTTTGAGTTCGCTGGGCAGTACCCGGGCGGAGGATGCTTTTTCGTCGCCATCGAGATCGTTGTGCAGGTGGTCGCGCAGTTTGGCGAGCAGCGTGCCGAGGATGTGTTGTTCTTCGGCGGAGAGCTTGCTCATGCGGCGTTCGACCGAGCGGTCGTGCGTGCGGATGGCGCAATCGAGCACCCAGCAGCCCTTGGGAGTGAGCAGCAAACGCTGAGCGCGGCGGTCGCTAGGGTCGGGTGAGCGCATAAGCAGGCCGTTGCGTTCGAGCCGGTCGGCGACCCTGGTGATAGTGCTTTTGACGCAGAGCAAGGTGGCGCCCACATCGGTGAGCCGGCGCCCATCTTCGGCGTCGAGCTGGCGCAATACCGAAAACTCCAGCGGACTGAGTTGCAATTCTTCCAATACCTGCCGATCACCATCGTCGAGCAGCACGTAGACATCGTGGATCAAGCGGTGCTGCAATTTTGCCATTGACGACATGCTTTGTGTCATATAGGTTATCCTTTGATAAATCAAACTATTGCTACTGCAATTATAGAAAACTAAAAGGGTTGCGTCAATATGATCTTTTGTTGTTTTTTTGTAATTTTTGAGGTATATGCATCTTCGCGAATATTCAAATGATGCAACGATGGCTACCGGGGAGGTTGGGTTTCGAGGCGCCTGAGGGCGGCTTCAGCCTGATCGGCATCGGCGGGTCGGGCGCCGGCCGGATTGTAGCGTGCGTGCTCGTAGGCACCGGTCAGCGTGGCGATGGATTGAGCATCGACGAGGGTGGCGGCGGCGGACGCATATTCCGCCGGGGTCTGGTTGGGCATACGGGGCAGGCGCTGTTCAAGCGCCAGCAGGCAATGGATGTAGGCCCGTCGTACGCGAGTGGAGGGATCGTTGCCGTTGAGGGCGGCCAGGGCGGCCTGGAGCCCGGCGGCCCGGCGGCCGAAGCGGGCGCGCAGGCCGGCCAGCAGATCGCGCATATCGGTGCCCAGGCTCTGCCAGGCACCCAGCGACTCGCGATCTTCGTCGCTGCCGGCCGGTGGCGGACGGCGACGGCGCAGAAACAGGAGCAGCAGGATGATCGCCAGCAACGGAAGCAGCAGTAGGAACCAGGTTGAAAAGGAAAGCACCTGTTCCAGCAGAGCTGCATCCACCGGATCGAGTGGCTGCGTGGGATCATTGCTTTGCGGGTCGGCACGTAGATTGCGATTGAATGCCTGGAGCAAAGCGCCTAGCCGGCTGATCAGCGGCCCGAAAATCCAGAACAGCAACTGCGCTAGCGCCGCGCCGATGGCGGCAAAGGGCAGGATCAGCAGGCCGAGCAAGGTTTGCAGAATGGCGAGGAAGCCGCTGCCGGCAATGAGCGCGGTGAGGATGAGGCCGGCGGCAATCACCAGGGTTACGGCGAAGCCGAGGGGAGCGATCCAGCGCCAGCCGGGCCGTGCGCCGTCGGCGTTACCGAGCAACTGGGCCTGGGCCATGCCGAAGAGCCCGGCCACCACAAAGACGATCAGGTGCGCAGTGACGGCGGCACTACGGGCCGGGTCGACGAGGCGCCCGAAGAGCGGCGCCAGAATCAGTACCAGCAGAAAAACAATCACGCCGCGCCCGAACAGCTGCAGGGCGGCCTGATTGTCGGTGCTCCTCAGGCGACTGCCGCGCCAGAACAGAAACAGCGTGGCGGCCAGCGTGGCATAGACCGCGCCGAAGCCGGCAGCGCCCGGCAGCAGCGCCGCCGGCACCGCCGCCGGCGCCAGACCGAGATTGAGCCCGAGCAGCACAACCGTCGTCAGCAAGGCCGCCAGGAGCAACAGCAGCCGTTCGCTGCGGGGCGGCAGGCGCTGCACCAGGCCATCGGCCCACCAGCCAAGCAGGGCAATCGCGAGCAACTGCCACCAGGGAAACCACAGCGACGTCAGTACGGCAAACAGCAAACTGACCAGGGTTGCCTCAAGGATGGCGAGAATCAGGGGTTGGAAAAATCTGGACATGGGAGTTGCAGCACCAGGAAACTTAGGCACCAGAGAATCGCTTCGCCGTTACTATATCCGATTTTTGCTATTGTGGCCACAACGATGCCATCTTTCATTGTACCGGAGCCGGTTGCTGCAATGCCCCGGCATACCGGGAACCAGCGACGTTGACATGCTCCTGGCTGCATAGTTGCGTAGTTGCGGAGCTGGGTGTGCCGAAACGTTCGGCAACAAGACTCCGGCGGGGACCGCTTCCGGGAAGCTTCTCGCGCTGCTGTGACGGAAGGCTGCCATGCAGCACCCGCATCGGCCGCCCGCTGCTCGTCAGCAGAAGCTTCCCGGAAGCGGGATCTGGCGCACGGGCAGCACGTTTCGGCACACCCTGCGGAGCTTTCTTGCTTGACATCCGTTGCATTGCATGGTAATACTATTTTTTAGGGATGCCAAAAATAATATTTATCCTGGAGGTAACATGAAATTGCTGAAGCTTCTTACCATCCTGAAATTACCCGGCGGCAACCGAAACCACGGCATGCCATTTGCCGGATTGAGCTTCTTGCTACTGGCCACCCTGCTGCTGGCTGCCTGTGGCCGACAATCGCCGGCTGCACCGGCCGGCGATGTGGGCGCGTCAAACGAATCGCTGAACGTCGTGGTGACGACCCAGCAGATCGCCGATACGGTGCAGAATATCGCGCAAGATCGGATTACCCTGACGAGCCTGCTCGGGCCGGGCATCGATCCGCATACGTATGTCGCAACCGAAAGCGACATTCAGACTTTTCAGGAGGCCGACCTGATTTTCTACAACGGCCTGCTACTGGAAGCACAGATGACGCGCATTCTGGAGCAGATCGGTACGAACGGTGAAATCCGCGTGGTTGGAGTGGCCGACCAGCTCGATCCGCTGACGCTGCTGAACTGGGAGCCCGAAGCCGGCCTGCCCTACGACCCGCACGTTTGGAATGATGTCCGGCTCTGGATGCAGGTCACCGAGGTGATGCGCGATACGCTGATCGAGATGGATCCGGCCAATGCCGAGTTCTACACCGAAAATACGGCGAGCTACCTGACCGACCTCGAGAAGTTGCACGAATACACGCTGGCCCAGGTCGAGCAGATCCCGCAGGAACAGCGTGTTCTGGTGACGGCCCACGATGCTTTTAGCTACTATGGGCGTGCCTACGGCTTGCAGGTCGAAGCGGTTCAGGGCATCAGCACGGAAAGCGAAGCCGCGGTAGCGGATATTCAGGCGCTGGCCGCCATCATTGTCGAGCGCCGGGTACCGGCGATTTTTATTGAGTCGACGATTTCGCCGCGCACCATCGAGGCAGTGCAACAGGCGGCAGCCGCCGGCGGCCAGGAAGTCACCATTGGCGGCGAGCTCTACTCGGACGCAATGGGCGAGCCGGGCACGCCGGAAGGCACCTATATCGGCATGATGCGCCACAATATCGACACGATTGTAGGTGCGCTCGGCGCTTCGTAGGCGCGAGCCAGGCTCGCGCCTACGAAGCGCCGAATAGGGCAAGAAGGGTAAGCAGACAACCTATGCAAACGCATTGTGCGATTGAAGTAAGCGATTTGACGGTAGCCTACCACGATACACCGGTGCTCTGGGATATTGACCTGGATGTACCGCGTGGCGTGTTGATGGCCATCGTCGGGCCGAATGGTGCCGGGAAGACGACGTTGATCAAGGCGGTGCTGGGCATGGTGCGCGCCGCCGCCGGCCGGACGCTGATCGAAGGCCGGCCCTATGCCGAGCAGCGCCGGCTGGTCGGCTACGTCCCGCAGCGCGGCAGCGTCGACTGGGATTTTCCAACCAGTGTACTGGACGTGGTGATGATGGGGCGCTACGGCCACCTGGGCTGGTTCCGCCGGCCCGGCAAACCGGAGCGCGACCTGGCGCTTGCGGCACTGGCAAAAGTCAAGATGCAGGATTTTGCCGAGCGCCAGATCAGCCAGCTCTCGGGTGGCCAGCAGCAGAGGGTATTTCTGGCGCGGGCGCTGGTGCAAGATGCGCAAATATATTTTATGGACGAGCCCTTTGTCGGAGTTGATGCCGTAACTGAGCGAGCGATTGTGACGCTGCTGCAAGAGTTGCGCACCGCCGGCAAGACGGTCGTGGTTGTGCATCACGATTTGCAAACCGTGGCTGAATATTTCGATTGGGTGACGCTGTTGAATGTGCGCAAAATTGCCAGCGGGCCGGTCGAGCAGGTGTTCACCGAGGAGAATCTGCGCCGAACCTACGGCGGGCGGGTTGCCTTTCTGGGCGCCGGCGCCTGAGGCAGTAAGCCTGATCGCCACATCTTGCCATATCGCAGAAGGAAAAAACATGGAATTGCTGTTTGATCTATTCACCAATTACACCTTGCGCACGATTGCGCTCGGCGCCGCAACGTTAGGTATCATCAGCGGGGTGCTGGGTAGCTTTGCGGTGTTGCGTCGCCAGGCGCTGCTGGGCGATGCCATGTCGCATGCGGCACTGCCGGGGGTCGTGCTGGCTTTTATGCTGACCGGCTCGCGGGCGCCGCTGGTGCTGGTGCTTGGCGCGGCCCTCGCCGGCTGGCTGGGCGCTCTGGCCGTGCTGACGATCGTGCGTATGAGCCGGATCAAAGAAGATAGTGCTTTCGGCCTGGTGCTCTCGGTATTCTTTGCCATTGGTATGGTGCTGCTGACCATGCTGCAACGCAGTGGCCAGGGTGGTCAGGCCGGGCTCGATACCTACCTGTTCGGCCAGGCTGCCGCGCTGGTTACCAGCGATGTGATCACCATTGCGGCACTCGGTGCCGTGCTGCTGTCCCTGACCGGCCTGTTCTGGAAAGAGTTCAAGCTGCTCAGCTTCGACCCGGAATACCTGGCCAGCCTGGGCTACCCGGTCAATGCGCTGAACATTCTGCTAACCTCACTGATCGTGCTGGCCATCGTGATCGGCCTGCAACTGGTCGGGGTGGTGCTAATGAGCGCGATGCTGGTCGCCCCGGCGGTTGCCGCCCGCCAGTGGACGAATCGGCTGGGCCGGATGGTGCTGCTGTCCGGCGGCTTTGGCGCGCTGGCCGGCGTGGCCGGCTCCATCATCAGCGCAAGCGAGCGCGGCCTCTCGACCGGCCCGGTGATCGTGGTCTGCGTCAGTGTCCTGGTGATCATCTCGCTGCTGATTGCCCCCGGGCGCGGCCTGCTCTGGGCATGGCTACAGCACCGGCGCAACCGTCGCCGCTTCCGCCACGACTTGCAGCGACAGGCCGGCTACCTGCCGGATACAAAATAAACGTCTTCGGTTGCATGCGGGTTGCGGTTGCAGCTTCGCTGCAACCACAACCCGCATGCAACCGAAAATACCAGCGGACATACAACAACGGTCATCAGCGTTCTCTGGCGTTGGTTCTGGCCGCTTGCGGCCAGAACCAACGCCAGAGAACGCAAAGTACCACCCTGCTGGAGGCGAAAAAACGCCGGCATTGCGGAAATGCGAAAGAAGAAATATGATGAGTGCGCAACTTGAAATTCAACTGCTCGCTGCGATTGTTGCCGCGTCCTGTGCATTGCCGGGCGTGTTCCTGGTGCTGCGACGAGTGGCCATGGTCAGCGATGCAATCAGCCACACGATTTTGTTTGGGATTGTGATCGGCTTCTTTCTTGTGCGCGACCTGGCCTCGCCCTGGTTGCTGCTCGGCGCGACCCTCACTGGCGTGCTGACGGTCTGGCTGGTCGAGTTATTGACGCGCACTCGCCGGCTCAAGGAAGACGCCGCGATTGGCCTGGTCTTCCCGCTGCTCTTCAGCCTGGCCGTAATCTTGATTTCGGTCTTTGCCGGAAATGCCCATCTTGACAACGACGCGGTGCTGCTCGGCGAGATCGCCTATGCGCCCTTCGACCGATTGAAGCTGTTCGGCCTCGATCTGCCGCGCGGTATCGTGATCGGTGGCGGCATTCTGTTGGCAAACCTGCTCTTCATCGGGCTATTCTACAAAGAACTGAAATTGACGACGTTCGACGCCGGGTTAGCAACAGCTCTGGGCTTTGCCCCGGCGGCCTTGCATTACGCGCTGATGACGCTGGTCTCGCTGACGGCAGTGAGCGCCTTCGACTCAGTCGGGGCGATCCTGGTGATTGCGCTGATGATCGGCCCGCCGGCGGCGGCCTACCTGCTGACCGACCGGCTCCCGGTGCTGCTGGCGCTCAGCGTGCTGATCGGTGTAATCAGTGCGATCAGCGGCTACTGGGTGGCGCGCGCTGTCGATACAACGATTTCGGGCATGATGGCGAGCATGGTCGGCGTCGGTTTCACGCTGGTTTTCCTCTTTGCGCCGCAGCGTGGGGTGATCGCGGTTCTCCAGCGCCACAGCCGGCAGCGCTGGAATTTTGCCCAGCAGATGCTGGCGGCGCACCTGCTCAACCACGAAGGTTCGCTGGAAGCTGCCAGCGAAAGCCGCATCGACCATCTCTCGCGCCATATGCGCTGGGCGCCGCAATTTGCCCTCGGCGTAGTGCGGCGGGCCGAACAGTCCGGCCTGATCCGGCGCGAGGGTGAGCAACTGCGGCTTACCGAGCAAGGTCGCTCGCTGGCGGTTGAGGCAATGATGCGTTGAGGATCGCTATGCTATGCTGCGCCAGGATTGCCGGCATTGCCGACAATCCTGGCGCAGCATAGCGCATACTTTCTTTATTCCGCGATGCGCACGGCGGTGCCGCTGGCGCTGACCATCAGCATGTTGCTGCCTTCGCCGCGACCAATCGTTTCGTAGTCGAGATCGAAGCCGACGATGGCATTGGCACCGAGTTCGGCGGCGCGCTCCTGGAGTTCCTTGATCGATATATCGCGGGCTTCTTGCAGCGTTTTCTCGTAAGCTGCCGAACGCCCACCCACGATGTCACGAATACCGGCGAAGAAATCCTTGAAAACATTGGCACCGAGAATGGTTTCGGCGCTGAGCACGCCCAAGTATGCCACAATCGGCTTGCCGTCGATAGTCGATGAACTGGTGATAATCATAGAAATTCCTCCTATGCGATGACAACGGCCGTGCCGCTCACCGAGACCATGAGCATGGTACCGCCGATATTTTCGTAATCGAGGTCGATGCCGATCAGCGCATTGGCACCGAGTTCCTGAGCTCGCTCAATGGCTTCTTTCAGCGCAGTTTGCTTGGCCTCGCGCAAGGTTTCTTCGTAGGCTGCCGAGCGCCCGCCGACGATATCGCGTACGCCGGCGAAGAAATCCTTGAAAATATTGGCGCCGAGAATCGCCTCGCCGCTGACGACGCCGAGGTAGCCGGTGACGGTTTTGCCTTCAACGACATTGGTGGTGGTCAGTAACATCGAGTTCCTCCTTTTGTCACGGGGATAACATGCTAGCCTGGTATCAGGCGTACAAGCAACATTCCGAGATAAACGGCGAGCAGGCCAACAAAGACACTGGCGGCAAGATAGCCGGCCGCTCCCAACACGTTGCCGGTGCTCATCAAGGCATAGCTCTCGTAGCTGAAGGTCGAAAAGGTAGTCAGGCTGCCCAGCAAGCCGGTGGCCAGGAAGAGCCGCAGCGGTTCACTAATGTGCAGCCGGGTCGTGATCAGCGTCAGCAAAATGCCGATCAGCAGACAGCCGAGGATGTTGACGATAAATGTGCCGTAGGGCAGAGCCGTGCCAAAGCGGCTCGCCGTCCAGTTCGTGACAAGGTAGCGCAGATTGGCACCAATGGCCGCTCCGAGCGCGATGGCAACCATGTTTTGCATGAGCGACTTGCTCCCCGGCTTGCTTCCTTCGTCCGGTATGATCCGGTTCCCCAAAATGAAGCGCGTCTGCGAAGGAGCAGGCGAACCCACTTGCCGCCGCATCGACGAGCCCCGGCAGGATATCAATATACCAGGGATAGTTGCTTTTCAGCAAGCATCCGGGGATCGCCGCTCCCGCACCAGGGCTACCTCAACGTCCGGCGAACGATACCGCGGTCACCCCGACTGGAGCGCAGCGGCGTGACGGGGTCTCGGACGCCGTCCTGGCGCATGCTGCGCTGATGCCGTCCCGGGATTTCGCCACGCCGCTCGCTGCGCTCGCTCCGGTCGGAATGCCAGGGGTGCGTCGACGTTGACGTGTGGCCCTGGCTCCCGCACCCTTGCCTGGCTGGTTGCGGCTCGACCGTGTTATACTCGACGTAGAGCAGAAGCCAGGAGGTTCTCATGAAGCTCTTTCGCGATCCGGCTGCGCTGCGTGCCGCCCTGATTTATCTCTTTTTTGGGATGGCCTGGGTCTTCGTTACCGATTATCTCCTGGCCGGCTATACGTCCGACCTGGAACTGGTGACCACGATTGCGACGTACAAGGGCTGGCTGTTTGTGCTCCTCAGCGCCGGATTGATCGGATTTCTGGTGCATACATCTCTGGAACGGGTGGATCGAGCACAGGATAGCCTGCGTGCCAGCCAGACTCGCTACCAGCAACTTTTTACGCATGGCATGGATGCGATCATCTATACCGATGAGCAGTTGATCATTCAGGGTTGGAATCGCGGTGCGGAGCAACTCTATGGCTGGCCGGCGGATGCGGTGATCGGCTATCCGATTGATACGATTATCCCGACCAACTACCTTTCGCAAGATGCCGCAGATGTTAGCCGCCAGTACCGGGCGCAAGGCTTCTGGCTGGGTGAGGTACGCCAGCCCAATCGTGACGGCAGGCCACTGGCCATTTTGTCGGCGCTTTCGCAACTGCGTGATGACGCCGGCCAGGTCACCGGTATGATGCTGGTGAATCGTGACGTGAGCGCCTGGCGCCGGACAGAGACCGATTTGCAACGCTATCGCCTGCTGGCAAACCATGCGAGTGATGCGATGCTGTTTATTCGCCCCGCCGACGGGCAAATTCTGGATATTAATCGGGCTGCCCTCAGTTTGTATGGCTATAGCCATGACGAACTCTGTGCGATGCGTGTTTTTGATCTGCGTGCCGTTGAGCATATGGCCGCTACTACTGAACAACTGCGCACGGCGGTCAGTCAGGGGATCCGCTTTGAAACCGTTCATTGGGATAAGGCAGGCAACCAGATTGCCGTTGAAGTCAGTTCCCATGCTGCCGATATTGATGGAGAGCAGATTCTGCTCAACATTGTGCGTGACATCAGCCAGCGCAAGCAGACCGAACGGCAACTCCAGGAAGCACACCAGCAACTCCAGGCGCTCTCGCGCCGGCTGGTCGAAGCGCACGAACAGGAACGGCGGTCGATTGCCCGCGAGTTACACGACGAAATCGGCCAGGTGCTTACCGGTCTCAAGCTGATGCTGAGTATGGCTGAAGCCGGTGTCGCGAAAGATTCACCACTGGCGACAACCCTGGTCGAAGCCCGCAGCGCAATCACCGAATTAATCGGCAAGGTGCGTTCGCTCACGCTCGATCTCCGCCCGGCTTTGCTCGATGACCTGGGCCTCGTGCCGGCCCTGGAATGGTTTATTGATCGTTATAGTCTGCGTACCGGTGTTCATGTCGAACTGTGCCCCCAGGACAGCGAGCAGCGCTTTCTCCCCGAAGTAGAAACCGTAGCCTACCGGGTTATTCAAGAAGCGCTGACCAATGTCGCACGCTATGCCGGCGTTGATCGAGTAATGGTTGCTGTGCATGCCGATGCGCACGCACTGTGCATCAATGTTGCCGATGACGGCTGCGGGTTCGATGTCGCGACGGTGCTCTCCGCACAGCAGACCGTTGGATTGCGCGGGATGTACGAACGAGTGCAACTGCTTGATGGCAGCTTGACGATTGAGTCGATGCCGGGTAGGGGTACCCGGATCCACGCCAATCTGCCGCTGTGCAATGCCAGTGCAACGCCAGCATCTGCTTTATGAGCAGCGGGCGAGAACTTGCTGTTTGAGCCATTGTTCGGCTTCCGTGCTGTGCCGAAAAATACGAACAGCCTGGGGCAAATCGCTGACTTCAGAGAGCATTTCGTACATTCGGCCCATACCGTAGGCAAAATCGCTATCGACCAGAATTGCGATGCGGGCTCTCCCGCGTGCCGGAAAGCGCCGGCGGGCATCGATGAACTGACGGAATACGTTTGCATTGAATGTGCGAGCATCAATTGCCCGCACATCCCACAGGATCGACACATCGGCCGGGTAATCCGGCGCAGATGTGATATGAGCAAGTATGCCCAGGCTCTCCGGCAGGGTCGGTATCAGGTAAAGCGTTGCGAAGAGAATCTGTGCCTGTGGCTCATAGCGCAGAGCATATGTCATGGATCACTACCTTCGAGGTATTTCGGACGATAAACAGTGTGTCGGAAATTCGTTCCAGTTGGCACTGACGTGACTCAGCCGGGTCAGGCAAATGGACGCAAAAACGCGTTGCGCCGGCGTAGGCGGACAATGCCGAATGCAGAGTTCATTGAGCACCAGGCAGAAGCGGTCGAGTTCGTTACTGAGTTCCCGGTAACAGAACGGGCGCACTTCGCTGCGAAATTCCGTCACAAAACGGTGCAATGCCTGTACGATTTCCCGATTCCAGCAGCCTTCGGTCAGCATTTCCCAGGTCGTGATCATGTATTGCACTTTGGTCTCGATCTGAAACAAACTGATCGGCTCGACCATATGGTGCTCCATCAATAGTTCCATATATCACATTACTTTGTTTGCAGCAACAACGCGCTGTACGGTAGGTGCCAACTCCTGCGCCAGTTGCTCTTTGGCAATAAATGCGCTTACGCCAAGCGCCAGAGCCGCTTTTCGATAGGCTTCGTCGTCCAGTAATCCCATTGCAATCACCGGCGTAGCCGGCCAGATGTGCTGTATTTGCCGCAGCATTGCCGGATCAATCAGACCCTGGCTCCCCATGCCCAGCAAAATCGCACGTGGCCGTAACGTCGATGCCGCATCGGGTGGCGGCCATGTTCCATATACCGCGATAAATTCGATGTCGGTAGCAAAATGCCTGGTGACAATCGATGCCAATGCCTGGCGAAATGACGGATTAACTTCGATGAAAACGACCGGTACTGGTTCCACAACAATCACTGCCTTCTCAAAATGGGCGAAACAGTACCGACACGCCCTGGCCAGTCTGGTACTGCTATAATTGTGGACAGCTTTAGTATAGGCTACGGAGAGGATTGTCGCCTATCCGGATTCAGGCGTACGGGGAATCTACGGGTTCCCGTAGATTCCCCGTACGGGGAACCCGTACCGAGAGGCATGCACCTGGTACCTACTTATGCGCATGGGGCATCAGGGGAAGTCAACCATGTCGCCTGAGGCGGCAGCCCTGCGCAAGAAGCAAAACCATCGGCATTGCAATCAGGGGAGCAACTGGTGTTCGTGGGCATAGCGCAGCAATTCAGCCTGACTTTTCAGATCAAGTTTGCGCATGAAGTTGCCGCGATGGGTTTCGGCAGTGCGCGGGCTGATATTGAGCCGGTCGGCAATCTCCTGGTTGCTCAGGCCCTGGGCTGCCAGGAGGCAAATCTGGCGTTCGCGGGCCGTCAGCAATTCGCGCCAATCCTGCGCTGTACCGGTGGATTCAGTGGAGAAATAGGCGCTGATAGCCCGGTCGGTCAGTGCTTTGCTGAGGTAGCGCCTGCCTTCGAGGGCCATTTTGATGGCCTGCAGCAACTCCGCCGCGTCCGCGTCTTTGAGCACATAGCCGGCGGCACCAGCCGTCAGCGCCCGGCGCACATAGGCATCTTCGGCATGCATCGAAAACAGAACTACGACGGTTTCCGGGGCATGCTCGCGAACGTGGGCGAGCACCTCGATGCCGTTCATCCCCGGCATTTGCAGATCGATCACCAGCACATCGGGACGCAACTGCGCGACAATCTCGAGGGCGGCGTTGCCGTCGGCAGCCTCACCAACGACCGTCCAGCCCACTTCACTGTTGAGAGCCGTTCGCAAACCATTGCGCACCATCGGGTGATCATCAACCACCATGATCGTCGTCATAAGAACCTCGCTCCTCCCACTACCAGCGGAGCAAGTTTAGCAGGTGTGGGACATTTCTTCTCGCCGATGGCGCTCATTAACAACCATGGTTGTAAGGCGCACAAGAAAAAATCCGTGCGCCTTACAACCATGGTGTTGTCTGCTTTATTCGCAGTGCGGAGAGCTGGGGAAGATGAGAACCTGAAACGCTGCTCTGTTCTGCGCATTGCAACGCCTAATCGGGCGAAGATGGGATCGGGCGAGGATGGTGGAGGTGAGGGGATTCGAACCCCTGACCTCGACAGTGCGATTGTCGCGCTCTCCCAGCTGAGCTACACCCCCATTCAGATGCGGAGTATAGCATAGAGGGAAGGGAGCGTCAAGTTTTGTTGCGCTCAGGGTGTGACGAACAGTGCTGCAAAAAGACTCCGGCGGGGACCGCTTCCGGGAAGCTTATCGCGCTGCTGCGACGGAAGGCTGCCATGCAGCACCCGCATCGGCAGCCCGCTGCTCGTCAGCAGAAGCTTCCCGGAAGCGGGATCTGGCGCACGGGCAGCACGTTTCGGCACACCCTTGCGCTCATCATCACAAAACCTGCACCGGATCCAGATCCAGCGCCCAGCCCCGTAGCGGCTCCAGTGCATCGATCAGCCGATTGATAGTGCTGCTGTCGGCGCCGGCTGGTGCTGGTATGCGCAAGAAGAGGTGCCAGCGCCAGCGACCGCGCTGCCGCGGCCAGAAGGCCGGCGCCGGCCCGATGATGCTCCAGTCGCTCAGGCCGCGCCGCTGTAGTTGTTCGCGCAGCCGTTCGTCCAGTGCCCGCGCCTCGCGCTCGCAGGCGGCCAGGCTGCCGCCGGCGTAGAGGAAGCGCAAGAGCCGTCCCAATGGTGGATACCCGGTCTGCCGGCGAAAGGCCAGTTCCTGCGTGTAAAATTCCTGATAGTTGTGCTCGGCAGCGGCGCGCAGCGCATAATGCTCGGGATTGTAGGTCTGAATAAAGACGCGGGCACCGGCCTGGCGCCGCCCGGCCCGCCCGGCAACCTGGGTCAGCAGTTGAAAACTACGCTCGCCGCTGCGAAAATCCGGCAGGTGCAGGCCGATGTCGGCGGCGACGACGCCTACCAGCGAAACCAGCGGCAGATCCAGGCCCTTGGCGATCATCTGGGTGCCGATCAGAATGTCGGCATCATGCCGCAAAAATGTTTGCAGCATACGTTCGTGAGCACCCTTGCCGCTCACACTGTCGCGATCCCAGCGCAGTGCGCGGGCTGCCGGAAACAGGCGCCGCACTTCTTCTTCCACCCGCTGCGTGCCCACTCCGAAGTCGCGAATGCGCGGGCTTAAACAGGCCGGGCAGATAGCCGGAACGATCCGGCGATAGTTGCAGGAATGGCAGATCAACAGTGAGTGCTCTGCCGGGTCAGTGTCGGGCGAATCTTCGTAGTGCAGGGTCAGCGGTGCGCTACAGGCCGGGCAGTCCACGACCTGGCCGCAGTCGCGGCACATCACAAATGAGGCTGCGCCGCGCCGGTTCAGAAACAGGATCGCCTGTTCGTCGCGCTCCAGTACTTCGGCCAGTCCGGCCTGCAGTGGGCGGCTGAACATCGAGCGATTGCCGCTGCGGAGTTCGCTGCGCATATCCACCAGGCGCACCGGTGGCAGCGGCAAGGTCCGGCTGCGCGGCAGGCCATCCGGCCCCAGGCCGCCGCCCACCCGCTCACGCATTTCCAGCAACTGGTAGCGGCCCTGTTCGGCGGCATAAAAGCTCTCGACCGCCGGCGTGGCGCTGCCGAGGATCAGGACGCTGCCGCTGATGGCGGCCAGTTCGATGGCCGCGTCGCGGGCATGGTAGCGCGGGCTGCCCTCGTGTTTGTAGGTCGTCTCGTGTTCTTCGTCGACGATGACCAGGCCCAGGTCGGCCAATGGCGCAAAGACGGCCGAGCGGCTGCCGATGGCCAGGCGCGCTTCGCCACGTTGCAGGCGGCGCCACTCATCATAGCGCTCGCCGAGCGCCAGGCCGCTGTGCAGCACTGCCAGCCGGCCCGGAAAGCGCGCCGCGAAGCGACGTACCAGTTGCACGGTCAGCGCGATTTCCGGTACCAACACCAGCGCCTGGCGCCCCAGTCGCAGCGTTCGCGCAATTGCCCGCAGATACACCTCGGTTTTGCCGCTGCCGGTCACGCCATGGAGCAGAAAAGGTTTCGGCGCCGGTGTTTCCGCACTGCCGGCTACGGTTTCCAGCGCCGTCGCAATGGCACGCCAGGCCCGTTCCTGCTCGCTCGTCAGCAGCGGCGGCTGATCGGGCGGCACACCGTCGCCGGCCAGCGGGTCACGGCGCACTTCGTGTTCTTCCAGGCTCAGCAGGCCGCGCTGCTCAAGGTTGCGCAGCAGCGCGGCCGTTGCGCCGGTAGCAGCCCGGATCTCGCGAACCGGCAGCAGCAATGGGCTTTCCTGGTCGGGCCCAAAGGAATGGCTGAGCAGCCATTCGAGCAGTGCCCGCTGGCGCGGCGCACGGGCCAGGTCTGGCAAAACGGCCGCGGCTTCGGCAGCGCAAACGTGCAACCGGACGAATCGCTCGCGGCGCGGCCGGGCGCGGGCTGCGCTGATGCTGGCACCGCGCGTGAGCATGCCGCGTTCGGCCAGGGTGGCATAGGCACTGCGCAACTCGCTGTCGCTGCCGCGCAATTCGCTGCGCAGTTCGCGTTCGGCCATTTCGCCGCGCCGCCGCAGCAGGTAGAGCACGGCCCGCTCGCGCACCGGCAACTGGCCCAGTTCCGCATTCAGCCCATACCTGGTGGCGCGCCAGGTCGCCTCGGAAACCTGGCCGACGCCCGGCGGCAGCAGTAGCGCCAGCGCTTCGTAGAGCGGTGCGCGGTAGGTTTCGGCGATCCATTGCCCCAGCTTGAGGCCATGCGGTGGAATGCGCGCCGCCGGGTCGGCTACGTCGAACAGGTCGCGCAGACTCGCGTTATCGTTGCCGGGGCGCAGGGCCAGTACCACCCCCTGGATGCGGCGGCGTTGCAACGGCGCCCAGACGAGCTGGCCGGGTGCGACAAAGGGCCGCAGGTGCGCCGGCACACGATAACTCAGCACGGGGCTCTGGCGCCCCCGGATCGTTGTGTTCAGCACGACATCGACGGTAGCAATCATGCGTCTGATAACATTACAGGAGTTTCGCAGTGGCGCGGTTGCTTGCGCCGCAATGGGCGTTTCCGGCCTGCGGCAACAGCGCGTAACTCCTGTAACATGACGAGCTCAGAGAATATCGGCTGCAAAAAATTGCCGGCATCGCCGGCAATTTTTTGCAGCCGATATTGCATTTTGCGGTATTGCTCACCCGGTGAGCAATACCGGCCCATCGTTCGTAATCGCCAGGGTATGCTCGAACTGGGCCGAATATTTGCCGTCGGCGGTACGCACCGTCCAGCCGTCGGCGTCCTGGCTGGTTTCGGCCGTGCCGGCATTGATCATCGGCTCGATGGTAAAAACCATACCGGCGCGCAAACGCATGCCTTTGCCCGGTTCGCCATAGTGCAACACGGTTGGCTCTTCGTGCAGGTTGCGCCCCAGGCCATGGCCGGTATATTCGCGCACCACCGTGAAGCCCTGTTCGTGGGCGTACTGCTGAATGGCCGCGCCGATATCGCCGAGCGTATGGCCGACCCGGGCCTGGGCAATGCCCAGTTCCAGGCAACGCTGTGTCGTCTCCAGCAAGCGCCGGGTCGCTGCGGAAACCTCGCCGACCGGGTAGGTGACACAGGCATCGCCGATCCAGCCGTTGAGCCGCAGCCCGATGTCGACGCCGATGATGTCGCCGGATTGCAGGGTTTCTTTTGGGTTGGGAATGCCATGGCAGATGACTTCGTTGACTGAGGCGCAGATGGTACCGGGAAAAGGCGGGAAGGGCGGCTCGCCGCGTCGGGTCTGCCGACGACCCGGCGGCACATAGCCTTTATACACCGGCTCGGCGCCTTTGCTGCGAATGAATTCTTCGGCAATCGCGTCAAGTTCTGCGGTGGTGATGCCGGGCCGCACATGCTCGCGCAGCAGCTCAAACGTCGCCCGCACCAGCTGGCCGGCGGCGTGTAATTGTTCAATTTGTCTGGCCGTCTTCAGCGTGACCGCCATAGTTACCCTCCTCCTTCGAGTGCGGGACGTGGCAACAGCCCGGCGCGCTCAACGACGTGCGGCATCGACTTCGTCCAGCCGACCGACATCAGATGGATGCCGGCGACTCCTTCGACGCTGAGCAAGTCCTGCACCAGTTCGGCGGCCAGGGCGATGCCTTCGGCTTCAGGATTTTCGGCGCGTTGCATGCGCTCGATGACGTCATCGGGCATCAGCGTGCCCGGCAGGTGGTCGCGCAAAAAGATTGCCGATTTCGGTGTGCGCAAGATCATAATGCCGGCCAGAATATAGGCCTTGTGGTGCAAGCCGGCGGCCCGCACATCGGCCATCCACTGCTTGAAGCGGGCCACATCAAAGAGCAGCTGGGTCTGAATGAATTCGGCACCGGCTTCGATTTTCTTTTCCAGCCGCGAGGCACGCTCGATATTCGGATTGGATACTCCGCCCAGAAAGAACTGCGGCGCGTCTTTGAGCGGCGTTCCCGATTGAAAGGTTGCCTCATCGCGCATCGTGCGCATCATGCTGATCAACTTGAACGAATTTACGTCCAGCACATTTTTGGCATCCGGATGATCGCCGATCCGCGGATGATCGCCGGTCATACATAGGTAATTGCGCAGGCCAAGTGCCGTGCCGCTCAGCACATCGGCCTGCAACGCGATCCGGTTGCGATGCTGGCAGGTCATCTGCACAATCGGCTCGATGCCCATCTGATGCAAAACCATGCCGGCACCCCAGGCCGACATGCGAGCTACCCCGCGTTGATTGTCAGTCAGGTTGATGACATCAATGCTTTCCCGTAAGCCATCGGCGAGCCGTTCGAGACTCTCGCGACCGGCTCCCTTTGGTGGTGCAATCTCTCCCGTTACCACGATTTGCCCCGCGGCCAGGCGTTGCTGAAATTTACTGTGCATTTGTCTGAGAGCGAGCGAACTAAAGAATTGGCAAACTAAAGAACTGGCAAACTAAAGAACTAAGCAGCTAAGGAACCCGTAAGCCAGGATCGCTGAAAAATGTGCCTCAGTTCCCTGCTTCCTTAGTTCCCTGATTCCTCAAAAAGTGCTGCTGCAAAAAAAAAGCCTCCGTCACAAAAAAGTTGCGGAGAGCTACAAACTTTTTGAAGTATAACACGCCCCCCGAGGGCTGTCAATTGACAGTAAGGCGTCCTGCTGCTACAATCCGCTGCTGAATCCTGTCGCTGCCGTAAGGAGTTTTGCGCCGGTGAAGTGCTCTTTTTTGCGTATCTGTGCCATGCTCGGGCTCGCTGCGCTGCTCGGAACGGCCTGCGCGCCGCCGCCGCCGCCGCCCAGCAATCTGCCTACCCAGCCGGCTATACTTGACATAACTCCGGCACCCACCCTGGACATCGACGCGACGGCGACGGCCTATGCCCGGCAGATCCGCCCGACGCCGACACCCGCCGGGCTCTATATTGTCCAGGAAAATGATACGCTGAGCGGCATTGCCGAGCGCTTCGGTACCACCGCCGATGAGATCATCGCCGCCAATGGCCTGATCGACCCGAATGCGCTGCAAGTCGGCCAGGCGCTGATCATTCCTTCGCTCATGCGTACCCCGGTTGTCGCAACCTCCGGCGCTCCGGCCGATCCGGCTGTTTCGCCGACGGCGACGCGCTCGCCAACGCCGACGCTGGCGACGCCCTGAACGTTGCATCCAACACCTGTTTGCCACCTGTTTACCAGCGTCTGTCCCCAGACAGCTGTGGTATACTCGACTCAACAGAGGCAATGCGCCTCTGCACGTTTTGTTAGCATAATGCGCCGGCCGGTACGGCGACGCGATGATTGGCGTTTCGCCGCTGCCCGCCGGATAGCCAGGTTGCCGCTAACACGCTGTGGTGCGATGTGGCATGAAGGGGCTTTTGCTCAATGTCCTGGATCGATACCGCAACTCGCGATGATTTTGCACGGGCGCGCCGCAAAGCATTTCTCTCGCGCTTGCTCGCGTTTCTGCGCCATCAACCGAATGAATTGCTGCCGTTTTCCGAGGTGCGCGCCCGGCTCAATGTGCGCGGCCAGCAAGATTGCGGCATGCAAACAGTGCCCCTCGCCCGGATTGTCGGCAGCGAGGGCCGCTATAGCGACTTCGACCGCGGGTTTTTGCCGCGCCGCCAGAAAACCCGCGATCGCTGGCTTAGCATCGACCGCGCCCATTACCAGGATGTCGGTCTGCCGGCGGTGGAACTGTACCAGATCGGCGATATCTATTTTGTGAAAGACGGCAATCACCGGGTTTCGGTGGCCCGCCAGCAGGGCCAGATCGATATCGATGCGCATGTGATCCGGCTGCTGGTTGATGTACCCATCTCCGATACCCTCAGTGTCCGTGATTTGTTGATCAAAGAGGAGTATAGCGATTTCCTCGATTGGACGAATCTGGCGATGTTGCGCCCCGATCAGCGCATCGAGTTCAGTGAGCCCGGTGGCTATCTCGAACTGATTCGCCATATCAATACGCATCGCTATTTTCTCGGCCTGAACGAACAACGCGAGATTGGCCGTGACGAAGCCGTGCAGAGTTGGTACGATACGGTGTATCTGCCGCTGGTGGCGGCGATCCGTGAAAAAGAAATTCTGCGGGCCTTCCCAGGGCGCACCGAGGCCGATCTGTACCGCTGGATTATGGAGCATCGCTGGTATCTCAGCGAACGCAACCATGGTGCCGATCCCGGCCCCCAGGTTGCCGCCGCCGACTACGCCGAGCTCTTCGGCCATAAAACGCTGCTGCAACTGACCGAGCGCCTCGCACATATGCTGTTCCCGCGGCGCCCCGCCGATCGCAGGGCCGTCACGGATCGCTAATGGTCTGACCAGGCGCAAACGAAGGATTGCGTACGGTCTGACCTGACCGGTGGGCACACGAGCGATCATCGTACCCTTGGGTTCGACTGGTGTGCGGCGCACATGCCGAATGTCATGAGGCTCGTTGCGCCGCACGCGCCATACAGCGGCCGCCTGAATTCGGCAGTCCTCTGGCGCAATCCTTGATAGAAACGCCTCGTGATGAACCCACCGCTCAAGGACTCTGTTGGTTAAACCTGATTTTAACTACTGCGACCCTGACATCGGCAGGCTTTTGTACCAGGATCCAGCGATTTCCTGCCGATGGGAGCGCGGGCGAGCCGCCCGCGCTCCCTGGTCGCAGCGGTTAAGAAATCCTTTAACCAACAGAGTCCTCAAGCTGGTGGGCTTCCGCGCCTAAAGGCAAGCTATTTGTGAAACTGTTCGATGCCTCCACCCCGCGTACAGTAGCGGCGCCGATCGCCGCGATCCGGCGATCGGCGCCGCTGTTGTGCGCACTGGGCTGGCTGCTTGCCGCTTTTGTCGCCATCGCCGCCGGTGCGCAACTGGCCGGCTTCGATGTCGCCCGTAGCCCCGGCGATGCTCGCGAACAGGCGGCGCTGATCCGCTTTCATGATCGCGAAATCAGCAGCGACGGCCGGCCCTATAGCTGGTCGCTGCCTGCGGCGGCCCTGCTGCTCTATGGCTTCGACGGGCGCCCGATCTTGCTCGATCTGCGGCTGGCTGCACCACGCCCGCCCGATCTGCCGCCGGCCGTGACTCGTCTCACGCTCCCCGGCCATCCACCGGTCGATTTGCCGCTCGGTGAACTCTGGCGCGATTACCATCTCTTGCTGCCCAGCAACCCGGCCGGCGATACAGCCATCATGCTGCATACGCCCGGTTTTGTGCCCGGCGGCGCCGATACGCGCGAGCTTGGTGTTGCGCTCCAGCAGGTTTCCGCTACCGCTCCCGCAACGGCACCGCTCCTGCCGCCCTGGCCCCGCCGGCTGTTTCTGGCCGCTTTGCCGCTGATCGGCTGGCTGTTGCTTCGCCGCCTCGGCGCGCCGCCGCCGGCAAGTGCCGCCGCTGCCGGCGCAGGTCTGCTACTTGTCGGCTGGGCCGCCGCCAACCCGCTGCCTGCCGGCTACCTGTTGCCTACCCTGGGTTGGCCCTGGCTGAGCCTGGCAACACTGCTGCTGCTGGCCGCCTGGCCGGCCATTCCCGGCTGGTTCGCCGCGCTGGCCCACCCACTGCGCCGCCTGGCGCCACTGCCGCTTGGCCTGGGCCTGCTGCTGCTTTTCGGTGGCCTGCTGGCCATGCGGCTGACCGCGCCCTGGCTGCCGGCGCTCCTGGCTGCCGGTGGGGCGCTGCTGGCGCTCAGCGATCCGCGTTTTGCGCCGCAGTTCGAGCTGGCGCCGCCGGCGCTGCCCCGCCGAATAGAAGCCGTGACACTGCTGCTCATCATCCTGCTGGCGCTGGGTCTGCGCCTCTACGAGCTTGGCCGGCAACCGATCGGGCTCTGGCGCGACGAGTCACGCCACGGCTTGCTCGCGCTGCGCATCTGGCAGGATTCCACGTTTCGCCCGATCTATGTGGTGGAAGGCGCTGATCTGCCGGCGCTCTATTTTTACCTGGCTGCGCCGATTGTCGGTATGTTCGGCCCGGAGGCCTGGAGTGTGCGTCTGGTGAGCGCCCTGGCCGGCGCCCTGGCGCCGCTGGCGCTCTGGTGGGCCGCCCGCCCGCTGATCGGTTCGCGGGCCGCGCTCTTTGGCGCGGCATTGCTGGCCTGGGCTTCCTGGAGCCTCAGCATGAGTCGCTGGGGCTTTCCGGCCACCCTCGACCAGTTGCTGGTGCTGCTTGCCGTCGGCCTGATCTGGCGCGCCCTCGACCAGCTTGCCGCCGGGCACCGGGTCGGCCTGGGCCTGGCCGCGCTGGCCGGTTTCAGTGCCGGTCTGGCGGCCTATGCCTATCATACCGGGCGTACGGCGCCATTTATTCTGGCCATAATCGTGCTGGCCCGGCTGGGTTTCTCGCTCAGTGCCTGGCGCCGGGTACTGCCGGCCCTGCTGACCGCCGCGTTCACCGGTTTGCTGGTGCTGGCGCCGCTGCTGGCTTACATGCTGGCCGATAGCGCGGGCTACAACCGGCGCGTCGGCAGCGTGATCATCTTCAACAGCATCGAAACCGACATTCATTCGCCGCTGTCATTGCTATTTCGCAACGCCGGACGCTATCTCGGCATGTGGCACCTGGCCGGCGATCCGAATGGGCGCCATCACGCCCCCGGCGCGCCCATGCTCGATCCGCTGAGCGGCGGCTTGCTGGGATTGGGCCTGGTGATTGCCGGGCGGCTGGTTCGCACCGCGCCGGCGGCACGGGTATTGCTCGCCTGGCTTGCCGTCGCACTGTTGCCGGGCCTGCTCAGCACCGATGCGCCGCATGCGATGCGGGCGCTGGGCACTCTCGCGCCGGCCTGCATGCTGGCCGGCCTGGGGTTGGCGTGCCTGATCACGCCTTCGGTGCAACGACCGGGCAGCCGGCAATTCCGGCTGCTGCTGCCGACCGGCATATTGCTGCTGAGTCTGGTTTTCAACAGCCGGCTGTATTTTGCGCAGATGCGCTATGATCCGCGAGTGTATGCTGAATTCGATCTGGTGGAAACCGCAATGGGCCGGATTGCTCGGGCGGCTGATGCGGATACGCTGGTCTACGTACCGCAAGCCGTCGCCCGCAGCGATACGCTGCAATTCCTGACTGCCGGCCGCTCACCGCTGCGCCTGGAGCCTGCAGCCACGGTGCGCGGGCCGGCGCTGGTGCTTTTGCCTGCCGATGCCCCACCGGAACAGATTGCCGTCGTCCAGGATGTGCTCGGCCGGCAGGCCCGCGAGCTGGCCGCCGGCCCGACTGATCCCGATGGCCGGCCGATTCTGCGGATTTTTGCCGGCCCGGAACTGGAAAGCCTGCCATGACTGAACTGGAGCCCTGGCGCTTGTTGCCCTTTCGCATCGCTCCCGCCGACATGCTGCTGGCTGAGGCCCAGGCTATGCTGGCCGGCCTCGAAACCGACTCGCGCCCGCTGCTGCGCTGGTACGAGTGCATCTGTCATGCCGCCGTCATTGGTGCAGGCCAGAAACTCGACCAACTCAACCGGCAGCAGATGCACGCATCGGCTCTCAGTGTGCACCGGCGGGCCAGTGGCGGCACGCTGGTACTGTTTCAGCCCGGCTTTTTGATGCTCGATGTTGCCTTGCCGATTGGCCACCGGCTCTACCTGGCCGACGTGAGCGAGTCCTATCGTTGGCTGGGGCAATGCTGGCAGGCGGCCCTGGCCGGAATGGGCATTGAAACGCGCCTGGTCAGCATTGCCGAGGCCCGCAGCGACACACGCGAGCTGGATCCTCTGTTGCGGCGAGTCTGTTTTGGCGGGCGTTCGCCCTACGAGGTGATGCTGGGCGGGCGCAAACTGGTCGGCTTCTCGCAGATCCGCCGGCGCAGTGGAGCATTGTTGCAGGTGGGCATCTACGTGCGACGGGCGCTGCCGGATCTCGCAGCGCTTGCCGGTGCCGACCCGGCAGAGCGGCAAGCAATCCAGGCGCGTTTGCCAGACCGCATCGCCGCCCTGGAAGAAATCCTGCCGGCGGTGCCCGACCCGGTTACCGTCATCGCGGCCTTTCACCAGGCTTTGCGCGAACAGTTCGGCGCAACCTTTATCGACAGCCAGTGGCATGCTGGTGAGCAAGCTGCCATCAGTGCAGCCCTGCCGCGCTTTGCACCGCTGGCCCAATAACATAAAGGCGGGGTGTTTGTTGTGATTTTGGCGGCATAGCGGCCAAAATCACAACAAACACCCCTGGCTTTTTGATTGAGCGGCATAGGGCGGCTTGCGCGTCAACGCTTAAGCGGCACCGTGCCAGTTGCGCAAGAGCATCGACACTTCTTCATAGTGATCGGTTTCGTCTTCGATCATTTCTTCGAGGCGTTGCTTCATACCGATCTCGCCGATTTCTTCGGCTTCCTGGGCGCGGCGCGTATAGTTCGCGATGGCGGTTTTTTCCATTTCCAGGACGGCTTCCAACCGCGAATGATTATCGCCGGCCTGTGGCACTTCCATCGGAGTGGTCGTCGGTATTCCGCCAAGCACCGCAATTTTGTCGGCCAGAGTCTGGGCGTGCGTCAGTTCATCGGGGATTTCTTCTTTGAACATGTTGCGCAAAGCATTGCGGTGCGGGCCGTCGACTTCAGCGGCCCAGCGGGTGTATGCGACGATTGCCTGCAGCTCGTAGGCGAGGTCTTTGTTGAGGGCATCTACAAACTTGCGGATCTGGCTGTCCATACTGTCAACCTCCTTATGATGTGTTTCTCCGTATACTGACGTATACGGTCAAGGAAGTAGCAATATCGGTGCCAGGGCAAAGCACTACCGGGCGAACGACTCAGTTGCCGGGCGGATTCCAGGGATCGCCGACCTGCCGGGCGCTGGTATTTTGTTGCTCGTTGTAGGTGGCCCGGCGCTCGGTCGGCAACAACAGGCGCACCCGATCCAGCAGTTGCTGAACCTGGGCATGGGCAGGCTGATGCCTGGGCGCGGAAAAGTGCGCATTGAGCAAGGCCAGCGCCTCAAGTGCTGTGTCCGGCAAATCGAGGAGCGCCAGATCGCCGGTATCGAGCAGGGTATACTGGCCGGTACTGCGGCTGAAGCGAATGGTACAGCCAAATTCATTTTTCAGAGCATCGAGATCATGTTTGAGCGCGGCATCGGCGCCGGGCGGGTAGCCCTGTGCTCCGAGTTCCGCGTCGACCCGCGCTATCAAATCGGCGCGGCTTGTGGGGGCGCGCAGCAGCGTTCGGATCAACAAAAGCCGCCGGCGGAACGTCAGGCGAGAACTTCGCCGCGTGCCGCCTCCATATTTGCTCATGGCTGTTTACCCTTCGGGGCGGGAAACTCACCCGCGTTCAGTGTTGGAAGGAATGCCCCTGATAAAATCGCAAATCAAGAGATAACGGATCATCCAGATTTGGTATCAATAGCTACAGGGCATCATAGCGCAGAATACTGCGGGGGGGGGTAATAATTTCGGATTACAGCGTAAGCATCTGGTAAAACCGGCGGCTCAGGCAGGGATGGGCATATTCTGGCCCCAGAGAATGGTGGCGATTTCGGCGGAGAGCGTGATATCGTGACCGCAGCGCCGCAGAGTAATGCCGAAGGCGGGCGAGGCCTGGGGGATGAAGAACTCGGTGGCGGGAATCAGTTCGTTGACTTGCAGGTAGCGCAGCAGGTCGGTATTTTCCTCGGCTTCTTCAACGACCCGGCGAATGATGAACATACTACCGACCAGGGCCGTGTCGAGCCGAATGAAATTATCTTCGGATGCAGCGCTGCCGGGAATCGGATTGCCGTAGGGGCTATGGGTCGGATTGCCGACCAGTTCGCCGATGCGTGCTTCGAGGGCCGGCGAGAGCGCATTTTCGAGCCGGACGGCCTCTTCGTGAAGCAGGTACCAGGGCATTCCGACGACATCGGCCATAAAGCGTTCGAGCATGCGGTGGCGACGAACGACCAGTTCGGCCAGTTGGAAGCCTTTTTCCGTCAGGGTGATATTGCCGCGACTGCTGCGCTGAATGTAGGCTTTTTCCGGCTTTTGCAGCTCTTGCACCATATGGCTGACAGTCGGCGGCTGCACATCGAGCCAGCGCGCCAGGTGCGCGGCGATCACCGGTTCGTCGCGTTGCGAGAGGTAATAAATGATTTCGAGGTAATCGCGCTCTTTGTCCGTCGGGCCGTCGAGACTAAGCCGACGCCGCCGCCGCGGATTACTGCGTTTTGCCAGGGCGACATCAGCCATAGGTATTCCTCCGGACAAGCACAGCGATACTCAGGGGAAACGTAGTGTTTCATATTCGAACTACTCAGAGTATAGCATGGATCAAAACCGAGTGCAAGCCCCGGGCCGTTTTGCTTGCAGGAGGCTACATATCGGCAATAGGATATGCTTATTCGCCACGAGTGTGGCGAGCCGCCTGGCAGGTTGCGTCGAGTTCAGCGTCGCTGCTGGCATTGACAACTAGATCTTGCAAGAGGCCGTCGCTGATACTGTAGATCCAGCCGTGCAATTCGAGTTTCTGGCCGCGCTCCCAGGCTTCTTGCACAATCGTGGTACGCCCGACATTATTCACCTGTTCGATGACATTGAGTTCGCAGAGCCGGTGCAGGCGTTCTTCTTCGTCGGCAATCGCGTTGAGGGTAGCGGCATGTTTTTTCATCACGTCTTGAACGTGGCGCAGCCAGTTGTCGATCAGGCCGTGGCGGGCATTGAGCATAGCGGCCCGGACGCCGCCGCAGCCATAGTGGCCACAGACGATGATATGCTCGACGTGCAGCACTTCGACGGCATACTGCATAACCGAGAGGCAATTGAGGTCGGAAGGCACGACGACGTTGGCCACATTGCGATGCACGAACATCTCGCCGGGCATCAGGTCGACAATATCGTTGGCGGGTACCCGGCTATCGGCGCAGCCGATCCAGAGATAATCCGGTGCCTGCTGGCGTGAGAGGCGCAGAAAAAAATCCGGGTCTTTTGCGGTCAACTTTGCCGCCCATGCCCGGTTCTTCTCAAAGAGCTTTCGCAGTGAGCGCATGGTTCCCTCCTTATGCCTGAAGCCGATGGTTCTTGCCAGAAGTTACGCGGCCGCGTGGTTGCTCACGCCGCAACGGGCGTGTTTCGCCTGCGGCAACAGGCGCTGCCGGCCCATTCGCGGTGCGACTGCGTAAGCCCGGTGATTGCGGCATGATACCACATGAGTTGCGGCAGCATCACCAGCGCAACTCATGGGCCAGGTTCGGAACTCAGGCAGCCTGCACGTGGGTAGCGGCGAGAACCAGCAGAGTTTCGCGCGGCATACGAGCGATCAGGGTCCATGCGGCATCCTTGCCCAGGTCGTTGCTGAGGCGATTGAAGGCATTGCGAGCCGCCGTAATGCTCCGCGGGTATTCCGGATCGGCGTGAGCAATGATGTGGAGCAGGGTCATAATGCGATCGGCACGGGCTTCGATATGGGGATCATCGTTGATCATGGGGAGTCTCCCGGTATTGCAAAAACAGGCTGTACCTGCATCAGCATAGGCATGGTATGCCGGATACTACGCCGGCCGAACCGTATGCAGTGCGTCGGCATATTCGTGTGATCATAACCTGATCGTAGCACCTGCGCAGGGAATATGGGAGTGCAAAAGGCGTGCAAAAAGCGGGAGGTATGGCGATGGGTGCCGGCATTGCTCTACCGTGTCTGGCGATTATGGCGAACTGCGCCTGCCATAATCGCCAGACACGGTGGATCTCCGTACCCGAATGGCGTTTAGATTTTGGGGATGATCCGCAGCACGGGTATCGACGGCGGCGGGTTTTCTTCGAGCAATTCGAGATCTTTCGAATGTAAACGGTTTTCCGCTTCGCGGTGAAATGTGCGTCTCCCGGCATGGTGCAAATTGTTGCCCTGAAGGCAACAAAGCGATCTTACACTGGAATTAACTTCAGGCGAAATCAGGTGGAACAGCCAGTGGTTGTTCCGGTAAGGAGTCGGCAGATGTGCCGTAACCAGCGCAGCAGCGATACCCCCACGACCGATCCGCGGCCAGGCGATACCGGCACTGGTGGTTAGCCGTTTATGATCGGCGTGCCAGGCTCAGCGGCGGCGAACAGCTTGCTGTTCACCGTTGTTGTGCCGGCGCCACAGGCACACATACCGGCCCAGGCCAGCGGTGCCCGGAAGACAGCATCTTCAAGCGGATCGCCGGTATTGCGGGCCAGTAGAGCGCGCTGAGCGGCTGCAAGCGCAGTTGGCGCATCGGATCCTCGGCTCAGAGCAGCATAAAATGGCTCCAGAAAAACCGGAACGACCGCCGCATACAGTTGCCAGAGACTGGCGACGACATCACGGGCTCCGGCTTGGAGAAAGCCATTGCCGATACTCAGAACTTCCTCACCAGGCAAAACCTCGCACCTTGCGCCGTCGCAGGTTACCAGCACCACCAGCGCCGGCCCCAGATTCAATCGCGTCACATCATCATAGCACAGGTCGCTATCGTAGAGCTTGAGATGGGCCAGCAGGCCATGTGTTTCGATCAGATGACCGTGGGTACTGAGATGCAGCAAGCCATAGTCGCGAAGCTGCCCTTCGGCGGCCTGACTCAGCAGCGTTTCCCGATTCACGGCTGCATTATGATAGCTCGCGATCGGGCCATGCCAATGACGCTGTAGAATACTGGTGGTAGCGGTACTATCCGGCAATTCGGGGGCAGGCTGTTGAAACTGGTGGATACCCAGGATCAGTGCCCGGCTGCCGGGTGCCGGCCGATTCTGGAGATCGATCCAGCAGCGCAACGATGCCGTTTGCTGAATAATCGCCCGCTCGATCAGCCACTGGTTCTCAATGCGCAGTGCCGGCCAGGGCAGCGCGTGCAACATGCCACAGGGCACGACAATCAGACGCCGATCGGATTCCAGGGCCGGTCGGATCGAGCGCGGAATCAGGCGCGCTCCGAGCATATTCAGATCGGCCCAGGCCTCAGGGTTTGCGCCGTTACGGTAAGCCAGATCGAGATACGTATACTCGCGGTAGACCGGCCGGGTGGTGCGGGCCAGCGCCGCCTGAAATGCGGCATCGACCGCAATGATATGGGTGGTGAAGCCGGTCGAACTCAAGGCTACCAGGAGTATGTCATCGCCATAGGGCACATACATCAACACCGACCATCCGTCGGGATAGGCGGCATCGAAGTGCGTCCGCAAGGCCGCCACATCGGGCGTCGGCGGAACAACCGCCGACGAGCGGGGGCGGCGGTGTTCACGCTGCAACAGGAGCGCAATATACTCGTGCAAGCCGGCATCGATCGCAGCTTCGGGGGCCGCCTCGTCCAGCAGTTGCTGGAGTCGCCGGCACTGCGCATCAAGCCGGCTTTGCAGATCGGCGGGGAGACGCCGGACGGCCTGCTGATCGCGGCCGGCCCAGGCCAGCCGGCGCTGTTGCTCGGCCAGTTCCAGAATGCCGGCGCGATCCTGCAAGCGTACCGCCAGGTGCAGCGCATCAGCAAACAGGCGCTGCGCCTGTGCGTACAGCCCGCTCGAAGCATGGGCATTCGCCAGATGGTGCCGCATCTGTGCGACCGTCATCACCGCCCGGCGATACAATCGCAGAGCCGTCTGGCTATCGTCACCGAGTTCAGCGCAGCGAGCCAGGCCATATTCGACACGCCAGCGGTGCGGCTTGCGCTCGTACAAGACATCGTGTGCCTGGCGGAACAGGGAACCGGCGCGCAGAACATCCGGCTGCTTGAGCGCCAGCCAGCCTTGCTCAAGCCGGCATTTTGCCATACCGGCCGCATTGCCCAGTGTGTGAAAATGCTGAATAGCCTGCTCAAAGTGCCGGTCGGCAGCAACCGGCTGGTCGAGATCAGCCAGCAGCAGCCCCTGCATATAGGTAATCTCGGCCAGTTCCCGCTGATACTGCCGGTTCCGGGCCATAGCCGCGATCGCATTGATCAGCGCCAGCCCGGCAGCCGGCTCATTGCGCGAGCGCAGCACCAGCGCCTGATTGAGCTTGCTGGCCAGCACCATGCGTTCCCAACCACTCGCGGCATACGTTGCCTCGGCCCGCCGATAAGTAATATCCGCCAGGTCGTAGAGACCATTCCGATAGGCGACATTCACAATATTCAAGTCGCACTCGACGGCATATTCCGGGCGCTGATAGGCTTCAAAGATCCGGCGCGCTTCCAGCGAGTACGTGACGGTAGTATCGGCGAGGCCCAGTGCTTCGGCGGACACCGCCAGGTGTTTGGCACACATCGCCTGCCAGAAAGGCAGATCCAGCCTGCGAAACTGCTGGAGATACTGCCGATACAAAGGCAGCGCGGCGCTGTATTCTTCGCGATACTGGTGCAGGCGAGCGTACTCACAGCGCGTCTTAAGCACTTCAACCTGGTAGCCGGCCTGGTAATACAATTCTTCGGCAGCCCGTATCGTGCGCCAGACATCCTCGAAGCGGCCGTCGCCGAGGCTGGTTACGGCCTGCAGGCGCTTGAGGCGAGCTTTGTCTGCGGTCGTGCCGACCCGGCTGATCAGCGGCTGCAATGCAGTCGCCAGGTCACGTGCCGTCGCATATTGGCCACGAATATTATAGCGGGCGATCTGCTCAAAGCGTAGCCGGGCGGCCTCAAGCTCGAAGCCGGCGGCGACGCATTCGGCTGCCAGCGTTTCGAGGCGTTCAAGCAGATCGGCTGTGGTCGGCAACCAGCATTCGACCGTCAACTGCCAGTGCCGGGCGATCAATTCCGCCGGGTCATCGGCGGCGATGGCGAACTGCGCCTGCGCCTGCGCCAGCTGGGTCGCGGCATCGGCAAAACGATCCCAGCGCAGCAGTGCCACCCCGAGCCCCAGGCTCAGCCAGCGGCGAGCATTGCCCTGGGTGTGGGCAAAGTTCCGGCGGGCCAGGGCAACCGCTGCCTGGGGGGCGCGCTCGGCCAGAAACATGACTCGGCACACAGGCGACGGAATTATTGATGCGCTATGGTTCATACGCCAGATAATACCACGAGTTTCGCATTGCTTGCGCATTCTACCCGGTCAGCGTGAACATGCGAAAAGGCGTTCTTCTCTATCGCAAGGTACGTGAACGGCAGCGCCTGACGTTCCAGGTAAATTTAATCATTCGCCTGACTGAAAAACCGTTGCACGATTCTATCGGCGTTTGCAATGCAGGAAACTACCAGGCGCTGTTCGTGAATTCATAATCCGTTATGAAATGTCAGGCTTAAAAATTTGTCATTTTGGTGAAAAGAAAGTTAAGGATTTTTTAAAATTCCGGCCTTTAGCGAGCGCAGAAAACGATTCACAGTCAGGTATGAACATCCTGCAATATTGCGATTGGCAATATGCGATGATCAATGACCGGTTTTCGCGATCAATAATGCATCAGAACGCTGTGCAAAGCGTGCATTGCCAGCGCCGCTGTTTATGTCGCATGGCCGCTTGATGACATTATCAACATTGTACGGCGCTGCGCAACCAGCATATACTACATACACTCATCATTGCTTTGTACCCATAATTTCAGCCCTTGTAAGCCTGAAAACAGCCAGACTTGCCATGTTGTAGCCACTGCTCCCGGCAAACTGTGTTTTGCAATGTGCCTGTGTGCTGCCGACTACGGACGTAGCCGGGTGGCGGAGCGTATCTGGAAAAGTTGATGGCCTGATTCGGAACCGGCAAGATTCCATTGGACAGGTGCAAACGCCTGTTCGGAGTATCCACTGGAAGCGATGATACGGCAAGACCATCTGCAGCGGCTCAAGCGAGGAAAGGGCTTCTATCCCACAATATGCAGCAACAATATGCAAAAGAAGAGATGGTAAAGGAACCGGGATGCAACGATCAATAATGCTCTTGCTCATTGTGCTTTTCCTGATGGCCGGTGCTGCCGGCATCATGTGGTTACAGAGACCGTCGCCGCAGCCCGTCGTGGCCTCAGCTACCGAAACCGCTCCAGCAACCCTGTCTGTATCGGCGCCGCTTGCGCCGCAAGCGAGCACGGTGGTTGTCGATGCACGCGTCGTACCGGCACGGCGTGCCGGGCTCACATTTAGCATTGACAGCGTACCGGTAACCGAAATTCTGATTGATGAAGGCGACCGGGTTGCCCAGGATGCTCCGTTGATGCGCCTGGACAGCAGCGAACTACAATTGCGGATCGAACAGGCTGAAGCAACCCTGGCCCGCGCCAGGGCCGAGTACGCCCTGCTGGAAGAAGGGGCAACGCCGGCCCAACTTGATCAGGCCCGCGCCGAAATTAGCCGGACTCGAGCGCGGTTGCAGCAGACCATCGGTAGTATCACCGAAGCAGATATTGCAGCCGCCCAGGCGCGCCTCGCAGAGGCACGCGCCCGGTTGTCACGGCTTGAAGCCGGCCCACGCCCCGCTGCGGTCGAAGCTGCTCGCGCTGCGCTGGATCGGACGACCTTCAATCTCGAACGTGAACGGAGCGAGCTGTCGGCCAATAAAACGGTTGCTGCTTCACGGCTGGAGCAGGCCGCCGATAACTTGCGTGACGCCCAGGATGCGTATAGCAAGATATATTGGGAAGTACGCGATTTTGAGCGCCGCTCTAGTAATCCAATCGACTTGCAAGAGCGCCGCACGCAGGAAACCGCCGCCCTGCGCAATGTCAGGCAAGCCGAAGAAGGCCTTGAGCAAGCACGTGTGCTGTATGAGCAGGCGCAACAAGCCGAACGCACCGGCCTCCAGGCGGCTGAAGCCCAGGTTCGCGAAGCGCGGGCCGAACTTGACCTGGTGCTGGCCGGCCCCGACTCTGATGAGATCGCTGCGGCGCGGGCTCAGGTTGCTGATGCTGCCGCCAATCTGACCAGCCTGCAGGGCGCTGCCCGCGCCGGCTCGGTTGCCGCCGCGAATGCCGATGTTGCCAATGCGCAGGCCCGCCTCGCCAGCCTCCTGGAAGGGCCGCTGGCCGCTGAACTGGCGCGTGCCGAGGCAGTTATTGCCGAACGTGAAGTTGATCTGAAACGTGCGCAACTGGCTGCTGAACGGGCGACCTTGCTCGCACCAATTGCTGGTATCGTTGCTGAAGTCAACGTGGAGTCTGGTGAAGTTCCTGATGACGACATCGCAGCCGTAGTGATTGCCGATACCTCGGCATGGCACCTGGAAACGGCGAACCTGACCGATTTTGATGTTGTCCGTATTCGTGAAGGTGATGTCGCCGTTATGACCTTCTTTGCGCTGCCGGATGTGGAAATGCATGGAATGGTGAAACAAATCAAGCCTATGGGTCAGACGGAAGATGGCGAAACCATTTACACCGCAATCATCGCCCTCGATGAACAAAATGATCGGCTGCGCTGGAATATGCTTGCTCAGGTAAGTATCCTGACAGGGAACTAGGGGGCTGGTTTGCGATTATGGAACTGATTCAATTTTTCAAATTCCTGATACGCTGGTCGGGTTTGATCATCATCACGAGCATCCTGGCTGGTCTGACAGGCTTTCTTGCGGCCCAACGTCAAACGCCGGTCTATCAAGCGAGTACCACGTTGCTGGTGACTGCTGTGCGCCCCGAACGGGAAGCACCAAGGAGCGACGATTACGAAGCCGGTGAAAGGCTGGCCAGAACCTATATCGAATTGCTGGATAAGCGGCCCGTGCTCGAACAAGTTGTGACGGATCTCGAGTTGCCGTATTCGGCGTCTCAGCTTGATCTGCAGCTCAATATTGATCTCGTTCCCGAAACAAATCTGCTGGTGATCACTGCTGAAGATAGTTCACCTCAACGTGCCGCCGACATTGCTAATCGGATCGTGACGGTCTTCAACGAACAGGAAGCCAGTTTGCTGGCCAATCCTTATGCTATCGGCCGGCAAGGCTTGCATGTGGTTGAGATCGCAGTTGCTCCGAACCAACCGATACGTCCGGATCTGGTGCGCACGCTCCTGATGGCCCTGCTCGCCGGCATTATGCTGTCGGTTGGCCTGGCCTTTCTGATCGAGTACATGGATACGTCAATCCACTCACGTGAGGATATGGCCCAACTCACCGATCTGCCGACATTGGCGCTCATCGGGCGGCTCCGCGGGCGCAAGCCGGTTGATCGCCTGGTACCACTGAAGAAACCATTTTCCGATGCCGCTGAAGCATATCGCATCATTCGTTCGGAAATCGAGTTCGCCGGCCAGTCCGGAGCTATTCGGTCGCTGATGGTGACCAGTAGTCGCTCTGGTGAGGGCAAGAGTATGACCGCTGCCAACCTGGCCATTGCCCTGGCGCAGACCGGCATGCGGGTGGTGCTGGTAGATGCCAATCTGCGCCGGCCGGTTCTGCACAAACTGTTCCAAAAGTCCAACACGACCGGCTTTTCAACTGCTATGCAACATCCGGAACAACCCCGGCTGTACGAGTACACTCAGTCGAGTGATGTGGAGGATCTGCGCCTGTTGCCGGCCGGCCCGCTTTTATCTAATCCGGCACGCCTGTTCGAACCGGCGCATATCCAGCGCCTGTTGGATGCCCTTGTTCCTCATGCGGATCTTGTTATTTTCGACAGCCCGGCCTTACTGGATGTCATCGACAGTACCTTGCTCCTGCGCTCCGTTGACGCGAGTATCCTGGTTGTGCAGATGGGGAGTACACCGGCCACTGTGCTCTTACAAGCACAGGCCTATCTTGAGCGATCCGGAAATCGGGCACTCGGGGTCGTACTCAATCGAGCACCGCTGGCCGTACGGCTACGCCGTGCCGCGTATCGCAAGTTCCCGTCTCAACCGGAGCCCGGCAAGGCACAGCTATCTGAAGGTACCCAATCAAAACCGAACCGAAAATCAGCCGGATTGGTCGGGGAGTAGGCTCGTAGAGTTCTTAATGTCATTCACGGCGGTAAAGCCATCGTGAGCGCGGCAGGTAGGTAATTCGCTCGGGCAGAGTTCCGGACACTTGCACACACCATGATAAAATTCTGCTTCGTTTCTGCCGGCCATCGTTCCATCGAGGTATTGCGTGGTGACAGTCGCAATAGTGGTGGGGCTGAGGCCCAGCTTGCACATCTGGCAGCGGCGCTGGCCCGCCATGGTCATGCAGTCGAATTGTGCTACGGCAAAGGCCTGGCGCAGGCAGCGCCGGGCATCGTTACCGGCGTTCATTGCATCGACGCATTTCCCAGTTGGAAGCGCCCGAGCAGCTTGTTGCGCTTCTGGAATGCCTTATGGCTGATGAAGCCTGATGTCATCTATACCAGGTTGCCGCATGACTTTTTGTGGCTGATCCGTCTCTTTACGACATTGCATCCGGAAACGCGATTTATCTATGCTCTGGCCAATGATCGTTTCTGCAATCCCTGGCAAGCATATAAACATAAGAAATGGTTTCATAACCCATTATATGCGCTGGGGCTACGGATGGCCGATATTGTTGCGGTACAACACGAGCAGCAGGCGCGGATGATCCGAAAACATACCGGCGGCAAACTGATCCTGGTGCCCAATCTACTTCTTTCGACGATGGCGCAGCCGCGCAACTATGATCAGGCCGATATTGATGTTATCTGGATCGCCCTGATTCGCCCGCAAAAGCAATTAGCCCTTTTGCTCGATATCGCTGAAAAGTTACCGCAATTACACTTCATGATTGTCGGCGGCTTCGATGGTTCGCTTGTCGAACAAGAGCAGCGCAAACTCAAAGATCGCATAAATCAGCTACCGAACGTACACTACGCTGGTTCGCAAAACGCCGCAGCAGTTCTGGCATTATTGAAGCGTAGCAAGATCCTGGTGAACACATCGAGCCACGAAGGCTTTCCAAACACGATGTTGGAAGCCTGGAGCGTCGGGGTTCCGGTGGTATCATTGACTGTTGATCCCGGCGGTGTTATCAAACGCACCGGGCATGGCCTGGTCAGCAAAACCATCGACACCATGGTAACTGATGTGGCATTACTGGTTCAGACGCGATCACTGAACCTCGAGATGGGTGCATGTGGCCTGAATTATGTACGACAATATCACAGTTTCACGACCGTTCGTCAAGCATTACTCGAGATTGGGACAGCATGAAACCGCTCGCCTGTACATTGATATGTCATTCTAATTCTCCACACCTGCAGCAAATCTACACGGGGTTTTATCTTTTGCACAAACAGGGCGTGCTTCGCATCAAACAGATCATCGACAAGTCGCTCCGGAAGTCGCGCAGCAGTCATGCGCACTTGAAGGTCAACGTGGATGGTCGGATCAACCTGTTTTATGATACTCGTGATGGCCAGGACATCGATGAGGCGGTTCTGGCGAGTGTGGATTTCTATTTCAAGCGTAGTTACGCCGATACCGTTGCCGGGCAACTGGTGGGCGGTGAAAAAGTGTTGCCGCTAGGATTGAACTACGGTGTCTATAGCAATGATATCGATCGGCACCATTTGCAGCGGGCCTTATTAGGAACAGATTTCAAGGACACTGCAAAGCAGGCGCTTATCGCAGCCAGATTAAACCAGTTTGCCGGTATGCAGTTCGCCTTTGCGAATCGGCTGCATCAGCTTGAGCAGTACCCGGATTACGACGCTGCTCCCGAAGCACTATTTATCGCACGAACCTGGGATCCACGGGCAAATAAACAACGATCACCGGAAAAGATCGCTGAAATTGAACAGATGAATGAAACCCGAGCCGCGTGTATCAGGTTGCTGAGACAGAACTTTGGCCGGCATTTTTTCGGTGGTTTTGTTCACGATGATTATGCGAGCCGGCATTTTCACGACTGCCTTCTGCCGCATAAGCACCTGTCAAAGCCACCACAGTATCTCAAGTTGTTGAAAAAATACCCGATTGGGGTTGCGACAACCGGGCTCCACGGGTCAATCGGATGGAAGCTGGCCGAATACGTTGCGCATGCGAAAGCTGTGGTGAGCGAGCAACTCACGTTCCAGGTTCCCGGTGATTTTGCACCTGAGCAAAATTATCTGGCATTTGCATCTCCGGAGGCCGCAGTTGCGCAGGTGATGCGCCTGTTTGATGATCAGGATCTGCGTTACCGATTGATGCACAACAACTATCAGTATTACCACGCGTTCCTGCGCCCGGATGCGCTGGTTTTACACAGTCTGCTCAGGGCTCTCGGCGAGTTTGTTGGAGAGCCTGAGCCGAGCGATATGTAAGCCATGGTTGTAGCAGTCAGTAAGATCGATAATCATGACACAACTCGCAACGTATCAAACTGCCCCGCAAACAATGCGGCAATCGCCAACCGGTCAAGTGGAATCTGTGCTCAGGCCGTTTCAACGGGCGATGATCCCACGCCTGATCAAGCTCGGTCTGCTGCTTTTTCTGCTCTTTATGGCCAGTGGTGCCTACACGTTTTTCAGTATTTATCCGGTTATCCGGCTAGGTATTTTGCTTTCGGGTTTTGCCCTCTTTGCCGCATACCTGGTATTCAATTTTCAGGCGCTTGCGAATATCGGATCAGTGCTGCCATACCTGTGCTGGATCCTGTTTTATCTGTTGTGGGGGGCACTGGCATCACCGGCACCGCAATATGTCATGGAAGAAGTACAGACTCTGCTGCTCCGCAACATTGTGTTTCTGGCTATCATTGCAATGGTGATTGCGAACAGGCACGATGTCCGAACAGCAGCGAACCTGTTTCAGGTCGTAGCAATCATCAACTGCCTGGTTTCACTGATGAGTGTCATCAATCCTATCACAGCGGCGTGGTTGGCAGAGATCTATGCGAGTACGAACAACACGCTGAATGAATTGCGGCCGGCTGGCTTGTGGCGCCAACCCAACACTGCTGCAACGGTATGGGTTTTCACATTCATTCTGTCGCACTGGGCAAAGCAGCCGTTTTCGATGCTCGGAAAAATTGCTGCCATTATCGGGGTGTTTCTCACCGCCTCCCGTGGCGGCACGATAGTACTGCTGCTGTTTGTTGTAGGGTACACTATCATTCATTTCAAAATGGCGCACATCAAAGTTCGCCATCTGTTCTTGAGCAGCATCATGCTGAGCGGGTTGCTGGTGTTCAGTACCAGTGATTGGGCAGCAGCAAATGTGGCCGCGTTTGACTCGACGAATTCGCTTGGCCTCCAGCAGCGATTCCAACGCCTGGTCAATCTGTCGGAAACGGAAACAACCGAGGTGAATACTCGTCGCGATCTTGCCACGGAAACATTCAACTCTGCCATGCAGAGCCCCTGGTATGGGTATGGGTTATTTCTGTTTCACGGCGGTGATTATTATCCAGTTGAAATCGGCATGTTTGATGTTGGTTCACATAACGCGTATATTACGGTGCTTGGTGAAACCGGCATCTTTGGGCTCTTCGTCTATGCCATTACTGTCTTTATCGGCTTGAGATCCGTCTGGAAATCAAACACCACGAACCTGGATAAAGCCGTACTGTATATGATGTGGATGTGTTACCTGATTTTCGGCATTTTTCGGCATACCCAGTTTACATTGTTGGAGGCTATGGTGTTTGCAGGTTTTCTGTATCACCTGCCGAATGCCCTGTCGAAAAGCGCGATGACGGCAAATGGTGGTTATCAAGACTTTATGCAATCGCGGTTTCGGCGAAGCCGGCAGGCTAATTCATCGAAGGCATCATAGCAGTGCAAACACACAACCAGAAAACCGGTGTGGCGGTACAGGCATTCCGCAGCACATTCTGGGCCTATCTGTCCTTCGCAGGCGGCAAAGCACTGGCATTTATCAGTACGCTGATCCTGGCACGCCTGTTGTTGCCGGAAGAATTCGGCATGATGGCCTACTGCCTGATTGCGATTGCCTTCTTAAATACGCTGAATGCAGTCGGATCCGATAGTGCCCTGATTGCCCGGCGTGATCGCCTGGAAGCAGCAGCCAATGCAACCTTTGTGATCAATATCATTACCGGTATTTTGTTTTACATCGTTGCCTGGTTGTCTGCTCCGATGATTGCAGCATTCTTCGATGCTCCCGCAATCACGGATATGTTGCGAGTACTGGCGCTGACGCTGCCGATTAGCTCGCTAGACTCGGCCCCACGGGCGTTGTTGCAACGGCGCATGTCGTTTCGGGCGAAATTGATTCCGGATCTGGGCCTGGCTTTTGTGAAGGGCACAAGCGCAATCATTCTGGCACTTCAGGGTTCTGGTGCCTGGAGCCTGGTACTGGGCCAATTGCTGGGCGTGCTCACATCGACGGTTATCTTCTGGGTGATGGTGCGCTGGTATCCAACTCGCAAGTTTGATTTTGGAGTTACCTGTGAAATGGCTGGTTTCGGCGGTCACATGGCGCTGATCGGCATTATCGGGATGTTGCTCAACAATGCCGATTATATTTTCGTCGGGCGATTTATTGGTACTGCGGCGCTCGGATACTATACCATTGCCTATCGTGTGCCGGAGATTCTGATTCGCAGCTTGAGCCATGTGTTTGCCCTGGTAGCCCTGCCTGTCCTGGCGCGCTTGCAATCAAGCCGCGAGCACCTGGTGAGTATTTATCTGCGCTATGTGCATTATATTGCGCTGTGCATCTTCCCACTCGGGGTGGGCCTGGCACTGATGTCTCCTGAGCTCGTGCGCATACTCTACTCCGATCAGTGGCTCCCGGCAGCCGTGCCGATGCAAGCGATTGCGATTGCAATTATGGTTATGTCGATCGGGCGTATCTCCGGCACGCTGTATAAGGCGATTAATCAACCGGCTATTTTGAGCAAACTCGGTATCGTCAAACTGTTGTACGCGATGCCGCTGCTTTGGTATGCAACGCGATGGGGGATCAATGGTGTGGCGGTGGCACAGATCGTGATTGGAATTGTCAGTGTCCTGATCGATTTTTATATGATCAGGCGAGTCATCAATGTGCAGTTTGTCGATCTGTTTCAGGCTCTCATGCCGGCCATGCTTGCATCGGCCATGATGGCGGCGGTGTTGATTACGCTTCAATCGCTCGCATTGCCCGGCGGCATACCTGGTTTGTTTCTGTCGATTGGGTTGGGGGCAACTACTTACATTGCAACACTCGGCATCGTGAGTCGCCAGACAATTGTTCAGGCCGGCACTCTGGTACGTTCGGCAGTCAGCCGAATCTGATCGGAATCGCATACGATCTGGTGTGTGGGTACAGGGTGGCCTGGTGGGACAGTACTTACCAGGCCATTCCTATGCCGTGCAAACCGCGAATAGAGGAACGTGCTTGTGAACCAGTCATCACCCATCGCGATTTTTCTGCCGTCGCTGGCCGGCGGCGGCGCGCAGCGGGCCATGCTGAAACTGGCCGGGGCGATTGCTGCGCGTGATTATCCGGTCGATATTGTGCTGGCTCAGGCCAGTGGCCCTTACCTTGAGCAGGTTCCCACGCGGGTGCGCCTGGTTGATCTGCAGGCCGGCCGGGTGCTTGCCGGCATGCCGGCCTTGATGCGCTACTTGCGCCGTGAGCGCCCGGCGGCTCTGGTTGGCGTCATGATGCATTGCAACCTGATTGCAACCTGGGCGCGCCGCCTCACCGGCCTGCCGGGTGCTTTGATGCTGACGGAACGAAATACGGTCTCGCTCGAACGATCGCGCAATCGGCGCGCGAAGGTGCTGCCGATGCTGGCCCGTATTTGCTACCCCTGGAGCGATACGATCGTTGCGGTGTCGCAGGGAGTTGCCGATGATCTGGCGGCCACGCTCGGCCTGCCGCGCGAGCGCATTCACGTGATCTATAACCCGATTATTACGCCGGAATTCCGCCGCAAAGCCGAGGAGCCGCTGAACCATCCCTGGTTCACCCCGGATGCCCCGCCCGTCGTGCTGGGCGTCGGCCGGTTGACCGAGCAGAAGGATTTTGCCACCCTGATCCGGGCCTTCGCTACCATTCGCCGGCAAGGCCCGGCCCGCCTGCTGATCCTGGGCGAAGGCGAAGAGCGCACTGCCCTGGAGCAATTCGTTGCGCAACTGGGCCTGACGGACGATGTGAGTCTGCCGGGTTTTGTCGGCAACCCTTACCCCTATATGCAACGGGCGGCGGTCTTTGCGCTGTCTTCGCGCTGGGAGGGCTTGCCCGGTGTGCTGATCGAGGCGCTGTACTGTAGCCCGGCAGTCGTTTCGACTGATTGCCCGAGTGGCCCGCGTGAAATTCTGGCCGATGGGCGCTATGGCCGGCTTATACCGGTTGGTGATGCAGAGGCACTGGCTGCCGCCATGCAAACGGCGCTCGCTGCACCGGCCAAACCGGTTCCGGCTGAGGCCTGCCAGCCTTTCGAGCAGAATGTTGTTGTCGACCAGTATCTTGAACTGCTGCTGAAACAGTATGCATCGCAAAGCACCGCCCGCTGCGAGAAGTATCCTGACGGCGTAGTGTAGTTCGGCAATCAGCTATGGAGGCATGTTCCAGCTATGCACAAAACGCGAGTCACCCACGTCATTACCGCGCTGGAGCCTGGTGGCGCCGAGATTATGCTGTACCGTTTGCTTTCGGGTATGGATCGTGATCGCTTTACTGCCGGAGTTATCTCGCTCGTCGCCGCCGGGCCGATTGCCGAGCGGATCAGAGCGCTGGGGATCCCGGTCTGGTCGCCACGGATGCAACGGGGTGTCCCCGATCCGCTGGCCATTCTACGGATCGCCCGGTATCTGCAGCAGCAACAAACCGATGTGATCCAGACCTGGATGTATCACGCGAATGTGATTGGCAGCCTGGCCGCCCGCATGGCCGGCAATATTCCGGTCGCCTGGGCTATCCACCATAGCAGTTTCGCGCCGGGCGAAACCCGGCGCAGCACGATCTGGACAATGCGGGCCGGTGGGCATATGTCGCGCCGCTTCGCACAGCGGATCGTCATGGTCTCACAGCAGGCCCGGCAGCTTCACGAGCAACTTGGTTATGCGCCGGAGCGCATGCTGGTCATTCCCAATGGCTTCGACCTGAGTCTCTTCCAGCCCGATCCTGCGGCACGCCTGGCGATACGCAGCGAACTGGGCCTGCCGGCGGACGCCCTGCTGGTCGGGCTGATTGGCCGCTTTCATCCGCAAAAAGATCATCATAACTTCGTGCAGGCAGCAGCCAGGTTGCACCGGCAGTTGCCGAACGTGCATTTTCTGCTGTGTGGCCAGGATATCTCCTGGGAGAACCAGGAGCTGGCGGACTGGATCGATGTAGCCGGCTTGCGTCAACGGGTGTATCTGCTCGGGCGGCGCGATGATACGCCGCAGATCCAGGCTGCGCTGGATATCGCAACACTTTCGGCGGCCTATGGCGAGGCATTTCCCCTGGTGATCGGCGAGGCCATGGCATGCGGCGTGCCCTGTGTCGTCACCGATGTCGGTGATGCGGCCATGATTGTCGCTGACACGGGCCTGGTCGTGCCGCCGCACAATCCGCAACGGCTGGCGCAGGCCTGGCATACGCTGCTCACCCTGGCGAGCACGAGCCGCCGCGAACTGGGTGCCCGCGCCCGCCGGCGTGTCGAAGACCATTTTGATCTGGCCGCAATTGTTGCGCGTTATGAGCAACTGTACCGCGAAATCATCAACGCCTGACTATATTCTGGAGTAAACCATGATGAAAGTTGCTATCAATGTTCCGGCTGACTTTGCCGTCTGGACATTTCACCGCGGACTGATCGCGGCGCTGCAAAGCAGAGACGCCGATGTCACGATTATCGGGCCGCCCGGTGAATATGTCGAGGCTATTCGCCGACTCGGTACACGCTACATCACGGTGGAACTTGACCGCTTTATGAACCCGGCCAAAGACATGAAGTTGTTGGGGGCTTTCTATCGGATCTTTCGGCGCGAAAACTTCGACATGGTGCATAACCATACCATCAAGCCGAATATTTACGGTACCCTGGCGGCCAGTCTGGCCGGTGTTCGGCCCATCCTCGGTTCGGTACGCGGGCGCGGCTCGATGTTTACCGAAGTGCCCGGTCTCAAACGCCGGACGTTGAAAATGATTGCGATGAACCTGTATCGCTATGCGTTCCGCTTCATTGACCGGGTGCAATTCCTGAATGGCGATGACCTCGATTTTTTTGTGGCGACCGGCATGTTGCGCCGGGACAAAGCGGTGCTGATCAAAAGCAGTGGCGTCAACCTGGCCGAATATTCAGCGGCGGCCCTGTCCCAGGACTATCTGTGCCGGTTGCGGAGCGAACTCGGCATCACCGCTGATATGCGAGTAGTGACGATGGTGGCACGGGCCTACTGGAGCAAAGGTGTGCGCGAATTCGTCGAGAGTGCCCGTCGGATCGAGCAACGGCACCCGGTCAAATTTCTACTGGTCGGTTCAGTCGAAGATGGCCCCGATGCCGTCCCGGAGACATATTTGCGCGAGCAAGCCTCGGATAGTTTTCAGTGGCTCAACTATCGCAAAGATGTGCGTGAACTAATGGCGCTGTCCGATGTGGTGGTGCTGCCTTCGTATTATCCCGAAGGCGTGCCGCGGAGCATGCTTGAAGCAATGGCCATGGAAAAGCCGGTCGTCACGACTGACAGTATCGGTTGTCGCGAAGTTGTTGAGCATTGCCGGAATGGTTTCATGATCCCGGTGCGCAATTCACGCGCCCTGACAGCCGCGATCGATTATTTGCTGCGCGACGATGCGATGCGGCTGAAATTCGGCCAGTATTCGCGGCGCAAAGTGGAACAAGAATTCGATGAGCGCGTCATTGTGGAACGCGTATTGACGGATCTGTATCGGATTTAGGGGGCAACTGCAGCTCGCAATGCAAGCCCCTGACTCAGAAAGGACCCTGGACAATGACGAAGCGTGCATTCGATTTTTGTCTGGCCTTGCTTGGCTTGATCATACTCACGCCGCTGCTGTTGCTGATCGGACTACTGGTCAAGCTAACTTCGCGCGGGCCGATTCTCTATCGCGGCGTGCGCACCGGACGCTATGGGCAGCCGTTTCGCATCTACAAATTCCGCACGATGGTGCAGGATGCGGAGCGACGAGGGGGCATGTCGACTGCCCGCAACGATCCGCGCATCACCCGGCCTGGCAAGTTCCTGCGCAAATACAAGCTCGACGAGTTGCCGCAATTACTCAATGTATTGAAAGGCGAAATGAGCTTTGTCGGCCCGCGTCCGGAAATGCCGGAGTATACCCGACTGTATCAGGACGAAGAATTGCTCATTCTCACGGTGCGGCCCGGCATTACGGACTATGCCTCGATCGAGTTTGTGCAACTTGGCGAATTGCTGGGTGACGAGGAGCCCGACCGGATCTACGAAGAAAAGGTGCGACCAATTAAAAATGCATTGCGAGTGAAATACGTCAAAGAGCAAAGTTTCTGGAACGACATCCGGCTCATTGTGCAAACCCTGCGGCGGATCACGGAAAGCAATGCTGCTCCATCCAAACCGGGGCAGACAAACACGCAGCCCGGACTGAAACAGCCGGGGAGCTCAGGGAGTAACTAATACGACAACGAGAGGCTGCGCTATGGAATATATGAAGCTGAGCAATACAGACCTGGAGGTTTCACGGATCGGGTTTGGATCGGAGCCGCTCGGTGGCACGGATTGGGGCTACGTCGATCAAACCCGGGCAATCAAGGCGGTTGCGCAAGCCTTAGATGCGGGAATCAACCTGTTCGATACCGCCGATGTGTATGGCCTGGGCCGCGCCGAACAAGTGCTTTCGCAGGCACTGGGGGCGCGCCGACACGATGTTGTGATCGTATCCAAGTTCGGCATCAACTGGCAGCCGACGCCCGACGGTAGCCGTGCCCGTACCTTCCGTGATTGTAGCCCGGCACGGGTGGTGGAAGCGCTGGAAAACAGTCTGCGCCGCCTGCAGATCGAGGCTATGCCGCTCTATCTCATTCACTGGCCCGACCCGCACACCCCGCTTGCCGATACGATGGATGCGCTGCTGAAATGCCGGGAAGCGGGCAAACTTCGCTATATCGGGGTATCGAATTTCACGCTCGAACTACTGCGTGAAGCGCAGCATATGCAGCCGCTGAGCGCGTTCGAAGCACAGTACAGCCTGCTTGATCGGGACATCGAAAACGATGTGCTGTCGTACTGCGCCGGCCAGAATATCGCGGTGCTGGCCTATGGCCCGCTCGCCCAGGGTCTACTCACCGGCAAATATCATGCTGATACCCGTTTTGGCCAGGATGATCGGCGGCACCGCTTGCCGCATTTTCAGGCCGACCAGCTGGCGGCGAACCTGGCGACGGTTGAACGGCTGAAAGCGGTTGGTGCTAGCTACGGCAAACAGCCGGCGCAGGTTGCGCTGCGCTGGCTGCTCGATAACCCACAGATTTCCAGCCTGATTGTGGGGGCAAAATCGCCTGAGCAGGTGACGAGTAACATCGGCGCAGTAGGATGGCAATTGTCGCCTGAAGATCGGGCGTACATCGCCGATTGTGCGATCATACCGACTGGGGTTATGAGTAGCTAAATGACACGACTTACGCAGTCGGCGTGGTTGCTGGCCGCGCCAGAGGCTTTTTCGCCTGCGGCAGCGCGGACAACCTTCTTCTTGCTTGCGTTTCTGGCCGCAAGCGGCCAGAAACGCAAGCAAGAAACGTCAACTTCCATGCTGCCGTAGGCGAAAAAAGCCATTGCGGCTTGAGCAACCACGCTGACCGCGCAGGTCGTATAAATGAGGAGATAAGGAAGCGCAAGCTATGCCGATTGAAAACCTGGCACATCTGGCTGCACGCATTCGCTCTATGTCGGTGATGATGACCCACCAGTCACGTGCATCACATATTGGATCGAACCTGTCGATGGTGGAGTTGCTGGCGGCCCTGTACGGTGGAATTTTACGTGTCGACCCGCAGAATCCGACCTGGCCTGAGCGCGATCGCTTTATTTTAAGCAAAGGCCATGCCTGTGCCGCCCTGTACGCTGTACTGGCGGAACGCGGCTTCTTCCCCGGCGAGTGGCTGAAAAGCTTCTACCAGAACGGTGGCCGGTTGGCGGGCCATGCGACACATACCAGCGCACCGGGCATTGAAATTTCAACCGGTTCGCTCGGTCACGGTCTGTCGGTTGCTACCGGTATGGCACTGGCTGCGAAGCGAGATCAAAAAGCCTACCGGATTTTTGTAATGCTGAGTGACGGTGAGTGCGATGAGGGATCGGTCTGGGAGCCGGCATTATTTGCGCCGCACCACAGACTCGATAACCTGACGGTGATTGTCGATTACAACAAGATTCAGAGTCTCGGAACCGTTAAAGAAGTCATGGATCTTGAGCCTTTTGCCGACAAATGGCGGGCCTTTGGCTGGGCTGTGCGAGAAATCGATGGGCACAATCTGGCCGAGATCGTGGACACGCTGGAGCAACTGCCCTTTCAGAGTGAGCGCCCTGGCTGCGTGATTGCGCATACGATCAAAGGCAAAGGGATCAGCTTTATGGAGAACAAGCTGCTCTGGCACTATCGGACACCGCAAGGCGAAGAATTTGAAGCGGCGATGACTGAACTGGAGGGCCGGCAATGAGAACGGCGTTTATCGAAACACTTCAGGAACTTGCCCACCAGGATGAGCGCATTGTACTGATGGTCGGCGATCTGGGCTTTGGTGTGGTCGTTTCCTTTATGGAACAGTTGCCCAATCAGTTTGTGAATGCCGGAGTTGCTGAGCAGAACATGACCGGCATGGCCGCCGGGATGGCCCTCAGCGGTAAAATTGTGTTTACCTACTCGATTGCCAACTTCCCGATCCTGCGGAGCCTGGAACAGGTGCGGAATGATATTTGCTACCACAACGCCAACGTCAAGATTGTAGCAGTCGGTGGCGGCATGGCCTATGGCTCACTTGGCCCATCGCATCACGCAACTGAGGATCTGGCGATTATGCGGGCCATTCCAAATATGATGGTTGTAGCACCCGGTGATCCGATCGAAACCCGACTCGCTGTGCAGGCGCTGGTCGACTATGAAGGTCCGGCGTATTTGCGGCTGGGGCGCGCCGGCGAGCCGACAGTGCATACGAGCCGGCCGGATTTTGTTCTGGGCCGGGCGCTGACCGTCCGTGAGGGCCAGGATATCACGCTGATCAGCACGGGCGGCCAGCTCTACGATAGCGTGCAGGTCGCCGATCAACTCGCCGAGCAGGGGGTCAGCACGCGGGTGTTGAGCATGCATACGCTCAAACCACTCGATGCGGCGGCCGTGCTCCGGGCCGCACGCGAAACTCCGGCGATTGTAACGATCGAGGAACATTCGGTGCTGGGTGGCCTGGGCGGGGCAGTGGCGGAAGTATTGATGGAAGCTGAACAGCGCCCATTGCTTTTCAAGCGCATTGGGCTCAAGGATACATTTTCGTCAATCGTTGGCGATCAGGCTTACCTGCGGGCGCAGTATCAAATCGACAAAGCAGGAATTTTCGATGCGATTGGCGCAATCCTGGCGCAACTGGCTACGCAGGCCGGGTGACTGTACGTTTTGTGAAACAGCTAAAAGATTCGCGGCGGAATCAGCCCGTGATTGCAATGCCTATTGTACGCCGACGCAGCATCTATCGTAGCAGTTTGCGGCTCATGCCGATTCTGCTCGCCATGGTGTCTGGGTTATGGTTTACTGCCGGCCAGTGGTTGCCGGCAATCGGGTACTGGTTGTATCGGCCAGCGGCTGTTCAGCCGGCGGATGCGATTGTTGTGCTTGACGGCGAAGGACGCGGCGATCACGGCATTGCGCTTTTTCAGCGCGGCCTGGCGCCCGAGTTCTGGTACACCGGCCATGTTCCGCTGCCGGGGCAGGATACTTCCGTTGCCCAATCGGTTGCCCGTCAGGCTGAAGAACAGGGGGTTGCTGCTCAGGCCATTCATCTGCTGGCAACTACCAGCACCTGGGAAGACGGTATCGAGATAGCTGCCCTGGTGCGAGAACGTGACATCGATAGCATTATTGTCGTCACAAGTGGGTATCACAGTCGGCGGGCGCTCTGTGTGATCAAGCACCATTTGCGCGGCTCTGGCGTGCACGTGTTCTATTCTGCGCCTGTTATTGAGGAACAACGGCCGGCGAACTGGTGGCAAAACAGGTATAGCCGCAGGCACGTCTTCAGTGAACTGGCGAAAATCGGCTACTACCAACTGCGTTACGGCGTTTCTCCCTGGGGATGCCGGGATACCTGAAGCAGCAAACGGTCTGATCGGCATATGTCGACCAGACCGTTTGCTGCTTCAGGTTTAATCCAGCCTGCCGAAAGTTCTGGCAATCTCAGGCCCACCCCATCACATGGTTCAGCGCAGGATCGAAGATTCGCCGTTTCCTGATTGTGTGACGGCTTTCAAAGCTTTGTATCGAGGAGTTTATCATGCGACCACTGATACGAAACCGCTATTTTTTGCTCAGCGATATGCTCTTGCTGGCCCTGGCTGCTTACGGCAGTTTTGTGTTGCGGCTGGAAAGCTGGGATCTCGAGCGCTACTGGATGGGGGGCACCCTCTTTACGCTTATCGTACTCCTGGTGATACCGGCAGCTTTTTTTTTCAGCGGGGTCTATTCGCGCTACTGGGCTTATGCTTCGGTGAATGAACTGCTGCTCCTCTCAATGGCAGTTGCTGTGGCTGTCGTTATAACGAATGTTGTACACCTCATCGGTCTCTGGATCGTTCCCGGTCGCCGCATAATCCCGCTATCCATTCCATTTATCTTTTTCCTGCTGGCGCTGGCAGCAACTGGTGGTCCTCGGTTGATGGTGCGCAAATTTGCTCGCTCCCAGCCGCATAAGCCTACGCTGCCGGCGACCCGGTCGCTGCGGGTGCTGATTGTAGGTGCCGGCAATGCGGGGGAAATGATCCTGCGTGATTTGCAACGCAATAATCGCCTGCATATTGAGGTTGTCGGCTTTCTCGATGATGACCCTTCAAAATGCGGCCAGCATATCCATGGCGTGCCGGTGCTCGGTACGCGCCACGATATACCGCGGCTGGTCAAAGCACAGGGCGTCAACCAGGTAATTATTGCGATTGCTTCGGCGGCCGGCAAGGAGGTACGTGAGATTACTGCGATCTGTGAGCAAACCGGGGTGCAGACCAAAATCATCCCGGCGATCCACGAATTGCTGGGCGGCAAAGTGACGATCAAGCAACTGCGTGACATTGAGATCGAGGATCTGCTGCGGCGCGAGCCGATTCAGACAGATACATCGGCGGTAAGTAATCTGATTCGCGGCAAGCGTGTGCTGGTTACAGGCGGCGGTGGTTCAATCGGTAGCGAACTCTGCCGTCAGGTGCTGGCGACCGAACCAGCCGAACTGGTTATCGTCGGGCATGGCGAAAATAGTGTGTTTGTTGCGCAGAATATGCTGGCCAGGCTGGCCGCTGAACAAAGTGTTTCGACAAAACTCATTGCCGTGATTGCCGATGTGCGCGTTCCCGAGCGCATTCAGGCCATTTTCGCTTGCTATCAGCCACAGATTGTGTTTCACGCGGCAGCCCATAAACATGTGCCGCTGATGGAAGCACATCCCTCTGAAGCGATTACGAATAATGTGCTGGGTACCCAGAACTTGCTGGCGGCAGCCCAGGCAGCCGATGTCGAGTGCTTCGTAATGATTTCCACCGACAAGGCTGTCAATCCGACCAGCATTATGGGCACGAGCAAACGAGTTGCCGAATTGCTGGTACACGAAGCTGCATGCCTGAGCGGCAGGCCTTACATGGTGGTACGCTTCGGCAATGTGCTCGGCAGTCGCGGCAGTGTGGTGCTGACATTCAAGCAGCAAATTGCCAGTGGCGGGCCAGTGACGGTCACGCATCCCGAAATGTGCCGCTTCTTTATGACAATCCCGGAAGCTGTCCAACTGGTGCTTCAGGCGGCAACGCTCGGGAGTGGTGGCGAGGTGTTTACACTGGATATGGGTGAGCCGGTGAAAATTGCCGACCTGGCCCGCGATATGATCGAACTGTCGGGGTTGGAACCAGGTAAAGATATTGATATCGTTTATACGGGCTTACGGCCGGGTGAAAAACTCTACGAAGAACTCTTTGTTCCCGGTGAAGAATACCGGCGCACCAGTCACGAAAAGGTATTTATTGCCCATAATGCCGGCAGCTTTGTGCCGGAGAATCTGCTGCAATTGATGGAGGCATTGCGGATTGCGGCACAGGCGGATGATGCTGCAAGCATTCGCAGGCTACTCCAAACCCTGGTGCCGCAGTTTCACCAGCCGCTGGTACATCCCGTCCGCGAAATCGCCCTTGCGAACGGCAGTTCCGCCGAAGAAGAAGCATCTCGACAGGCATCGCGGCCGCTTGCCCGGGCGCTGGGCGGCTCCAGTGGTCATTAAGCTGATAGCCGGCAGGTGACCCAACCAGATTCAATCAGCAATGGGCCGGCATTGCCGGCCCGTGTGTGGTTGGGCTCCTACTTCTGATGTGGATCGAGCGCGTCGCGCAGGCCGTCGCCGATGAAGTTGAAGGCCAGCACCGTCAGCACAATCATAATGCCGGGGGCGATGGCGATATGCGGATAGAGCGTAATGAAAGCACGCCCATCGGAAAGGGTGCGCCCCCAGGAGGGCGTAGGCGGCTGAATGCCCAGCCCGAGGAAGGACAGTGCCGACTCCAGAATAATGATGCTGCCGACGCCCAGCGAGGCCAGCACGATCACCGGGCCGAGCACATTCGGCAGCACATGGCGCCAGATAATGCGGATGTCATTCAGGCCGGCAGCCCGCGCCGCGGTCACATAATCGCGCTCGCGGGCACTCATCACATCGGCGCGCACCACGCGAGCAAAGCGCGCCCAGGCCGTCGCTCCGATCACGACGATGGTCGTGATCAAACTGGGGCCAAGAATAGCTGCCAGCACAATCAGCAGCGCCAGAATCGGAATAGCCATCAGCGTATCGAGAATGCGCGAGAGGATCACATCAACCCAGCTACCGTAGAAACCGGCTACCGCGCCGACCAGCACGCCGATCAGCACAGCCAGGAATGTTGCCACCAGGCCGACGATCAGCGCCACCCGCGCCCCATAGATCACCCGGCTGAGCATATCGCGCCCGATATGGTCGAAGCCGAGCGGATGCTCCCATGTCGGTGTGCTGCCGCGCTGGCCGGGAAAGGAGTGCGTCGGATCGTAGGGGGCGATGACATCGGCGAACACGGCCATGATGCAGAGCGCAACAATGAACGCCATGCCGACCATTGCCAGGCGATTGGCACTGAAGCGGCGCCAGATCCGTCGCAATTCCGAGCGATGCGCCGGATGCGTTTCTAACGGGATGCCGGGTGATGCCGGTGACGTCTGCTCAATTGGGACAAGCGACATAAGGCTACTCGTGAAAACTAGGCGACCCGAATGCGCGGATCGACAACGGCATACACAAGGTCGGTGAGAAGATTGGCAACCACAACCAGCACGGAGAGCAGTACGACAATCGACTGCACCACCTGGTAATCAAGCCGGAACACCGAGTCGATAAACAGGCGCCCGATGCCGGGCAGTGCAAAAATCGTTTCGACCACAATCGTTCCACTGAGCAGGAAGGCGCCCTGGAAACCGATGACAGTGACTACCGGCAGCAGCGCATTGCGCACTGCGTGCCGCCCGACCACCACCATTTCGCGCAAGCCTTTGGCGCGGGCGGTGCGGATGAAATCCTGGTTGAGCACTTCGACGGTAGCGCCGCGCATCACGCGGGTAAACACGGCCATCTGCTCAGTGGCGAGCACCGCAACCGGCAAAATGTAGCCCTGCCAACTGCGCAGGCCATAGGGCGGCAGCCAGCGCAGTGAAACCGCAAAAATGACAATCAGCATCAGGCCAAGCCAGAAATTCGGCAGCGCCACGCCGAGCGTCGAACCGACGGCAGTAGTATAGTCGAAGGCCGAGTTGCGGCGCGTGCCGGCAATGATGCCGGCCGGGATCGCCACGGCAATCGCCACCAGCAGTGCCAGCCCATTGAGTTGCAGTGTTACCGGAATCGCCTCGAAGATCATATCGCGCACCGGCACTCCGGTGCGAATGATCGAATCGCCGAAATCGCCGCGCAACATATTGCCGGCCCAGGTCAGATATTGCTCATGCCAGGGCAGATCAAAGCCCCATTTCGCTCGAATCGCTGCAATCTGTTCTTCGGTAATCTGCACCTGCCCTTCGCCCAGCAGCAAAAATACCGGGTCGCCGGGAATCAGGCGCATCACAATAAACGTGACAATACTGACCAGAAAAATAACCAGAATACCTTGCCCAATGCGACTGATGATATAGCGTGCCATACTTTATTTTTTCTTGCGAAACACTTTAATAACTTACGCAATCGACCTGTTTGCTCACCCTGCACAATGGCTGTTTTCCGCCGCCGGCAGCAAGGAATTGACGGTTCATTTCGTTTGTTCTGGCGGCAAAGCCGCCAGAACAAACGAAATGAATGGTTTCTTCCGCCCTGCCGCCGGCGATACCGGCCTGAACGAAGAGGGTTTCAGGGCGACCGCCCTGAGCTAACCCTGCTGCATGCTGAAGGTATGCGGCAACCGGTAAAGCTGCGAACCGTTCAGCGCCGTGGCGGGCAGACCCTCGACACGGCCGGTAAAGATGTTGAACCAGTCCCAATACATCATATACAGGAAGGGCACTTCCTCGGCCAGAATGTCCTGGATCTCGAAATAGATCGCCTGGCGAGCGTCCGGGTCGATCTCGGCCAGACCCTGGTCGAGCAACTCGTCGACCCGCGGATTGGTCCAGTTCGAGAAATTATTGCCGCCGTCCGAGCGCAGCGTCACCGAGCCGTCCGGCTCACCGCCGCCGCCGCCGTAAGTCCAGTTGAAGAGCGAGGCATCGACCGTACCGTTGCGCAGGCCCTCGAGGATGGCTGAAATCGGCTGTTCGGCCAGTTGCATATCGATGCCGACCTCGGCCAGGAACTGCTGCACCAGCTCGGCCTCCGGCAAGCGGGCCTGGTCGCCGGTAATCACCGTACAGGTAAACGTCAGCTTCTCGCCGTCCTTCTCGCGAATACCGTCCTCGCCCATCGCCCAGCCGGCTTCGTCGAGCAGCGCATTGGCCTGGTCAACGTCATACTCGTACTTCTTGGTATTCGGGTTGTACCAGAACTCCAGGGCCGGCGACATGTTGGTATGCGCAATCACCGCCGTCCCGCTGAAGACATCCTGGATGACCCGCTCGCGATCAATGGCGTACATCATCGCCTGGCGTACCAGTTTGTCGGACAGGATGGGATGCTCATTGTTGAGCGGGAAGTGATTGACCGACACCGTGGCGGTGCGGTACGACGTGTAGCTGGGATCGTCGACCAGTCGCAGATTGTCTTCGACCAGCAGCGGCCAGACTGCCGTATCGGCCTCGCCGGTCTCGATGGCAATAGCGCGCACTGAGGCTTCCGGCACCACATCGAGCCGCAAGAAGTCGATGTTGGGCTGGCCGCGGAAGTGATCCGCGAAGGCCTCGAGTTCGGTGAACTCGGCGGCCCGCCATTCTTTGAGCTTGTAGGCTCCCGTGCCGACCGGCGCCGTCTTGTAGGTGTCTTCGCCGACTTCCTCGTGATAGGCGGCATTGACGATGAACGTCGGCGCGGCCTGGGCCAGGAAAGCCGCGTTGGGCCGTTCCATGTTGACCACGACGGTATAATCGTCGGGAGTTTCAATGCTGTCAACCCCGGCAAAGCGGTTGGCTATCGTTGCTGCATTATCCGGGTTGCGGTAATAATCGTAGGTATACTTGACGTCGGCGGCGGTAAGTTCTTCGCCGTTATGGAACAGCACGCCCTGGCGTAGATTGAAGGTGTACTGCAACCCGTCGGGAGCGGCTTCGTAAGATTCGGCCAGTACCGGCTGGAGCACATAATTCTCGTCGAGTTCCAGCAGCGCGTTGTGGATATTGGTGATCACCGCCCACTGCACCGTCGGTCCGGAGTCATCGGGGCTCAGGCCGGCAACTTCCTGGTGGCCCATTATCACCAGCGTCGAACCGTCACCGGCCGTCGGCGCAGTCGGCGGCGCGGTGGTGGGTTCAGCCTCGGCGGTCGCCAGCGGCGCGGCGGTGGGAAGGGTTCCCAGGGTGGGCGAAGGTTCCGGCGGGGCAGTCGGCTCGGTGGCCGGCGGCGCACCGCCACAGGCGGCCAGCAAGGCCATCACCGATGCCGAAGTCCCCACCCCGGCACTGCGGCGCAAAAAGTCACGTCGCGAGAGAGCTCGCTGTTGCGTCGTGTTTGCACGACTCCGCTTCTCTGCCATTGTTGTGCATCCTCCTGAAGGTGCCAGAAAAGGAATCTGTACGAGAGAGAATTCTCATCCTGTGGTCAGTCCGCTATCGTACCGGCGTCGTGGTACAAAACGGCTGACACTCCACGTTGAGGAAGAAGGTCGCCCCATATCGTGTGGGTGATCGTCGTTGATCAAGTTGTTGCCGATTAGGCACAGGGTACGCAATCCTGCGCCGTAACCGCTTACAGAGCGGTGCGCGAAAATCGGCTTGCGCGCACAAAGGCCTGGAAAATTTTGCTTGTTGAGGATAATGCCGCTATTATATCCAGTTGCAAGGGCAATGTCAAGTTTTTGTTAAGCCTCCCTTAAGCTTCCGCATGTCACAGGCAACGCCCTGCCACCCGGTTGCCTGGTAACTCCCGGACTGACGCGGAAGCAGCGGTTTCTGGCGAAAAACGCTCGGCGCGGCGTGAGCATCAGCGCCGACTGCGTAATACCAATTCGAATTGCGGATTCCGCATATCGACAACCGTTCTAGCCGATACGAACGCCACATCGCGGCTCGTCACTTGTCACTTGTCACTCGTCACCTGGTATAAGTCGTGTCAACCCTTGACACTGCTCTTCAGTTATGGTACATTAGTGTCAGTAAAACACTAATGTACCGGAGGTATCATGATGCATGCAACGCCCAGCCTGGCTGAACGCGCCGGGCCTTTCCTGGCCTACCTCGAAGCCTGGTATGCCGGCTTGCCCACGCCGGCGATGGCCGACATGGTCGGCGAGCATCCCGAACGCGTAGCGGTTTTTTCCATCGATATGATCAATGGTTTCTGCAATGAAGGCCCGCTTGCCGGGCCGCGCGTCCAGGCACTGATTGCGCCGGTCGTCCGGATCTTCGAGCGCGCTCATGCGCTCGGTGTGCGCAACTTCGTGCTTACCCAGGATACCCACGATCCGCAGACGCCTGAGTTTGCCGCCTATCCGCCGCACTGTATCGCCGGCACTGCCGAAAGTCAGGCGGTTGCCGAGTTGCGCGATCTGCCCTTCAACGATCAGATCGTCACCATCGAGAAGAATTCGCTCAGTTCGCATCTCGCCACCCGCCTGCCTGCCTGGCTGCACGACCATCCTGAACTTGATATGTTCGTGCTGGTCGGCGATTGCACCGATCTCTGTGTGTATAGTGCGGCCATGCAGCTGCGTATGGAGGCCAATGCGCTTAATGTGCAGCGCCGGATCATCGTTCCCGCTGCGGCTGTCGATACCTACGATACGCCGGTCAGTGTCGCCCGCGACCTCGGGATCATGGCCCACGACGGTGACCTGCATCACCTCATGTTCCTGCATCATATGGCCGCCAACGGTATCGAAGTTGTCGCGGATCTTACGTGACGGTTCCGGGTGGGCGTCACACGCGGCCGTGCGCGGCTTTCTCGCTTGCGGCAGCATGGCAATGACCATTCTTTTTCGGTTGATGATGTGGCTTTGCTATATCATCAACCGAAATGCGGGAAAAGCAATGCACGTGCTGTGCTTTTGGGCAACACGTTCAAGGATGTATGCGGGGGTGTGCTGTGGTCCGTTTGCCGATTCTCTTTGTGCCCGGCTTTACCGGTTCGTTCAATCTGCGGGTGCTGCTCGACTGGCGCGAGCCCACGCTCAGTGGCTGGAATTTCCCGCCTTTTACCGATTATGGGCGCGGGATGCTGCGTACCATCGCCCGCGCCGGCTATCGCCGTAATCGCGACTTCTTTGTGGCGTTCTACGACTGGCGCAAATCAGTGCAGGATAATGTCCAGACGTACTTGATACCCTGGATCGACCGTGCGCTTGACCGCAACGATCAACGCCGGGTTATCCTGGTCTGTCATAGCATGGGCGGTCTGCTTGCCCGCAGTTACATCCAGGGTCGCGATTACCGCGACGATGTGGATCGCGTGCTGACGCTGGGGACACCGCATCGCGGCGCGGCCAATTCGTACTATGCCTGGGGCGGCGGCGAAATCCCCGCCGATCCGCTTGTGCGCGGTGTGCTGAATGTTTACCTCTGGTATCTGCAGAATGCCAATCCAACCGCCGGTGAGCTCAATCGGCTGATGACGATGCGCAGCCAGGTGCCCGGCATCCGTGATCTGCTGCCCATCGATGATTACCTGGTGCGCCAGGATAGCAATGCGCTGGTGCCGGAAGCCACAATGCAACTGCGCAACTACTGGGGCAATATGCTCAACAATCCGTCCGGGCTCGATACGCTTTTCGAGCGCACGGATGTGACGACAATCGTCGGTTCCGGCTTCGACACCATTCAGCGCTTTGCGGTGCGCGACAGCAATTCTGCCGAGGCGTTGCGCTACCCGGACGGCGAACCGACTGCGGAACAAGCCGACAAGTCCGGCGACGGTACGGTGCCGCTGGCCAATGCGCGCCTCGATGATCGCGCCGATAATCGCCCGCCGGTCAATGTCGCCCATGGCGAACTGGCCGATCAGCCGGCCGCGCTGTCCCAGGTGCTGGAAGTGCTCGAACTGGCGGGCGAACCTGTCGCGGTCAGCCATCCCGAGCGCCTGGTGGTGATGACGGCCTCGCCCATTGAGATGACCATCGAGCCCGAGGAACCCGCTGTTGGTATGCTGGGCCGCGCCGCCGACCGCCCGACCCGCCGTAGCCGCACGCGCACGTTTCAACTTGGCCACCGCGGCAAACCGTTGACGATGACGGTGATGGACAATCCGCGTCGCGGCAATTATCGACTGCGTCTGCACGGTATCGGCACCGGCAGTTATGCCGTTGGGGCTCTTGCTATGGGCGCCGCCACATTCGTGCCGCCCGATACGGACCCGGCTGCCGGCGCGCAGGCGCGCGGGCCGGCGATGAGTACCACGACGACCTGCAAGGGCATGATTGCGGCCGAGACTGATCTGTTTTATCGGCTGAGTTACCAGGGCGATACCGAGCCGCCGGATGTGCGCTTCGACCGCGAAAGTACCGCCCGCGACGTAGTAGCACGCCTGCGAGCGGCTACCCGTCCGGCCGAACCAGGCGTGCTGGGCGCTCCCGCCGCAATGCCGCCGATCGACGCCGTGATGTCCGATCGCCCGCCCGAGCTGCGCGGGCGCATGGATGCCGCACTGCGCCGGGACGACCGTGGAATGCAAGAAGAAATCATTGCCCAACTGGCCGGTCGCGAGGAACAGGCCGCAGTGGCCGAGGCGCTCTGCGACGTGGCCGGGCGGGTTCTCGGAACGCAAAACGAGTTGCTGGCTAACGGGTTGCTGCAACAGATCGCCGAGATCATGGCGCAGGGCCGCCAGGCCGATGCCTGAGCCGGATACCAGGCAAGGCCGGCGCAATGCCTGGTTACGGCTGCGCGGCTACGGCACGCTGCTGCTCAGTGGCCTGCTGATTTTCGCCCTGCCGACGCTGCTGGCCTGGTGGCTGATCGGTGGCAGTTTCGGCTGGTTACACCTGCTCGTCGGTATCGGCGGCGGCCTGCTCGTCCTGCTGGCCGCCGGCCTGGCCTTTGGCTGGGCCGTCGGCCAACATGAAAAATAGCCGGATCTCGCCGATTGGCGAGATCCGGCTCTTTTTCATGCCGGCCTGAATACGCTTACGTCACCGCTCGCTCGATGGCGTCCAGCGTCGGCGTGAGCGAGCGCCGCCCGCGCAAATACTCAACAGTCAGGCGTTTGCCCAGCCGGCGCAGCCAGGGCGTTCGGCGATGTCGTAGCCAGCGCAGCGCACGCCGGCCCAGCAAGTGGGTGCGGCGCAGGGTGCGGTCACGCCGCCCGAGAAACAGAACAGCCAGGAAGAACCCCGGCCAGCCCGGAATAATCGGCATAATCGCTCCGATAATTCCGATGATCAGCCCGGAAAATCCGATCAGGCGCCGGATCGGGCCGGGAATAAGATGTATCGACAGCCAGCCAGGTCGCTGTAGCATATGGTTCACCAGTTCGCTAAATTACGATTTTCTTTCATGAATACGACGGCATGTTCGCATATTTTGTTGCAAGCGTGGCTAATACCATGCCGGTACCCAGCATTGTATCAGCTTTATCTAGCTTTTGCAGCGTTCGACGAATGCGGCAAAGACGCGCCGCCAGCGCGGGTCGCTGCGATCCCAGAGCCGCTCGGGATGGCACTGAATGCCGACCAGGAATTGTTCGCTCAGGCCTTCGACTGCTTCAATCACGCCGTCCGGTGCGGTCGCTGTAACCCGCAGGCCCGCCGCCAGGTCTTTGATGGCCTGATGATGCAGGGTATTGACGTCGAGCCGACTGGTGCCCAGTTGCGCGGCCAGCCAGGAATCTTCGGCAATGCTGATGGAATGGGCCAGGTAATCCCATTGCTTGCGCAGCCCCGACTCGCGATGCTCGCCGGCGCCGGCGAGCTGGCTCGGCACATCCTGGTAGAGCGTGCCGCCCATGGCGACGTTCATCACCTGAACGCCCCGGCAGATACCCAGCAGCGGCTTGCCCTCGGCGATGGCCCGGCGGGTCAGCATGATCTCCACTTCGTCACGCTGCGCATCGATGTCGCCGAGTTTCTCGTGTGGCTCCTCGCCGTAACATGCCGGATCCATATCGACACCGCCGGTTAACAGCAGACCCTGGCAGAGATCGTAGAGCGTATGGAGCACGCTTTCGTCGCGACTCAATTGGATCAGCAGCGGAATGCCGCCGGTTGCCTCAATCGCATTCAGATAGGCGGTATGGTTCGCCACCATCTGGCTCCCCATCCGCTCGGCGTGCAGGGTCGGCACGGCAATCAATGGTCGCATCAAATTTCCTTTCTTTTCTTTGATTTCTATACAATCGGTATGCGTTGCTCGCGCCGCAACGGGCTTTTTCGTCTGCGGCAGCCAGGTTTTTTGTGGGTGCGCTGCCTGCCGCCAGTCGTGCGGCGCGCGCGGTCGCTACCGCAGTTTCAGGGCACGGCGCCCGGTGTGGCAGGGGCGGCGGGTCTTGCCGGCAGCAGCAGAGCCGGCAGCACGGTCGCGTCGATGCGCAGATCGACGCCGAGCCGTCGGCTGACATGGTCTTCCAGTTCATCGATGCGGGCGGCGTCGATGCGCTCGGGCTCCAGAGTATGAATCGTCATGCGCACCCGGTACTGCTCGTCCTCACGGCTGATTTGCATATCGGTAATTCGCGTATCGGCGCTTTCCAGGCTTTGCAACTGGGCACTGATCTGGTTTTGCCGATTGATCTGCTGAACACTCGCTGCCGTCAGGGTTCCCAGCGGAACGGCGATCAAGATCAGCGAGAGTAACGACAGGCCGAATTTCAGGCGAACCAGTGGGCGCACCCGTGATTGCTCGGGCCGAAAGCCGAGCAGCAAGAAGACCACAGCCGCCGCAATGATAATTGCAATCAGATTGGTCGTAAACAGCAGGAGCGCGCCGCCGGCAATCGTCACCTGGGCGGTCGCCATGCCATAGCCAACCACGCCCAGCGGCGGCACCAGCGCGGCGGCAATGGCCACGCCGGGCAAGGCGGCGGCCACTTCTTTGCGGGCGATGGCATAGCCGCCGGCTGTACCCGAGGCCAGCGCCACCAGCAGATCGAGCAGGTTGGGCTGGGTGCGCGCCAGGATCTCCTCAGTCGTGATCAGGGTCGGCATTAGCAGCGTGATGCCGGCAGCCATGCTTATGGCCAGCAAAATGCCCAGCGAGGTGGTCACGGCAGCTTTGCGCAAAAGGTGTAGATTGCCATGCACAATGCTCATGCTCATTGCCAGGATCGGGCTCATCAGCGGGGCTACCAGCATTGCACCGATGATCACCGCCGGGCTGCCCAGCAGCAAACCCAGCACTGCAATCATCGCCGAGAGGCCGATCATAATGAAAAAATCAATGCCCGGTTCGGCGGTCTGGCGCACCTGCTGGTAAATATTGATGCGCTCCGAATGTGCAATCTGCGGAAAGGGCGATGAGATCAGTTCCCAGGCGCGCCGGCTCCAGAACTGGCTCGCGCCCTCCGTATGTTTGACCATCAAGGTCGGCTGGCGAGCCCGGCGTGCCACCGCGACCGGCGTACCGCCAAAGACGGTCTGATCGAGCACTCCACCACGCGAAGCACCCAGCACCAGCAGATCCTGGCCTTCCGCCTCGCGCAGAATCTGTTCCTGCACATCGTCGGTCGCGTCCAGTCGCAGCATTACCGGCGTATCGCCGCCGACACTGTCGATCAGTTTCTGTAGCCGCTCATGCTGCTCGTCCATGGTTGTCGGACTAAACACTTCCTGTACCAGGTGCAGCGCCGTTACGCAGCCATCGTCGCTGCCGGCCAGTTCGCGCGCCAGCCGCAAAGCTGCTGCGCTGTTGCGGCTGTGTACCAGTGGCACCAGCACATGCCGACTGTACGCCGGCAGGTCGCCGCGCAGAATAATCACCTCGCAGGCGGCATTGCGCACCACCGGATCCAGCAGCGGATCCAGGTCGCCACGCTCACTGATACGATCATTGTGCCAGCCCAGCACCAGGCGCTGCGCACGTTCCTCACGCACCGTGGCCAGCAGGCCTTCCACCGGGTTTTGCGCCAGCCGCACCAGACCTTCGACATCGACATCGGCCGGCTGCGCGTCGGCGATGCACCGATTGAGCGCCTGCAAACGGGTTTGAGCCTGCTGCTGTTGAATGTGCAGCGGCATCTGGTCGGGGAAAGTAGCGACCGAGAGCACCAGCAAGCGGCCCTGGCGCGCACGGGCCAGCGCTGCGCCGGCCCGAATGATCGCGCCGGCTGTCTCGGGATTGGCGATGCCGGCGAGTACCGTATAAGCATTTACTGCTCGCTGCTCGGGCGCACTGTCGCTGAGCACCGTTTCGCGCCGGCGCACTGCGGTACTGCCGTTCCGGGCGTAGCCGGCGTACACCAGGGCGCCGCCCAGTAGCCAGCCCGCGCCGATCAGCAGGCCGGGCCAGGGCAGCACCAGCATCAGCGTGCCGGCAATCAGCGTGACCAGCACCGGGAACAACGGATGCAGCGGCAAACTCAGCCGGCGCGGGCGGGGCAGACGCGGTGCCGGCTGAGCAACATCCGGCACGCTCAGCAGCATCGTCATGCCGAGTAACTGGCCGGCCACGAATGCCGCCAGGATCGACATCGGTAGCAGCAAGACAACAAAGGCCGCCAGCACCGCAATGAAGCGCACCAGCACCAGCGAGCTGGTCATATCGCTGGCCGAACCGAACACATGCAGTGGAAAGAAGCCGTCGCGGATCATCGCGCCGGTTAGCCGGATCAGGCTGACTAGCAGCCGATTCAGGGCGATCATGCACAGGGCCATGCCAAAGCCAAAGGCGATGATTTCGAGCAGCGGCGTCCCACTGCTGCGAGCAATGATCGTCAGATCGACGGCGGTAGCCGCGATCAGCGAAGGCATCGGCGACTGCAAGGCCGTTGCACTGAGCAGCGCCCCCAGGCCCAGGCCGATCAACAGCGGCACAAACAGCGCCGGCAGCAGCAGGCGCTCGGGCGTACGCATTTCGTCGCGACGCTCCAGCAGCAGCAGTATCCCGCCCAGCAGCGGCGTCAGCAGGGCGACATCGCTCAAGAAACTGCGGGTCGTGCCGGGTTCTGCCGGTATGAGCGTGGGCAGGCCAGTGTTCAGCCAGGAGCGCAACAGCAAAATGAGCAGCATCCCGATAGCGCCGTAAATCGTGAGCATGCGCAGGCGCCAGCCGCCGCGGGCACCGCTCAAATTATTGAGCACGATGAACAATAGCAGCCCCGGCGCCAGCCAGCGCGAATCGATCACCAGGCCGAAGAGCCATTGGGTGAGACCGGCAGCATAGAGCGCGGCACCCCAGCTCAGCAGCGCCAGCAAACCCAGGTAGGTGCCCAACAGCAACCAGCCGACGGCATAGACCCGCAGCAATGCGCCGTTGATTCGCACCAGCGCATACGGGCCGCCGCCCGGCAGCACCGCCGCTCGCTCGGCATAGAACAGCACAATCGGCGCTGCCAGCAGCCCGAAGCTCAGATACACCAGGCCGACCAGGCTTGCCGATCGCCCCAGCAGCAGATCAGCCAGCACAAAAACGCCCAGCACAACCGTGATGCTACAACCAATCGCGATTGCTCGTGTCAGGCCAATCGTTCGGCTGAAGCGAATTGCCTGGCGGCGAAAAGGCGACGATGAACGCGTCATAGCTGTTCACCTGGTAATGCAACCGGCGTGTGCTCGTCCGGCCGGCGCGCCAGATCCAGAAACGCGGCCATCGCCCGCGTACGTAGCCCATTCCGGCGCTGGATGAACATGGTCGGTACCTGCGCCAGGGTGGCCGGCAATGGATGGATGCGCAGCGCCGCTCGGTATGGCGAACGAGCGAGCACAAAACGTGGAAACAGGGTAACGCCCATCCCGGCTGCTACACAACCCAGAATCGCTTCAACTGTGCCGAACTCCATGATTTTCCGGGGCAGCAGGCCGTAAGCACGCAAGATTTGATCCAGGCGCGCCCGATATGTGCAGCCCTGGCGAAACACCAGCATGGTTCGCTGCGACATCCGGGCCGGATCGGTCACCTGCCGATCCGTTACCAGCACCAGTTCTTCGGCAAATACGGGTTCCTGCTCGATTTCCGTGTGCTGTACCGCCCCACCGACAAATGCGCCGTCGATACGGTAGCTGAGCACGCGATCAATCAATTCGGCACTTGGCCCGGTCACCAGGTTGAGTTCGACCTCCGGCCAGGCCTGATGAAAGCGGGCCAGAATCGGCGGCAGGCGTACGGCTGCCGTCGTTTCCATCGCGCCGAGCACCAGCGAGCCATGGCAGGCACCTTCATCCTGTACCGCCCGCCGCGCCTCTTCCGCCAGATGCAGCAAAGACTCGGCATAGCCCAGCAACGTGCGCCCGGCCGGGGTCAGCACCATACCGCGCTGGCGCCGATAAAACAGCGGCGTGTGCAGATCGTCTTCCAGGTGCTGAATGCGCGCCGTCACATTCGACTGTACATAATCGAGCCGCCGCGCCGCTTTTGAGATGCTGCCCTCCTCGGCCACCGCCGCAAAAATCCGCAAGGCTCCCAGATCCATCACCACCGCCCTGCTATATCACTTCAGGTGAATAAAATAATCAGTTCTGTTCATTTGCAATGATGATAGCAGCCTGCTACGATAGCTGTCAAATCGAGGGATTTACTGAATCATAACCAGTTCAACGCTCACTCCGGTGCGCGCCCGGCCTGCCGGTGGATTGGTTTCGACGAGTTCGAGGCGCACCGACCCCTGCAAGTCGGCAATATCACCCAGGTTTATCGGCTCAACAAAGCCGGCGGGTTGGCCCGGCACGCCCGGCACATACACCGGCCCGACGGCGATCCGGGTTCCGGCTGCGTTGTAGATCCGGTAGCTCAACAGGGCGTCGTGTGGTGTCGCACTGATGCTGCCGCGCAACTCGAAGCTCGGGCCGATCGCCGTGCCGCTGGCCGGTGCTTCAAGCCGCAACTGTGGTACCGCGCCGCTTTCGAGCGTTTGAAAATCGCCGCCAATCGGCCGGGTGCCCCGCAGTGTCACGCTGCGCGTGGCCAGTTCGTGTCGCCCGGCTCGATCAGTGGCGACGATCGCCAGCCGCACCACTCCGGTTACCGGCACAATATCAAGTGTGCCGGCAAAACTTGTCGCGTCCTCTCGTTCCAGTGTGCCGGCCCCGATTTCGATGCCTTGTACATCGTAGAGTCGGTACTGGAGCCGTGCATCGTCCGGCAACGAATCAATGCTGCCGCGCACGACGGTACCCATGGCAATTGCCGTGCCTGCCGGCGGCATTGCCAGTACTATGCCGGCAGTATCACCGAACTGCACTTCCACCACTGCTGCCGCAAACAGCGAACCATCCATCGCATTGATTTCGACCACCTCGATGTGCCCGGCGCCGCTGATTGCCGGCACATCCAGTACCGCGGCAAACTGCGCCGGCCCACTATAGTCGCCGCCGGCCTGGAGCGGCCCCTCAGCAATGCGTGTCCCGGCCGCATCGTAGATCCGGTATGTCAGGCTGCCTTCAAACGGCATGATGCTGCTGCTGCCGCGCAACTCGAAGCTCCCATTGAGGGCAGCCCCGGGGAGCGGCGCCTCGATCACGATGCCCGGTGCCTCAACCGCGATACTCGGCAGATCAGCCGGGCGGGTGCGGGCCAGTTCCACCTGCACCTGTGCTTCAGCCAGCAACTCACCGCTTGCGCCAATTGCGGCCACTGCCACCTGCCCGACGCTGCCGAGGCCGGAATTGAATTCCAGCGGCGCGACCATCGTCGCCGCATCGACCGGCTGCATCGGCCCGGCGCCGATCTGTGCGCCGCGTTCCTCATAGATCCGGTAGACCAGCCGGCTTGCCGGCGGCAAGCCCCGGCCATTGACCCGCAGCACATCGGCGTAGCGCACAACGCTACCGGGCGTCGGTGCATCGATGCGCAGATCGAATGCCGGTGGCGGAGTGACCGTGGGCGGCGCAGTCGACGGCGAGGGCGTGGCGCTCACCGTCGGTTGCGCCGTGGCAGTCGGCGGTGGGGTGGCGTCCGGCAGCGGTGTTGCGTCCCGCGCCGGCACTGAAGCCGGCGGCGGAGTGGGCAGCGGGGCGACCGGGTTTCCACAGGCAGACAAAACGAACAACAGGGTGAACAGTATAAGCAAGCGGCGCATCGTAACCTCCAGACGATCCGGACAGAAGTAGAGCCGGTAGCCGGCGTATCTAGCGAATGGTCGTACTACTGGCATGGACGGAGGAACAACGGCACTTGCTCAGAGCGAGGGTTACAGGATGATGAGCGCACTCAAAACAATACGGTGGCTCGTGACTGACAGTCAGTCATGAGCCACCGTAGGATGGGCGAAGGGAGCCGGGTAACAGCACTGTGGCCGGGCAACTCAGCTCAGAAACACCACCGATTCGCCGTCGACCACCAGGTCGTTGTTCTGGTTGGTGACCCAGGTGCGCAGGGTGGCGATGGGCTTATCCTCGCGAATCGCGATCACCTCAACCTGGGTGGTCACCGTATCGTTGATATAGATCGGATTCTTGAAATTGAGCGTCTGCTTGAGATAAATCGTGCCCGGTCCGGGCATTTGCATCCCGAGAACCGCCGAGATCAAGCCGGCTGCCAGCATGCCATGGGCAATGCGGCGGCCGAAGCGCGAATCTTGCGCCGCAAGTTCATCGGTGTGGAGCGGATTCGAGTCGCCGGTGACACAGGCAAAGAGTACGACGTCGGCTTCGGTGATGGTCTTTCGCATACGGGCCCGCTGGCCTACTTCGATGCGCGACTGCATAGGGGCCTCCTTTGGCGCTATGAACATGTTATTCGTGAACCCAGGGAGCCGTACGGTCGGCAGCCGGGCGGCGACTGCTGTCGCCGTTTGGTGCTCGGCGGCATCGGCCGGCACGACTCTCTAACGATTATTATATTGCGCTGCGTTACAGCGACAGCACCGCGGGGTGTGCCGAAACGTGCTGCCCGTGCGCCAGATCCCGCTTCCGGGAAGCTTCTTCTGACGAGCATATTGCTGCCGATGCGGGTGCTGCGCGTCCGATGCCACTGGCAGCAGCGCGGCAAGCTTCCCGGAAGCGATCCCCGCCGGGGTCTTTGTGCCGCACGTTTCGTCACACCCAGCACCGCGTTACGGCTTGACGATGAAATCAAAGCGGGGTATCCTTATCTTCAGGTTTCTTGAGATTTGCCATGACAGATATTCACAGCATTAAAGATACCACCAGGGAGCTTCTGGCAATGTTGCCCATGTTTGCCAGGGTGGTTGCCGCTGAGGTACACCAGGAACTTGGCGAAGAAGTGACCATCCCGCAGTTTCGCGTGCTGGCCTACCTGGCCGATGGCGCGCAGAGCCTCAGTGCCCTCGCCCGCTACCGGCGGGTCAGTGCGCAGGCTATGGGCGAACTGGTGCAAACTCTGGTTGCGCGCGGTTGGGTCGAACGCAGCCGCGATCGCCAGGATCGCCGCCAGCAACTGGTCTCGCTCACTGCCGCCGGCTTTGCGCATCAGGCCCGCGTCCAGGATCGCATGATCCGACGCCTGGCTCCGCTGCTTGCGGAACTCAGCCCCGCCGAAATCGATGCTATTCAGACGGCGCTGCCGGCGCTGCGCCGGGTGCTCTGTCGTTCGACTACTGGAGAGGGTGATGGCTGTTGAACCACGTCCCGGTGAGCATGCTCCCGGATATTTTCGCCGGCTTGGTCGCGGTTTTCGGGCGCTCACGATTCGCAATTACCGGTTCTACTGGTTCGGCTTGCTGCTCTCGACGATCGGTACCTGGATGCAGCTCACGGCTCAGTCCTGGCTGGTACTGCGCCTCAGTGAGTCGCCCTTTGTGCTCGGTGTCGTCACTACCTTGCAATTCTTGCCGGTGCTGTTGTTTTCGCTCTTCGGTGGGGTGGTTGCCGATCGCTTTCCCAAGCGACGGGTTTTGCTGACGACCCAGAGTGTGTTGCTCGTCCAGGCGATTATTTTCGGGACGCTGGTTGCTACCGGTCTGATCCAGGTCTGGCATATCTACATTCTGGCCGGCATCCAGGGGCTGGCCAACTCGATGGACATTCCCAGTCGCCAGTCTTTTGTTGTTGAACTGGTTGGTCGCGATCAACTGGCCAATGCACTGGCCCTCAATTCCATGCAGTTTAATATTGCCCGGATCATCGGCCCGTCGCTCGCCGGCCTGCTGATCACCCTGGTCGGTTTTGCGCCGGCGCTCTATCTCAATGCCGTCAGTTTCATTTTTATGCTGGGTGGCCTCGCATTGATGGATCATCGCCAGTTCTTCGCGGTTCCTGCACCCACCCGCGGTTCGATCCACCAGCGCCTGATCGAAGGCTTCAGCTACGTTCGCCGAACGCCGGCGGTGCTGGCGATTTTGATGGTCGTCGCGGCTATCGGCACCTTCGGCTACAACTTCACGATCGTGCTGCCGCTGATTGCCGATTTTGTCGTCCAAACCGATGCCGCCGGCTTCGGTTTGCTCAGTGCCTGCCTCGGGGTCGGCTCTTTGCTCGGTGCGCTCTTCAATGCCTATGCCAGCCGCATGACCATGCAGCGCCTGTTGATTGGCTCCATCTGCTTCGCCCTGATCTTCGCCGCCGTGGCGCTCTCATCGATCTATTTGCTCTCGGCCGTGCTGCTGATGGCGCTCGGTTTCGCCGGCATCATTTTTACGACGACCGCCAATACCCTGGTGCAGACGATGGTGCCCGACAATCTGCGCGGGCGGGTGATGAGCATCTACATTCTGCTGTTCATCGGCAGTACGCCCATCGGCGGCTTCACCATCGGTACGCTCTCCAGCTTGATCGGTGTTTCGTCCGCCCTGCTGACTTGCGCCGGCCTCTGTGCGCTGGGCGTCGGCGCTGCCTGGCTCTATTATCGAACCTTTGTGAGCCAGCCGGCGCTACCGCTCGGCTCGGACGGGGTTGAACAGCGCGCATAAAACTGCTCGTATCAGGAGGAAAAACTGCTCGTGTCGCGCAATCGCACTATTATCGTGACGCTGGGTATCATGCTCAGCCTGTTTATGGCTTCGATGGAAGCCACGGTCATCGCTACCGCTATGCCGACCATCGTCAGCCAGTTGGGCGGCATCGAAATCTACAGCTGGGCCTTCGCGATCTACATGCTGGCTTCCACCACGACAGTGCCCATCTTCGGCAAGCTCTCCGATCTTTACGGACGCCGGCTGGTCTTTCTGGTCGCGCTGACGATTTTCACCTTTGGCTCGATCCTCTGTGGCCTGGCCGAGAGCATGCCGGCGCTGGTTGCCGGGCGGGCCGTGCAGGGCCTCGGGGCCGGTGGCCTGTTGCCGCTCGCGCTGACGATGATTGGCGATCTCTTTTCCTTCGAGCAACGTGCGAAAATGCAAGGCGTTTTCTCCGGCGTCTGGGGCGTTTCTTCGATAATCGGCCCGCTGATCGGCGGCTTCCTGGTCGACCGGGTGCACTGGCACTGGGTGTTTTTCATCAATATCCCGGCCAGCATTCTGGCTATGCTGCTCGTCGGTTTCGGCTGGCAGAGCAGCGCGCAGTCGCGCAGCAGCGGTCGGCCCAGCATCGATTATGCCGGTGCGGCTTTGCTGTCTATCGGCGTAATCAGCTTGCTGCTCGGCCTGCAAGACCTGGCGTCACCCGGCAACTGGGCAATGCTTGGATTGGCACTGGCCTGCTTTGTGGTTCTGGTACGGGTGGAAAATCGTGCCGCCAATCCTATGCTGCCGGTCTACCTGATGAACGACCGCATGTTCGCCATGGCCTGTTTGCAAGGTGTGTTGATCGGCTGGACACTCTTCGGCTCGGTGACGTACATTCCCCTGTTCGTTCAGGCAGTGATGGGCACCGCAGCGACGACGGCCGGCGCGACGCTGACGCCGATGCTGCTGTCCTGGGTATTTGCCAGCATCATCGGATCGCGGCTACTGCTGCGCTTCAGCTACCGCAGCCTGGCCCTGATCGGCATGAGCCTGGTGGTTCTGGGAACCCTGTCGTTGGCGCTGATCAGTGCCGGCACGCCGCAGCCGCTGCTGCTGCTCATGCTGGCTTCCATCGGTGTCGGCATGGGCTTCACCATTCCCTCGTTTATCATCGCCGTGCAGAGTAGCGTAGCCCGCAAAGACCTGGGTACGGCTACCTCGACTTTGCAGTTCACCCGCAACATTGGGGGCACGCTGGGCGTGAGCATTATGGGGACGGTGCTGGCTTTCCAGCTTGGTAACCGGTTGATCGCTGCCGGCCTCGATCCGGATGCTGCCGATGTCAACGCCATCGTTGAGGGTGCCGGCGAGGGTGGTGCGGCGCTGCCGGAAGTCGCCGGCGCGGTGCAGGTCGCCCTGGGCGGCGCCATCCAGAGCGCCTTTGTCCTCGTGTTCATCGCCGCTGTCGGCGCCTGGATCGCCACCGCGCTGGCCCCCAGCGTCCGTGCCAGTGACCTGGCCGGCCGCCGCGAACATCGAGAAACCGCCGAAACTCCCCAACCGGCCGACATCCCGGCCAGCGCCGATTAATATCAAAGCTGATGTCACACGATTCGATGTAACCCGCTTCTTCCCTGGTACGGTCGCGTCAATCCAGCCGGTTATACCACTGTTATGGCCGGCTGGTATAGTCAAGAGACCAAATTTTCGCAGCCGCCAGGGATGTCGGTTCATAGTCAGCCTATTAACTAACTGTCATCCAGCTCAAAAGGCAAGCAACAGGGTTATGGAAATACATGTGCAGCTTCAGCAGCAGCTTCAAGCCTGCGGATTGCAGTCGGACAGCCCGCCCAGCAACACGGATGTCTGGCAGACGTTTCTGTCGACAATCAGTACCGTCTACGCCATCGAACACTATATCGATCATCATTGTGCGCAGGGTTCGGAAGCAGAAACTGCATCGCATCTGAGCCGCCAGGACGTGCATACGCTGCGCAATTTGCTCACCAATATTCTTGGCTCGGCAATGCTGTTGCGCCGCGAGGTGCATACGATGGAATGCCCGCCTTGCATCGAGGATATCGAGCGCATTGATCGTGCCGGCTACCAGCTTCTCAACCTGATCAGCGATCTGGCAACCGATGAGTTTCTCGATACCACAATGGAATTACAGGGCACCTCGACGGCTGCCGGCGGGTCTGCTGCAATTGCTGCCGCGAACCTGATCGATGCTTTGGCCCGGATCCTGATTATTGATGATAACAATGACACCAGTTCGGTAATGGTGCGCGAGCTGGCCGGCCAGCATTATGCCGCCATTGTGGCCGCCGATGGGGAGCAGGCGCTCGATCTGGTGCAACGGCAGCGTTTCGATTTGATTCTGCTCGATATTAATTTGCCGCAAAACGATGGCATCGAGGTCCTGCGGCAATTGAAGTCCGAACCGGCAACCTGCGAAACACCGGTCATTGTGATTTCCGGCTATGCCGATCATTGCAATATTGCCCATTGCCTGGAACTGGGTGCCGAAGATTATTTGATCAAACCCTACAACGCGGTGCTGCTGGAGGCACGTATCAACGCCAGCCTGGAGCGAGTCAGCTTGCGTGAAAAGGAACGCGCCTATCTGCGCAGCCGCCTGTTGCGCCTGGGTACGCACAATCCCGGCTATAACGGCAATGCAACGGCCAATGGCAATTCGGGCGGTAATTTGCCGCTTGACCCCACCATCGATGCCATTCTCGATGCGCTCGAACAGGAACAGAGCCGCCGCCAGCAGGTCGAAGATGAGTTGCGCACCCTGAATGCCACTCTCGAACAACGGGTGGCCGAACGCAATCATGATCTGGCTCAGCGCGCTCGTGAGCTGGCCCGCTCCGAGCAGATGTTGCAACAGCAAACCGGTTTGCTCCAGTCCATTCTCGACGGGATGGGTGACGGGGTGATTGTGGTTGATGCGCAGCGCCGGGTAACGCTTTCCAATCCAGTAGCCCGCCAGGTGCTCGCTGGCCTGCCGGAACACTTGCTGATTGAAGCGACGCCGGATTGCCCGGTGCTGCTGCCCGATCGTCAAACGCCTTGCCCGACTGATGAATTGCCGCTGGCCCGCGCCATTCGTGGCGATCACGTCGATGCGGCGGAGCTGTACTTGCCGGCAATCGCCGGCCACAGTGAACGCTGGCTCAGTGTGACCGCCCGCCCACTACCTGAATCTGTCGGCAACGATGCCGGCGGCGTGGCAGTGCTGCGCGATGTGAGCAGTGCCAAACAGACTGAGGCGGCGCTGCGGGCCAGCGAAGAACGCTACGCCCTGGCTGCTCGCGGCGCCAACGATGGTCTCTGGGATTGGGATTTGATTCATAATCAGGTTTATTATTCCGCCCGCTGGAAAAATATGCTCGGCTGTCGCGAAGACGAGATCGGCAATTCACCCGATGAATGGTTCGAACGGGTGCATTCCGACGACCGTGAGCGCCTGCAAATCCAACTGGTGGCGCATTCGCGCAAGCTGCTGACCCATTTTGAACTGGAGTATCGCATTTTGCACCAGGATGGCGGCTACCGCTGGATGGTCTGCCGCGGCCTGGCCGTCTGGAATGCGCATGGCCAGGCTACTCGCATGGCCGGTTCGCAGACCGACATCACCGACCGCAAGATGGCCGAGAAGCAGCTGATCTACGATGCGCTGCACGACTCCTTGACCGGTCTGCCCAACCGCAGCCTGTTTATGGATCGGCTCGATCACGCGCTGGAGCTGGCATGCCGCACCGAATTTGGTCTGCCGCTGAGTGTCTATGCCGTAATCTTCCTCGATCTGGATCGCTTCAAGAATATCAACGACGGCCTGGGGCACCTGGTCGGCGACCGGCTGCTGATCCATACTGCCGAGCGTCTGCGCACCTGCTTGCGTTCCAGCGATACGATTGCCCGACTGGGCGGCGACGAGTTTGCCATTCTGCTGGAAGAAATTCAGGAACCCGACCGGGCCGTGCAGGTTGCCGAGCGCATCCAGAAAGTCCTTGCTCAGCCCTTTTATATCGACGGCAATGAGATTTTCACTTCGGCGAGTATCGGCATTACGCTGGGGCACCAGCGTTACCAGCAAGCCGAAGAACTGCTACGCGACGCCGACATGGCGATGTATCATGCCAAACTCAACGGCAAAGCCGGCTATGCCGTGTTTACCGAAGCAATGCATGCCAGCATTGTTGATCGATTGAAGATCGAGAATGACCTGCGGCGGGCGGTGGAACGACAGGAGTTCCGGCTGCACTATGAGCCGATTGTCGAACTGGAAAGCGGCAATATCATTGGCTTCGAGGCGCTTATCCGCTGGTACCATCCCGAGCGCGGCATGGTTTCGCCGGCGGCGTTTATCCCGATTGCGGAAGAAACCGGCCTGATTCTGCCGATTGGCAAATGGGTGCTGCAAGAAGCCTGCCGGCAGATGCAAGAGTGGCACCAGACTATCCCGACCGCCCACGACTACTCCATCAATGTGAATGTATCGGCCAGACAATGGATGCATTCCAATCTGATCGGCCAGGTTCAACAGACCTTGCGCGATACCGGCTTGGAAGCCCAGTATTTGCGGCTCGAGATTACCGAGAACGTCCTGATCGATAATGGCGAAATGATCAAGGCCGTGATGGTGCATCTGCAGCAACTCGGTGTCGCGATCTGCCTGGATGATTTCGGTACCGGCTACTCATCCTTGAGTTACCTGCACAACTTCCCGGTCGATATTCTCAAGATCGACCGCTCGTTCATCGGCCGGATTGGCGCCAATGGCGAAAACGCCGAACTGGTGCAGACGATCATGGCGATGGCGCGGGCGCTGAGCATCACCGCGATTGCCGAGGGCGCCGAAACCGAACACCAGCTTCAGGCGCTCCGCAAGCTGGAATGCCGTTTCGGCCAGGGCTGGTACTTCTCGCGCGCGGTCGATTCGGCGGCCGCCACCCGCCTGATCATCGACCAGGAGCAGTTAAAACGTGGCCTGATTCCGATCAGAAGCTGAAAGTTTTTGAACGGAAGAAGATGGTTCGTACCGCCCTGCCGGCGGCGAAAAAGCCATTGCAAAAGGGTTGGTGCTGCCGGAACGGAGCACCAACCCTTCATTGCATGAGCGGGATCACCTGGTAATCTTGCGGCACGAACAGGCTGCCCTCGGTGGTGCCTTCAGGCGCAATCGATTTCAGTCGTCGCCCCAGTTCCCCACTGTCGATCCGGCTGGTCAGGGCCGCAGTGAATGCGGTGCCGATCTGTTGCACTTCGCCGGCGCTCTCGTGGACGAATTCCAGCCGGTAGTGACCAATCCCGGCGGCGCGCCAGTCGGCCAGGTGCTTGCTGGCTTCCTGGGCCTCGGCGCCGAAAACCGTGTTGCGGCAGCCGACATCGGCCATCACCGGGTGCGCCCGACCATTGTTGTCGCGTAGCGCCAGGCGATGCTTTTCGCAGGGATGCCCGCAGTCTTTGTAGCTGGTGCCGTCCGAGAGAAAACGGCAGAAGACACAGTGTTCGGTGTGGAAGACCGGCAGGTGCTGGTAGGCGATCACTTCCAGATTCGCCGGCCCGAGGGCGTCGGCCAGTTCGCCGACCTGGGCCGCATTCAGATCGTGGGTCGGCGTGATGCGTTGCAGGCCCAGTTCCAGCAGCGTGCCCGCGCTGAGTACATTTGCCGCATTCAGGCTGAAGTCACCGATCAGCGGCGGCAGTTCCGGCTCACCGCGCAACGCCTCGAGTAGCCCGGTCGAGCGCAGCAGGATGGCACATTCCAGCTTGAGCAGGAAGCGCACAATACGCTGCTCGTCCGGCTTCAGCACCCTTGGGCTGGCCACTCGCGCCGTGATGCCGGCAGCCTGTACTTGTTCGACTGCCGGTCGCAAACCATAGAGCTCCAGGTAATCCAGCGTGATACTGGCCGGCTGCAAGTCCAGTGCCGCCGCGAGTTGCGCGGGCGTGCGTACCAGCAGGTGCAACTGCTCCACCGGCGCGGGCCGCGCCGGTGGAGCAGGCGCGGGCCGCGCCGGTGGAGCAGGCGCGGGCGGCAGAGCTTGCGCCAGTGTCTCCAGCGGATCCTGCACCGTTCGTGCCGGCGGGCGACCCTGCTGTTCTTCCAGTTCAGCCACGGCAGCGCGGCGCAACTGGTTCAGCAGCGAACTCGGCGCAAAGGGATTGCCTTGCAAATCCAGTTCAAGCTCCACCAGTTCGTAAGCCGTATTGCCCAGGCGGCCCAGTTGTTCGCGCAGAAAAGCTTCGTCGAGCGCCCGTTTGCGGGCCGGCCCGAGTGGCGCGGGCGAACTGACTGTTGTGCCAATGGCGGGATGGCCAGGGAGTTGCCATTCGAGGCGCAGCGGCGCGCCTTCGTGGGCGAAGGCACGCACGCGCAGGGATTGTTTATGCACTGGTGCCGGTGGTTCGAGCAGCGAGCGCAGCGTCTTCTCAAGCTCGGGATCATGGCTGCGCCAGAGCAGGTCGCCAACCCGAATACGTCGGAAATCGATGGCCCCGTTGCCGAATTCCAGTTCCAGCTCGCCGTTGCGCAGCGGGTGAACGTGATAGATCCGCCCGCCCTCCTCGGGTTGCTCCGGACTGCGCCAGTCGGCAGCATCGAAGACCACGCCGTCGCCGGCTTTGAGTGGCGTTGCTGCGCGCCCCGGCTCCGGCACGATGTGTAGCCGGTCGGCCAGCACCCGCGTCACTTTGCCCATCAGCAGGCCACGATGGCGCGGTGCCCGCCCACGTACAACCAGCTGATGATTCGTCCCGCTAATGAAATAGGCGCCGAGCCCACGCGAATAGACCTGCTCCAGCCGCAGTTCGGTCAGCGGATCAGTCGTCTGCGGCAGGCCTGCCCAGGCTTGGTCGACTGCCTCGCGGTAAGCTTTTGTTGTCAAGGCGACATAACCGGCGTCCTTGTAGCGCCCCTCGATTTTGAGCGCGGAGACCCCGAGTTGCACAATCTCGGGAATCTGGCCGAGCGCCATGAGATCGCCGGGTGAGAGCAGGTAGCGAGCGTCGCCGAGTGGGCGCAGTTGCCCGTCGACCAGCAGTTCGTAGGGCAGGCGGCAGGCCTGGGCGCACTGGCCGCGATTGGCGCTGCGCCCACCCCAGGCCTCGGAGGAAAAGCACTGGCCCGAATAGGAAACGCAGAGCGCGCCGTGCACAAAGATTTCGAGCTCGCAATCGGTTTGCCGGCGGATGCGGCGGATATCGGCGAGCGCCAGTTCGCGAGCCAGCACCACCCGGCTGACACCGAAATACTGAGCGAGGCGCACGCCCTCGGCGGATGTTATGCTCATCTGGGTGCTGCCGTGAACTTCGAGCTCGGGCGCGATGCGGCGGGCGAGGCGGGCGATTCCGAGATCCTGCACGATAATCGAGTCGGCGCCGGCTGCTGCGATGGTGGCGAGGGTGCGGGCGGCCTCGGCGAGCTCGTGGGCGAACACCAGCGTATTGAAAGTAACGTAGCCCTTGACACCGCGGCGGTGCAGAGTCCGCATCACCTCGGGCAACTCAGTCAGCGTGAAACCGACTTTGGCGCGGGCACTGAAATGGTTCAAGCCAAAATAGACAGCATCGGCGCCGGCTTCAATTGCGGCCTGCAATTGCGGCCAGTAGCCGGCCGGGCTCATAATTTCCGGTTTGGGAAGCATGGGTATTCCTGGTATTGGCGAATTTCGGCAAAGTTGTGTTTGCTCACATACTACCATTGTTTTGCCTGCGGCAGACAAGCCGAAACAAATCTCGCTTCGGCTTGCCTCCGGAGGATTTTCCCTTTAGAATGAGGTAAGCGTATGCAGCAATTGACTTTCGCGTTATTCCTTGTACAATATGTAACAGATGTGTAGATTTGCTCAAGTTTGGATAGTTTCGGTGCAGAGCTAGGAAGAAGTATCGATGGTGCAACTGACTGGTGTGTGGATGGCCCTGGCGACTTTTCTGGGAATCTGGGGGGGCCATGTTGGTGTGCGCTGGCTGGAAGCGCGGAGTACAAATATCCTGCCGCCGGCCATTGGTTTGACGCTTGCCGGCCTCGGCCTCAATATTTACTCGATGTTTGCCCCCAACCTGACGCTCGCCGGGGTTAGCAGCATTATCGGCATCACTTTGCTCTGGGATGCCTTTGAACTCTTCCGCCAACAGAAACGGGTGCAAAAGGGTCACGCCCCGGCCAACCCGAATAATCCGCGGCACGCTGCTTACCTGGCGCAATATCCCACGGCAACAACGGAAGATTTGATCGACCGCGAGCCGCAGGGCCGGCCGGTCGCCGAGCCGGCTCATGCCAGGCAGCGACAGCGCGTTGCCCGTGAGCACGTTGCCCACCAGGGCGCTGATTAGCGCAAAGCGTTTGAGTGCAAAGCGTTCGAGCGCAAAGCGTGGGTTACGGCAGCAAGCAAACAGTTCGTTTCCACGCTGCCGTGAACGAAAAAACAAGTCTCGTGGTGCCAACTACGGAACCTGCTAAAGGGAAAACCTATGGAATGGTGGTACGGCCTCACGCTGGGGCTGTTTAGCTTCGGCATTATTGGTTTCGGTTTCTTCTGGGTGATCCGTCTCGAATATTTGCTGGGCTATCTCTGGTGGCCTTATCCGATGTCGCTCGGTATTTTGCTTGTGGCGACCTCGATGTTTCTGCCCGATCCGGGCTGGGCTGCGCTGTTCGGTATCGCCGGCGGTTCTTTCATCTGGGGTGCTACCGAGATGAAGGAACAGGCTGTTCGCGCTGAGCTCGGCTGGTTCAAGTTTAATCCCAATCGCAAGCCGGATCCGCCGGGCGTCGAAATCATTAAAAAGATCAAAGCCCCACACCTGTAAAGCGTTGGAGCGTCGGAGCGTTCAAGCGCTCCAACGCTCCAACGCTCCAACGCTCCAACGCTCCAATGCTCTACCGTTCTCACGTTCTCACACTCTTCCTGCTGTTCGCGCTGGTTCTTGCGGCCTGCGCCCCGCTCGGTGATCCGCCGACGCCGACGCCCATCCCGCCGGCGGCGACCCCACTGCCCCCGTCACCCACCGTAACTGCCCCGCCCGCGCCGCAATCTGCCTGCCCCGCCGCCGAGCCGCTGCGCCCCTTGCGCTATGGTATCAATGTGTTTTTCTTCGGCACCGATAGCCGGCGGGTGGCCCGCCTGTCGCGCGAGGCCGGTTTTGGCTGGGTGCGCCAGCAGATCCACTGGCGCGACATCGAGGGCCGGGCGCCGCGCGATTTTCACTGGGAAACCCTTGATACAGCGGTGGCGGCTGCCGAAGCGCAGGGTCTGCGAGTAATGCTCAGTGTGGTACGAGCAGCGCCCTGGGCCAGCTCCGGGCACAGTGGTCTGCCCGATGAGCCACATACGCTGGCAACCTTTTTGCAGATCCTGGCCCGGCGCTACGGCGACCGGGTGGCGGCCTACGAAATCTGGAACGAGCCCAACCTGGCCGTCGAAAATGCCGGTCAGGTGGCTGATCCGGCGCACTATCTGCGGATTTTGCGTGCCGCCTACTATGGCATCAAGCAGATCGAGCCCTGCGCGATTGTGCTGGCCGCACCACTCGCCGCCACCAGTGCCCGCGACCCGCAACTGGCGATGGACGACCTGTACTTCTACCGCCAGCTCTACGCCGCCGAGGATGGGGACTTTCGCCGGGTAGCCGATGGCGTCGCGGTGCATCCCGGCGGTGGGCCGCATCCGCCGGAGGCGCGCTGGGAGGCGACTCGCCCGCTTGACTCGCGGGCCTACTTTCGCCACGTGGAAGCGGTGCGTGAACTAATGCTGCAGTACGACGATAAGCGCCCGATCTGGATCACCGAGGTTGGCTGGAGCACCTGGCAGGCGCCGGGCGCCCCGCCGCCGGTCAGTGTTGAGGAGCAGGCTGCCTACCTGGTAGGTGCACTGGAGTATGCCCGACGCAACTATCCGTATGTGGCGGGCATCTTTGTCTGGAATTTGAATTTTGCGGTGCTCGGCAGTCATGAGGACGAGAAGAGTACCTTCGGCATCCTGGCGCCGGACTGGTCACCGCTGCCGGCTTATACGGCTTTGCAGGAGCACTTGCGGGCCGGCCGCCCGGCTGCCGATGAGGTGAGGTGACACGACTTACGCAGTCGGCGTTGGATGCTGAGCGCACCAGGGGGCTTCTTCGCCTGCGGCAGCAAGGAAGATGACGTTTTTCTGTCTGTTTTGCGGCTTTGCCGCAAAACAGACAGAAAGCCTGATCCGGGTAAAAAGCGAGCACCCGGATCCGAAAGAGCCAGACCCGAAAGAGATACTTTTTATGGATGCACATTGCCCCGAGGATATGCTGGCGCGCAAGAGTGCGCTGCGCCGCGAGTTGCGGGCGCGCCGCGATGTGCTGGCTGACCGCGCGGCGCGCAGTGCGGCTATCTGTGCGCGACTGGCACAGTTGCCCGCGTTGCAGCACGCCCGTGCCGTACACTGTTATTTGCCGATTCGCTCCGAAGTCGATTCGCGCCCCTTATTGAAAGAGTTGCTGCTGGCCGGCAAGCCGGTAGTTGTGCCGGTAGTGCGGGCCGGTTCGCGCGAACTGGCCCATGCCTGGCTCGATGACCTGGCCGCCGAAGAACTCGAAGCGGCCGGTTTCGGCACATTGCAGCCGCGCAATCCGCGCCCGGCCCGGCTCGGCGACTGGGATCTGACCATCGTGCCGATGCTCGGCTTCGACCGGCGCGGCTATCGCATCGGCTACGGCCAGGGCTTCTACGACCGGCTGCTCACGGCGACGACGGCAACCAGTGTTGGCCTGGCTTTTGCGACGCAGGAGGTGGCGGCGCTGCCGGTCGAAGATCACGATGCCGGCCTCGATTTCATCGTTACTGAAGATGAAGTGATCGGATAAAACAGGCCGTGCACCCATTGGGTGCACGGCCTGTTTTATCCGATCACTTCGTTGTGCTTAGGGAGCGGGCGGCGCGGGCATGTTCGGGCGCTCGGGCAGTGTGCTCGTCATTGCCTCTTCGGCATTGCTGCGGAACTGCTCAACGGCGGCATCGACGACCTCGGCGCTGCTCAGACCGGCCGACCGGGCGATCTGCTCCAGCGTTTCGCCGTCACGCAGGCGCTGCATAACATCCTGGACGGGCAGGCCGGTCTGGTCGGCGGTGGTCTTGACCATTGCGGCCATCACGATGCGGTCGCGACCCTGTTCTACTCGCTGCTCGATGCGCTCGCCCAGTGTATCGTCGTTGATGATGTCGTTGGCCTGGGCGATCAGTTCGGCCAGTTTTGCGTCGGCCTCTTCCTGGGTGATGCGGCCATTGGTAACAGCCTGGTCGAGGCGTTCCTCGGCGCGGGCGGCGGCGGCGGCGATGACCGCGTCGGCGTTGCTGCCGTTGGCGGCAGCGATGGCGGCAAGGCTCTGGCCGGCCTGTAGTTGCTCGATTACCTGCTCGATGCTCAGGCCGGTTTCTTCGGCAGTGGCGTGGATCAGACCGCCGGCGACCAGCGCGCCCTGGCCACGTTTGCGTAATTCGTCGCGCATACCTTCGCCGGGGCGCAAGCCCTCGTTGATCGGGCCGGTCTGGTAAAGAGTCTGGCTCGCAGTTACCGGTGTGGTTGCGGCGGCCTCCGTCTGCGTCACACCGGCCCAGGTCAGGGTTCCCATCAAGGCCAGCCCGGTAACTGCCGCGCCGCCATACTTCACGATTGTGCTCAACATGATTGTACTCCTCAGTTGCTATGGGTGTTGCGGTGAACTGCTCACCGCTTGCTGTCTACGCTGCTCATGCTAAGGTTCAGCTGTGAAGGCGGTGTGAAGAGCGAATGCAAGTCGGGTGAATTGCATTTGCCTACGGCTGCGGCTTTTTCGACTGAGGCGGCGCCGGTTGTACCAGTCATAGGACAAACAGGACTAACGGCCTGTTATCGCAAAGGTTAAAGCGACATATACTTGTCGGTGGCTACAATTGCCGATACGGTTCGTTTTATCCAGGAGGTTTGCCCTATGACTTCTCGTCTCAATGTTGTGCTCCGGCTACCGATTCTGGTTTGTTTGCTTGCGCTCGGCTCGGCAACAGCGCCGGTACCGGCAGCGGCGGCAGCCGATCTACAGGCGCCGCCGGCAGTGTGTAAAGCCCCCATTACGCCGGTCGAACTCGAAAATCCGACGGTCGTGACGACCTGTAGCGCCGCCGGGGTGCAGGCTGCACTCGATGCGGGTGGCCACATCAGCTTTGATTGCGGCGCCGACCCGGTGACGATTACGCTCGATGCGCCGCTCATTACCTCGAAGACGGTCGATACCGTAATTGATGGCGGCGGCAAAGTGACCTTCGATGGCAACAATGCGACGCGCATTCTGGAAACCGACCGCGACTCGACGTCGGGGATCAACCTGACGTTGCAAAATTTGCGTTTTGTGAACGCCCTCGGTCCGACGGCAACAAAGAAGAAAGACGGGAACGCACGCGGCGGCGCGGTCTGGGCAACCGGGCGCGGCATGCGCCTGCATATTATCAACTCGACCTTCGAGAACAACCGCACGGCCAGCCCCGAGGACGAAGACAACCAGGGCGGTGCCGTATTTGCGGCCAATATTTTTGAAACCGTGATTGTCGGCTCGACCTTTCGCAATAACGAAGCCGGCAACGGTGGCGGTTTCGGCGCCATCGCCAGCGGCCTGATCGTCTACAACAGCAGTTTCATTGCGAACAAAGCGACCGACACGACGGCCGGCGGCATCGTGCGCGGCCATGGCGGCGCAATTCACCTTGACGGAGTGACCAACAACTGGAACCAGGATTCGAACCGGGTGGTCGACATCTGCGGCAGCACCTTCGAGGGCAATACAGCCATTCGGGGCGGCGGAGCACTCAAGATAACGATTTCGGACAACAAGGGCACGAAGGCGACCTATGCGCGCTCGACCTTCCGCGACAACCGGCTGATCGGTGTGCCGGACACGGAAGGGCATGGCGGCGCGATCTATCATATCGAGGATGATCGTGACGGCGGATCGAGCGAAGACAACCTCGAGATCCGCGATTCGCTCTTTGCCGGCAATTACGCCTCGAAGCAGGGCGGCGGCATCTGGATCAGCGTGCTGGGCAATGGTCGCATCGTGAACACGACATTCACGGCAAATGAAGCTTCGGAGCGTGGCTCGGATCGGGTCGGCCAGGGCGGCGGCGCGATCATCAGCAGCGGCTTCATCGACATCGTCAACGGTACTTTTGCCGAGAATTTCGCGACCTTCCAGGGCGGGGCGCTATTTGCCGGGGCGAGCACCGATACGCGCCGGGTAACACTCTACAACTCGTTGTTCTACGAAAACCGGCTGGATCCGGAGTTTAACCTGGCCAGCGATCCCTCGATTACACCGGAATACCAGGGGTTTCATACGAATCGCCCACAGGAAGACGGTGGCGGCAATTTGCAGTACCCGCGCAAGAAAGAGCCGCTCTACAACAACGAGACCAACAATCTGATTGTCGAGGATAAGGATGCCATCCTGTTTGTCGATCCGCAACTGGGAGCGCTAGCCGACAACGGTGGGCCGAGTTGGACCATGGCGATCGGTCTGGATAGCCCGGCGCTGGATGCTGCCGGGAGTGCGGCCTGCCCTGCCGGCGATCAGCGCGGCACGCAGCGCCCGCAGGGCAGCGGCTGCGACATCGGCGCCTTCGAACTGGTGCTGAAACTGGCCATCAGCCCGGCGCTGGTATCGATTGCCGATGGCAAATTCACTCTGACGGTTAGCGGCAGCGATTTTGACAGCAGCAGCAAAATCCTGTGGAACGGTGAGGAACTGGAGACTAGCTTCGTCGACAGCCGGACGCTGCGGGCAACGGTGCCGGCGGCGAACATGAAGCAGGCCGGCGAAATCAGCATCAGCGTCAGCGGCTCGGATCTGCCGTCGGAGACATTGTTGCTGGTGGAGGAACTGGAGCGGGTATACCTGCCGCTGGTGCAGCGGACGAACTAACCTCGCTTAACTGGACACAAAAGCTCTGCTCTGCTCTGGTTCGGCGGCACTGTCGCCGAACCAGAGCAGAGCTCTTTTTATGACAGAGCCAGGTCGCGGCGTTTTTTCTCGCGGCGGCGCTCGTCGGGGCTAAGCAGCTTTTTGCGCAGTCGCCAGCCCTGCGGCGTAACTTCGACCAGTTCATCTTCGCTGATGTACTCGATAGCATCGTCGAGCGAGAGGGTCCGGGGTGCTTCGAGGCGCAGCGTATCTTCGCCGCGGTTATTGCGAATATTGGTGAGATGCTTTTCGCGACACACATTGACTTCCAGGTCGCTGTCGCGGATATGCTGGCCGACAATCATACCGGCGTACACTTCGGTACCAGGCGTAACAAAGAAGGTACCGCGATCCTGAACGCCGTGCATGCCATAAGTCGTAGCGACGCCGGTTTCCGAAGCGATCAGCGAGCCGTTGCTACGGCTCTCGATTTCGCCCTGGAGCGGCTCAAAGCTGTGGAAGAGACTGTTCATAATGCCCGATCCGCGAGTAGCGGTGAGGAACAACTGGCGAAAACCGAGCAATCCGCGGGTGGGCACCAGATAACTGTAATGGACACTCCCATCGTCGTGCATCGTCATATCGCGCATCTGGCCGCGGCGGCGCCCGAGCATCTCAACGACCGGCCCCTGGTAATCGCTGCCGACCTCGATCTCGACCAGCTCGATGGGCTCCATCTTGACGCCGTTTTCTTCGTGGAAAATGACTTCAGGCTTGCTGACCTGAAATTCGTAGCCCTCGCGGCGCATATTCTCGATCAGAATCCCCAGGTGCAACTCGCCGCGCCCGCTCACGAGAAACATATCGGCACTGTCGGTATCTTCGACGCGCAGGGCCACATCGCGCTCGGTTTCAGCGTAAAGCCGTTCGCGTAGCTTGCGACTGGTGACGTGGGGACCATCGCGGCCGGCGAAGGGACTGGTATTGACACCAAAGGTCATGCGTACCGTGGGTTCTTCGACATTGATGGTCGGCAGCGCCTCAGGTTGCTCGGCGTCGGCAATCGTATCGCCGATGCCGGCATTGCCGATGCCGGCCAGACAAATAATATCACCGGCCGTCGCCGCCTCGACTTCTTCGCGCTGCAAGCCATTGAAAACAAACAGCTGATTGACTTTGGCCGGCGACATTTCACCGGTGCGGTCGATGCGCGTCACCGCCTGGCCCTTGTTGAGACGGCCGCGTACCAGCCGCCCGATCAACAATTTGCCCTTATAATCATCGTAGCCGCTGGTGGTGACCAGCATCTGGGCCGGACCGCCGGCGTCGACATGAGGAGCCGGAATGCGTTCGAGGATCGCCTCGAACAGCGGATCGAGCGAGTCGTAGAGCTTGAGCGGCGAGCGGCCGGCGTGACCGAGCAGGGCATTCGTATAGATGACGGCAAACTCGGCCTGCTCATCGCTGGCGCCCAGATCAACAAAAAGATCGAAGGTCTCATTGACGACGTGATTGGGGCGGGCCTGGGGGCGGTCGATTTTATTGACGACAACGATAGCGTGGTGGCCGGCCTGAAGCGCTTTGCGCAGCACGAAGCGCGTCTGCGGCATCGGCCCGTCGACCGAGTCGACCAGCAGCAGCACACCGTCGACCATATTCATCACGCGCTCAACTTCGCCGCCGAAATCGGCGTGGCCGGGCGTATCGACAATATTGATCTTGATGTCGCGATAATTGACGGCGGTATTTTTGGAGAGAATGGTAATGCCGCGCTCGCGTTCGAGGGCATTGCTATCCATCATGCGCTCTTCAAGCGCCTGGTTCTCACGGAAGATATGGCTTTGCTTGAGCATCGCATCAACCAGCGTTGTCTTGCCGTGGTCGACGTGGGCAATGATCGCGATATTGCGAATATTCTGGCGTTGTTGCATACGGTATCCACACAAAGATCCCTGGCCGCAACGACCAGGGACATTCCTGATTAGGATTAAATCAACAACTTACGCAGTTGGCGCTGATGCTGGCTGTGCCCAGGGCTTTCTAGCCTGCGGCGGCAAGGAAAGCAGCTTCTTTTGCATTCGTGCCGCCGGCACGATGCAAAAATGCCTTCTTCCGCCCTGCCGGAGGCGAATCCGGCCTGAACGCGGGACAAGCGCGTAAGTCCTGTAACTCGTTTTATTTTACCATACTTCCTGCCGCTGGTGTGCCGGCGTAGCCGCCACGCCAGCGACACAGATGGTGTAAGCAGTCCTGAGCTGCGAGTGCCAGGCAGTGCTATTTTATGCTACACTGTAGCCATGATAGCAACGATGCAAGCACTGCGCACACGAATTGCTGCTCGAATGCCGTATCCACTCGTGTTGCAGGGGCTGGTGGCGCTGAGCCTGCTGGCTGCGCCGCTGGCGGTGCTGAGTGGCGGCCTGGCGGCTCTACGCCCCGAAGCGGCTCATGCGTTCGGGATATTCACATTGCTGATCAGCCTGCACCTGGTACTGGTGTTGCTGGTGCCGGTGCGTCGTTTGCCAACCTGGCTGCAATTGGGGTACCTGATTGGGCAGTGTGGGCTGACTGCGGCAGCGCAATTTGTATTGCCGGCGCCTACCCTCAGTTATATTTACCTCACGATTGTGTTGCAAGCCTTGTATTTATTTCGGCCCTGGCTCTGGATCCCCTTTGCGGTCGCCGTCTGGCTGGTCTGGAGCGGCGCGCTGATTGTGAATACGCGCAATGTGCTGGCCTGGCTACAGAGCAACCTGGTCTTTGCCTTTCCCGCTACCTGTGTGCTGATCGCGGCGATCCTGTATGTGCGCCAGCAGCGCCGCCACGAGCAGATCCAGCGTCTGCTTGCCCAGGTAGAACAGCAGTACCAGGCGCTAAACCAGACGTTCGATACATTGCAGCAGCGTGCGGCCCAGGAAGAGCGCGACCATGTCGTGCAAACGGTGATCAGCGATCTGCGGGCGGCGCTGGCCGGTGTGGAACAAAGTACCGCCAGCGCGATTGCCCAGGCTCAGCAAAATTTGTCGCGCCTGCAATCGCAGATCGCTCAGTCGCGCTCGGCGGCCGGTGCAGCTATTGAGCGGCTGCGCAGCGCAGTGGCGACGCTGCGCAGCATTGAGCCTGAGCCGCCGGCGGCCACGCTAGCACATGATGCGGCCGGGTTGCCCTTTGGCTTCGGCCTGCGCGTCGGCGACGGTATGCTGACATCATCGTTGAGCACGCGGGTGCTGGCCTGGGTGTTGCCCTTCGTGTTTCTGTTTGTGGCGCTGCCACTGGCTTTTATCCAGGCGCCGGCCTCGGCACGCCCACTGGCACTGGTGGCTGCCGGCCTGCTGCTGGTGGTGTGTTATTTGCTGACGCAGTGGGTGCGCCGGACGGTGCTCATCCAGATCGGGCTGATCGCCCAGACGGCGGCCGTGATTGCGATGGCTGGTTTCGGCCAGACGCTGGCATTGCTGCTGGGCCTGCTGCTGGTAATCTGGCAAATTGTGCTGCGCCTGGCGCCCGGCCAGATCGCGGCATTTTTGATCGCGCTGCTGGCTGCGCTGGCGACGGCTTTGATCTGGCGGCCGTTTGCCTTTGATGAAACCGGGCATCCGCTGGTGATCGCGATTGCCGGCATTGCAGTGACCGGGATGCTGTATATGGCGCGTGTTCAGTTCGCCCGGCGCCACTCCGCCGAAATGCAACTCGTCAACCTGGCCCGGCTCACCCACGAGTTGGCGTTGCAGGCGAACGAGGTGCGTACGCTGGCTGTGGCGGCGGAGCGCACCCGGCTGGCCCGCGAGTTTCACGATGATCTGGGCTCGCAACTGGTGCTGATCAATTTGCAATTGCAAATGGCCGAAGAATTGATCGAGGAAGACCCGGCTGCGGCGCTCAGCCAGTTGCATGCGACGCGCCAGTTGTTGCACCGGGCCTGGCAGAATGTGTTTCATGCGACGGATGCGGTGTTGCTGATCGACGGCCATTCGCTGGCGCCCGCGCTCCACGACCTGGTCGCCCAGTGCCGACTGAGTGCCGGTGCGCGGATCAGCCTGTATATCGCACACCCGCTCGATGATCTGGCGCCGGCGGTGGCATGTACGATCTATCGGGCGGCGCAGGAGGGTCTGACTAATGCCTGCAAGCATGCGCGGGCCGGCGAAATTGCGTTGCTGCTGGACTGTGCCGCAGGCGAAGTCAATCTGAGTGTCTGCGATGATGGCCTGGGAAAAGCGGAGGACGCGGCAGCTCCCGGCGGGGGCTACGGCTTGCGGGGCCTGCGTGAGCGCGCCGAGATGCTGTGTGGCCAGGTATTCGCCGGCCCGCTCCCTGGGCGGGGCTTTGGCCTGTTTGTGCGCCTGCCGATTGATGTCGCTGATACGCTTGATGACCATCGTATGCTGGAGGCGCTGTCAGGAGAACGCTATGGCTGACAAGATCCGGGTGCTGCTGGTTGATGACCAGGCGCTGATTCGGGCCGGGCTCCAGACCCTGCTCAACCGCAAATCCGACATCGAAGTGGTCGGCCAGGCCAACGACGGTGCCGAAGCACTGGCGAAAACGGCTGAACTCGACCCCGACGTGGTGCTGATGGACATTCGCATGCCGAGGATGGACGGGGTTACGGCAACGCGCCGGCTGACCGAACAGGGTGATCGCCCGGCGGTGATTATTTTGACGACGTTTCATGACGATGAAAACGTGTTCAGCGGTTTGCAGGCCGGCGCCCGCGGCTACTTGCTTAAAGATGTCGACCACCGGGCACTGGCTGAGGCCATTCGCACGGTTGCCGCTGGTCAGGCGCTGATTGCGCCCGAGGTGACGGCTCAGGTGCTGCGTGAATTCAGCCGGCGTAGCACGCCGCCGGCACCCGAGCCGGCAGCGCGCCCGGTGACCGAGCGCAACGAGCGGCTGGCCTTGCTCACGGAGCGCGAGCGGGCTATCCTTGAATTGCTGGCGAATGGCAAATCGAACCAGGAGATCAGCGCGGAATTGCTGATCAGCATCGGCACCGTGAAGAATCATATCAGCAATATATTCGCCAAAATCGGTGCCCGCGATCGAACTCAGGCGGCGCTGTTTGCGCGGCAGGCCGGGATCGGGCTGGAAGCAGGGTAAGCACAAAGGTGACTGGGGTGTATTCGGGCGGTGGCCTATGACTACAGTCATAGGCCACCGCCCCTGATCTATGACCGGAGACTATCCGGGGGACACTTCCGGCTCGGGTGGATCATCACTATACTGAGCACATATGCTGTGAAGATCTACACAAGTAATGAAGGAGGTGTACCATGGCACGTGCCGTGAAAGCCGCTCCGTCTGTCAATGCCAAACCGAAACGCGAACTCTCCTGGGCTTACAAAACTGCAATTCTGGTTACTGTGATTGCGCCGTTCCTGGCTACTCTCTATGCCATCGTATTGCTCTGGCAGCAGTATGTAACATGGCTTGATATCGGGTTGATGGTTACCTTCTATATTCTCTCCGGCCTGGGCATTACGGTCGGGTTCCATCGAATGCTCACCCATAAGAGCTTCGAGACCAGCAAGCCGGTCAAGGCGCTGCTGATGATGATGGGTTGCCTGGCCGTCGAAGGCAGCCCGACCAGCTGGACGTCGACCCATATTCAACATCACGCTCACTCCGATGAAGAGGACGATCCGCACAGCCCGCTGGAAGGTCTCTGGCATGCCCACGTCGGCTGGATGTTCAACCATTATTTTGACGATACCGTCTATGGTACCTGGCTACGCCGCGACCCGACGGTGGTCTGGGTGAATCGAACCTGGCTGATCTGGGCCGGGATGGGCCTGTTGATCCCCTTCTTGATTGGCGGTTGGACCGGCTTGCTTTGGGGCGGTCTGGTGCGAATTTTCCTGACGCATCACATTACCTGGAGCGTCAATTCGATCTGCCATACCTTCGGCAATCGCCCATTCAAGACGAGCGATGCCAGCCGCAACAACTGGATCGTCGGCCTGCTGGCTTTTGGCGAGGGCTGGCACAACAACCATCACGCCTTCCCACGCTCGGCTTTCCATGGCCTGCGCTGGTACCAGATCGATTTCTCGGGCTACCTGATCCGGGCGATGGAATCGGTCGGCCTGGTCTGGAATGTGCAGCGGGTGAAACCGGAGCAAGAGCAGCGGCTCAGCGTCGGCTAATCGGGGCAAGAAACCTGTTCAGGGCCGATTCGTCAAGCGCCGGCATTGCCGGCGCTTGACGAATCGGCCCTGGCTGTGTACTATTCCAGCACTGTCTCCCCAAAGAATGGGCAAGTAGCGCAACGAAGCTGTGTTCTGCGGTAGATCTTCGTCTGCACGCTCTATGCGCCCATGGCCAGGAGAATTCCTATGCAAGCTGAACCGCAAGCCCGCCAGGTGCTGGATAGGCAACTTGCGCACTACCAACTCGATACCGCCTATGATGAGATGCTCCAGACAGATGGCGAGCCACGTTCGCACTATGAAGCACTCTACCGGCGACTGCTGGCGTTTTCGCCTGAGGAGCTCGAACGTCGGCAGCGAATCTCCGACCTGACCTTTTTGAACCAGGGGATCACGTTTACGGTCTATGGCAATGATGCCGGAACCGAACGCATTTTCCCGTATGATCTGCTGCCGCGCATCATCACCGGCGCCGAGTGGAATGTCATCGAGCGCGGCCTGACCCAGCGGATCACGGCGCTGAATATGTTTCTGCGCGATATTTACCACGAAGGGCGCATCCTGGCGGATGGGATTGTACCCTACGGGATGGTCTACAGTTGCCAGCATTATCGCCGTGAGATGCGTGGCGTGCAGGTGCCGAACAATACCTATGTGGCCGTGGTTGGTACCGACCTGGTGCGCACGGTTGATGGGCGCTTCTGTGTGCTGGAAGACAATCTGCGGGTGCCGAGCGGCGTTTCGTATATGCTGGTCAATCGTCAGGTGATCAAGCGCGCCTTTCCGCGCCTGTTCGCCAATTATAATGTACGGCCCATCGATGATTATGGGCGTGCGCTGCTGGGAACGCTGCGCTCGCTGGCGCCCGCCGATTGCCAGCAGCCGACGATTGTGCTGCTGACGCCGGGGATTTTCAATTCGGCGTATTTCGAGCATGCGTTTCTGGCGCGCCAGATGGGTATTGAACTGGTTGAGGGGCGCGACCTACTGGTGCATGATAACCGGGTGTATATGCGCACGACAGCCGGCCTGCGGCGAGTCGATGTGATCTATCGCCGACTGGACGATGATTTTCTCGATCCGCTGGCTTTTCGCCACGATACGATCCTGGGGGTGCCCGGCCTGCTCAATGTCTATCGGGCGGGCAATGTGGCGCTGGCCAATGCCATCGGTACCGGCGTGGCCGACGATAAAGCCATTTATGCCTATGTGCCGCAGATCATTCGCTATTACCTGGCCGAAGAGCCGATTCTGGATAATGTCGAAACGTACCTTTGCGATGTGCCCGATCAGCGGCGCTATGTGCTGGAAAATCTCGACACACTGGTGGTCAAGGCAGTCGGCGAAAGCGGCGGCTACGGCATGTTGATCGGCCCGCACAGCACGGCTGCCGAGCGCGAAGAGTTCCGCCGGCGCATCGAGCATGATCCGCGCAATTATATTGCGCAGCCGACCCTGCAACTCTCGCGGGCGCCCTGCTTCGTCGATGGACGGATCGAGTCACGGCATGTTGACTTGCGACCTTATGTGCTTTCCGGTGAACGGGTGCGGATTGTGCCCGGCGGCCTGACCAGGGTCGCGTTGCGACGGGGATCACTGGTGGTCAATTCTTCGCAGGGCGGCGGCAGCAAAGATACCTGGGTGCTTACGGAGTAATGGCCATGCTTTCGCGAGTTGCCGATAGCCTTTACTGGATGAGCCGTTACCTGGAGCGTGCTGAGCATACGGCGCGCTTGCTGGGGTTGAATCTCAACCAGATGCTTGACCAGTCGCCCGACCAGGCCGGTCAGCGCTGGGCGCGCCTGCTGCACTGCTTGAACCTGCCGGAAACGGCCGTCGGGGTGCTCGAGGCCTATGCCGTCACACGGACGCTGGCCTTCGATGCGAATACGCCGGCTTCGATTATTTCCTGCGTGGCGATGGCCCGCGAGAATGCACGCCAGGTGCGCGAGTCGATCAGTTCGGAGATGTGGGAATGCCTCAACCGGCTGTATCTGCGGGTGCGGAGTAGCAATATCGACGATATCTGGAATACGGAGCCGCACGAGTTCTTTCAAGGCGTTAAACAGGGCGCGCACCTGTTCCAGGGAATTACCGATGCGACGATCAATCATAATGAGAGCTGGCGCTTTATTCAGGTGGGGCGTTACCTGGAGCGTGCCAGCCTGACGGCGACGCTGCTTGATGTGCATTTTACCGATTATCGTCTCGATGTGCCGCCCGTCCCCGGCGATGCGTATGAATATCTCGAGTGGGTGGCGTTGCTCAAATCCTGTACGGCGTTTGAAGCCTACTGCCGGGTGTACAGCGTCGATGTGCTGCCGCAGCGGATCGCCGAATTTTTGCTGCTCAATCCGACCTCGCCGCGCTCGATGCGCTTCGCCGCCGACCGGGTGCAGCATTCGCTTCAGGCGATTGCCCGCGAGACGGGTATGGTTTCCGCCGACTATGCCGAACGACTGGCCGGGCGGCTCAGCGCCGATCTGAGCTATCGCCAGATCGACGAAGTTATTGCCGAGGATTTGCATAGTGCGCTGCACGGTGTGCTGCGCCAGTGCGCCGGCATTCATAATGCGCTCCAGCGGGTGTATATCGATTATCCGATTGAGCAGACGCTGGCGCGGTAGGTGGGTCTGCCCGGACGTGCTGATTGATATTGTAGGCAGCAGGGAATAGCCATGTACTATTCGATTCGCCATAAAACTCGCTATCGCTACGATGCGCCGGTGCGCGAGAGTGTGACTGAGATACGGATGCAGCCGCGCAGCGAGGGCAACCAGCGCTGCCTGCGCTTTGAGTTGCAGACTCAGCCGCGTGGCGCGCTTTCCAATTATATCGACCATAACGGCAATGTGGTGCATTATTTTGATCTGCCCGGCCATCATGCCGAGTTGACGATCACGGCCGAAGCGCTGGTAGAGATTGGCCCCGGCACGGTGGTGCCGTCGGCGCTCGACCCGGCAGCCTGGCAGGAACTCGATGCGCTCGATCACGGCGCGTTCTGGGATTTTTTGCAGCCCAGCCGCTTCGCCCGCCCGACGCCGCTGCTCCAGGAGCTTGCCTCATACCTGGCTGTGCAGCGTCACAGCGATCCGCTGACGGTGCTGCGCGAGCTGAATGGCGCGATCTTCGATTATTTTTCCTATGTGCCGCAAAGCACCCATGTCGATTCGCCCATCGATGATGCGCTGCGCACGCGCAATGGCGTCTGCCAGGATTTTGCGCATATCATGATTGCGCTGGTGCGTGAGCTCGGTATTCCCTGCCGTTATGTCAGCGGTTACCTGTTCCATCGCTACGAGGATCATGACCGCTCGGAAGAGGACGCAACCCATGCCTGGGTTGAAGCTTTTCTGCCCGGTCTGGATTGGGTCGGCTTTGATCCGACCAATAACCTGATTGCGACGACGCGCCATATTCGAGCTGCGGTGGGGCGGGATTATGCCGATGTGCCGCCGACGCGCGGTGTCTACAAAGGCCATGCCGCGCATACGCTCGATGTCGGCGTGGCGGTGGCGCCGACCGATGCGCCGCTGCCGGATACCGATTTGCTGCCTATCACCGGCTGGATGCCGCCGGATATGATTGCGCATCCGGATAATTCGCAGCAGCAACAGCAGTAGATTGACCGCAGGGGCCGCAGAGGTATGCAGGGTTTTTTGAAGAGTGCTAGTGCAAATGTATGAATACTGAAACTCTCAGCATTGCCGATTTGACCGGGGACATGGTGGTTTACCGCGATTTGCAGCCCTGCGATGCGCGCCTGCCGGCGGTTGGCGATCTGCGCGATGAACTGGGCCTGCCCGCCGAGTTGCTGCCGCGCAAGCGCGACCCGGAGTATGCGCGGGTGCTGCTGGCGCTGGCTAACCGTGCGCTGGCACTGGCCGATAAAGGCGCTGCCGCAGCTTTTCTGGTGATCGGCGATACCGACAATGATCGGCGCCTGGCGGCCCATCTGCGTGAGGCCAGCAAACTGCCGGTGCCGGCCTTCATCGGCGTAGATCGCCTCGACGAGATCAAGAGCTATGTCTACGAGGGCGATACGATCTTTGCCAATCGCTGGGAATTGCTGGAGCGCTGGCTGCAAGAACTCGATGCCCGCGGGCTGCCCTGGTCGGCCACCGTCGTGTTGATCGACATCGATAAGACCCTGCTTGGCCCACGCGGCCGCAACGATGGCCCGGTCGATGAGTCGCGGGCCGACGGTGCGGTACATGTGGCGCGGGAGTTGCTGGGCGCGACCCTGGACGAAGCCGCTTTTCGGCAGACCTACGCTGAGCTCTGTCGCAAAGCGTACCACCCGATGACGCTCGATAATCAGGACCTGACGGTTTACAGCAGCCTGTTGCTGGCCGGCGGTGCGCTGAGTCTGGCTGAGCTCCGCGCCGGGATCGAGTCTGGTGAACTGGCCGACTTTCTGCAAGTGCTGGCTGTGACGTGCGCAAAGGTTCCGGCGGCGCTGGCCGATTTGCACACGACAATCGGCCGGGCCTACGCCGCCGGTGACCCGACGCCCTTCAAGCAGTTTCGTCGCGCCGAGTATGCTGCCGCCATCGCTCGTATGCGTGATGGACGACTCGCCCTCTGCCGCGAGGTCGTCGATATTGCGCGCAAGTTGTTGAGCCGTGGTGCGCTCTGCGTGGCCGCCTCGGACAAGCCCTCCGAAGCCTCATTGCCGGACGCAGCCCAGGCAGCGGCGGGCATGTTGCCGCTGCACCGGATGCCGGCGGCGCTGCGTTGAAGCATTGAAGCGTCCGGCAGCATGCCTTGGCTTGATGGGTCTTGCTGCGGCCCGCCCGGCAATGCGAAACTGCAACCTGTTGAATGTCTTGGGCAGACGCACTGTATTGCCGATGCACATCAATCCGAAAAAGCCGCTGCCTGGCGCGACTCCAGCGCATCCGGCGCATCGACGGCCAGGGCGGCCGCGCCGAGGAAGACCAGCGCCAGCCAGACGATGTCGGCCAGCATCAGGTGGATCAGGCTGAGCGCGATGGGCGCTTTCAGCACCAGGTTGATGGTGCCGACGGCGAGTTGCAGGAAGAAGAGCAGCAGCAGGGCCGCAGCGGCGGTGCGGGTAGCATCGGAAGGTCGCCAGCGGCTGATCAGATTGGCCGCTGCAATCAGGTAGACACCCAGCAGAATCGAGAGCAGCGGGTGCCAGATCCGCAGCCGGATGAGAAAATGCGCAGTCGGGTCGAAATCTTGAGCCAGGCCGGCCGGCAGGCTGCTGCTGGGGAAGAGCGTGTTGCCGAGCGCGGCAATTGCGCCGGTCGCGCCGATGAGCATCATGCCGAGGACGCCGCCGAGGATCAGCCAGCCCGTCCAGCCCTGGTTGCGCAGGCGCAGTGGTTTGCCGCCGGCGCCCCACCAGCCGGTCAGTGCGATGAAGCCGATCAAGATGAGCGTATTGACCAGGTGAAGGCCCATAGCCACAGCGCGGGCGACCGAGGCATTGTCGCCGACCAGTTCCAGCAGCACCAGGCCGGCGCCGAGCAGGCCCTCGATGATGATGAAAATCAGCGAGAGCCAGGCGCCGCGGCGGGCCATGTGGCCGTGCGGAAAAATGCGCAGCGCCCAGATCACCATGCCGATCACCAGAAACCCGGCCAACCCGCTGGTGAGTCGATGCGTAAACTCGATCATGGTGGCGACCTGCGGTGCCTGCGGGATGACTTCGCCGTTGCAAAGCGGCCAGTGGCTGCCGCAGCCGGCGCCTGAACCGGTGGCGCGTACCACCGCCCCCCAGAGGATCACGAACAAATTGTAGGCCAGAACAAACCAGACGTAACGTACAAAACGTCGCGGCATGGCCCTTTTCCCTCTCTAGCACGGATCGTGTGACATTCTTCACATTCTGTTGCGGGTATTGTGCCCTATTTTGGGCCGGGATGCAAGTCCGGCGGCAGCAAGAAAGTGGAGATGTGGCGATTCTTCGTTCCGGCAGCTTCGCTTACCGTCACCATTCCTGAAATGCTCTACCGGCAGCTCGAAGCGGCCGCCCGCTCATCAGCGCAGTCGCTTGATATGGTTGTGGCCCGGTCGCTTGAGCGCAGTATTCCATCGCATCTGGACGCCCGCTTTCCGGAGGCACTCCAGGCTGAACTGGTGGCGATGAGACAACTCTCCGATGATGCGCTGCGCGCCATTGCCGGCAGTGTTGAACCGGCTGAACGGCGCGATCAGATCAACGACCTCATCGATCTGCGCGACGCCGGAACCATCACGGAAGAACAGACCACACAACTCGCCACCCTACGCGCCGAGTCGGAAGCCTTGATGGTTCGCAAAGCGCATGCCTTTGCGCTGCTCAAAAGCCGCGGTCATACCCTACTAGCGATTGATCAGCTCCCAATCCTATAACATCCAGGCAACCGGAAATCTCGACGCCTGCACATGCCGAAATCGTTGCCAGATAAACAGCTTTGAACTAAGCGCTGCGCGCAGTGATGCCGTACCAGGGTCAAGCACTATGCGTTCCGATGGCCGTCAGAATCGCGGTTCATCGCTGTGCTACGATGGTCAGTATCTTGCATGCTTCGGTCATACGCGAC
>DAOTUJ010000016.1:0-6816 GCA_034437175.1 Chloroflexaceae bacterium | reverse complement strand
ATCAGCAGCCAGTGCGCGAATGCCGGCCGCCGCCGGGCTGTCCGGAAAGGCTTCGACAACCGTCTTGCCGCGCTGTTCCGCCTGACGAAAGCGCTCGCTGCGGGCCATCGTCGCCAGCAGCGGCAGCCCGGTGGCGGCGGCAAAACGCTGCAACCCGTCGGGCGACTCGGCCGCGCCGCGGCTGTTGAGGATCAGCCCGGCGACCCGCGTGCCGGTCTGCTCGAAGTTGCGCACGCCGCGCAAAATATTGTTGGCAGCGTAGAGCGCCATAAACTCTTCCGAGGTGACAATGCACACCAGTTCGGCATAGCCGGCGCGCAAGGGCGCGGCGAAACCACCGCAGACCACATCGCCCAGCACATCGTAGAGCACCACATCGAAACTGGCCGTATCCAGCCCGAGTTGCTCGAGCAGCGCGAAGGTGCTTAGAATGCCGCGCCCGGCGCAGCCCACACCAGGCTCCGGCCCGCCCGCCTCAACGCAGACCACCCCGCCATAGCCACTGTGCAGCACATCGGCGAGGCGGCGCTGCTCGGGCGGCGTCTCGCGCAAATAATCGAGCACCGTTCGGATGCGCCGGCCATCGAGCAGCAGACGGGTCGAGTCATGCTTGGGGTCGCAGCCAATCTGCAGCACGCGCTTGCCGCAGTCGGCCAGCGCCGCCGCCAGGTTGGCCGCCATCGTCGATTTGCCAATCCCGCCCTTGCCATAGAGCGCGATACGAAGGTTGGGCTGTTGTGGTTTCATAGGGAGCTTCTCACAACCGCCAGGGATGCACAATAACCATACCGGTATCCCGAAAGTCCTGTTCGTTTCGGATCATACCAAATCCGGATGAACCGTTAGATATTGATTTGCGATTTTGGTGGGCTGTGCCCACCAAAATCGCAAATCAATATCTAACTAAATTATGCACGATAGCGCAGCAGGCGCATGCCGTTAAGCGTGACCAGCAATGAGGTGCCCATATCGGCCAGCACCGCCATCCACATCGTGCCCATGCCCAGCAGCACCAGCAGCAGAAAGACCAGCTTGATGCCGATGCTCAGGCCAACATTCACCCAGACGGTGACCATTGTCGCGCGGCTCAGCCGGATCGCGAAGGGCAACTGCCGCAAGTCGTCGCTCATCAGGGTGACGTCGGCGGTTTCCATGGCCTGGTTGCTGCCGCCCTGCGCGCCGCCGATCGCGATGCCGACGCTGGCCGTCGCAAGGGCCGGCGTATCATTGATGCCGTCGCCGACCATGGCCACGGCGCCGTAGCGCTGTTGCAGATCCTCGACAGCCGCGACTTTCTGCTCGGGCAGCAATTCGGCCTGGACTTCGCTTACGCCGACGGCGGCGCCGATGCGTTCGGCGCTGGTTCGCTCGTCGCCGGTGAGCATCACGACCGGCAGGCCCAGTGCCTTGATCCCGGCGACGGCTTCGCGGCTGCTGCTGCGCACGGTATCGGCCAGGGTAATCGTGCCCAGGTAATCGCCTGCGAGGCTGACCATCACTGGGGTGTAGCCGGCGGCTGCGTCGGCCTGCGCCGCCCGGCAGTCGGTGTCAGCATGGCGAATCGCCTGGTCGAAGTGGCGGTGGCTGCCCACCAGCACACTGCGCCCGCCGACGGTGCCCCTCACGCCGCGGCCGACCAGCGCCGTGACCCCTTCAGCCGCCGGCAGTCGCGCCAGCCCGCGCTGGTCTGAAGCCGTGATGATCGCGTGAGCCAGCGGGTGCTCGGAGCGCCGCTCAACAGCATCGGCCAGTGCCAGCACTTCATCGCAGGCGCCACAATGACCGATCATCGGGCGATTGGCGGTATCGCAGCCGGCCGCCCGCACCGCGATCACGGCCGGGCGCCCCACAGTCAATGTGCCGGTCTTGTCGACAGCGATTGCCCGGATCCGGCTCAGCACTTCGAGAAATATACCGCCCTTGATCAGCACACCACTGCGGGCAGCGGCACTCATTGCGCTGACCAGGCTGACCGGCGTGCTGATCACCAGGGCGCAGGGGCAGGCCACCACCAGCAGTGCCAGGCCCCGATAGAACCAGCCGAAGGTGGTCGGGTCGGGGTTCCAGAAAGGCTGGCCGAAGAATAGTGGCGGCACCGTGGCCACCAGCACCGCCAGCAGTACCACCGCCGGCGTATAATATTGCGCAAAACGGTCGACAAAGCGCTGCATCGGCACCCGGCGCTCCTGCGCTTCCTCAACCAGCCGGATCATGCGGGCGATGGTCGTGTCCTGCGCCAGCCGGCTGACGGTGATCTCCAGGCTGCCCTCGCCATTGATGCTGCCGGCAAATACGTCGGCACCCGGTTCCTTTTCGATCAGGCGGCTCTCGCCGGTAATCGGCGCCTGGTTGACGGCGGCGTGCCCGGCGCGCACCGTGCCGTCCATCGGAATACGCTCGCCGGGCCGTACCACGATCACATCGCCAACCTGGAGCTCGCCGACCGGCACGCGCTCTTCGCAGCCCCCGCCGCAGCAGGTCGTCCCGAGGCGCACGGCCGTCTGCGGCACGACTTCCATCAGGCTCTTGATGGCATGGCGGGCACGGGTGAAGGTGTAGCCCTCAAGGGCCTCGCCGAGCGCGAAGAGCACCAGCACCAGGCCGGCTTCGACGTAGGCGCCGATCACGACGGCGCCAATAGCGGCGATGCTCATCAGTGCATTGATATTCAGCTCGCGGTTGAAGCGCAGCGCACGCCAGGCACTGCGGGCAATCGGCCCGAACGTCAGTGCCATGGCCAGCAGCGCCAGTCCCTCGATCCAGCGGGCGTGCCAGCCCAGGATCTCGTGCAGCACGACACCGGGCAGCACCAGCAACACCGCAAGCAGCGCGAGCCGGGTTTCCAGGCGCGACCACATAAAGCGCAGGAAGCCGGGAGCGGCAGCGGGCGGGGGCGGGACAGCCGCCGGCGCATCGGCGAGATCGCTGGCCGTGTAACCAAGCGACTGCACCCGCTGCACAATCGTCGTGCGATCGAGCGTGCCGCGCACCCGCATACGTTCCGTCGAGAAATTCAGCTCACAGGACTCGACGCCGTCGAGCTTTGCCACCCCTTGTTCGAGTGTGCGTGCGCAACCGGCACAGTCCATTCCACCGATGGCAAACTGGTATTCATTGGTTTGTGTCGTCATCATGTTCCTCGCACAGCCGGCGAATCCACAGTATCTGATGGAATGCTACACCTTCAAGTGGGCTTGAACGTCAAGTCGGCCAGGCACGGTCTTCCAGAGCCAGAAACAATCGGGCATAGAGAAACGCATCGTCGCCCTGCGCAATCAGTAGATAGCCCTCGGCACTACGCCGGATCTCACGCTGGTTGCGCATACCATGGGCATCGCAGTCGGCCTCAAGTTGGGCCAGCCGTTCGAGGGCTGTGCCAACCGCCGGGCTGGTGCTGACCAGGAGAATGTGGTAGGCATTGCCCTCCATCCAGAGGTGCGCGTGAACACCGCGTAATTGCGCCAGTGCGGCCCGGCCCTCGGCCGAGGTCAGTTCGCAGCCGGTCAGGGCCAGCAGGCGTTCGAGGGTGGTTTCAGCCGGCTGGCCGAGCGAATCGCCACAGACGCGGTCAAGCAAGCCTGCCAGCCGGGATGCCTCGCCGGGCGCGGCTTCGTCACGCAGATGGTGCAGCAAATGCGCCAGTTCATGGCGAGCGACCAGCAGCGGCGTCAACTGGCGCTCGAGAGCGACGTAGCGGGTCTCGGCGATCTGCACCAGCGCCTCGTCACCGTCGGCGGTATGGCGATTGGCCAGCAACTCGCGAATATCGGCGAGCGAAAAGCCCAGCCGCTGCACGCGCAGAATGAAGCGCAGACGATCCTCGGCCACCGCATCATAGAGCCGGTAGCCGCTCTCGTTGTAGCTTGTCGGCGACAGCAGGCCTTGCTCTTCGTAGAAGCGCAGGGCCGAAGCACGCAGGCCAAAGCGCTTCGCTAACTGGCCGACCGTCATCAGAGCTGGCATGGAAAACTCCACAGATTATTGGTTTCATACCACATCTGGATGAACAATTATAGCTTGATTTGCGATTTTGGCGAGCAATGCTCGCCAAAACGCCAAAATCGCAAATCAAGCTATAACTATTTACCCGAACTTGGTATTACGAGCATGATAGCAGAGTTTGTGTCGGTGCAGCGAAGGTACTGTTTTGTTCGTTCGTGGTGGCGACTTCGCCGCCACCACGAACGCAAAAGACGTTTACTTGCGATCTCAAGGGATTGCCTGCAGCAAACTGGCCATTTCGATGGCCGCCGTGGCGGCTTCAAAGCCTTTGTTGCCCGCTTTGGTGCCGGCACGCTCCCAGCATCAGGTCACCTCCGTCTGATGGGCGGCGGTTAGCCGCTCGACATATTTAGCAATGATGTCGACTTCCAGGTTCACTAGCGCCCCCGGTTCTTGCCGCCCCAGGATAACAGCCTCCTGGGTGTAGGCAATCAAGGCAATTGTGAAGCTGTCGACATGCAGGTCGGCAACCGTCAAACTGACACCGTCGACGGCGATATAGCTTTTCTCGACGATGTAACGCATCAACGGCTGTGGCGGGCGGATCGTCACTCGCTTCGAGTCCCCTTCTGCCAGCACGGCAACAATCTCGCCGGTGCCGTCGATATGGCCCTGCACATAGTGGCCGCCCATACGCCCGCCAAAGCTCAGCGAACGCTCCAGATTGACCGGGTCGCCGACCTGGAGCCGGCCCAGACTGGTACGGCGCAGGGTTTCCGGGCTCAGTCCAACCGAGAACTGCTCCGCCCCCGGTGCCGTCACGGTCAAACAGGTACCATTGACGGCAATGCTGTCGCCCAGGCGGGCGCCGTCACGAGCAATCGTGCTCTGGATTGTCATCGTATTGTCGCGCTCCTGGTCGCCGACAATCGCCAGAACCCGGCCCATTTCTTCAACTATTCCGGTAAACATGCGGCTTCTCCTCCATGTCATCATTCCATTAGGGCGCATGGGCTGCGCCGGCAATCAGTAGTGCGCTGGTAGGCGCCAGTGATGATCGAGCCGGGTGGTAAGCCGTGGATTGTCGGCGATCACGGTGTCGACGCCAACCATAATCGCGTCGACGCGGTCGCGCAGCCGGTGCACCTGCTGCCGGGCAGCCGGCCCGGTGCCCCAGCGACTATCCCCGCCGGCGGTGGCAATTCGCCCGTCGAGCGTCATGGCATACTTGACCGTCACCAGCGGGCGTCCGGTCTGCACCCGGCAGCGGAAGGGCGCCAGCAACTCGGCGACCGGATCGGGATCGGGTAGACAATGCACTGTAATGCCGATGATGGGCGAATCAGGAGTGGGGCCTGCAGGACTTCAGCTCCTTTGGGTGCAACCGGCTCGATGATTGCCAGTCTATTATGTGAAACGAAGGTTATACTGAAATGTTACGGTTGGGTTTCAACGAAAGCAGGAAAGCTATCATTCGTGTTCTGAGGAGTAATCGCCGTAGCAGGGGGCTTCAGCCTGCGCCGATTGATCGGCGGACGTACTGGGTTGCCGGAGGCTGCGTTGCTGTCCGTACCGGCGCAAAAACTCGCTGCGCGCTTCCAGCCAGAAGCGCACTACCACGTAGGCCAGCCAGAGGATCAGCAGCGCCATGGCCAGGTAGATGAATGAAATCAGCGTGCTCGCATTCGCTTCCATCAACGCCCCTTACTCCGCGGCTACCGGCTGCGGCAGGCAGGGCTCGCTGCGACAGGCATGCACTGCCACACTGATATGCACCAGGTCGGGAATATCGCGGAGCAGCGCCTTGTAGTGCTCCGGCGGCTGCGGATAATGGCTGACTACCGACACAAGCACTGCCAGGTGTTGCTGGCCGACCTGCCAGACATGGAGATCGACCACTGATCCAGCGGATCGATGTGCATCGGGCAATCCTCGTTACGCTTCCGCACTACGAGTGCCGAGTTGCCGATCCAGCATGAGCAAGGCGGCGCTGTGGCCATCGGCCAGTTGCAGCTGCGCAACAATGTCGGCGGCCGTCTTTTCTTCTTCGACTTGCTCTTCGACGAACCAGTTGAGCAGCACCTGAGTCGGATAATCCGACTGCGTGGCGGCGAGTTCGTACAGCCGATGGATCGATGCCGTCACTGCTCGCTCGTGTGCCAGCGCCGCCTCAAACGCGCCCAGCGGCGATGTGAAATCGATCACCGGCTGTTCGAGGGTTTGCAACACTACCCGTGCGCCGCGATCGTGCATAAAGGTAAAGAATTTCATCGCGTGCTTGACTTCTTCCTGGCTCTGGTTCAGAAACCAGTGCGCAAAACCCGGCAAGCTGACCGAATCGAAGTAGGCGGCCATCGCCAGGTAGGTATACGCCGAATGCAATTCGATCTTGATCTGATCATTGATGGCGCCCTGCACGGTATCATTGAACATGGTCGTGTCTCCTACGCTAAATCGTCCATATGCTTCATATCCTATTTTCGTCAGGCGCAGACAGCGGATCCCGGGCTATGGTTTCCTCGGCCTCGGCGCGATCGTCGATCCGGCTCATCGTGCTGATCACGACTTCCCCGACGACACAGCCGGTGACCAGCGCACTGCTGGCTTCCCAAGAAAACATCCCGGATTTATGTATGCGCTCTGGTGGAAAATGAGTATATACTCAGGTCAAAGTTTAACAAAAGTAAACATTATTGTCTAGGCGTCAAACCCTTATCGGTTAGATGCATTTGACATATAGAAACTGTATCCTCGCAATAATCGGGGGCGCGATGTCAGGGCGCAGCCCACGAGCCAGCGAGGTTGAGTTCCTGCGCCCGTTGGGTGATGAGGTCAGCGAGCGCGGGCAGTGCGTTCCGGCCCGAGAGACGGTCC
>DAOTUJ010000015.1:0-12587 GCA_034437175.1 Chloroflexaceae bacterium | reverse complement strand
CTGCTGCGCTATTTGCGCCGGAACCCGGTCTTGCAGGAGGAAGGCTGATGAATGCCGAATTGCGCGATTTGCTGGATGTCGATATGGTGTTGCACTCGCCGCCGCGCCTGCTGATTGTCGCCATCCTGGCCGGCACCGAAAGTGCCGATTTCACGTATTTGCTGCGTGAAACCGGGTTGACGAGAGGCAACCTATCGACCCATCTGTCGCGGCTGGAAGAGGCACAGTATATCACGATCGAAAAAACCTACCGCGGCAAAACCCCACTGACTCTCTGCCGGATCACGCCGCAGGGCCAGGCTGCATTCCAGGCCTACCGCCAGCGCCTGCAGCACATCGTCGACTGCATCGAACCGGCGGAAACACCGCCGGGGCGCCTGGCGGAGGGTTAGTCCGATCCTCATTGCCGGGAGCGCGGGCGGCTCGCCCGCCAGGGACCGAATGCGGGCGAGCCGCCCGCGCTCCCGGCAATGCTCTTAGAGCGGAAACACTTCTTCCACCGGCACCAGTTGCAACGATCCGGTCGGGCACTGGCTCAGGCAGGCCAGGTCGCTATAACCGATACAAAAATCGCATTTATCGGCGCGGTGGGTATACTGCGGTTCGAGCGGAATAATGTCGTGTTGCAGCAAGCGCCGGCTGCCTCGCTGAATGCCGTTCCAGAGCCGGCTGAACGGCCCATGTTTGCCATCCGGCGCCCGCGGCACACTGCTGACCGCGTGATAGGGGCAGGCTTCAACGCAGGCGCCGCAGCCGGTACAGGCATCGGTAATCGTCAATGCGCCGCGTTCATTCCAGGCAAAGGCATCAACCGGGCAGGCCTCGACGCACTCAGCGCCGACGTGGCACTGGCGGCAGGTATCGAGAATATCCAGTTCACCAAACTGGACGCCATTGAGATGAATGCGGGTCTGGCCATGGCGGCCGGCGCAGGCCTGTTCGCAGATGCGGCAACCGGCGGGGCAGAGCTCGGGAGTACGCACCAGCAAATGGCTGCCGCGGCGCAGCCCATGATTGATGGCGAGCGCCACGCGCCGGGCCTGTTCGCGATTGTTTTGCTTTTCAAGCGCATTGTTCAGTCGATGCTCAACCACATCGCGCAAGTGCCGTTCGATGTCAGGGCGCTGATCGAGCAACCGGTGAAACTCCTGGCCCGGCAACACCAGCACATCAGTCGGCGTCATCGCCCGGCATGAGGCATTGTGTGGCGTGTCGCAAAGCAGCGAAATCTCGCCGAAGAAATCGCCCTCGTCCAGCGAAGCCATGGTTTGCCCGTCGCGATCAACAATTATATGGCCGGACTCAATCAGGTAGAAAGCGTCGCCCGGTTCGCCCTGGCGCATAATCAGATCGCCACGCGCAAAATGCAGCGGCTGCATCAGGCCGGCCAGATTCAGCCGTTCCACAGCGGACATACGGCTGAAGAGCGGAACCCGGCCCAGCGTGCTCTCAATCAGGCGCTGGCGATACACCGCGTGTAGCGCCGATTGCAACTGAGGCATCGAAGGCAACAGATCTTGCAAATCGTCCAGTTGAAATTGCACCACCATGCAACTGGTCTCGGCGATTACCCCCGCCCGCCGAAACAGGTCGCCGAACAGTGGGCCTTCGCCATAACAATCGCCGCGCCCGAGCACCCCCAGGAGCACCTCGCGCCCGTCTTTATCGCGCAGGATCAGCCGCACACTGCCCTGAATAATGAAATGCACATACCTACCGGGTTGCGTATCGCTCAAAATGCGCGTACCCGGCAAAAAGGCCCGCAGCACCGCCAGGTCGAGCAAGCGTACCAGTTCGGCCTCGGAAGCCGGCTGCAGACAATCGAGCGTACTGATCAGCGCCAGCCGCTCACGGCGCTGATGCTCACGGCGTTCCGCCAGCGCCGTCGCGTAAGCCGCTGCCCGTGCGGTCGGCTGGCGCGCAATAGACTTTCCGGCCATCAATCAATTCCTCTTTATCAGACTACACAGTCGGCGTTGCTGCTCACAGCCCCAGGCAAGGGTCTCATGTCGATTGTAACATATTCGTTTATCTGAATCTTGGCGGTATGCCGCCGTTGGTGTACAATAGGCACGTTGGTATCGTGATGTTGCAGTGCAATGCAATGACTGCCTCCAACCTGCCGTACTCGGATACCGGTTGGAGGCTCTTTTATCTCAGGTGAGCAGCATGGCCCTTCGTAGCCTGAACGTCGACCTGTCGGCCCGCAAGCTCCAGGTTCAGCAACTGCCTGCGGAAGTGGAGCGCGATTATCTCGGAGGGCGAGGCCTGATCGCCTGGCAGCTCCTCTATCGCCTGCCGCCCGAAACCCCACCAATGGCACCGGAAAATATGCTGATTTTCGCTGCCGGACGCCTGGCCGGTACCGCTTCTTTTGCTACCGGCGGCTTTGTGGTCGGCACACGTTCCCCACTGACGGGGGCAATCGGCTACAGCTGGGCCCAGGGTCACTGGGGTGCCGCGCTACGCCAGGCCGGCTACGATATGATCAACATTGTCGGCCAGGCCGCAGACTGGTCGTACCTGGTGCTGGACGCCGGGCGGGTCGAGTTGCGCCCGGCTGAACGCCTGATTGGTCTTGATACCCGTGCGACAGTAACGGCGATCCAGGCGGAACTGGGGCGCGAGTTTGTGGTCGCCTGTCTCGGGCCGGCCGGCGAAGCCGAGGTGTCCTATGCCAGCATCATCGCCGAGGCGCGCTATATGGCCGAACCGGCCGGGCCGGGTGCGGTCATGGCCAACAAACGCATCAAGGCGATTGCGATCCGGGCCGGGCAAACCTTGCCGGTGGCCGATCAACGCCGGCTCAGTGTCGCGCTCGAAGTCATTCGGCGCCGGGTGGCCGGCAGCCGGCTCGCGGCAAACATCAAGCGCGAGGGCAGCCTGCACTTTTTCGAACGGGCATTGGAAACCGGGGCGCTGACCAGCAATAATGGGCGCAATGGTGCGATCGATGAGGCATTCCATAATACGCACAAGAAACTGGCCGGCCGCGCCCGCCGCGAAGATCGCGGCTGCAACAATTGCCCGCTGCCCTGCTACTTCGATTATGCACGGCGCTCGGGAACCGGCGCGCTGCTGACGGCGCCGATGCCGCAGCCCGAACTGGAACTGGTGGCCGGCTTCGGCGCCCGTTGCGGCATCCATAACAGCGATACCCTCGTTGCCCTGGCCGATCTCTGCCTGCGCCTGGGCATCGACCCGGTTTCGGCCAGTGCCGCGATTGCGTTTATGATGGAAAGCCAGGAAGAAGGTCTGCATCGCTCCGACAATCTGCCCTGGGGTGATGCCGATGCCGTCATCTCGGCCATCGATCGGATGGCCCAGCGCCAGGAAAAACGCGATGTGCTGACACTGGGTGTCGGCGAGATGCGCTCGATTTTCTGGGGCGGCGATGCCTTCGCTCCCCAGGTCAAGGGTCTGGCGATGGCCGCCCTCGATCCACGGGCCATGAACGGCATCGCGCTGGCGACTATCACCAGTGCCATCGGCGGCGATTTTCGCTACGCGATGAACTATGAGGAACTGGTGGCCGAACCACCTTCCTGGATCCCCGAAACGCCCGCCGCCCCGCAGGAAACCAGCGGCAAAATCCAGCGCCTGATCTGGCACGAACGCTTCGCCGCCGTGCTTGATGCCGTCGGTATGTGTCGGCGCCTCGGCCTGATGGCTTATCAGGTCTCGCCCGGCGAAGTTCTGGCGATGATCAGCGCCGTTACCGGCCAGGCGATGGCGCCGGCCGATATGGTGAAAATCGGCGAACGCATTGTGACGGTCGAGCGGCTTTTTGCCCGTCGCGAAGGTGACGATGGCTCGCTCGATGCGTTGCCCGAACGCTGGAGCAGCACCGCGCTGAACGAAGGCGCCGCAGCCGGGCGGTTGCCCGCACTCGCCGAATTGCTCCCCGAATATTATCGCCGCCATGGCTGGAATAGCTCCGGCGATCCAACCCCGCAGTGGCTCAAGAGCCTTGGTATCAGCGATCCGGCCAGCCAGGAGTAATCAGTCTATGGAAATCCTGTTGCTAGCTCAGAATAAACTGCTTCGCCGGGCGGTAACTACGTATCTCGCACGCAATCAGTTTCTGGTTCACGAAGCAGCAAACAGGGAAGCTGCCATCGATCTCGTGTTGCAGCGTGACATTGCCGTCGTCGTTTGCTTCTGGTATAGTAAGTGGCAGATGGAGCGTGATTTTGTTCAGCAGTTGCGTACACTGAAACTGGATCGATATCTGTTTATTTTATTGCTGGCCAGTCGGACAAATGATGAATGGCTGATCGAAGGAATGCGGGTCGGGGCGGATGATTACATGATCAGCCCGCTGAATTTAAAACATTTGCGCCGGCGGATTATTCTCGGTGAACGCATCCAGCGCCTCGAAACCCGCGCTCGGCAACTCCTGAGCGAGCAAACGCACCAGTTGTACCGTGATACCCTGACCGGGATGTGGAGCCGGCAGGCTTTGCTCGAACGGGCGGCTGAAGTGTTTGCTAAACTCCAACAAGCCCGCCGAACCATAGCCATCCTGATGCTGCAGATCAACAATTTGCACCTTACCAACAAACTGTATGGCTATCAGGCGGGTGACAAAGTCATCCGTACTGTCGCTGCCTGTATTACCAGTAGTACGCGTGAACCGGATCTGATTGGGCGTTGGAGTGGTTCCCGCATGGTGGTTGTGATCTCTAATGCAAATGAACGGATCGCTACAACCGTCGCCGACCGAGTCCGTTCGAATATCAAGCAGGCCCATCTGGTGTTCAACGATAGCGACCCTATTGACATCAGTGTCAGCATTGGCATCAGTAGTTCTGCGACGACGATTGGTGCCGATTTGCAAATGCTGTTGGAACAGGCTTATCAAGTGTGTCGATCAGCACCGCAGCAAGATCTTGAGCGCCTGCCTTGATAGTGAATGCTCGCTGTACGCTTTAATAGATGTAGGGCAACAGCCGTGCGCTACGGCGCCGGTAGGCTGCATAATCCGGGAAGCGCGCCATCAGCAGTTGCTCTTCATAAGAAAGTTTGCGAATCAAGACCGTCAGCAAGATCAACCAGATCAACAGGCGAACCGGCGAAAATGCATCGATCAACAGAGCGCCGGTGAAGAGCAGCAATGCGGTGTACATCGGGTGTCGCACGAAGCGATACGGCCCGCGCAGCACCAATCGAGCGGTCGGGCGTAGCTCAGGCAACACCGAAACATTGCTCGGCCGCATCACCAGAATGGCCCAGACTCCCAGCAGAACCCCGCCCATCGCCAGCAGGGCCGGCCCTCGGCCGGCCGGAATGAGCGGCCCGGTCAGCAGTAGCAATCCGAGACAAAGCATCTGGAGCATTACATAGAGCATTCCACGTGTCATAGCTGCCCATCCAGCGGTGTTGCCACCGCTTCCTGCTCAAGTTTGCATCCAGTTGCCAGCATCGCATCAATCAAGGGCCGGCAGTCGCTCAACAGCGGCTGCCGGCTCAGTTGTTGCAGGCTCTTACGTTCACCTGCGCTGAGCGGGCGCGCCTGAGACCGGTACTGCTCCAGGGTCGCCGGATCCATCGCCAGCGGCCGCACCTCGCCGAGATGCCGGCGCAGATGTGCCAGAATGCGCAACCCGGCCGGATCGAGATCGCCCCAGTGGTGACAGGGCAATTGAGGGACGGCCATGCGCACTTTCCGTAACAAAGCAATCAAGGGCGGACCGGCAAAACCGCCGCTGTAGATTGCCAGTACCTCCGGCGAACGTCCGGCCAGCAATTCATGAAAGCTGGTTGCATTTTCTACCGTTATCAGAGCCCCGGCCGCACAGGATTGCACCCGGCAACTCAGCAGCGCCTGGCCGGGCAATGCCAACCCCTCGGCAAAGCCCTGAAAATCAAGTGCCTGCCGTTCGCCGGGCCAGCACACCATCAGCGGCCCGGCAATCGGCACATACTCGGGGATACGCTGAAGCAGGTGCGCCTGCAAGATCGCCCGTTCGTCGTCGCCGAACTCGCTTGCCTGCGGATCAAAGCGCCGCAATACCGTAACGATTGCGCTGCGCAACCCGGCCAATCGCTTGCTATCGGCAAACAGCCGCACACTCAGCACCCGCTCGCTGGTCGGTTGTTCCAGGCGCGCCAGAGCATCGAGCGCCCGCAACAGGTCATCGTTCCACTGCGACTCGGCGAGCAGCAGCGGGGCCGGTGAGCGATGTTGCTGGAGTTGCTGCGCAGCCCATTCGCAAAATGCGGCAAACCAGGCCGCTGCCGGATCTTGCGCTGCCAACAGGGCCTGTAGTTCAGCGACTTGCTGCGCCTGCGGTTTGCGCCCGAGCAATGTGTACAGCCGCTCCATTTGCTCCGGCAGCAAATCAACGGCAACCAGCCAGTTGCCCTCTTCCCATTTTTGCCAGTGCAGTTGTAATATACCCTGCTCCGCCAGTGCTTGCAAGGCCTGATTAGCCGCCTGACGCGGCTCGGCATCGCTGTGGGCATAGTACGCCGGGTAGGCCTGCTCGGTCAGCCGCACCCGTACGACCGTCCGCCGCTCCGGCTGCTCGCAGCGATCAAGCAGGGTATGCAGGAGCTGTTCCGCCGGTGCCGGCAGATTACGGTTCATGATGCGGTTGAACTTTCTGCAAGCACAAACTCGGCCAGGCGCGCCGCATAATTGTGGTACGGCTCGATCAGCACCGTGTCGCCGACGGCCGTCAGTACCAGGTTCGTGCAAATGTTCGGCACCAGGTATTCGCAGCGCTCCAGCGGCGTCGCGGTAATAATTTGCAGGCCGAAGCTTTGTAGCAGTGCCAGTGTCGCGCCGATGCGATCCTGATCCATCTTGGAAAAGGCCTCATCGAAGGCCACCAGCCGGATGGTCGGGCGGCGCCGGCGGTCGTTGATGTGGTACAACTGAGCAAAGGAAGCCGCAATCGTGACATAAAACGGGGTCTGGGTTTCGCCGCCCGAGGTCTGCCCCATAATCCGGCTCAGCCGCGAACTGCCGCCGTCGGCATGGGTCACTTCGATATCGTAACTCAGGTAGCTGCGGTAATCGGTGAGCCGGCGCTGCTCTTCGCGCTCGGCGTCACTGCGCGGTATGCGGGTCAGCAACTCGTAGAAGCGATCGAAGGTTGCTTTGTGCGCGGCATAAAATTCACTCTTGAACAGCGCCCCCGAGGTACCGAGCAACTGGGCGTCGTTAATCAGGTCGTAGTATTCGCGCACATCATCGGCAGGTTGCGTTTTGAAGCGATAGCGCTCGCCGTGAAACTGCAGCCGGCTCAGCGCATCGTTGATGCGGTCGAACTCCTGACGCGCCAGCAAGATATGTTCGCGCAGCCGGTGCAGCACATGTTCGCGCAGTTCTTCTTCGGCCTCACGCTGAGCCTGGGCGATCTGTTCGCTGTAGCGCGGCAACTCGGTAGCGCGCAGGCGTTCCAGTTCCGCCTGGTAGCTGCCGTCGTCGATGGAACCGGCCAGGCCTTTGAACTGGTAGCTAAAGTTGTAGGCGGTAGCGGCCTCGATCATGCGCTCACGTTCATTCTGGGCACGGGTATTGAAGGTAAGGGCGCTAGTCTCGGCGTTGCGCAAGGTCTCGTGAAGATCGGGCTGGCTACGGCGTTCCGCCAGCAAGGTCGCGGCAGCCGCACCGGCATGCGGCAAGCGCTCATGCTCGACCTGGCTATGGCGCTCGCGTTCAAGCACTTCGCGCTCCGCCTCGCGCTGCTGGGCGTCGAGTTGCTGAAGCCGGGCTTCCAGTTGAGCGATCTGGCGCTGAATATCCTGCCAGCGCTGTTCTTCCGCGTCCAGCAATTGCTGCAAACGCTGTTCCTCGCGTTCGAGTTCAACCACTCCGCTCAGATCGAGCGCGGCGATTTCGTTCTGCCAGGCCGTAATTTGCGCCCGCAAGGGCTGCTCGTCCAGCGGTGCATCCAGCCGCTGGTGCAGGTTCGAGAGCGCCCGCCCGCGGCTGAGCGCGGCCAGCAGCGCCCGCCGATCGCGCACCTGCGGCTCGCTGCCGGCCAACTCGGCAGCAATCTGCTCCAGTTCGCGCTGGAGCTCGCCGATCAGCGATTGCTGAGCGCGCTTGCCGATGTAGCGCGGTGTGTAGCTCTCGGGCCGCAGCGCCCGCACCGTCCACTCGCTGTACAGCACAACGTCGGCGGTAATCGCCCGCCGATAGGTGCGCAACTCGTCGACCCGATTGCAGCAGATAATGTTGCCGAGCACGGTGTTGAGGTAGGCGCGCAGCAATTCGCCGCGCGGCTGCACCTGTTCCGCCAGCGAGCCGGGCTGGGCGCTGCGTCCATCGCGATGGGCGCGCTCCAGGTCGATCAGGCCGACATCATAGAGCTGCTCTTCGGCGCGGGCGCGGTCGAGCTCGCGCATGGCCGCACTGAATACTTGCGGTGGCACGATAATATGAAAGCGGCGCGGGCCGAGTATGGCTTCGACGGCATTCTGCCAGTGCTCGTCCGGCACTTCCAGCAGATCGCAGAGCAGCGGCGGGCGCGAACCAACCAGGGGTTGCAGCAGGTCGCGCAGCCGCTCGACGGCCTGCGGATAGGGTTTCTGGCCCCGACGCAAGCGCGCCAGGCGCTGCTCCAGTTCTTCCCGGCGTGCCCGCAATTCCTTCAGGCGCGCTTCCAATCCGAAGAGCAACTCGCGGCTGCGCAGTTCGGCACTGTCGAGCGCGCCAATGGCGGCTGCGAGCTGTTCGACCAACTCCGCCGGCGGCGCACTGTCGGCGCTGAGCCGATTGATACTGTCACGCAAGCTGATCAGCGGCAGGTGCTCGCTAGCTTCAAGTGGGCCGTTCGGCGGCTCGAAGGCCAGCAGCAGCTGAAAACGGGCCAGCTCCTGGTGCAGATCGGCCAGCAACGCCAACCAGCGGGCGCGCAACTCATCGGCCTGGCGGCTGGTCTCACGCACCTGGCGGGCCAGGTCGTCGCGGCGCTGAATGACATCGGACTGGCGCAACTGCAACTGGACATCGAACAGCGCCTGGCGGGCGCCGGCACGGGCAGCTTCGGCGTCGGCCAGGTTCCGGTGCTGCTGCCCCAACCGGGCACGACCGGTCTCGCCGGCGCCGGCAAGCTCGCCGGCACGGGCACGAGCCTCTTCGACGGCCAGCAGCGCAGCCAGCAAGGTGTACTCATCGTGGCGGGCCTGCCAGCGGCGGGCTTCGCTACGGTGCTGCTCGACCAGTTCCAATCGGTAGAGTTTTTCTTCAACTTCCTGAGCAGTCAACCGCAGTTGCTCCAGGCGCTCCACCACCTGTTGCAGGGTTTCAACTTCCAGCGGGTGTTCTTCGAGCAGCCAGCGTTCGACGAACTCGCGGATGTCGCGCATGGGCTGAAACGTCAGCGCTCGGATGAAGAGATCGAAGAAACGTTCGTTCAGGCCGCCGAGGCTGTTGAGCAACTCGGTTTGATACTCCTGTACCTGCTCGAAGCTGCGGGCCTTGCGCCGATTGCGCAAGGCCTGGCGCAGTTCGCGGCGAGTCAGCGGGCGGCCCGCAGGGAACAGCAGATCCAGGTTCAGTGCATCATCGATGATGAAATAGCTGCGCTCGGCATGTTTGCCCTCGCCGGCCTCAATGCAGACACCGCAACAGAGCCGATGTTCGTGCTCGCTATCGGCAAATTCGAGCACGACATAGGCCACCGTATTGCCGGGGCGCAACCAGCGCCCCTCGCCAATCTTGCCGCGCACGTAGCTATCGAGCGTGCGCTGCGAACGATCCTGGGCCGAACTATTGAAGCGCACCCGGTTCTGGTGTGCGATCAGCACCGTCTGGATTGCATCGAGCACCGAGGATTTGCCGGAACCGTTGTGGCCGGCCAGGTACAGGCTATCGCGCACCTCAATCAGGTGATGGCTGAAACGGTGCCAGTTATGCAACAAAATCTGTGACAGTTTGAGCATAGCTTTATGACTTGCGCTGTCGGCGTTTGATTGCATTTGCGGCTTCGCCGCATATTCAATGCAATCATTTCAATTTACACGACTGACAAGGAAACGTTTATTTCGTTCGATTTGGCGGCAAAGCCGCCAAACCGAACGAAAACGACCGTACTTTCCTTGCTGCCGCAGGCGAAAAACGCCCGTTGCGGCGTGAGCAACCACGCGACCGCGTAAGTCGTGTAGTTTATTGATTCGGACGATGCGGCACAGGCCGCTGCCTACGCCGCATCGTCATCGCCGGCGGCGGCGGCGGCGGCGGCGGCGCGGCGCGGTGAGCGATCGTATTCGCGCAGGCGCTCGCTCAGTTCACCGATGGCGCTGCCGGCGACAATGACTTCGAGGGTGGGCAGCAATTCGATCAGCTTTTCGCCGTCGCCGGCCCGCAGGCTGCCGCCGCCACCGGGCCGAATGAGTTTCAGGCTTTGCAAACTTTGCAAGGCGGCATCGAGGCTGGAACGTTTCTTGACCGCCTGACCAGGCAAAAACTCGGTATAACGCTGATACAGATCGGCAATGCTGATGGTCGGATAGCGAGTCAAAGCAATTTCGGCACGCTCACGTTTCTCGGCATAGATCAGGCGCAGCAGCAACAGCCAGATAGTCGTGTCGCGGTTGAGCCGGCGGCGATGCGCGCCGTCGCGGTGCAGCACCTGAAACACGCCCAGCCGTTCATCGTAGCGCAATTCCCAGCCGGCCACCGCCAGGTAATCGGCGACCATTTCACGGCGGCGCACCAGAAAATTGTAGCTGCGGCGATCCGGCTCGTGTTCGCGCCAGATCAACCCCTCGCTGAGCAGGCGGCGCACCGTCTCACCAAACTGCTGCTGTTCGCTGGAATTCAGTTCGCTATAGGTTTCGGCAAACGTAATGAGCGTCATATGGCTTCCGCTGAACGAAAAGCGGTTCCTTTCGTTTGATGTTGCGGCAATGCCGCAACATCAAACGAAAAAGAAAGAACTTCCACGCTGCCGCAGGCAAAAAACACCCGTTGCAGCGCGAGCAAGCCGCGGCTGTGGCGCGCCGCTTAATCGGCGCGCCGCAGGACGAAGGAACGGAAGCCCAGGCCGGCCCGTTCGATCCAGGCGCCGTCGGGCGGTTCGTCGATGGCATAGCCCAGCGAGCCGTCGCCATAGTAGCGCAGATAAATCAGCAGCGGCAGATCGTCGGGGCCATCGAGCGGCAACTCGCTGGCCGGCAATTCGTCGCGGCCGGCCAGCAACTGCTGGGCGTAGCGGCGCACGCGTTCCCGACTGATAGCGCGATTCATCTGCCGCAGCGTCTGCTCGTGAGCCAGCCGAATTTGCTCGGCGCTGAGTTGCGGCATCGCGACCGGCTCGGGCACAAAGGGCTGGGCAGCGCGAGTCGGCGGTGCAAGCGACTCGCTATCGAGCAATTCCAGGCCGCATAGTGCGATCAGGTTATCGTATGGTGCCGGCAGCGGCTCATCGGCCCGGCCCGGCACCGCGTGGATCAGATGATCAATCAGGGCGTGCAACTGGCCGCTGGTCGTGCTGCTCGCCGTAAGTTGATGCTCAATGCTGCGTACCGCCGAGTCGACAAACTGGCCGTGGCGAGTATCGATCGTCGTCAACAAGCGGTCGAGCAGGCCGAAATGGTCGCGCACCTCGCGAATGCTCCGGCTGAGCAGGTCGATAGCCTCTTCGACGCTTTCAACCTCGCCACGCATCCGCATCTGGCGGGCCAGGTCTTCAATTTGCCGGTTATCATCGAGGCTGCCGAGCGCATCGAGGATGCCGGGGCGAAAGCGTGAAACATGATCGGTCGTGCGCAACTGGTGATAGGCGCTATCGACGATCTGGTCACGATAGCTGGTAAAGATCTGTTCAAGCACATCGCGGGCCTGGAGCTGTTCGAGCACCTGCTGAATATGTTCGCCGATATTATGCTGAAGTTCTTTGAGCGCCTGGAGCAGGTAGCGGGTCTGGTAATGCGCCTCACGCAGGCGCACATAGTCGCCGGTTTCGCGGCGGGCGGCCTGCAACAAATCGTGGATGGCGCAGATCATGCCGCGCAGGCGCGGCGGCTCGTTACTGGCCAGTTCGTGCAACACATTCAGCAGCCGAAAAGCATGGGCCGGCAGCGTATAGGCAATCGTATAATCGCTCTGAGTTTCGACGCGCAGCCAGCCGCAGGCGGTCAGGTAGCGCAGCACCGTACCGGCGCGAGCGAGCGTATCGTCTTCTTCCGGCAAAGCCGGCTCACCGGCAGCGACATCGAGCGCCAGCTCGCCGGCATCGGCATCGGCAAGCAACTCCGCCACCAGGTTGAGTGCCAGGTCACGTGAGAGCGGCTGCTGATGGCGCTGAGTTTCCTCAAACAGGCTCAACAACACCGCCGCATACAACGGGGCACTCTGGGCTGCCAGCGGATTGAAAAGATTCGCCGGAATGCGTTCAAATAAGTGGATGCGCATAAGCTTTGTGGTCAGCGTTCTGGTTGTTTCTCAGTATACCATAGCAATCCAACGGCACGTGATGGGGGGTGTGACGAGATCCAGCTTCCGGGAAGCTTCTGCTGACGTGCGGATGGCCGGTGCTGGGGGCCATCCGCATCAGCAGCGCGCGGCCGCCGGGGTGGCAGCTTCCCGGAAGCTGTCCGCGCCAGTTTCTGTCCAGCTTCCCGGAAGC
>DAOTUJ010000014.1:0-15174 GCA_034437175.1 Chloroflexaceae bacterium | reverse complement strand
ACGTTTGTTCCATATGGACAGTATACCACGCTGAGCTACTTACGGTCAACCGACTCTTTCAAGCTACCCCCCAACGGCGCTCCGCCCCACGCTTGAAAGCGGGGGCTACCGCGCCGATCTATTTGGTGTGCGCAGCAGCGATCCGATCCTGGCCGATACAATTATGGCAAATTATCGCGCGGCTCACCAGCTCAGCCCACGCCGGCGGGCGATGCTTGACCTGGCGGTGAAGATGACTCGCTCACCCGATGTCATTGCTGAAGATGACATCAATGGCCTGCGTGACCACGGTTTCACGGATGAAGATATATTTGACATCATCCAGATCGCTGCGTTCTTCAATTATAGCAACCGGGTGGCCACTGCGGTTGAGATGTTGCCCAACCATGAGTTTCATTCGATGGCACGTGAACCACGCCGCCCACGTGAATAAGCTGCGCTTGTGGCATTGCGGCAGGCCAGGTTTCTCTGCTGCACAGTGCGATGGTGGGCCGACCTGCCGGCAATGCTTCGGCTGCTCTCTAAACTCGACTTTATCCATAGCGCATCTGGACCTTGCTCGTTTTGACTATCCTGGCACCGTCCGTTCGTGCTCGCGTAGTCCGCCCTTAACCCCGTGTAAGCAACCGTTCGCCCGCAGCGCGCAAGGCCTGTACATCGCGGCTCACGGTTGCAACACTCACCTGAAGCGCTTTCGCGAGCGCCGACAACGAGGGCGCCGCGTCCTGGAGGTTCGCCTGAAGGATCAAGGTACGCAGCACATGCCAGCGCTGATGGCGGTCGGAATCTGCGGAGGGAGGCGTTGGGTGTTCCCACACGACGGAAACCGTCTCCCAGGGATGCAATGGTCGTCCGGTGGGAGCGTATTTGAGGGGTAGGCGCACCGGCACTTCCTCAGTCGTTGTGCGTCGCACTGCCCATTCCAGGCGTTGATAATACGGCGTCGCCTGCATACACCGGGCGTATTCCGGGGGTAGTGCCGCGCTCTGCGCGGTCACGTGGTTCCAGGCATCCAAATAGAACGTTGCGGCGCTGGGATCATTCAATACCTCAGCCGTAAGCCCCAGCAGGTAGCGCGGGTCAACAAACGTCTGAATGCGCTTGGCCAGCGCTGCTTCAGCCTGCTGTACCGCTTGCTGTGCGTGCTCAAGTTTACCTTGACGCGCAAGACCGATCGCGCACACGGCATGCAGAAACGCATCATAAAAGCGCACGCCCATCCGGCGATAGATATGCTCGGCTTGCTGCACTTCGGCCTCAATCAGCGCCAGTTGTCCCGTTTCTAGGAAGATCATGGCCTGCCATACATGCACCTCGCCCTGTACCCGTGCATCATCCTGGATCTGCGGCAGTGCGTGGGTTGCGGCCAGATAGTGCTGCGCTTCGTCGACGGCGTCGCGGGCGAGCGCCAATGTGATCCGCCGGCAAACGGCAAGGGCCGGGTTCCCACTGCGGCGCTCCCAGAGGGCGATGGCCTGATCGAGTAACTGCGCCGCCCGAGGAAAATCACCGATGTGCATGGTTACTTCCGCGAGGCTCTCTAGATCGGCCGGATCGACGGCGGCGTAGCGTTCCATTCGCGTCACCACATATTCATAGCCACTGAGAGCGGCGGCCAGATTGCCCTCGGCATGATCCAGTGCCGCTAGATTGGCGCTGGCGATCAAACCGGCTATGAGCAACCCGTGACTCTCCGCGCGATCGCGTACCTGTTGGTAGCCTCGGCGTGCGGCCGTAAAATCCCCGGCGAAGTGGTCGTAGATCGCCAGAAGGCCCAGTGCCGCAACTGTCGATTCACCATCGTCGGCGGCACAACCCAACCTATATGCCTGGCGTAAATACGCCTGACTGACGGCTACAGCACCGACAAACTGTGCGGCCTTCCCTGCTTGCATGTGGAGGCGTGCGACAACGCCTGGCTCCGCGCCTGCATACTCGGTGATCGCCGCTGTCGCCAGATCGAGCGCGGCCTGGTTGTTCCCCTGCGCGAGTTCATAATTGACCCACGCAATCAGCAGGCGTGGTCGCAGCGGACTATCATCCGCAAGCGCAGCGTCCAACTGCTCCAGATCGACTCGATATTGTTTCAGTTGCTCCGGCGGGTGCCAACTCCAGATCTGCAGCCGTTCAAACAGCAGATCGATGATGTAGCATTGTCGTTGCACATGGGGAAGATCACTCTGCTCCAGTGCGGTCTCTGCCTGGGTAATCAGCCGCAGTGCCGCCCGATAGTCGGCACGCTGGCGTCGTTCGTGCGCCGCCGCAAGCAAGAACGGCACCGCCGCAGCCCAGGCTTCCGCCGCAAAGGCGTGTTGCGCCAGTTGTTCCCTGCTGCCATCGGTACCCTCGGCAAGTGCGGTGAACAGCCGCCCATGGATCGTGCGCTGTTCCTCTGCATTCATCTGTGCATAAACGGCTTGTGCTACCAGGTCGTGGGCACAGGTGTAGCCACTTGGATGCACACGTAACAGGTGACGTTGAACCAGGTGCTGGGCACGATCAATGATCCACTGCGCCGAGTGATCAGTGGCAAGCACTAATTGGGCCACACTCAACGGCGCTTTGTGAACCGCAATACAGTGCAACAGCAGACGATCCGGCGCAGCAAGATGCCGCAACCGAGTTGCAATCGTCTGATCCACGGTGGGCAACTGCACCACCTCGAGGGCGTGCGGTTCAACGCGCCAGCGCCCGTCGTAGCCCTGATGCCAGGCATTGCGTTCGATCAACACCTGGATCGCCTCGCAGAGCATCAACGGGTGCCCACCACTCACCTGCTCCAAATATTCAACGGTTAGTTCGCTGCACAAACCAATCGTTCGCTGAAGCAGCGTTGCACAGGCGTCCGCCGGCAATACTGTCAGTTGCAGGCGGCAATCTGCGGCAAGATCGCCCAGCAATTGCACCTGCGGCCAACGATCAAGATCATCGCGCACTGACGGTCGATAGCTGACGATCAGCACCAGCGGATGGCGGGTGATCAAGCCAGCGATCTGTGGCAGGAGCGCCAGATCCGGATCTGCTGCCTGGTGGATGTCGTCAAGAATCAGCAGGAGCGGTGCGTGCTGGGTGAGCGACTCCAGCGCCAACAAAATCGCCTCACGATACCACTTCGGTTCGCTGCCGCCGTACGCACTGCCGAGTAGCGATGGGGAATGCCGACCGCTAAACAGGTATTCCAGGCGCATGCGCCAGACGCCGGGAAGCGTTGCAGCGATCTGCTCATATTGCAGCGGCGTAAACAGCGGTGCGAGGGCATGTTCGATCACACTGCCCTCGTTGCCGGCAGTCGCCCGCGCTACCTGCCAACCGCGCCAGCGAGCATCATCAGCAACATGGGCGAGGAGGTGACTTTTGCCGATCCCGGCGTGACCTTCGAGCAGGGCCAGCGTGGCCTGATGATCGGCCTGATCGAGCCAGGTGAGCATGCGCCGGCGTTCGCGATCACGCCCAACCAGCGGCAGTTCGGCGGGCAGGGCGATGCTCGCCGGCTCTAGGGGACGCGCTGACTGCCGGGTCAGGCGTTCGGCAATGCGCTCGGTTACCTGATCGGGGCTAAAGCTATATTCGCGTTGCAACCGTTCGCGCCACGCGGTGTACTGGGCCGTAGCCTCACCCAACGAGCCTAGCATCGCATACGCATGCAGCAAGTTCTGTTGCGCGGTTTCGCGGAGCGGTTCCAGTTGTAATACTCGCTGTAGCAGATCCCGCACCGTCGTCCAGGCACCCTGTTCGGCTGCGGCCTGTGCCGACTGTTCCAAGGCAGTGAGAAAGCGCAGGCGCAAGCCTTCCCGCAGCGGCATAATCCATTCGTGCTCCAACTCGAGGCCGATCAGCGGATCCGGGCAGGCAAGCAAGCGCTGCGCCGTAGCTGCCCCCACTGGCTCCCGCAACACATCTTCTAACTCGCGCAGATCGCAGATGTCCTGGGGCGCGAGGCGTAGGACCAGGCTTTTTGGGCGGGCATGCAAACGGCCTTCCGGCAGAGCCTGACGCAGTTGATAGATCGCATCGGAGAGGCGTCGCCGAGCTATGGCATCGGTGAGATCGGGCTCAAGTTGGCCGGCGAGATAGCTCCGTTCTACCGGGCGGTCGTGATGGAGCAGCAGGAATGTCAGCAATGCCTGGGCGCGCGAACCCGGCGCAAGTGGCAGCAGGCGCCCATTACATGTGGCGCGAAACGGGCCAAGAACCGCGATGGTGAGTGTACCAGGCTGAGACATCAAGGGCGCATCCCGTAAGCCGACTCTGAGCGGTAGATCGTATAAACACCTCAAGTATACCAGCTATCTGGCCCTGTTTCACGGTGAACGAGAACGGCGCGAGAGTCGGATGCCATGCTATCGGCGTATATTCGCGCACTGTGTAACAAAGGAGACCCCTCATGCGTTGTGGCCGTTCCTATCTCGTTCTTGTGCTCTTCCTCGTTCTGGCCCCACTAACCGTCGGCATTGCAGCGTTTCCGCGTCTCGGCGCCGCGCAGCCGTCATTCGCTACGACGATTACCGTCAATACCGTGGCCGACAATACCAACTTCAGTATGTCGGAAACCTGTCTTAGCGCATCGGCAGGCGGCGTCTGTACCCTCCGGCGCGCCATTGTCCAGGCGCGGAACCTACCGGCCGGCCAGCGTCCGGTACGCATCGCCTTCAACATCCCCGCCGACGAAGCCAACACCGGCGCCGCCGCAGGCACCTGGACGTTGGTGTTGGGTGAGGGTGTCGGCGCGAACTTGCGCGATCTGGCTGGCGGACAGGTCACGATTGATGGTTCTACCCAGCCCGGCGGACGCAGCAGCGGGCCGAAGATCTTCATTCGCGGCTCAACCCAGGCGGATCGCCTGGTGATCAATGGGAATGAGAATGCGATCGTTGGGATCGGCTTCCAATATTACCGGGTGCTCTTCAATGGGAGCAACAACCGGGTTGAAGATAGCTGGAGCGGGCTTGAGGAGAGCGGCCAGGAGATCTTCTTCCTACGCGACGACCCAACCATTGATAGTCGCGCCAGTTTTGAAGAGGCCAATGCCAGCACCGGCAATGCCTACCGCAACGTGACCGTCAGCGGTTCGCGCACGGTTGCGATTACGATGCGCGGCAGCAACGGCACGATCGAAGACAGCTCCTTCGGCACCCGTGGCGACGGGACGGTGCCAACGATTGCTGTTGATCGCAGATGCCGCCCGAATGCGCCCTACAACAACTGGTTCGGCGGGGCGGGCATTACGCTGTCGGGCAGTGATCATACAGTACGCAACAACCGCTTTGTCGGCATGCTGTTCGCCAGTAAAGATCCGCTCAACACGCCACCCCCGGCGATCTTGATCGAACGCGACGGCAACCTGGTCGAGAATAATATCATCGGCATTGATAGCGCTGACCAGAAATTCGGTACCTGCGGCGACGGCATTCGCCTCACTGATCGCGACAATATCATTCGCAACAATACGATCTATGGTGCCGGCATTCGCAACGACGACACCAACAAAGCTACGGACGGCGATCAACCGCAGACCGGCGCGATCGGTCTGAGCGGCAATGCGCCATTGGCGCTCGGCGCGAATCTGATTCGCGGCAACCAGATCGAAGACTCAATCATTCCTGTCTTCTTCTTCCCCAGCGTCCCGGATGGCTATAAATACTTTAACCCGGCCAAGGTCACGAGCATCAGTGGGCGAACGGTCGCCGGAACCTCAGGCGATCCCGGCCAACCGCCCGGCGGCGCACCGCCCGTCGACAGCACCTGCCCCAATTGCGTGATCGAGCTGTTCCTCGACAATCGGGACGGCAATATCGAGACGCTTACCTCGCTCGGTACGGTTACCGCCGATGCACAGGGCAATTGGAGTGCGCCGAATATTCTGCCCGAAGGCGGCCTCAGTTCCAATCAGGGTATTCGCACCCAGAGCACCACTGCCGCCAACGGTACGATCCAGAACTTCAATGCCGGAACGAGCACCCGCGTCTCGGATGATCTGTACGGCCCCTCCGGCGTGATTGCGACCCCGCTGCCACCAGAGCGCCCGCAACCCACGGCAGCAACCCAGTATGCGATTGTGGAGCCGCGCCCGGTGCCCGCCCTTCCCGAGTACACCTACGCGACCACGATTACCGTCAACAGCACCGCCGATCCCGATACGAGCATGTCGACCACATGCGCCACCAATCCGTGTACCCTGCGGCGCGCGATTGTGCAAGCTCGTGCCTTGCCCGCCGAACAGCGGCCGGTATTGATCAACTTCGACATTCCGACCAGCGACCCTGGGTATAACAGCCCCCTCCAAGTCTGGCGGATCGATCTGAACAGTACCCCCAGTAATCAGTTTCGCCGGCTTGAAGGCGATCAGATCGTCATTGATGCCACTACGCAACCCGGCGGACGTGCTAACGGACCGAAGGTGTTTGTGCGCGGCACCAATACCCAGCAGATCTTGATTGTCGATGGTTCGGAAAATGTGATCCGCGGCTTAGGCTTGCAAGGCTTCGGCATCCAGGTCAATGCCGGCGGGAACTTTATCGAAGACAACTGGCTCGGCCTCCAGGAGGACGGCACCAGCATCTTCTATATCAACGACAATAATACGATCGACAACCGGGCAACTATTCAGGATGCCGAAACGCCACCTGCCCAGACCGGCGGCAACGTGTATCGCAACAACGTCGTTACCGGATCGCGCGCCACCGCCATGACCATCCGCAGCGACGATAGCTGGGTGGTCGGCAACCGCATCGGCACGCGGGCCGACGGCACTATTCCTGCGCCGCCGAGTGGTCAGACGATCTGCACCAATCCGGACTGGATCTCCGGCGGCGGCATCGCCCTTATCGGCGGCCTGGGCACCCAGGTCGGCGGGCCAAGCAGTGCCGAGCAGAACGTCATCGTCGGCCTGAGCATTCGCAGCCCCGATCCCCAGGTGACCCAACCGTTCGGCGTCCAGGTCGGCAGTGTCGGCAGCTATCTGGTGATCAACAACCTGATCGGACGCGATACAACCGGTGCCAATGTCGGCGTGTGCGGTGAGGGCATCCGCATAGCCGGCGACTTCACCGTGGTACGCGACAACTACATTTTAGCGCTCCAGAATGCCGCGATCAATCATATTTCCGGTACCATCGATGGGAATGCCAACACCTATCAGAGCAATCGGATCGTGAACAGCGTCGAGGCGGTGGACTTCGGGCCGGAGGTGCCGAATGAACTGGCGTACTTCAACCCGGCCAAAATCACCCTGATCGACGGCACGATGGTACAGGGGCGATCTGGCGACCCCGGCCAACCGCCCGGCAACGCGCCGCCCATTGACAGCACATGCCCCTTCTGCACAGTTGAACTCTTCCTCGATAACCGCAATGACCGGATCGAGACCTTGCAATCGCTTGGGACGACTACTGCCGACGCGCAGGGGAACTGGACGTTCACGTTACCGGCGGAGCTTACGAATACTCAGGGGTTACGCACGATCAGTACGACGAACAACTACGGTGTGATCAGCCAGTACGAAGCCGGCACAAGTACGCAGGTGTCGGAGCTGTATACCACCGAGAATGTGGTGCCACCACCGACGGCGAACCTGGTCTACTTACCGCTGGTACAACTGGTACAGCGCTAAGCCACTGCTCGGAACGCTTGATCGATTGGCGTGGTTGCGGCATCGCTGCAACCACGCCAATCGCGATCAGTGTGGACAACCGACTTTCCCCTCTCGCTGTGTGGCGTCGGGACTATGTCGTTAGTTACGATCGTATTTCCTCGTTCATATCGTTGGGGCGCCTCGCGTGGGTGCCCGCTGATTTTGGAGGAGTTGCGTGTACACCCTGGCACCGGCAGGCAGTATCCTCATCTATGTCGGCTATTTGTTCGATGTCCGTGCGCTGATCTTCGTCGGTGTGCTGGTGTTGTTGGTCGGAACGCCGGCCCTCGTGCAGCGGTTGCGGCGTAGCGGCCTCCCGCGGTTGCGGCCCCTGGGGATCGCCATCCTGGCCGCCGTCGCGGTTGGGTTGCTGATCCCCGTCGGCGTTAAGGAGCTCCAGCCCTGTGGTCTGCTCGATCAGGCCCTCGAACGTAGTCCGTGCCTGGCCCGGATCGATCAGCGCGTGCAGCAAGGCGATCTGCGCTACTCGCCCGACGGCAGCCGCCTCGCCGTGATCGCCGAGGGCCGCGCCACCCTCTACGATACGCAGACCGGACGGCGCCTCGCGCGCTACGGCTCCCCCGACGAGCGCGTGCGGGCGATCACTTTCGCTCCTGCCGCCGGCGGTTTTGCGCTGGGCTTGCTCGACGGTCGTATTCAACGCTATGATGCCACAGGTACGCTGCTGCAGACCTGGCAGGCTCACAGCGAGCCGGGTTTCGTCCTCCTCGATTTCACTCCCGACGGAACACGCATCGTGAGCGCAGCCGGCTCCGAAGCGACGCTTTGGGATGGCGCGGGAACCGCTCTTGCCCGCATCGTCCTGCCCGCGCCGCTTGAGACGGCCGCCCTCGCGTCCGGCGCTCCCCTCACGCTCATCGGCGCCGTCGCCGACGGCAATGTGCTTGTCCAACCGCTCGCCGCCGATACCGCCCCAACCCGGTATGCAGCCCATCCGCAGCGCGTCTCGGCCGTCGCCGCTCATCCGCTGGAAGCCATGTTCGCTACTGCCGGCGGCGACAGCACGATCAAACTCTGGGATCTACGTACTGGCGACCTGTTGCACACCCTCAGCGATGGGCCGCGCGTGATCGCCGAGCTGGCCTTCGCCGGCGATGGCCACCGCCTCGTCTCCGGCGCCTCCGACGGCACGGTTCAGTTCTGGAGTGTCTCCGGCGGCGCGCTGCAAGAAACCTTCCTCGAACAGCCCGGCCAGATCGAAGCGCTCGCCTTGCACCCCGCAGGTGCGAGCATCAGCGTTGGTGTGGCTCCAGGCCTCGTCGATCGTGTCGAGCGGCGTCCGAACAGCGGCATCCGGATCGAGGGTCAGAGCGTACGCGCCGCCGAAGTCGTGATCTGGCGGATCGGAGCGGAATAGCGCAGCCGGCGCCGGAGGCATTGGGTCCACCTTATGTCGCGATACGCCTTCGTCGCCACAAAGAAGCCTTTCCAATTGCGGTCAAGCAGCATCAGACCTTGCTGGCTGACCTTGCGCAGCAATGCCTGATACGGCTCCGTCGCTTGGATCTGACGCTGGATCCCAACGATCTGCGTCATCTCTTCCTCCGGTTGCATTGGCGCCAGATCCGGGAGTTCCTGCTGGAATGCACGCTCCTCGTCTGGCTTCAGCAGCAAATACACTTCCAGAAACTGCCGCAGCATACGCCGCCGTTTCGCGCTGATAGGCAAACCTACCAGGTGTGCGATGCAAGCGGCTTTCACGGCCAGGCGCTCGCGGGGCGCGACCTGCACCGGGCCAGCAGCGCGGTCGCCAGCGGATTGGCATGGTTCAGGTAGTCGCGCCAGCGGAACTGATTTGTGTACCATCCGGAAGCGAAAATCGAGTACCGCGAAGTCGGGAAAGCGCAGCCCATAGCGATCCGCCGCAGGCCGTTTCGGGGAATGGTAGGAACAGAGCACAATCGGGTAGACCGGCACAGCATAGTGGTCATGAAATCGCGCGAAGTAGCGGAACATGCGTGCGTGCAGCGTTTCGTCGACCTGGGCCTGGTGCTCCAGATGCACAATGAACGTCGCCGGCTGGCCGCGAAACGGCGTTTGCACCACCAGATCCGCGGCCCGGCGATCCGGGTCGAGCAGGTTCGCAAACAGCTCCTGGGGCAGAAACGTCAGCTTGTCCGGGTCGATCAGTGCCAGCGCATCCGGCACAAAGAGTTCGAGAAACTCGACAAAGAACTCGCGCAGGAGTTGCTTGAAGATGCCGTCGTGGTCAATGCTCATCATGGTGCCTTTCTCCCCGTTGTGCCGCAGGTTCATAGTATAGATCGCATGTTCGCATTCCACAAGATCCGCCGTTCGTACTGATGCCGTTCCGCTGAGCGGCTGCTACGCTGCGCATAGCTGTCGTGGTTCCGATGCGTAGGAGTGGCCGATGCGGTGTCGTGTTCTTCCGTGGTTCCAATGGGTATGCCGGCAACAAACCTGGTTCTCGCTATTTGCCGGCGTGTTGATCAGCCTGCTGCTGCCAGATTACCGTGATAAGGCGTTTTCAAGGCGCCGGTATGCTATATTGTCCAATGGGCCTGAAGCAGAAAGACGGTGGTTCTATGCAGTTGCTACTCTGGCGTGCGATCCAGATCATGGTTTTTGTGGGCGCCGTAACCGTGTTGACTGTCAGTGTCATGCTGAACCCGGTGCGTTGTGCACCGGACTGCAAGGGCGCAAACCTGGCCGGCAGTACGCTCAATGGTGCCAATCTGGAGGGGGCCAACCTGCTGGAGGCGCGCCTCTCGAATGCCACCCTGGAACGGGCAAACCTGACTGTTGCCGATCTGTCAGGCGCGATTGTCACCAATGCCAACCTGCTGAATGCCGATTTGAGCGAAGCCACCCTGGTCGGCACCGACTTTCGTGGCTCGGATATGCGTGGTGTCAACCTGTTTGAGGCAGATCTGCGCGGCACGATCCTTACCCGCGTCAATCTTACGCGGGTTGATCTGCGCGGTGCGGCTAGCCTGCGCGGAAGCCTGTTCAATAATGCGAATATGGTTGAGGCCCAGCTGGCCGGCACCAATCTGAGTGGCGTCGATTTGAGCGGCGCCGATCTGACGAGTGCGAACCTGGAGCGAGCCGACCTGAGTGGCGCCGACCTGAGTGGCGCAACCCTGGCCGGGGCCAATCTGCGGGGGGCCAATCTCAATGGTGCCTGGCTCAACTTGGTTGATCTGACCGGCGCCGATCTGACCGAGGCCAGCCTGGCCGGGGTTGTGCTCATTGGTGGCTCGCTGGCTTCAGCAAATTTTAGCCAGGCTGACCTGAGCGGAGTGAATGCCATTGGCGCCAACTTTGACGGCGCCGACCTGCGCGGGGCCAATTTCAGCGGCGCCGATCTGACGGGGGCAAATCTTACCGGGCTTGATTTGCGGGAGACGCTGCTAAACGCGGTGACGCTGGCCAATGCCCGCCTGATCAACGTCAATCTGGAAGGTGCTGATCTGAGTGGGGTGCGCCTGATTGGGGCTAATCTGCGAGGCGCACGCCTGGCCGGTGCCAATATGGCCGGCAGCATCCTGGGTGACAGTGGTTCGCTGTCGGGGGCACGGTTCCAGGGCGCCGATCTGCGCGATGTCGATTTCACCGGTGCCAATCTGATCAATGCCGACCTCTCGGGCACCAATATGCGCGGCGCGATTATCGAGGGCGCCAATTTTGAGCATACCGATCTGAACGGTACCGACCTGCGCGAGAGCATTTTCGACAAAGCATCGCTAACCAACACCGATATGGGCGGTACACGCCTGGAAGGCGCCCGCTTCGCAGCGACGCAGTTCGGCGAGAATGTCATCCTGGCCGGGGCACGCCTGAACCGGGCCGAACTGGGTGAAGCTGCAGTGCCGGATGCCGGCGCCCGCGACAGCGAGGGCAACCCGGTCGTCGGCCTCATCCTCAACGGTGCGCTCTACGACAGCGGCACCATCTGGCCGGAGAACCTGGAGCGAGCAGTGTTGCATCACCTGGCCGGGATGTCCCAGGCTCGCACCTTTGTCCAGTTGCTGCAAACGATAGCCGCCGCGGAGCCGAATGTGGCTATGTTGCATGCGCTCCAGCATCTTCAGCGCCGATCACTGTTGATGGCTACCAGCGACGGTTTTGTCCTGCCGCAAGCGATCCGATCATACCTTCGGCCAACGGCGACTTCTGCCTGGAATGAAAGGGATACGGCATATGCTGGAAACAACTATTCTGATCGCCGGCGGCATGGCGCTTGGCGGCCTGCGGATCGCGTTGAAGCGCCGACGGACACGCACTCCCGTCTGGCTTACGGTGACTGATGGGAGCCAGGTGAAATCCCATGCCACCCTGGTCGAGCACGAGCATGTACGGCTGGAAACGCTGCGCCGCGAAGTCAATACCGATTACCTGGCGGCAACCGCCTCGCTCGGCCTGAGTGTAGTGGGCGTGCTGGTATTTGCGCTGATCGTGATCGCTGAACTGCCGCTCAATATTTATACGCTCTCCTCAATCATCGACCAGGCCTATGACGGGATTGGCCTCCAGCGCCGAACCGCCCGTTTTTTCGCGCTTGGCATTGCCGCAGCAACCGTCGTCTTCTCATCACAATTTCTCGTAGTTGCCTGCGTCCAGTGGGTGTATTTTGCCTACCGCAAGGTCATCTTTGATCTCGGCCAGCCAATGGTGCTCATGCCGGCTGCTGCAACATAATCGCCAGACATGAAGCGAGTGCCGCCTGCATCTTCGCCAGCCTTAGCTGGTCGCCGCTTGTCGCTGCCTCCCAGAGGCTCAGCTGGCACAGCAGTGAGCCCTCAGCAACCAGCATCCGGAAGAACAGTTATCGAGTGTTTTGCAATTTTGGCGAGCTTTGCTCGCCAAAATTGCAAAACACTCGATAACTATTTACTCTTCCCTGGGCGATCCAGGAATATAGGGGATCAGGCCCTTGCGATACGCCTCGGCCTGGATCTCCGGCGACGTGTGGCACGCGTCGATGATAAAGCCATTGACCATGATCATCCAGGCCATCGGGTTCTGATCCATCCGGCTGGGTAGCGTCCAGTTCGGGTCAAGTTGATACATCCCAAACAGCTTGCGGATCTCGGCAGCCTTATTCGCCCCGGTGCTCTTGCTGACGCCCATCAGCGAACACAGTTCTTCCATACGCATGAAAGGTTTGGAGGATCGGTCGCTGAGAAAGTTACCGCTGCCGAGGGCATAGACAATGCCACAGGCCCAGGTTGTCACCTTCCCGCGCAGCAATGGTGATGGGCGTTTGCGGCTGAGCGCAGCCGTAAGCTGCCGGCTAAGCCGGGCGTACTCCGCATTCAGATGGTCGTTGCAGAACACGTCGGTGATCGCGGTGATCTCATCGTAGATGGGCTGAAGCTGTTTAGGCACCTGTTCGCTTTTCTTCATCGCGAACCCTCCCACAAGGTCTATGCTGTAGCGCATAGTGATGATGGTAGTATCATTTGCGCAATTGTACCACGAGCCCGCGAGAGGTGTGACGAGAAGTTCTGCACTCAAGCAGCACTGGCCAATACTCGCTGGCGCCGCTTGCTCCAGGGACGTTTCCACGGATGTCTCGGCCTGGCCGCTGCCTCGCCGCCCAACCACTGCGCGAGCCGGCCCACAGCAGCCAGGAGGCAACGCCACGGGCTATCTGGGAGGCACTGCTCCCCTTTTGCATCGATGGTTCGGCACAAAAGAACGCGCCACTCGCCCTGACACTGCACACCCAGCCGGATCGGCGGGTCGAGCTCGGGATTATGCAGGCTGGTCGGCAGCCGGCGCGCCGAACTCAGCGTGCGTCAGCGGCCGGTTCAGCCCCAGCCCATTCGCCACTGATCAAACTGGAGCAGGACGTCACGGCCTTGCAGGCTTTTGCCGAATTCTTCGCCATTGATCACGATCTGATTGCCGGGGCAGCCGAAGCGAGCGCGAGTCTCGCGGCAAACGATGAGCCACTGGAACGGTGGCTCACGCTGCTCCGCGAAGCGGAACGCAACGATTTCCTGTTGCGCCTGGTGCGTGGCGAGCCGCATGTCGCCGTTGCGCTGCTGCGCCGGCTGCGTGCCGTCGCCGGCACAAATACATCGCCGGCGACAACGTCTCCGCGCCGCAGCTGCGAGGAACTCCAGACTGCGGCAAAGCGCCAGGCCCAGGTGCGCCGGCACCACGAACGGACGGCGGCTGAGCAGGCCCGGCTGGCAAAACTGGAAACTCTCGTGACCGCTGAAGCTAAGCGGTCGATGATCTCTTTCCCCTACGCTTTCCGTGACGCCGGGTGGTCCATGTTCATGTAGACGCCACCGCACGCGAGTTCATCGAGCATCTGCTGGAGTCGTTTCTCTCTGGTTACTGGTCGTTTGGCGCGAGTGATCCAGCCGATGTAATCGTTCTGCTGATACGCCGGGCGCGCCTGGTAGTCTTCCAGCACATCGTGCTCGGTGAGGGCTTGCAGGATGAAGTCCGGCATCGGATGGCGCGGTCGCTTCGGTTTCCTGTCATCAGGCATAGCGCGATCCTTGATCATTACAGCTCAATCGGCTTGTAGCCCAGCGCCCGACTGACGATTGCTTCGGCATCGGGATTAGCACCCAGGCCGCAGCGATCCGGCCAGTAGATCAGATCAAGCACATTGGGGTCAGGAACATTCGCTTCCACCAGAACAATCCAGGCTTTGATCTCTTCCGGGGTGCCTGCCGCGTCGAGCAGTTTTGCGACCAGTTCGATGAGTGCCGGCGATAGCAGCGTTCGCTCACTCCAGCATGGATCGCAGCCATGCATTATCATCGGCGCTCAATGCGGGCGGCGGTGGCTCTTGCTGATAATCAATCGAAAGATCGTAGCGAGCTTCATCATAGATCGCCGTGAGTGCGGCTCCCAGATCGAGCGAGACATCGGGATCGGGCGCGCGGAGCGGGACCGGCAGGAACGGCAAGGTATCACGTATGCCGATGGGCCAGGCCATGGCTATACTGGTTCGTGCGCGGGTCAGGAGTGCCAGGTAGGCCGATGACGGCAGGCGTGGATGGGTCACTGCACGGGTGCCCCGCCGTATGAGATCCAGCTCCAGCAGATGCACACCAGCGGCATAGAGTCGCTGGCGGCGCTCGCGATAGGCACTCAGGCCGGGATTGCGCTTATTGACGGGTGAGAGGATTTCGATGCAGGTGATGAGTTGATTATTCGTCGCATCGCGAATTTCCACCGTGGGAATCCGGACATCAACTGGGGTCATGACCGGAATGCTGATGGGTGCAGGTGCTCCTGCCGATGCATCAGGAACACTGTCGCTGCGTTCCGGGGGCGCGGGCTGCTCTGGTCGCGCAAGCAGTCCCTCGATATCCGGATAGAGCATGCCAATCTCGGTTTCCGGTTCCGTATCCTGCACCACATAGGTTTCCAGCCGCGCAGTAGAGCGCGGCTGAAGCTGCGGCACCAGCTGCTGGCGAATGTTATACGCCAGCGCATTATGGACATCCGGCCAGAGATGGCCCTCCAGATACGGATCCATGCCCGGAAATGGCGATGGCATGGGCGGCTCCTGTCTGATGACACGCGAA
>DAOTUJ010000013.1:0-3340 GCA_034437175.1 Chloroflexaceae bacterium | reverse complement strand
GGCACGCCCCTGTCCATTGCAGCGTTTGAAATCGCTCGTTACCCGGTGACGAATGCCCAGTATGCGCTGTTCATCGAGGCCGGCGGCTACGACCCGGCTGCTGACTGGTGGGATGAACCTGGGCGGGCCTGGCTGACCGGACGACGCAGAACAGCACCAGCAGAATGGAACTCGCCCCGATTGGGCATCAGTCACCCAAACCGTCCAGTGGTTGACGTAACGTGGTACGAGGCGATGGCCTTTTGCCGCTGGCTCACCACCTATCTCAACGACGGCTACCAGTACCGGCTACCGAGCGAAGCTGAATGGGAGTATGTGGCGCGAGGTGCAGAACGCCGACGGTATCCCTGGGGATCGGCGGAGCCGGATGCGGAACGAGCGAACCACGCCAACATCTACAACGGCACCACTGCCGTTGGCTGTTTTCCGACCGGGGTTACGCCGGAAGGCATCCAGGATCTGGCCGGCAATGTCTGGGAATGGACGCGAAGTGTGTTTGCTCCCTATCCCTACGATCCCGCCGACGGACGCGAGGATACGGCTGATCCGGCAGGGAAACGCTTGACAACGCGCGGGGGCGCCTGGTACAATCCTCCGCTCGGCCTGCGCGCGGCCTCCCGCTACCATCTCACACCGGCCGACCGTAACTACAATCTGGGCCTGCGGCATGCCCGGCACGTTCCTGCCAACCAGGTGTAAAGAGTTTCCTGTGTCCTGTGTTTTTTTCGTGAGGAACGCATTGCCGATGAGGCAGCTTCGGATAGCGGAGACTCCGTAAAGGGGGTTGCAAGGGGGAAATATGTTCCCCCTTGCTCGCGCCTACGGCGCGAATCGTGGTATTTTTTCGCGAGGCATATGGCAGTCCTATGAAAATGTATAAACAGCTTTTTGAGTCGATGGCCACCTTTGAGAACCTCTGGCACGCATTCCACCGGGCGCGGGTCTGCAAACGCGGCAAGGCGGAGGTTGCGTCGTTCGAGTACCATCTCGAACGCAACCTCTTTGATCTGGAGCGGCAGTTGCGTGACAGCACGTATCAGCCTGGCGGCTATCGCCATTTCTACATCTTCGAGCCGAAAAAGCGCAAGATCAGCGCCGCACCGTTTCGCGACCGGGTGGTGCATCATGCGCTCTGCAATACCATTGAACCGCTGTTTGAACAGCGATTTATTCATAATTCATTCGCCTGTCGGGTCGGCAAGGGCACGCATCGCGCACTGGATCGGGCGCAGCACTATGCCCGCCGCTATCGCTATGTTTTGCAGGGCGACATCGTGCAATTTTTTCCGAGTATTGACCATGAAATCTTGCGTGGCTTGCTCGCCCGACGCATTGCCGATGATCGGGTCATGGATCTGATTGACCGCATTCTAGCGAGCGGCGCCGGGGTGCTGGCGAGCGAATACACGCCGCAGTGGTTTCCCGGCGACGATCTGCTCACGCCCGTTGATAGACCGCGTGGCCTGCCGATTGGCAATCTCACCTCGCAATTCTGGGCCAATCTGTATTTGCACGAACTCGATACCTTTGTGACGCAGGAACTGCGGGTCGGCGCCTATGTGCGGTATGCCGACGATGTGCTCCTGTTTGGCGCTGATACGGCCACGCTGTCGCAGCACCGCGACCGTATCAGTGCCTTTCTGGCCAGTCTGCGACTGGTGCTGCACGACCGCAAGACCCAGATCTTTCCGGTCGACACCGGCATTCCCTTTCTGGGCTTTCGGCTCTTTCCCACCCATCGCCGGCTCAAGCGCCCGAATGTTGTGCGCTTCAAGCGCCGGATGCGCCGGCTCTTCCGCGATGTTGCCGATGGCGGTCTCCCGCTGGAGCGCATTATGATGAGCATCAACGGCTGGGTGGCGCACGCGGCGCACGGCAATACCTACCGATTGCGCGAGCAGTTGCTCCACGATCTGATTGTCCCGGCGCCGAACCGCTCATGAGTTTCGAGCAGTCACCGATCTTTGCGCGGACATACGATCTGCTGGCATGGCTGATTCCGCAGACGATGAACTTCTCCAAAAGCCAGCGCTTTGTGCTGGCGAAGCGGGTACAGGATGCGGCGCTGGATGTCCATGAGGCGCTGATTGCCGCCGCCAAAAGCCAGCGCGGGGAACGCCGCCGGCAGTTGCTGCAGGCCGACATCCGGCTGGAACAGCTTCGCCTGCACTGGCGGCTGTGCCGGAGCATCAGTCTGATCACACCGGCAACCTATGAGCACGGTGCCCGCATGATTGACGAAGTGGGGCGCCTGCTCGGTGGCTGGCTCCAGCAATCCGCGTGATGGTGAGGCATATGCTACAATGCGGGGTGCGGATCGGAGCGAACGCGCGGGGGCGGCTGGAACAATCATCCGATCAACCTCCGGGCGGCGAACCGCAACCATAACACGCCGGACAACCATAACGATAATCTGGGCTTTCGGCTTGCCACGCACCCTGCTTGCCCGGCCAGATGCCGCACGGGGCCACGCTCGTTCGCGAGCGCCGGGCGGATACGCCGTTTGAAGGAAGGTGCCAGCTCTGATCCCGGTCGGGCCATACCCGGCCAAAGAATCCCGCGCCACGCCAGGGCCAGTAGGCACGTCTGCGCGTGCCGACCATCAGGGCGTGGCGCACCATCCAATCTCGCGATCCTGGGAGGGAATACCTGCGATGGCCGACGATCTCGAATCCAAGCTCCAGCGCCTTCACGCGGCACGCGCCGCAATGGATGATGATCTTTACGCGGAGCAACTGGATCGCCTGCGATCCAAATACGGTGCGGAAGCGGTCAATGCGCTGCTGCACCAGCCCGATCCGCCCGCAGCGGCGCAGCATACCCGCCAGGAGATCGGCGGCAACGCCCAGATTGACGTGGCGATTGCCGGCAATCAGTATGGCCACATCTTCATCAATGGCCGGCGCACACAGGACAAGGCGGCGCTGCTGGCGGGCTACCTCGCCCGGCTGGCCGGGCGCTGCGCGACGCTGCCCATCCAGGTGCTCGCTGATACGTCGACGGAACAGGGCGCAACCGTGGCCAGCCTGGAGCAGATCTATACCCAGCTTGCCACGACGAATACCGTCCCGCGTGAGGTGCTCGACGCCGCCGACCTGGCCGACTTCGATGCGGCGGCCTACTATGCGGCGCACGTTGGCGAGCAGCATCTGCCCGACCAGCGCCGGACGCAGGTGCGTGTCCAGCGCGATGGCGATTCCGCTGATGCGTCGGTGCCGACGCGCGGCGGCGATCTGTTCGGCGGCGAACGTGGCCTGCGCGACCTGGAGTCGCTGACGGATGCGACGCTACGCCAGGCGCTCGGTGAGGCGCACGCGGCCACCTTCTTCGGCCCGCAACT
>DAOTUJ010000012.1:0-23092 GCA_034437175.1 Chloroflexaceae bacterium | reverse complement strand
GTTTGCCTGTTGCATGCCTACCGCAACCCGCTGCATGAGCAGCAGATCGGCGCCTACCTGCGCGAGCATTTCCCCGACCTCGCCGTCTCGCTGTCCTCCGATGTCGCGCCCGAGATCCGCGAGTACGAGCGCATGTCCACCACCAGCGCCAATGCCTACGTTCAGCCGCTCGCCGCACGTTACCTGCGCGATCTTGAGCAACGCTTGCAGAATGGCGGTTATCAGCGCGACCTGTACCTGATGCTGTCGTCGGGTGGGATTACCACTGCCGCGACGGCCATCGATTTTCCCATCCGGCTCGTCGAGTCCGGCCCGGCTGCCGGCGCGCTTGCCGCCCGCTTCTATGGCACGCTTACCGGCCACGCCGACCTCGTGTCCTTCGATATGGGCGGCACCACCGCCAAGATCTGTGTGATTACCCAGGGCAAGCCCCTGATGACCAATACCTTCGAGATTGCCCGGATGCACCGCTTCAAGAGGGGCAGCGGCCTGCCCGTGCGCATTCCGGCCATCGAGTTGATCGAAATCGGTGCCGGCGGCGGCTCGATTGCCCACGTCGATGCGCTCGGCCTGCTCAAGGTCGGCCCGCGCAGTGCCGGCGCCGACCCCGGCCCGGCTTGCTATGGCCGCGGCGGCAGGCAACCCACCGTCACCGATGCCGATCTGCTGCTGGGCTATCTCGACCCGGCCTACTTTCTGGGCGGGCGCATGCACCTCGACCGGGCCGCCGCTGAAGCTGCCGTCCAGCCACTGGCCGAGCAACTCGGCATGCGTGTCACCGCGGCGGCCTACGGCATTCACCGGGTAGTCAACGAGAGCATGATCTCGGCAACGCGGGTGCACGTGGCGGAACGCGGCGTCGACCCGCGCCGGCTGATGTTGATGGCCTTCGGTGGGGCCGGGCCGGTGCACGCCGATGCGATTGCGCGGGCCTTGAAGATGCCGGGCTATGTGATCCCGACGAATGCGGGGGTGGCCTCGGCACTGGGCTTTCTGACGGCGCCGATGGCCTTTGATTTTGCGCGCACCTTCGTGGCGCAGGTGGGCGAAGGCACGCTGGTGGAACTGGACGCGGTATATGCGGAACTGGCGGCGGAAGGGCGGCAGGTGCTGGAGCGGGCCGGCGTGCCGGCGGCGGAGATGGTGTTTGTGCCGAGCGCGGATCTGCGGCACGTGGGGCAGGGGCACGAGATCACGGTGGAGTTGCCGGTGGGCACGATGCAGGAACTGGGGCTGGCGGGCTTGCGCGAACGGTTCTTCGCGCAGTACGAAGTGATCTACGGCTACGCGCACCGGCACCTGGAGCTGGAAGTGATGACCTGCCGCTTGCGGGCGACGGGCGGGGTGCCGTCGGTGGCGCTGGAGCGAGTGGCGCAGGACGCGGACTCGGTGGCGCGGGCGCGCAAGGGCGAGCGGTCGGCGTACGTGGCGGAGGCGGGGGCGTACCAGGACGTGGCGGTGTACGACCGCTACGCCTTGCAAGCGGGCGCGAGCTTCGCCGGGCCGGCGATTGTGGAAGAGCGCGACTCGACCGCCATCATTGGACCGCAGACCACGGTCACGGTCGATGAGTACTTGAATCTGGTGGTGACCTTGCACTGATGATGCATAACGTGTATGGTTCAGGGGACATCCTGATCATCATTTACCGCTACAAGCACTCTATGCGACAGGATCTAACCTTATGCGTCATGACACATTACAGCGGCTCGATGCTCGTACGCTGCGTGAGACGGTAACCAGTACGATCCGCCAGTTGATCCTCGAAGGTGAACTGGTGCCTGGTGAACAGGTGAACCAGGCCCAGATTGCCGAGCAACTGGGCATTAGCCGCGGCCCGGTACGCGAAGCGCTCAGTCAATTGGAGGAAGAGGGCTTGATTCGCAATGTGCCGTACAAAGGCACGTTTGTCACCGAAATTACCGGCGAGTATATCGAAGAGTTATACAGCTTTCGGCGAGTACTGGAGACCTTTGCCGTGCGCCGGGCGACCGAGCGTTCCTGCGACGATGATTTCAAGCAATTACATGCCATCATCGCCGGAATGCATACAGCCGCTGATGCCGGCCAGGTGATTGAACTTGGCAAACTGGACATTCAGTATCACTATACGATCGTCAATTGTGCCCGGCACAGCCTGTTAATGAAGACTTGGCACGGCATTGAACTGGGCGTACGGCGTTGTTTGACCTTGCGCCACCGTATTTATCGCAACCCACACGACATTATCGGCACCCATCCCGACATTCTGGAAGCCATGGAAGCCCGCGATCAGGAACGGGCCTCGGCCCTGCTCGATGCACATATTCAGGAGGCCGGCGAGCTTTTGCTCGAATCATGGCAGGCCTGGCGAAACCGAAGCGACGCCGAACATCGAGATGATGGCAATGACGGTGCCGAGCCGATTTTGCCCTATCAATCCAGCCACAAGTAGTCCCGACAGAACGAAAACGCAGTTTGCTGGCTCTGGTTCTGGCAGCATTGCTGTCGGAACCAGAGTCAGAGAACTTTCATTCCTTTGCATGAATTGTCATGCCTTGAGCCGAGCAAGCAGCTATGATTGATCCGGCAACGACGCTACGCTACTACCGCTACGATGAACTCACAACGACACTCCAGCAACTGACGGCAACTCATCCGGAACTGGCCACGCTCACGAGCCTGGGCCAGAGTCATCGTGGGCGCGAAATCTGGTTGGTGACCTTGAGTAATCAGGCGACCGGTGCTGATAATACCAAACCGGCGTTTTTGCTCGATGCCAATAATCACGGCGAGGAAGTGGTAACCTCGGCTGCGGCGGTCTATGCGATTGCGCATGCCCTGGCATCCTATGGCCACGATTCGGTTATCACCGAATTGCTCGATACGCGGACGCTGTATGTGGTGCCCCGGCTGAATCCGGACGGGGCGGAAATCAGCCTGACTTCGCCCTATCGTACGGTGGGCAACGGCCATTATCTCCCCTGGGAAGAGCAGTTGAGTGGCCTGCATCGCGCAGACCTGGACGGTGACGGGCGGATTGCCCAGATGCGCATCCCGGATCCGAATGGGGAATGGAAGATTGCTGAGCACGACCCTCAATTGATGGTCTTGCGCGAACCGGGCGAACTCGGCGGGATCTATTATCGCCTGCTACCCGAGGGTACGATCCGCGATTGGGACGGGGTTACTCTGCCGATTATGGCGCCGCGCCATGGCAACCTGAATCGCCAGTTTCCGGCCAACTGGGCGCCGGAACACGGCGAATATGGCGCCGGCGAACTGCCGCTCAACGAGCCGGAAGCCGCCGCGCTCGCCCATTTTGTCCTGGCACATCCCAATATTGTCGGCGTCCATTCCTACCACAGTCACGGCAATGTGCTGTTACGTCCTTCGGGCTATCGCCGCGACATAGAGTTGCCGGCCGAGGATGTAGACCTCTTCAAGACAATCGGCCAGGTCGGTACCCGCCTGACGGGTTATCCGGTGATTTCGACCTACGAAGATTTTACCGAGCGCCGGCGCAGCCCGCGCCACGGCACATTCACCGATTGGGCCTACGAACAGTTTGGTATGCTGGCCTTTGCGCCGGAGCTCTGGGATGTTGAGCGCGCTGTAGGCATCCAGAAAGAAGCCTTCTTTTCCGTCCGCTCAAGGAGCGAAGCCGAGCAGCAGCAACTGATGGCATGGATCGCGCAGCATATTCCCGAGGCAATCATTGCATGGCGACCCTTTGCGCATCCGCAGTTCGGCTGCATCGAAATTGGTGGTATCGATGCCATGTTCGTGTATCGCAACCCGCCCGAGCATCTGCTGGCCGACGTTGCCCGCCCGATTGCGCAGTTTTCGCTCCAACATGCGGCGGCGTCGCCACTGTTGCGGGTGACCCGCGCCCAGGCCGAAGCATTCGGCCACGGCTTCTACAAGATTACTGCGGCAATCGAAAATCAGGGATACCTGCCGACATATGTGAGCCAGCGGGCGCTGGAGACGGGTGTCGCATTATGGCCCCAGGTTACGCTGCAGACCGGCGAGGGCGTCGAGTTGCTGATGGGCGCCGCGGTTCAAACGATCAATCACCTGGCCGGGCGGGTTACCCGGCGGACGCTGTGGGATCCCTGGCGGCAGCCCTGGGGTGAATCAGCGACAAAGCTCGAATGGCTGGTACGCAGCAAGGCTGATGTGGCCGCCACGTTGAGCATTATGGTTAGCAGCGACCGGGGCGGGAGCCATCGTGTCGATGTGACGCTCTAAGCAGGGAGGTTATCACACAGGTTATGAAAATCACCGGCATTGTCCCGACGATTATCAGGATTCCCAGGAACGACACCCTGACGACTTCCTATGGCAGTCGCAGCGACGCCTTGACCGTCCTGGTCGAAGTAAAAACCGATGAAGGCATTACCGGCATTGGCCAGGCTGCCGTCGATGCGCCTTTCTATGGCGAGCCCGCCGATGGCATCGTCACCAATATCAAGAAATATCTGGAACCGGCAATTGTTGGCCAGTCGCCGCTGGACATCGAGCGCATTTATCAGTTGATGAATGAGGCTCTGCCCGATCATCTGTCTACCAAATCGGGCATCGATCTGGCACTCTGGGATTTGAAGGGCAAAGCGCTGGGCGTGCCGGTTTACCAGTTGCTGGGCGGCAAACTGCGTGATGGGATTGACCTGATGGGCTTTGTGCGCCATGCCGAGCCGGCGCAGATGCACGATGTCGCGCAGGAAACGCTGGCAGAAACACCCTACCCGGTACTGAAAATGAAAGTCGGCATGGATGTGCCCGGCGACATCGAGCGCTTTCGTGCCGTCAGTGCAGCGGTTGACGGCAAAGCAACGATTCAGGTTGACGGCAATACCGGCTGGTCGCTGGCCCAGGCGATTTCGGCGCTGAGTGCGATGGATCGGATCGGCAATCTGGGCATGATCGAGCAACCGGTGGCACGGATCGCCGATATGGCCGAATTGGCGCGGCGTTTTGGCGCACCGATCATGGCCGACGAGTCCATCTATGGGCCGGAGGATGCGATCGATATTGTGCAGCGCGGCGCGGCACATGTCGCGCTGCTGAAGATTACCAAACATGGTGGATTGCTCAACGTCTTGAAAATCTGCCATATTGCCGAAGCTGCCGGGATTGACCTTTCGGTGGCCATCTACTACGACATCATCGCCGCGGCCGCCGCGCATGTGGCGGCCGCGCTGCCGGCCATCCGCTGGCCTTCGCCGCCGACCGGCCTGCAGCATACCATTCTGACGGAGTCGATTGAACCAACCGGTTTGCATATGCCGGTTCCCGAAGGCTCTGGCTTTGGCGTGGAACTGGACTACGACAATGTCAGGCGTTTTACCCTTGATTCTGCCTGATGTTTAGTGACCGGAATTCTTGCTCGGGCCGCTCCGGCGTGATCCGCTGGTATCGTGAACACCCTGAACGAATGGAGGAGTATGAACACAATGCGTGCTGGAGGAACATCAATGCGAGCGGTGTGGCTGGCTCTGCTGCTCATAGTTGCGCTGATTGTATCAGCCTGTGGACAGGCTCCCGCGGGCGATCCGGCTGAGGAGGCGCCTACTGAGGCGCCTGCCGAGCAGCCGGCTGAGGAAGCGACGGAAGCCCCCGCCGAAGAGCCGGCCGAGGAACCTGCAGAAGCCCCCGCCGAGGAACCGGCGGCTGAAGAAGGCCGGACGATTACTGTCGGCCTGCGCGAACTGGTCAGTTCCTTTGATTATCCCTACGACTGGGCGATTGTCGCCACCTGGATCCATTCCAATATCGGCGACTGCCTGATCTGGCGTGACCGTGAGACGGGCGAGTTTGTGCCCTGGCTGGCCGAGTCCTATGAGAACATCGATGAGACGACCTGGCAGATGACGCTGCGCGAGGGCATCACCTTCCATAATGGCGAACCCTTCAATGCCGAAGCCGCCAGATACACCATCGAGCGCATCCTGGCCGATGAAACGGCACTGGTTCACCCACAGTGGACGTTCTTGAGCGAGATCAATGTCATCGATGAGTACACCATCGAGTTTGTCACAGCGGCGCCGGAACCGGCCTTTCTCAGCAAGATGGCCGGCACGGGCTGCCAGGTTGTGCCGCCGGCCTACACCGAAGAAGTCGGCACCGAAGGTTTCGGTCAGGAACCGATTGGTACCGGCCCCTTCCGCTTCGTCGAATGGATCCGCGATGATCGGGTGGTGCTGGAAGCCAATCCGGATTACTGGCGGGGTGCGCCGGACGTGGATCAGTTGATCTTCCGGGCTATTCCCGAGGACTCCACCCGCGTCGCCGAATTGCTCACCGGCGGTGTCGACCTGATGGTATCGGTGCCCATCCAGGACTGGCCGCGGATCGAAGAAGAAGCCGGTTTGACCCTCGATCCTTATATCACGACCCGTGTCATGCTGCTGGCATTGCGTGCTGGTTCTTCCGAGCCGATGCCGGATTGGGAAGGTTCGACCGCCGATCCGCTGGTGCGCCAGGCGATTGCCTATGCCATCGACCGGCAGGCGCTGATCGATTTGATTGGCGGGATGGGTGTGCCGACGCTGACGCGTGTAACGCCGCCGACGCTGGGCTCGAACCCGGAGCTCTACGATAATGTCGGTGAGTACGATCCGGAGCGGGCGCGCGAGTTGCTGGCGCAAGCCGGCTATGACGGCGAAGCGCTGACCTTCCACTCGACGGAAGCCTGGCCGATGCAGAAGGAAGTCACCGAGGCGATCACGGCCATGCTGCAGGATGTTGGTCTGAACATCGATCTGCAGTTGATGGAGCTCTCGACCTTCCGCGAGCAGATCTATGGTCCGCGCAAGAACGAAGAGATCTACATGGATGCGCTGGGCAACTCCTTCTTCGATCCCTGGATCACGGTGCTATCCGAGCGATCGGATCGCCGCGAGCGCAGCGGCTGGTCCGACGCCCAGGCCGATGAAATCGACCAGCTTATCCGCGAGGCGGCCGTGAACATGGATCCGGAAGCTCGCGCTGCGCAGTACGAGCAGATCCAGGAACTGCTGACTGCCGAAAATGGCGGCCCCTACGTCTACCTTTACCAGATGCGAGACACGCTGGCCCGCAACAACCGGGTGAATTACAGCCCGGCGCCGGATGGCTTCCTCTGGCTCGGTGAAGCCGCAGTTGAATAGGCCGGCCTATCGTCAAAATGAGAGCGTGCGGGTTTCTATTGATGTCTGACGGCGTCGCCGTCAGACATCAATAGAACCCCCCTTTTTGAACCCCCCTTTTTGAAAAGTAGTATTGCAGAATCTATGCAACGTTACCTGATCCGACGTGTTTTGCAAATGATCCCGGTGCTGTTTTTGCTGACGATCATTATCTTCGGTGTCACCAGGTTGCGCGGCGATCCGACCTACCAGTTCGCGGCGCCGGACGCCAGCGCCGAGGAGATCGAAACGATCCGGCGGGCTTATGGTTTCGACCGCCCTTTGCCCGAACAGTACCTGACCTTTATGGCCGGGGTGCTGCGCGGAGATTTCGGCGACTCCTTTCGCTACCGCCAGCCGGCACTGCCGCTGGTGCTCGAACGGGTTCCGGCGACCTTGCTGCTCACCTTTGCCGCGCTGCTGGTCGCCTGGATCGTGGCCCTGCCGACCGGCCTGATCTCGGCGCTGCGCCAGAATACGCCGGTCGACCTGGCAGCGACCAGTATCTCGGTGATCGGGCGCGCTATGCCGAACTACTGGCTCGGCATTATGCTGATTTTGCTCTTTTCCGTTGAATTACGCTGGTTGCCGGTGTCAGGCACCGGCGACTGGCGCTACCTGGTGTTGCCGGCCGTGACGCTGGGCCTGAGTGTGGCCACCACGCTCACCCGCTTGATTCGCTCCAGCATGCTGGAAATCATTCGGCAGGAATATATCACTACTGCTCGCTCGAAAGGCCTGTCGGAGTGGGTCGTGGTGATGCGCCACGCGTTGCGCAATAGCCTGATTGCGGTCGTCACGGTGTTTGGCTTGCAGACCGGCTGGTTGTTGGGGGGCGCCGTGATTGTGGAACAGGTTTTTGCCTGGCCGGGTATGGGTCGTCTGATGTTGCAAGCGGTGTATACGCGTGACATGGCCCTGGTGCAGGCGGGAGTTTTTGTGAGTGCGTTGATTATTATGGGCATCAATTTGTTGGTCGATGTCATTTACACGCTGCTTGATCCGCGGATCCGGTATTAACCAATGGCGCAAGAGGTTTCTTCATCCGCAACGCAGGCTCCGCAACTCGAGCAATCCGCCAGCCCGGCGCAGATGGCTACGCTGCTGCGCCGCCTGTTGCATAGCCCGGTCGGGTTGATCGGCAGTGTGATTGTTGTTCTGGTGGTAATCGGGGCGGCCTTTGCGCCCTGGCTGGCGCCGCACGATCCGACGCAACTGGCGCTGGGCAACCGGTTTGTGCCGCCATTCTGGGCCGCCGAAGGCAGTTGGGAATACCCATTGGGCACCGACCAGCTCGGTCGCGATGTCTGGAGCCGGATCCTGTATGGCTCGCGGATTTCGGTGGTAGTCGGGGTTACCTCGGCGCTGTTTGCCGGCTTGCTCGGCGTCGTGCTCGGGCTGGCGGCCGGTTTCTACGGCGGCCTGGTTGATGTCCTGCTCTCGCGGATCATCGATACCTTCCTGGCCGTGCCCTTCATTGTACTGGCGCTGGCGGTAGTTGGTGTGTTGGGGCCGAGCCTGACCAATTTGATCATTGTGCTCAGTCTGACCGGCTGGGTAACGTATGCGCGGGTTATTCGCGGCGAAGTGCTCTCGGTGAAGGGGCGTGAATTTATTACCGCAGCCGCACTGATTGGCCAGCGTCGCTGGGCCGTCGCCTTTCGTCATGTGTTGCCGAATGTGATTGCCTCGGTGATTGTGCTGGCTACGCTGAATGTGGCGACGACGATTATTGCCGAGACGTCGCTCAGCTTCCTCGGACTGGGCGTGCAACCGCCCACCGTCACCTGGGGGGCCATGCTTGCCGATGGCCGTGAGCATATCGCGACATCCTGGTGGCTGGCGACCTTTCCCGGCCTGGCGATTACGATCACGGTGCTCGGCATTATTTTTGTCGGTGACTGGCTGCGGGATGTGCTCGACCCGCGAATGAAGGAGTAGCGCGTGACTGTGCTGGTAACCGGGGCCACCGGCTTTGTTGGGATCAATATTGTGCATAAACTGGCTGCGCGTGGCCGGCGGGTGATTGCGCTGACCAGGCGCGAGCCTGATGCGGCAACGATGCAGTTTCTCGGCGAATTGCAATCCGCCGTCCAGTTTATGATCGGCGATGTGCGTGACCGCGATGGATTACGACAACTTGTGCAGCAACACCAGGTTCGCCGCATCGTCCACGCCGCTGCCGTTACGCCGCCGTTGGAGATTGAGCAAACCGAGCCGTCAATGGTCGTCGATGTCAACCTGGGCGGAACCCTCAATGTGCTGGAAGCTGCCCGTCGTAACCATGTCGAACGCGTCGTGATGATTAGCTCGACGGCAGTCTATGGCGCGCCCGCCGACCGCCGGCGCCTGATCCGCGAAGATGATCCATTGCAGATCGACAATCTTTATACCATCTGCAAACAGGCCGGCGAACAGCTCTGCCGGCGCTATGCAACGCTGTTTCAGCTCTCGACGGTTGTCGGCCGGCTGGGTACGGCCTACGGGCCGATGGAACGCGGCACCGCTTCGCGCCAGCGCATGTCGCCGGTGCATGTGCTGGCTCACGCCGCGCTCGAACAGCGACCGCTCAAGCTGTACGGGATCGAGTTGCTGCGTGATGTTTGTTCTATCGATGATGTTGCGGAAGCATTTGCGCGGCTGGTTGATGCGGAGCATCTGACCTGGGATATCTACAACGTATCGGCGGGTCAGTCACATAGCTTGCGCGAGATTGCTACCGTGATGACGACGCTTATACCGACGTTGCAATGGCAAGAAACATCCGATGCAGTGGAGGCTTCGATTGCAGTGTTTCCAGCCAGCGAACGAGGACCACTTGATCTTTCGCGACTGCACAACGATCTCGATTTCCGCCCGCAGTATCAACTTGAAGATGGTTTGCGGCACTATCTGCACTGGTTGGGCGCGACAGCGTCGTCGGCGCCTTCCAATTCCAATTAAGTTGCCCTGCTGATTTTGCCTGCAACGAAGCGGACAATAAAGACAGGAGTTTGACCTTTGAGCCTAGATCTGGCAGTTCTCAATGGCACTGTTGTTGATGAACATGGGTTTCGCCCGCTCGACATTGGCATCCGGGCGGGGCGAATTGCATTGCTGGCGGCGCCCGGCGCGTTGCCGCCGGCGCGGGAACAGATTGATGCGCGTGATGGGTGGGTGCTTCCCGGTATTGTTGATGCTCATTTTCATTGCCGGGCACCCGAGGCGCCGGAGCGCGAAGATTTCGCTTCCGGCACGGCTGCGGCTGCCTCCAGCGGTGTCACCACGCTCTTCGAGATGCCGATCGCTGAGGTTGGCGTTTCGCGCCCGGAGATCTGGCTGGATCGCATGACGCTGGCCGATCGCGATGCCTATATTGATTTCGGCCTGTTTGGTGGCTGTGGAACGCTGGATCGCGATGCTATTCTGGGCCAGGCTGCTGCGGGTGCTATCGGCTTCAAGATCTTTATGCACCGACCGCCACCGGGGCGGAGTCGCCAGTTTCAAGGCCTTTCGTTGACCAGCGAACACGAGTTATTGACGGCACTGTCACTGGTTCGCGAAACCGGCCTGCTGACAGCCGTGCATGCCGAGAGCGACGCGCTCCTGGACAGCTTCCGGCAACGGGCGGAGCGCGCCGGTACTGGCGGCCTGGCGCTGCATGCTGCCGCTCACGATCCGGCGGCCGAGGCAATGGCTGTATCCTGGCTGGCAGTGCTGGCGGAAGCGACCGGCGCCAGGGTGCATGTTGTGCATGTTACTTCGGCCTGGGCTGCCGATGTCATTCGTGCCGCACGACGGCGTGGGGCGCCGCTGAGCGGCGAAACCTGCCCGCAGTACCTCCTCTTCAATGAAGAACTGGCCCAACCCTTCGGGATCTGGGCGAAAGTGGCGCCGCCCATTCGATCCGCCGCCGATCAGTCGGCGCTCTGGGCGGCACTCCAGGATGGGACGCTGTCGTTTATTGCCAGCGATCACGCGCCGTTTACACCGGACGATAAAATGGAGCCTGATCCCTCTGTCGCTCCGTCCGGTCTGCCTTGCATCGAAGCAATGGTGCCGCTGTTGCTTTCCGTAGCCCTGGGAGGGCGCATACCGCTTCCACAGATGTTGCGTCTGCTGACCGCAGAACCGGCCCGGCACTATGGCATTTATCCTCAAAAGGGCGCATTATTGCCGGGTTCCGACGCTGATCTGGTCATTTTCGATCCCGCGCCTACGGTAAGCATCGATACCCGGCGCTGGTTCAGTCGTTCCCGCGGCAGCGCCCGCATGTTCGATGGCCTTTCGCATCAGGGGCAAATTCGCCGCACAATGGTTCGGGGCAATACCGTCTTCCTGGACGGGCAACTGGTTGGTCTGCGTGGTGCCGGCCGCCTGGTGCGTCCAGGTCACTTGCATCGTTGAGAGCAAAAAGGAAAGGAACCTATGGCACGCGACTCGATAAGCATTGGCGGAATCACGGTTGCAGCCGGGCAGAAAGCCTTCGGCTACCTGCATGTCGGCTACCTGGCCGGTCGCACTGAAGTCCGTATTCCGTTTCAAGTCATTCATGGCGTCGGCGATGGGCCGACTATCTGTATCGAATCAACGTTGCACGGCTGGGAGCCCATGGGCGCCGAGATCATTCGGCGGGCCATGCTCGAGGTCGATCCGGCAACGCTCCGCGGAACCATTCTCTGCCTCCCAATTGCCAATCCCTTCTCCATCGAGTTCGGCGGCACGGTGGAGAGTACCGGCCAGCGCGTCAATCCGGCCGATTTGCTCGATCTGAACCGGGTCTGGCCGGGCAAACTGGAAAATGCCTGGCTTACCGAGCAGATGGCCTATGTGCTGTGGAACGAAGTTGTCTCCAAATGCCAGTATCTGCTCGATTTCCACGACGGTACCGGCGCCTGCGATGAGTTGCCGGTGGCCTTCCCGCAGATCTTCGATGTAGCAAAAGGCGTCGGCGAGACTACCGCTGCCGATGGGGTCGGCGGCGGTAGTGGTGCGCAACTCTCGCCTGAATATATGACATCAATGAATGAGCAGGTGATGGGCATGGCCCGCGCCTTTGGCGCCCGTGTCGTCTGGGTACGCCAGGGCCAGATCAATCCGGTGATGCTCTCCGGCCAGTGCCTGCTCAATAATATCGTGGCGCTGGTGGTCGAAGCCGGCGGCGGCGGGATGATCGACGAGACGATCGACCCCTCGGTGACATGCACGCTCAATATTCTCAAACACCTGAAGATGATCGACAGTGAACCGGAGATTCCCGCCAACCAGATTGTCGTCGACAATTATGTTGTGTATCGTTCACGTACCGGTGGTTTCTACCTGCAAGAACCGGGTATCAAGCTGGGCCTGGAAGTGACGAAGGGCCAGTTGATCGGCAAGGTGATTGATCCGCTGACCAGCGAAGTGCAGGAAGAATGCCGCTCGCCGGTCAATGGCATTATCATCAGCCGGCGCATTCGGATGCCGCTCAATCCCGGCGGCTACATTGCGCATATTGCCGATACCGACGCCATCATGCAAAGTTGAGGAGCAGCGACTATGAGTACTGAGACAGGCACCCGGCGCGAATTGCGCATCTCACAACGGGCGCGTGAATTGCTGGAAGGCTTTCCGCGCCAGACATCCGTGCCGACTCCCGGGCGGATTACGATGTCCAGCGGCACGCCGGATTTTCCCACTCCGGCGCATATCATCGCGGCAACTAAAGCTGCGCTCGACGCCGGCAAGACCACCTACACGCCCTGGGCCGGGATCCTCGAATTGCGCAAGGCGATTGCCGAAAAACTGGCGCGCGAGAATGGTATCGAGGTTGACGCCGAACACGAAGTGCTGGTGACGACCGGTACCCAGGAAGCCCTGGTCGTGATCATGCAGGCTTTGCTCGATCCGGGCGATGAAGTCTTGATCCATGCACCCTATTACGACCAGTACCGCCGCGACGCCATGATCCCCGGCGGTGTTCTGGTTGACGCACCGACCAGCGAGGCGAATGCCTTCGCCATCGATATCGCCGCGCTCGAAGCCCGCATTACCGAGCGCACGCGGGCGATCATTGTGATCACGCCGAGCAATCCTGGTGCCGGCATCCAGTCGCGCGAAACGCTGGCGCAGGTCGCCGCCCTGGCCCAGGCCTACAATCTCTACGTCATCGCCGACGAACTCTATGAGAAGTACCGCTTCGACGGCCTCGAACACCATAGCCTGGCCGCCATGCCCGGTATGCGCGAGCGCACGATTACCATCAACGGCTTTTCAAAGTGCTATAGCATGACCGGTTTTCGGGTCGGCTACATTGCCGGCCCTGAACCGCTGATTCGGGCCATGCTGCCCTTCAAGCATGCCGCATCGATCTGTGCCAATGCACCGGCGCAGTATGCCGCGCTCGCCGCGCTCGAAGGCCCGCAGGACTGGTTTGCCGAAGTGCTGGCCGAATACGACCGGCGTCGTCACTTCTGGATGGAACAACTCGCTGCGCTCGGGCTGAGCTATGGCTACCCGCAGGGCGCCTACTACGTCTATTTCAACGTCAGTTCAACCGGCCTCAGCGCGCCGGAATTCTCGCGGCGCCTGGCGAATGACTACGGAGTCGTCATCGGTTCCGGCGGTGTCCCCGGCGAAATGACCTACCTGCGCGGCTCGCTGGCGACGCCCATGGACAAGCTGCGCGAGGGCTTTGGCCGCATGGCCGAGGCGGTTGCGAACTTTCGGCAGGCACAGTGATGGCAGACAAAACAGTACGGATCGGCATTATCGGCACGGGCTTTGGCCAGAAGGTGCAAGTGCCCGGGTTCCGCCAGGTTCCCGGCGCCGAGGTGGTTGCGATTTGCAGCGGACGCCCGGAGCGCGCTGAAGCGGCGGCTCGCGAGTCCGGCATTCCCCATGCCTATGTCGACTACCGCCGCATGCTGGCCGAGCTTGAGCTTGACCTGGTCAGCATTGTGACGCCGGTTTATCTGCATCATCCGATGGCAATGGCGGCACTGGAAGCCGGTTGTCACCTGCTCTGTGAGAAACCGACCGCGCTCAATGCGCAGGAAGCCCGCGCGATCTACGATACCGCCGAACAGCGCGGTATCGTGCATATGATCGACCACGAATTGCGCTTCAACCCGACCCGCATGCGCCTGGCGGAACTGCTATGGCAGGGCTATGTCGGCAAACTCTACCATATCAATCTGCGCAGCGTTTCGGCTATGCGCGCCGATCCCGGCAGTGGCTGGAGCTGGTGGTCGCAGGCCGACAAGGGCGGCGGTGCCCTCGGGGCGGCTGCTTCGCATCATGTCGATCTGCTGCGCTGGCTGAACGGCGAGATTGTCGCGGTCAGCGGTCAACTCGAAACTTTTGTGCGCGAACGCCGCGATGCCGAGGGCGTCATGCGGGCGGTCGATAGCGATGACCAGTTCGCCTTGATCGCGCGCTTTGCCGATGGCGCCTATGCGCACGTGTTTGCCAGCTATGTGGCTCGGATGGGTGACGGCAACCGGCTGGAGATCCATGGCGAGCGGGCTAGCCTGGTACTCGACAACAATGACCGGCTCTGGGGCAAACAGGCCGGCGATGCGCAAGCCGCCGAACTGACCGTCGCCGACCCGCTTGAAGGCCAGGCCGACATACCACAGACGGTCTGGGGACGCTCGTTTGCGCATCTGGCCCATGAACTGGTGGCGGCTATTCGCGAAGAGCGCCGCCCGTCTCGTGGCGCGACGTTCTACGATGGCCTGCGCTGCCAGCAGGTGCTCGATGCCATTCGCCAGTCTTCGGCCGAGCGCCGCTGGGTCGATATCGCCGAATAAAATCGTACAGGCCGGGGTTATTATGACACAAAACGAAACACCGTTTATCGGCATTCAGATCAGTCCGATCAGTTTCATCGATGAGGGTGTCGAGCAGGTACTCGATACCTTGCAGCAGCGCGTCGGTGTCAACACGTTATTGATTGGTACGATTTCCTGGCTGGGCTTGAAGGTCGGCCGGCGGATCTCCTGGGAAATCGAAGGCTGGCCCGACCACGGGATCGCTGAGCCTTTTGCCATGCGCGGCGGCTCGTACCTTGCGTTTCACCCGGAATACTATCGCAACACCTTCATCTCCAACTTTCGCGCCGGCGATCGCGAGATGGAAGGCCAGGATATCCTCGCGATGCTTATTCCGGCTGCGCGCAAACGCGGTATGCGCATTATCCCGGAAATGATGGAGCCGCTCTTCAAGTATGCCGGCCACGGCTCGGCGCAGGCAGTCAACATCCCGAATCTGCCCCAGGCGCTCGAAGTTGATGTGTTTGGCCGGGTCGCCGGTGAACCCTGTACCAGCAATCCGGCGTACCGGCACTGGTGGCATTCGATTATGGAAGATCACTGCCGCAACTACGACATCGACGGCATTATGTGGTGCAACGAGCGCAACAGCCCGATCGATCGCATGGTGCAGGGCCAGGCACCGGGTTGTTTCTGCCCGCATTGCCGCCGCGAAGCCATCGAACGCGGCCTCGACATCGATGCCGCGCGACGCGCTTTTCTCAATGTCTACGATTACTTCGAGCGGGCGCGCGCCGGCGAACAATTCGTCGACGGCGCCTTCATCGAGTTTCTGCGCGTGCTGCTGGCCAACCCGGAAGTCATGATCTGGGAGCGCTTCTGGCTCGAACGCAATAAAGATCTCGACCGCGAGTTGTACGGGATCGTCAAATGGTGCAATCCGGAACTGAGTTTCGGCCTCAATGTCTGGAATCGCAATCATTTCAACATCATCCGCAAAGCTCAGTGGCCCTGGTCTGAACAAACGCGCTATGCCGACTGGGTCAAGCCGATCACCTATCAGCACCAGTCCGGTGGCATTTATGCCAAAGAAATGACCTGGATGCACCAGTCGATCCTGCGCGATTTCACGCCTGATGAGTTTACGCCGGTGATGTATCACCTGCTGGGTTTGAAAGAAGCGCCCTGGAACCATGTCGTTCAGCACGGCATGGATCCGGATACCTACGTGTATGGCCAGTGTCTGGATGCGGTGCGCGGGGTCGGTGATCGCATTCCGGTCTATATGGGTATCGGCGTCGATGCGCCCCGTACGCGCGCCGACCAGGCGGTTTGCACGCCGGATATTGTGTACCGGAGTGTGCTGGCGACCTATCGCGCCGGCGGCAAAGGCGTGGTCTTTTCGCCCAACTATGCCGGCATGAACCTGAGCAACCTGGACGGTGCCGCCGCCGCCCTCAAGGAACTGGGTTTGATGACGGCCTGGCGCAGTGACGAGTGACGAGTGACGAGTGACGAGCAGTATGAAGGAGATAGCAATGCCTGAACCACCTGCCTGGCGTTACCAGACGATCATCAAGCCGATGTTTGATATTCCGACCGGCCATACGATCCTCAAAGGCCGCGTCCTGAGCTGTGCCGGCGATGAAATCATTGAAGACGGCTTTGTCGAAATTGCGGGCAAGACCATCAAAGCGGTCGGCAAAGCCGCTGATCTGGGCGAACGCGGCGCTGAAGTCATTCCCACCGGCGGCACGATTATGCCGGGCATGTTCAACAGCCACGCCCACCTGGCCTGGGACGGCGTTCACCCGCTGGCCAATCAGTCGATGGACGACCCGCCCGAGATCAGTGCCTACAAGTGTGCCGGCAATATGCTGATCAGTTTGCGCGCCGGGGTCACGACGGTGCGTGACCTGGGGATGAATACTTCGAACCTGTTTGCCAAGCAAGCTGTCGAGCAGGGCATTTTTCCCGGCCCGCGCATTCTGGCCTGTGGTGAGGCGATTATCCAGACCGGCGGCCATACCTACTGGTGCTGCCGCGAAGCCAGTGGCGCCGACGAGATGCGGCGCGCTGTGCGTGAGCAGGTGCGCGGCGGTGCCGATCTGATCAAGATCATGGGCTGCCACGATCGGCTCGAGTTCACCGATGCCGAGTTGGAGGCGGTGATTGATGAGGCTCATCGCAACGGTATCCCGATCACTGCGCACGCGACCTTCAATGATTGCATCTATCGCATGGCTCAGTTCGGCGTTGATTGTATCGAGCACGGCGGCGGCATGACCGACGAAACGATTCAGTTGTTGCTCGACAAGAATATTCCCATCGTCACTACCTTTGCGCCACTGGTGATGCAGAGCCAGGCCGAAATTGCACGCAAATATAATATTCCCGAATGGAAGATCGAAGAGCGCCAGCAGGCAGTTGCCGGCAAAGCTCGCTTTGCGGGTCTGGTCAAAGCGGCAAAGGCCGGCGTGACCATCGGCTTCGGCACCGATGCCGGCAGCCCGGTCGTCGGCCACGATGTGGTCGCACCGGAATTGAAGTTTATGGTGCAACTCGGCGTCTGTAGCGACAACTATGCTGCGCTGCGGAGCGCCACCAGCGTGGCGGCCCGGATCAGCCGCCTCGACAACAAACTCGGCACGCTGAGCGCCGGCAAACTCGCCGATGTGATCGTCATCGACGGCAATCCGCTTGCCGATCTCGACCAGCTCAACAATGTTCGCATGACCTACGTCGAAGGGCGCCGCCTGGTTTGATTCGCACGACCTGCGCGGTCGGCGGATTTGCGCAAGCCGCAATGGCAGGTTTAGCCTGTGGCAGTGGAAGGAACACTCGTCGTATTGCTTTGGTTTTGGCAGCGAAGCTGCCAAAACCAAAGCAATACGACGGTAAGGAAGCATTGATGGCAACTCAGGCAATGCCGGCCGAGCGCGACGCGCGGTTTGCGCGGCTGCGCCAGGCAATGGAACAGCAGCAACTCGATGCTTTGCTGGTTGCCGGCAAAGGTCACTGGTGGACGGGGCGCGGCTATTTGCGCTACCTGACGGATTTTCATCTCTGGGGTCACGATGGCTTGCTGCTGTTGCCCCTGGCCGATGATGAAATGAGGAATATTGATGAGCAATAAACGTCGCATGACTTCGCGCGATCTGCTGCGCTTTCAGATGGGCGATGATCCGCAAGTTTCGCCCGATGGCACACAGGTGGCCTGGGTCAAAAGCTGGCTGGATGCCGAACGGAACGGCTACCGCTCGCAGATCCTGATCACCGAGATCGCCGACGGTACAACCCGCGAGCTTACAACGGGCGCTGCACAGGAAACCTTTCCGCGCTGGTCGCCCGACGGTTCCTGGATTGCCTACCTGGCGCCGCCCGCAGCTAGTGAGGCCGCCCCCGCGCCCGCCCGCCCGCCGGTCGCTGCCGCCGTCACCGTTACCACCGGCAGCCCCCAGCTCTGGATCGTCCCGGCTGCCGGTGGCACGCCGCGCCAGCTCACCGGACTATCCGGCGGAGTTCGAGCAATGAGCTGGTCACCCGATGGAACTCGTCTACTGGCGACCAGCTTCGTCGATCCCGAGCGTGGCCTGGAAACGCATACGTCGGCACCGCCCGCCGAAGATCTGTACGCGCACTTCAATCGTGATGTGCTGGTCGTCGACCGGCTGCGCTGGAAGTCCGACAGTATGGGCTTCCTGGGGAATTATCGCCGGCACGTGATCATAGTGCCCTTCGACCCGGCTAGCAACAACGCCGAGGTAATCTTGCTGAGCAATGGCCCCTTCGATCTGGAGGCACCGGCCTGGTCGCCGGACGGCAAACAGGTTGCCGCAGTCGGCAATCTCGATCCGGGGGGCGAAGCTGCCCGCAAATCCTATATCTATCTGCTCGATGCGACCGCCGGTGCGCCGGTTGAACCGCGCAAACTCTTCGGCCTGCAAGAGATCCGCAGCAGCGATATGGCCTGGTCGCCCGATGGGAGCACGATCGCGGTGTGTGGCCATGATGATCCGATCCTCGGTCATTACGGCAACCAGAAACTCTGGCTGGTCGCGACTGCCGATGGCCAGGCCGAATGTGTTTCGGAGCACATCGACTACGTCTTCGGTGACTATTCGCGCAACCACGATATGCGGCGCTACGGCGGCGACGATGGGCCGCGCTGGTTGCCCGACGGCAGCGGCCTGCTGGTCTTGCTGAATAAAGCCGGCACGGTCAATCTCTGCCGCTTCGACCTGGCTGGTCGCGAGCTCCGCGAAATCACCAGCGGCGATCATGCGGTGGTCGCATTCTCCACCAGCAGCGATGCCCAGACTATCGTCACCTTGATTGGCCATCACCTCAATCCAGCCGACCTGTTCCTGGTTGAAGATGTGGCCCAATTGCCCGCCGGCCTGCGCCGGCTGAGCGCGGTCAACCAGACCCTGTTTGAAGAAGTGCTGCTCTCACCGGCCGAGCGCTTTAGCTGCCTGAGTGGCGATGTGACAATCGAAGGCTGGGTTATGCCCCCGGTTGACCGTCGGCCCGGCCGGCGCTACCCGGTGATCCTTTATACGGGCGGCGGGCCGGGCGGCATGCGCGCCAGCGTCTTCTGCCAGGAGTTTCAACTCTACGCCAACCAGGGCTACGCCGTGATCAACTGCAATACGCGCGGCAATCATGGCTATGGCGAAGCGTTTTCGGTCGCTACGCGTGGTGCCTGGGGCGATCTTGATTATCAGGATAATATCGCCTTCCTGCGGGCGGTCTGTGCCAATTTTGATTTTATCGACCCGCAGCGGCTGGCAGTGGCCGGTGGCAGCTACGGTGGCTACTCGGCTGCCTGGATCATCGCCCGGCATCCCGAATTCAAAGCCGCCGTCGTCGATCGCAGCCTGGTCAATCGTACCTCGCAGGTCGGTACCAGCGACATCGGTTACTTGCTCGACCAGGTCGAATTCAATCGCAAGCCACCCTGGGAGACTCTCGACACCCTGATCCAGCGTTCGCCGATCAGCTATGTCGGCAGCGTCAAAACGCCGACCCTGGTCGTCCACTCGGCTCTCGATCACCGTTGCGCGGTTGAGCAAGGCGAGCAATACTTTATGGCGCTCAAGCGGCTGGGCGTTCCAACGGAGCTGGTGCGTTTCCCCAATGAAACCCACGAGCTCTCACGGAGCGGGCGGCCCTGGCACCGCATCTTCCGCCTGGATCGTTATCTGGACTGGTTTGCGCGCTGGCTTTGAACGTTTGTCACATTGTTGCGCTACTGCCGCAAAAATGCTACAAATAGAACAATCTTTATGAGGTGCCGTGCCTATGTTTCTCAGCCCTCGCGAACAGGAAAAACTGCTTATCTATGTGGCCGCCGATCTGGCTCGGCGGCGGCGTGAGCGCGGCCTCAAGCTGAATGCCGCCGAGGCTACGGCGCTGATTGTCGAAGCCTTGCTCGAAGGCGCTCGCGACGGGCGCAGCGTCGCCGAATTGATGGAAGCCGGCCGCCAGGTCGTCTCGCGCGCCCAGGTGATGGATGGCGTAGCCGAAATGCTGCCCCTGGTGCAGGTCGAGGCGACCTTTCCCGACGGAACCAAACTGATCTCGTGTCACGATCCAATTGTTTAGTGACACAACTTGCGCAGTCGGCGTTGGATGCTCAAGCCGCAATGGCTTTTTCGCCTGCGGCAGCAAGGAAATAACTATCTTTTTCCGTTGTTTTGGCGGCTTTGCCGCCAAAACAACGGAAATAAACGATTTCTTCCACCCTGCCGCAGGCGAAAAAAGCATTCGCGGTCGCCACTGCGTCAGTCGTGTTAATGAAAAACTCTAGAATAATGTCGGTATGCATCTGGTCGGGCATCTGAGCCGCCCGACCAGATGCATACCGACATTGTTCCTGGTTCTTGTGCTATCAACAGCAGGAGCAATCTATGGCAGGATCGACAGATCGCTACATTTTGCGAGATGAGCCGGTCGAAATCAATGCCGGGCGTGTGACCGCGACAGTGCAGGTGCAAAATACCGGTGATCGCCCAATACAGGTCGGTTCGCACTACCATTTCTTTGAAGTCAATCGGGCGCTGCGCTTTGATCGGGCCGCTGCCTTCGGGATGCGCCTCAATATTCCGGCCGGTACGGCGATTCGCTTTGAACCGGGCGATACGCGTGATGTAGAACTGGTGGCCTATGGCGGATTGCGCCGTGCGGTAGGCTTCAATGCCTTGACAAATAGCAGCACGATCACCCGCGACGGCCGCGACAATGCCCTGCGCCTCGTCCGCGCGCGTGGCTGGTCTGCCGATGCTGAAGAGACGGAGGCGTCCTGATGCCGCAGATTCCACGTAGCCAGTACACTGCGCTTTATGGCCCGACCACCGGCGATCGCATCCGGCTGGCCGATACCAGGTTGCTGCTCGGTGTTGAGCGCGATTTGCTCACGCCCGGCGATGAAGCGGTCTTCGGCGGCGGCAAAACTATTCGCGACGGTATGGCTCAGCACAGTATGACCAGCCGCAACGGCGCCCTTGACCTGGTGATCACCAGTGTGGTGATTGCCGATCCGGTGCTTGGCGTTCTCAAAGCGGATATCGGCGTCAAAAACGGGCGGATCGCCGGCATCGGCAAGGCCGGCAATCCGGATACCATGGACGGCGTTGATCACCGGATGGTGATTGGCCCCGGTACCGAAGTTATTGCCGGTGAGCATCTCATTGCCACAGCCGGCGTCATCGATGCCCACATCCACATGATTTGCCCGCAACAGGTCTATGAGGCACTCTCGAATGGCGTCACTACCATGCTCGGCGGCGGCACCGGCCCCGCTGATGGCACCAATGCAACCACCTGTACGCCGGGCCCCTGGAATATCGCCCGGATGCTGGAAGCCGCCGAGGCGCTGCCCATCAACTGGGGCTTGCTCGGCAAAGGCAATAGCAGCCGTCCCGAGGCGCTGCGTGAGCAACTTGAGGCCGGTGCCTGTGGTCTCAAAGATCACGAAGACTGGGGAACCACGCCGGCCGTCATCGACTGTTCGCTGCGGGTCGCCGATGCGTATGATGTGCAACTGGCAATTCATACCGATACGCTCAACGAGAGCGGTTTTGTCGAAGATACCATCAGCGCCATCGACGGTCGTACGATTCACACCTATCACACTGAAGGTGCCGGCGGCGGCCACGCTCCCGATATTATTGCGATTGCGGCGCAACCGAATGTGTTGCCCTCCTCGACCAATCCTACCCGGCCGTACACGATCAATACGCTGGCCGAACACCTCGACATGCTGATCGTCTGCCATCATCTCAACCCGGCAATTGCCGAAGACGTTGCTTTTGCCGAGAGTCGTATCCGTGCCGAGACCATCGCCGCCGAAGATGTCTTGCACGATCTGGGCATTATCAGCATGTATGCCTCGGACTCGCAGGCGATGGGGCGCATCGGCGAAGTCACCACGCGGGCGATTCAAACTGCCGATAAAATGCTTCAGCAGCGCGGCAAATTACCCGGAGACAGCGCCGAACACGATAATGCCCGCATTCTGCGCTACCTGGCGAAATTGACCATCAACCCGGCCCTGACCCACGGTATCGCCCACGAAGTCGGCTCACTCGAGGTCGGCAAACTGGCCGATATTGTGCTCTGGGATCCGGCCTATTTTGGCGCAAAACCGAAACTGATCATCAAGGGCGGCATGATTAACTGGGCGCTAATGGGGGATCCGAATGCGTCGATTCCGACGCCGCAGCCGGTCTTTTATCGCCCGATGTTCGGCAGCTATGGCCGGGCACTGAGCCAGACCTGTGTGACGTTTATGGCGCAAGCCGCTATCGATGCGGGAATACCTGAGCAGTTGCAGCTGCAGCGCCGCTGCGTAGCGGTTCGTGGCTGTCGCAGTGTCGGCAAGCAGCACATGGTTCGGAATAATGCTATGCCCCATATCGAAGTCAACCCGGAAACCTATCAGGTATTCGTCGATGGTGTGCTGGCAACCTGCGAGCCTGCCGAACGTCTGCCGCTCGCCCAGCGTTATTACATCGTCTGAAGGGAGGTCGGGAGGGCTGTACCTTTCAACGATAGCGTTTTTTACTCTGCCGGCCGGCCCTCACCCCCGGCCCCGCTCCCGCTCAGGCCAGCGCGGTGAGTTGGGTTCGCGAAACCGGGTTCTCAATGGCGCACTTGCCTGGCAGGAGCGGGGAGCACATGACAACGTGCGTGCCCGGCTCCCCC
>DAOTUJ010000011.1:0-13218 GCA_034437175.1 Chloroflexaceae bacterium | reverse complement strand
AGTTGGTCATCACCGGCGCCAGCCTGACAGGAGCGGGGGAGCCGGGCACGCCCGTTGTCATGTGCTCCCCGCTCCTGCCAGGCAAGTGCGCCATGGGAACCCGGTTTCGCGAACGCAACTCACCGCGCTGGCCTGAGCGGGAGCGGGACCGGGGGTGAGGGCCGTCCGGCAGAGTAAAAAACGCTATAGTTGAAAGGCCAGGGAGCCAGGGAGCCAGGGAGCCAGGGAGCCAGGGAGCCAGTACTTTTTTCTATCGTTCGCAGCCTTGTTGCGGCGGCGTCTCAGCTCAAAACTGGTTCCTGGCCGTACAGGTTCTTTAGTTCTTTAGTTCTTTAATTCCTTAATTCCTTAAGTTCCTTAGTTCCTTAATTCCTTAATTCCTTAGTTCTTCCTCAAAACGGAAAAAGCCGCCGGCCAATATCCACCAGCCGCTCTTGCAGCGTTCAGGTCGGCTTGAAAACCAGTTCGCAATGCCAGGACTCACCTGCGCGGTGGGCATGCCAGATGCCGCAGGTCGGCGCGGGGTTGCCGCCATAATAATTGTGGCCGCTCAAATCGATCTGCTCATTCGTGAGTTCGTGCAGCAACTGGCGGATTGGCGAGCCATGGCTGACGAGGGCTACCCGTCCGAGCGGCGAGTCTTCGATGCTGGCGAGAAATTCGCGCATGCGTTCGCGCACATCGGCGGCGGTTTCGCCGGGCGGGTGTTCGCGAATCAGCCGGGTAAAGGTCACTTCGAGCGGCAGAATCTCCAGCATTTGCTCGGCAGTCTGGGTCGTACGGGCGAAGGGCGAAACAAACAGGTGCTCAATGGTTTTTTCCTGCAAGAACAGCGCAGCCTGGCGGGCCTCATCGCGGCCTTTCTCGGAAAGATCCGGGCCGGGAGGCGTATGATAGGGAATACTCGAGTTCTGAACCGGTTGCCCGTGACGAACAATGAAAATATCGGTCAACATAATAGTCACTCCCGGCCCGACGCAAAGGTCGGCCACAACAAAGCCACGATTCGCTGCGAATCGTGGCCCGTCACTGGTATATCGCTGCGAGCATACCATAGCCGGCATGCCCTGTCAACGCTCCGGTGATAAGCGCAGGGCCACGTCAACGTCGAGGCATCCAGGTCATCCCGAGTACCTGATGACCTGGGGCCAGTGATACCGCAAGAAACGCACGGTTCGGCGCGCCGACGGGGCCGGGATCCCGAGCGTAGCGAGGGATGACGGGATGCATCAGCCAGCCTGGTCATCCCGAACGCAGTGCGGGAGCCCGGCGGAGATCGCAATCAACCCCGGCATCCCGAACAAGTTGCTTGAGATTGGAGCGAGCGCAGCGAGCGGCGTGGCGGAAGCCCGGGATGGCAGCAGCGCAGCATGCGCCAGGACGGGGTCCGAGGCTCCGTCACGCCACTGCGCTCCGGTTGGGGTGACCGCGGTATCGTTTGCCGGACGTTGATGTGGCCCTGGTGCTAATACCAAGTGACGAGTGACAAGTGACGAGCCTCGATGTGGCGTTCGTATCGGCTAGAACGGTTGTCGATATGCGGAATCCGCAATTCGAATTGGTATAAGTGTACGTTTGTTGTACGTTGGCCGGGCCTTAGCAATATTGCTGGTTCCCGGTATGCCGGGACACTGAAGTGCCCGGCTTCAGGTGCGAAGCCCACCTGCGCGGGTTCGCCAGGCCCATACGTATGACGTTGCGTGGCGTTTCCCACATGTGCCGCGCCTGCGGTATAATGAGGCATATTGCGAAGCTGTGGGCAAGCACCAGGGCGTGGATGGGAGCCAGGTTGCCGTGTGTAAGCGGCAGGTCGTTTCGGGTTGGCCCGGCGCTGCTGCTCCATCGCTGAAACCAGGTGGCTCCGCGCCGTGGAGACAGAATCTCACGATGAAAGGTGTTTTTGATGAGCCACGTTCTGGCCTTTGCTATGCAGAAAGGCGGCGTGGGAAAAACCACCACCACCCTCAGCCTGGGCGTTGCACTCGCGCAGCGTGGCCGGCGGGTGTTGATGATCGACCTCGACCCGCAAGCGAATCTCACTCAGGGGCTGGGCATTGATCCGGCTAAACTCGAATATAGTGTCTACGAGGTATTGCTCAATCCTGAGCAGGGCAGCCGCTTTGCGACGCTAAACACCGAGCATGGGGTTGATCTGATCCCGGCCTCGCTGGATCTCGCCGGTGCCGAGCTCGAACTGGCCGGCAAGGTCGGGCGCGAATTGCTGCTGCGCAAAGCTCTGCGCGCCGATAGCGCGCCCTACGATTATGTGTTGCTCGACCCGCCGCCCAGCCTGGGGATCTTCTCGCTCAATGCGCTGGCTGCCGCTGAACTGGTGATTGTGCCGTTACAGTTGCACGCCTATGCCCTGCGGGCGATGCCGCAATTGGAACAGACCATCGGCATGGTTACCGAGATCAATCCGGTTCTGCGGATCGGCGGCATTGTCTGCACTCTGGCCGACCGACGCACCAATTTGAGCCACGAGATTGAGCAGCAGGTACGCCGGCAATACGGCGAACTGGTTTTCACGACTGTCATTCCGACCAACGTCAAACTGGCTGAGGCACCAACCAGCGGTACGCCTATCAGCACCTATGCGCCGAGCAGTGTGGGCGCCCAGGCCTATGCGGCGCTGGCCGAGGAGTTGGAGGAACGTCATGGCCGCTGACAATGAACAGCCTGCGTCGGAGATTCGTCGCGGCAAAGGTCTGCGCCTCTCAGTTGACGGCGACGCTGCCGAGGAACATACCGCAACTGGTGATGCCGACGCGACGCTCGAAACCTCGCAATCCGCCGTGCCGGAACGCAAACCGCGTCGTGGCCAGCGTCTGCGCCTCTCGGTCCAATCCGATCGCGCCGAACTGGAACCGGTCGCTGATCCGCTGCTTGTGCCGGAAGAACCGGCACCGCCCGAAACTCCGGTCGCCCGCCGTGGCAAAACCGGGCGTGCCGTGGATCCGGCCGCCCGCGATGCGGCCATCCAGCGCGTCTTGCACGATGCCGATGCGCGGCATACGGTTGCCGGCGATCTGCGCATGATCCAGCTTGGCCGGGGCCGGCTGGCCTATCGGCGGGTCGGCAAAGGGCCGCCTTTGCTGCTGATCCATGGCTGGTCGGGATCTTCGCGTCACTGGTTGACGACCATGGTCGGCCTGGCCGATATTCGTACCATCTATGCCATCGATCTGCCCGGCTTCGGCGAAACCCCGGCCCTGGCCGGCACGCCCAGCCTGGCTGAACTGGCCGATATCGTGACGGCCTTCGTGGATGCGCAGGGCCTCGATCACTTCGACATCGCCGGCCATTCGTTTGGCGGCGCGATTACGGCCTACCTCGCGGCTCAGCGCCCGGCGCAAGTCGGGCGCATTGTGCTGACCTCCTTCGGCATCTGGCGGGCCGGGCTGGTGCAGCCGCTGCTGGGCCTGGCCGCGCCGCCGACCCGGCTCGGCCTTAATCTCTGGCAGCCCTGGCTGGGCACGATGCAGTGGTGGTTCAATGCTGCCCGCCCGTTCAATACGGTGCTCCTGCAAACCCCGCCGATGGCGCGCATGATGACGACGATGTTCCTGCATCGGCCGCCCGGCGACATCGAGTTGCTGCGCGAATACCTCGACGACTTGATGAGCATGGATTTGCGGGCGCATCTGTCCTGTTTCCTCGGCCTCAGCGAGCCGGCGCTGATTACGGCGCTGCGCTCGGTGCGCGCCGAAACCCTGGTGCTGAGCGGGCGCGAAGATCGTATCGCTACTCCCGACGATGTGCAGGCCATCGATGCGCTCATTCCGCACAGCCGCCTACTGCTGCTCGATGATTGCGGCCACGTGCCGATGATCGAGCAGCCGATCGCGTTCCATCACGAGCTGCGCTCCTTCTTCAGCGAAGGTTGAGCCACGGGTAAAAAAGGTACAACTATAGTGATGCCGGGCGGCATTGCCGCCCGGCATCACTATAGTTGTACCTTAGCCGCGCCCAATATCGGCATAGAGGCTCTCGGGAAAACCGCGCTCGATCAGTTCGCTCTGGTCGAAGGAGAGCTGTAGCGGACTGCTGAATACAACCACCGTCCAGGCATCGGCGACCCGCTGCAAGAAGACCAGACCCGGCTCGGTGGCTGCTTCCGGTACGACCGTCGCCCGGGCGTAGTCCAGTTCGATCCCGTCGATCTCGATGCTGAACGAACCATTGATGCGGCCTTCCTCAGCGATGAATCGCTCAACGACGAGTTGGATCGCTTCCTCATCAGAAGGTTGCTCGCTCTCCGGCTGCTCCGTCGGCAGTGGAGCGGGCGTCACCAGATCATTCCAGAGGCTCTCGGGAACGCCGGCCCGGCCAATTCGGGCCGGATTCAGCGCGAAGTACGCCAGATCGGCGTCCATCATCACTTGCCAGCCCGCCTCGTTGCGCTGCAAAAAGGTCAGGTAGGTTTCGCCGGAGCCGTTCAGCAGGCTTGAAACTCGGGCATAGTCACTCTCAATCCCGTCTACACTCAGGCTGGCCGGCTGGAAATCGACCCCTGTATCGCCCAGGTGCTCCAGGGCGACCTGCATCGCCTGCTGGCTTTCCGGAACGTGCGGATGCTCATCGTTCGAGCGTTCGCTGCCGGTCGTCGGCTGTATCGGGATGGCTGTCGTAGCGATAGTCGTCGCCGTTGCCGTCACATCAGGGAAAGTCACGCGCCCACTGGCCGGCGGCATAGCACAGGCACTGAGAGCGATGCTGCCGGTGAGCAGCGCAGCGACCGAACGGCGGGCAAACTGAATGCGTTTCATTATGATCCTCCTGATAATATGCTGCGATTTCCTATCACACTCGTGCGTTCCGTCGCACATTCGTGATGATTGCAGCATAGCGAGCGACCGTCGCAGCAATGTCGCAGCATCGCCGGCGGATCGTCGGCGGATCGTTGGCGAATCAGGGGAGGAACGAAACCGCCTGGCCGGCGGTGAGCTCGCTGAGCACAGCCAGAAAATGAAAGACACTGCCGCCCAGCACGAAGACGTGCCAGATAGCGTGGGAAAAAGGGATCTGCCGGCTGTGGAAAAAGAAGGTGCCGGCGGTGTAGGTGATGCCGCCGGCCAGCAACAGCAGCACGGTTGCAAGCGGCAGCGCGCTGGTCAGCGGTTCATAAGCCAGCACGGCCAGCCAGCCCAGAATGATGTAGATCACCGTCGACAGAAATTCGAAGCGCCCGGTAAAAAACAACTTCAGGATGATACCGGCCAGGGCTAGCCCCCAGATCAGGCTGAACATGGCCAGCCGCCAGCCGCCGTTCAACGTCACCAGCAAAAAGGGCGTATAGGTTCCGGCAATCAGCACAAAGATCGCGCAGTGGTCGAACACTTCCAGCCAGGCCCGGCTGCGCTGCTCACGCACACTATGAAAGATCGTCGAAACGGTGTAGAGCAGCAGCAGCGAGAGACTGTAGACGATCGCACTGATGATGCGCAGATTATCGGACGAGGGCAGCACAGCGCCGATCAGCAGCACGCCGCCAACCAGGCTGGCAATGACGCCCGCGCCGTGCAGCAGGGCGCTGGCCCGCTCATCGGCCGGATCCGAATCAAGGTTTTGCATCAGACCTCCTTCTGCGCCATAATTCCTCAAACCTAGCATAGATCGTTCAATTCACCATGTGAAGTGTCGCAAGTCCAGTCGCCAGACATAGGAAAGCGTTGAACCGTTCAATCGCTCCAACGCTCCCACGCTCCAACGCTCCCACGCTCCAACGCTCCCACGCTCCCACGCTCCAACGCTTCAACGCTTCAGAAGCGGCACGATGAACAGAAAGCAGGCGAACAGAAATAGCAGCGAGCCGGTCAACGTTACCATGTCGCCGCTGCGCAGACTGGCCAGCGTAAAAAAAATCGCCGAGAGCACAAACAGAATCCATCCCCAGAGTTGAAACAATTTCTCGTGTGCCGGGTGCATTTCTCTCCTCACAAAAACTGCTATGCCGGAAACCGTTCTGTTTCCAGCATAGCAGATTCTTTCAACGCACCATCGCACCATCGCACCATCGCACCATCGCACCATCGCACCATCGCTCCATCGCTTTCACATCGCGATGTTCGCCAGCCGCGCTCCGGTGACGGCGATGAGATCAGCCGGCGCCAGCACGATTTCCAGGCCGCGGGCGCCGCCGCTGATGCCGACCTGTGGCCACAGTTCGACGGTTTCGTCGATGTAGACCGGGTAATCGTGCTTTGGCGCCAGCGCGGTCACGGCACCGCGTAGATAGCCGGTGAGCGCCTGCACTTCGCGCAGCGGCGCCAGTTCGATGCGTTTGTTGCCCGAGGCCCGGGCCAGTTCACGCAGATCGAGACTGCTGCGCGCCGGGATGAGCGCAAACAGCGGCCCGCTGCGGTCACCAATGCTCAACAGGGTTTTGAAGACCGTCTCGGGCGGCATGCCCAGCACGGCGGCGGCATGTTCGGCACTGAATTCTGCTGCGCTCAGATCGTAGCGGCGCAATTCGTAGCTGATGCCGGCCCGATCGAGCACACGTACCGCATTGGTTTTCATAGGTCGAGTTGCACACTGATCGGACAATGATCCGAGCCGGTAATTTCCGGGTGAGTCGCCGCGCCGACGATGCGATCGGCCAGGTTCTGCGAGACAAAAATATAATCGAGGCGCCAGCCGACGTTGCGCGCGCGCGCATCGCTGCGCAGGCTCCACCAGCTATAGGCAATATCGGCGGGACGGTGATGGCGAAAGGAATCGACCAGACCGGCGGCAAAGAAACGACTGAGCATCTCGCGTTCCTCGGGCAAAAAGCCGGAGTTCTTGACATTCTGCTTCGGGCGGGCCAGATCGATTTCGGCGTAGGCCGTATTGACGTCGCCGGCGACGATCAGTGGGCGTCCTGCGTTAAGCTGCGGGCCGACGAACTCGAGGAACCGTTCATAAAAAGCCAGCTTGTAACTGATGCGTTCGGGGCCGCTGGTGCCGCTGGGAAAATAAATATTATAAAAATCAAAATCGGCGAACCGGGCGATCAGCACCCGCCCCTCCTTGTCGAAACGATTGTCGCCGAAGCCACGCTGCACGCGCTCCGGCTGGTGGCGGCTGAAGGTCGCCACCCCGCTGTAGCCGGGTTTTTCGGCGGTACACCAGGCGCTGTAGAAAGCTGCCGGCTGGCGCAGTTGCGTGCTGAGTTGCTCGGGTGCTGCTTTCGTCTCTTGCAAGGCAACAATATCAGCACCGCTCTGCTGCAACCACTCGGGGAATCCCTTGCGCTCGACCGCCCGAATGCCATTGACGTTCCACGAAAATATTGTCATCATGCCTATGTTCCTGCCTGAACAAATGCCAGTGCTTATTGTAGCACTGGCAGAAAAACCGGATCAATGTGCTTCGGCTTGCCGCCGGCAAGCCGAAGCACATTGATCCGGATCGTCTTTCAACAAAATGAGTGCCTGCGAATTGCGGCTGCCGGGTTGCCGTAACTTGCTCGTCAAGAGGAAATAATGAAACGTCGCCAATTTTTGCAGATTGTGAGCAGTGGTTTGCTGAGCGGTAGTTTGAGCGGTTGTGGCCTGACTTTTGGGAATCTGCTCAATTGCCGTATTTCCGATAATTATCGTGAGGCGATCGGTGAAATCGAGTGGTTGATGATCAAGGTGCGCATGATGAACGGTGCGAATGAATCTTTGCTTGATGAGCCGAAGACAGCCCGGATCTATCTCACATCTTTTGCTTCGGCGCGCCGAGCTTACGAACGCTGGCACGGCAGTTTGCCGAATTGCGCCCGGCCGCTCAACAATCGGCTGATCGAGACGCTCCAGGCGCTCGAAGCCGTGCTGTCCGCACGAGTGGCCGGCCGGCGCGAACAGGATCCGACCGGCTTCGAAGCCCTGGTCGGCGTCCTCGACGAGCGGTGGTCGGCCTATGCGCAGGCGAAAGATACGACCCTGCGCGCCGGTGGAGTATTGGAGGGCAAACTACAATCGGAATAGGGCTCAGGAGAGCCTGTCCACCGCACCCAGGGCCACCAGCGAAGCGCGTTGCGCCGGGGTCAACCCACCGGCATTGCTGATGTCCATGCCGTCGTAGGGGCGCGGCACTGCCAGCACCCGAACACAGTTGCCGCTGTGAATATGCCAGACCCGCACGCTGCCATCTTCGCTGCCACTGTACACCAGTTCGCCGTCCGGACTGAACACCACTCGTACAATCGGGCGCTGGTACCCCTGCAAGACGCGCAGGCATTCGCCGCTACGCAAATCCCAGATGCGCAGGCTGCGATCATCGCCGCCGCTGGCCACCAGATTGCCGTTGGGGCATATGGCCACGGAAACCACCCGGTTGCTGTGACCGGCCAGGCTGCGCACCAGGCGCGCCTCGGCAGGTTGCCAGAGCCGGATGAAGTGATCGTGGCCGCAACTCACCAGCCAGGCCGAATCCCTGGTAAAAGCCAGTGACCAGACCGAGCCGCTGTGCCCATCGAGGATGTATCGGCATTCCCCGGACTGCATATCCCACAGCCGGATGCATTGATCGGTGCCGCCACTGGCCAGCCAGCGCCCATCCGGACTGATCGCCAGTGTCCAGATATGATGCTCGTGCCCAAGCAATACCTGCAAACAGGCGCCGCTTGCCGTATCCCAGATCCGGATGCTGCGATCAATGCTACAGGTCGCCGCTCGTTGGCCATCGGGACTGAAGACAATCGATTGCACCCAGGATTTGTGGTCGGTCAGCACAAGCGGTTCCGCTCTTCGCTCTGTACCCTGCTCCAGTGGCCAGAGTCGCGCCGTATGATCATCGCTACCGCTGGCCAGCCATGATCCGGCCGGATTGAAGTTGAGCGACTGCACCCATTCGCCGTGCCCCGATAGTTGCTGTACGATTTCGCCGCGCTCGGCATCCATCAGGTAGATGCGCTCGGCCACCCCCAGCGCCAGGAGCCGGACATCGGGGCTGAGCGCCATGCTGCGTAACTGGTTGATATAGCCTTGAAACAGCAGCAGGCACTGGCGGCCGGCAACCTGCCAGAGGCGCACATTCTGATCGTGGCTGCCACTCGCCAGCATGCTGCCGTCCGGACTGAAGGCCAGCGCCCGTACCCGGTTGGCCTGTTCATAGATCACATCGCGCTGCTGGCCGTCCTGCGGGTTCCAGAAGCGAATACTCTGATCTTCGCTGCCGCTGGCCAGCAACGCCCCATCCGGGCTGAAAGCCAGCGCCCGCACAGCATTGTGGTGATTCCTCAGCGTTGCATAGCAGACAGCATCGGGCAGCGACCAGAGCTTGATCAGGCCGTCATAGCTGCCGCTGGCCATTCGGCTTCCGTCCGGACTGATCGCCACCGTCATCACGGCAGCCTCGTGGGCATGCAGCCGCTGCAAGGCCCGAAGCTGCCCCAGATCCCAGAGCACGATCTCATCGCTACCGGCACTGATCAGCAGCGGTGATGTCGGATGAAACACGGCGCTCCAGATGGTTCCCTGGCTACCCTGCAAAGTGGCATAAGCACAGAACCTGGCCATATCCCAGAGCCGCAGCGTCGAATCGTCGCTGCCGCTGGCCAGCAGCGAGCCATCGGCATTGAAGCTCAGTGTGCGTACGGTCGTCGTGTGGCCGGCCAGCGTCCCGGTGCACTCGCCGGAAAGCATATCCCAGATCTGGATGGCCGGTTCGTGGCTGCCACTGGCCAGGATGCGGCTATCGGGGCTAAAGGCCACCGCTTCCACCCAGGCATAGCCCTCGAGAGTGTAAAGATGCTCGCGGCTCTGCACTTCCCAGACATGAATTTCGCCATTGCTGGAACCGGTCGCCAGCAACTGGCCGTCCGGGCTGAAGGCCACCGTGCGCACACTGCCGAAGGTTTCGTTGAAGACGGCATCACGCAGATCGCTGCCGGCAAAACTGGCATTCGCCAGGTTGAGACCGCGCAGATAGACCTGCCAGATCACGAGTTGCGAAAAATCGCGCCCGCCGAGATCAGCGCCGATCTGCCGCAGCAGGTTGAGGAGATTGCCGGCTGCATAGCTCGGGCGCCGGCCGTGGCTTTCGCGCAAGTTGCGCAGCAAAGCATCGATGTGGCCGACCAGTTCGGCAGGGCTGAAATGCTGCAAGAGCCGATCGGCCAGTGCCCGCAGCAAAACGCGCTCCTGACTGGCGCGCACATAATCGCGGGCGCGGGCGCGGATCAGGGCGAAATGGTGTAACAGCAACAGGCATCCGGTCAGCAATTCGCTATGCAGGCGCTGGATCAGCACCTTGCCGACGTATTCGGCGACTGCATTTTGCAGATAGAGCGTATTGAGATCGGTTTCAACCAGCGAGCGGCGTTGCAAAGAGCGCACCGTGTGCAGCAGTTGCTCGCCGGCATCGCTATTCAGCACAAACTGGCGCAAATCGGCAATGCTGACATGCTCGCGGGCCAGCGCCAGCCAGAACATAACTTCCTGCTCACCGGACGAAAGCCGGTCGAACTGCGTCTGCAAGATATCGCGCACATCATCGAAAATGATGCTTTCATCGGCCAGAAAGGTCGTCACCGAGCCCTCGAAGAAATCGCGGATGGCTGCGGCGACAATTTCGAGGATCTTGGGATTGCCGGAGCAACGCTGCAGCAGGGCCGGCAGATCGGCCGCACTGATCTGCAAGCCGGCAGTCTGCACCATCTCGCGCGCATCCTCGAGTTCAAGGCCGGGCACGTTGTAGGCGCGTACCCGGCCGGTATTCTTCACCGCACTCTCCAGCGCAATCATCTCACGGGGTTTTTCGCGGCTGGTAAGCAGCAAGCAACTCTGGTGGCGGGCCTCGCCCAGCAACTGCAAGAGCCTGCCATAGGCCTCGTAGCCGGCGCGATAGCTACCTTCCCGCTGATTATCGAGCAGTGTTTCGAAATTATCCAGCACAATCAGACAGCGCCGGGCTTGCAGCAGCGGCAAGAGATCACGCGCCTGCAGCGTTTCAACAGCGGGCAGCGCGGCAGCCGGGTCGGCAAACTGCTGAAACAACTCGCGGAACAGCAGGCCGGGCGGCGGCGCATTCACCAGCGAACGCCAGCAGACTGCATCGAACTGATCGGCAATCGTCTCGACCAGGCGCGCTGCCAGCACCGTTTTGCCGGCGCCGCCCATGCCGAAGACGCCCAGCAAGCGGCACTGCCGGCTGCCCAACAGTTGCTGCAGAGTCGCCAGTTCGCGTTGCCGGCCATAGAAGACGGCAATATCGGGCGCATCACCCCAGTCGATGTGCTCAGCAGGGTTGGGCCGGCTTGCGGCTTGCGCAGATGGCTCGTTGCGCTGGTGTTCACGGATGGCAGTACTGGCAGCAGCAGCGCGCCGGGTGTAATAGCTGCGCGCCGTGCGCAAGGCGTCTTTCCAGTTTCTAAACGGATGTTCATCGGGGTAGTATGAAACCAGCGCCCGGTTGATCTCTTGTAGGAGCAGATCGTGATAGGCCGTATCAGCATAGCGCTGATCACCAAGGCGCTCGGCAACCAGGTGCGCCAGTTCGACCAGGTACGCCGAGGGCGGCAGCGTCCGGCCTTCTTCATAGCGCCAGACCGTACTGCGGTCGAGACCGAAATAGCTGGCAGCGCGGGCCTGCGAGCTGAACACCCAGCCACGCAGGTCGGCCAGAAACAGCGCCAGCGGATTCTCGGCAGTCGATGACTGGAACGTGGGGAGCGACTGAAATTCATTCACACGAGTTGTCCTGATCTTCCACGACTTATGTATCCGGCCTATTTGCACCGGCTCCAATGGCGGTTACCCCGTAACGGCGTTGCGTGCAACACTCGTGCAGCATCCTGTGTCACTGTATCTCATTGATACACGACATGGACGCTGTTTTTCCCCCTCTATGATAACAAACTATGGCCAGCAGATCTTGAATGGCCGCTTGCTCCGGCTTGCGATTTGTTCATTTTGGGTCTGCCCCATCACAGGTAATGCAACTTCCGCCATGTACGGCACACTGCTGAGCAACAGGGCTGCAACAGTCCGGCATACTAAAACAAGAACCAGGAACAAAAGAATCACCATACAAGCGCATCCTGATGCTGTGCCTGGCAACAATACCAGCTCAAGCTTGCTGAGAAATGCTGTAAGGGCAAAGGATCCCGGAGCGGATCATCGCTAAACCCGATAGGTGAGAGCACTCGCCGCCAGCTGTAACAAGTGATTGCACAATAACTCTTTTTCCAGTGAACAGGCATATCGAAGCTCAAGAAAGGAAAGAGATGGCATGAACCGAATCCGCAGACCAGGCATCGGCATCATTTGCCTGATCATGCTGAGCATGATCGGCGCCGGCCTGCCGAGCATCCAGCCCGCTCGCGCTGCTACCAGTCAGGCGGAAATCGCTGCTACGGCACAGTCCATCACGATTGTGTCGACCATCCAGGCTTATTCGGCGCCGGAAGTTTATGGGACTGCCACGTACAACTATACCGGTTTGAATCTGTCGAGCAGCGGCACCTTAAGCTATGCTGCCGCAACCAGACTGCAATTCAGCAGTGACGGAACCTGCAGCAAGGTTTCTGATACGCGCCTCCGTTGCGAGCCCGATGTTACGACCCTGGAAGTTGTTACCGATTATCGCTTCGAGGTGACCGCCACCGGTACGGGTTTTGTTCACCCGATCACCTCAAGAAACGGAATTACTGCCGATCGTGACGTCACCCTGATCTACCCGCCCTCGTTCACCTACCTCAGCGCCAGCCTCGACCCCACCGGCCAGGGCAACAATAGTCTGAGCTGGACAGCCAGCGACATCAATGATTTCGCTGTCGAAGTCACCTTCGATATTGCCCCGCAGTGTGATGCCATCGACGCCATGCTGGTACTTGACGGCTCGGGCAGCATTCGCGCGCGCGAATTCGTGCAACTGCAAGACTTCGCCCGTGACTTCGTAGCCGGCTTCGACCTCGGCGCCGACAGGGCCCGTGTCGGGGTGGTGCAGTTCGAGGGCCAGAGCCTGGGCCGCACCGAGATCGGCCTGTCCAGTGATGCCGATGCGATCCTCACTGCAATCGATGAGATGACGCAGATCAGTGCCGCTCGCTGGACGGGCACCGACATCCAGGAGGGCATTCAGCTCGCCCGCGAAGAGCTTGCCGCCAGCCCCCGCGCCGACGTGCTCCAGGTGATCATTGTGCTCACCGACGGCGACGACAATCAGCCCGGCGACCCGGTCGCCGAGGCCAACCTGGCCCGTGCGGCGGGTATGTCGCTGTTGGGAGTCGCGATCGGCGGCAAC
>DAOTUJ010000010.1:0-44514 GCA_034437175.1 Chloroflexaceae bacterium | reverse complement strand
AGGCGCGTAACTCCTCGGCGCTTTCGTCGATCTGCGGCATCGGCTTATCCATGGGCTCCCTCATTGCGGTCGCTTCACCTTACTATCAGCATACACTCCTTTTGCGGAGACCGCAACTTGATTTGGTATAAAACCGATACAGAGTTCCGTCTGCCGGGCCTGCTGCACATCGAACCAGTCGTAGAGCATATCCAGCGTCAAGCGTGAAACACTGACATTCTCAACTACCACCGGTATTTCGAGAGCCTGGCGGATGCGGCGAATACATTCGGAAGGGCACATGCGAACCTCCATGAAGAAACAACTGTGCAGTACCTGTCTCAGGGAAATACGGCATCAAAAATGGCCGGTTACCAATCAAGAGAGCTGCTACGCATTGTCGTTACGCATCACTGGCTGAGCACCGCTCTTTGAGCCTGATTATTGGCGAGATCTGTGCCGAAATTCCGGCAATCAATGCTGAGATTTCCGCTTGCTCCGCTGCGTGCGGCAGATGGGCAGCGCGCCCTCTTTCAACTATAGCGTTTGTACCCGGCCGGACGGCCCTCATCCCCGGCCCCGCTCCCACTCAGGCAAGCGCGGTGAGTCTAGTGCGCGAAACCTGGTTCCCATGGCGCGCCGGCCTGGCAGGAGAGGGGAGCACACGAGAACGCCGTTGCCCGGTCCCCCCGCTCCTGTCAGGCCGGCGCCGGCGAGGGTTAGGGGTTCATGCAAGGTTTATGTCGCGCCAGAATGGCCGGGAGAGGGTGTGACAAAACGTTTTGCAAAAAGACTCCGGCGGGGACAGCTTCCGGGAAGCTGATCGCGCTGCTGCGACGGAAGGCTGCCATGCAGCACCCGCATCGGCAGCCCGCTGCTCGTCAGAAGAAGCTTCCCGGAAGCGGGATCTGGCGCACGGGCAGAACGTTTCGGCACACCCGACGGGAGAGAAAAGCTTTACATGGCCGACAGCTTCAACCAGTTCGATAATCCGACGCGGCCGTTTGGATTTATGCTGAACATTGTTGCGGCAATCGGCACCCGGATCGACAAATAGACATCCCGGCGTAAGCGTACATGTTATACTACCCGCGTAATATCACACCTGCGGAGAAAACCGATGATCGATCCGGGCAAGTTTTTTCGCGCTGCAATCAGTGATCTGGAAGCCTACACGCCGATTGTGCCATTGGATGTGCTGGCTGAACGGCTGAGCCTGCCCGTCGAGCATCTGGTCAAGCTCGACGCGAATGAGAACCCCTACGGGCCGTCGCCGCTGGCCCTGGCTGCGCTCAGCGGCAGTGGTACCGCTGCGCCGCACTATGCTATTTACCCCGACCCCGAGCAGAGGCGCTTGCGCCACGCCCTTAGCAGCTACACCGGCCAGCCGCCCGAGCGCATTGTCTGCGGGGCCGGCGCCGATGAGTTGATCGACTTGCTCATGCGGCTCTGCATCGATCCCGGCGATGCGGTCATCGATTGTCCGCCGACTTTCGGCATGTACGCCTTCGACACCGCTGTCTGCGGTGGGCGCCTGATAGCCGTGCCGCGCAACGGGGATTTTGCGCTTGACCTGGCCGGTATCGAGGCGGCTGCGCAAGCCAGCCAGTCCAGGCTGCTGTTTCTGACTTCGCCCAACAACCCGACCGGCAACCTCACGCCCCTGGCCGACATCGAGCGCCTGCTGCAACTCCCGCTGATCGTCGTCGTCGATGAGGCCTACATCGAGTTCGCCGAGGCCGATGGCGAAACCCACAGTGTGGCCAGCCTCGTCGGCCGGTACCCCAACCTGGTGGTGCTGCGCACCTTCAGCAAATGGGCCGGCCTGGCCGGGCTGCGCCTGGGCTACGGGCTGATGCCCGAAGTCATCGCCGAGCAGATCTGGAAGATCAAACAGCCCTACAATATCAACCTGGCGGCGCAACTGGCCGGGCTGGCCTCGCTCGACGATCTCGATTACCTACGCGGCAACGTCGCGCAGATCGTCGCCGGGCGCGAACGGCTCTTCCAGGCCTTGCAGACGATCGCGGGGCTGGAACCCTTTCCCAGCCGGACGAATTTTGTGCTCTGCCGGGTCACTCGCGGCGATGCGCTGGAACTCAAAAAAGCCCTCGAACGGCACGGTATTCTCGTGCGTCACTATCGCAAACCGCTGCTGCAAAACTATATCCGCATCAGTGTCGGCACCGCCGAGCAGCAAGAACGCCTGCTCCGGGCCCTCAGAGAGGAGCTTGCATGACTGCCGAGTTACGTGGATTGCTCGATTTCGCTGCCGAAATGGCATGGCAGGCCGGCAAAATCACCCTGCGCTACTTCCAGAGCGGCGTCGGCGTCGACCAGAAGGCCGATGACTCGCCGGTCACTATCGCCGATCACGAGGCCGAAGCGTTTATGCGCGCCGTAATCGGCAAAAACTTCCCCGCTCACGCCATCATCGGCGAGGAAGAAGGGCGCAGCGGCGCCGCCGACGCCGAGTACCGCTGGGTACTCGATCCCATCGACGGCACCAGATCCTTCATTCGCGGCGTGCCGCTCTACGGCGTACTGGTTGGTCTGCTGCGCGGCGACGAACCAGTGCTCGGCGTTATCCATTTGCCCGCGCTCAACGAAACCGTCTACGCCGCCGACGGGCTGGGGTGCTACTGGAACGGGCGCGCCTGCCGGGTTTCCCAGGTCGACCGGCTCGATCAGGCCCTGCTGACCGGAACTATCGCCCATGGCTACGAGCGCCACGGCAAGGCCGCCGGCTTCAAAGCTCTGCAAGAACGCACGGCCCTGTTTCGCACCTGGGGCGACTGCTACGCCTACGCCCTCGTCGCCACCGGGCGCGCCGAAATTGCCCTCGACCCGGCGATGAGCCTGTGGGACGCCGCCGCCCTGCTGCCGATTCTGCGCGAGGCCGGCGGCAGCTACAGCGACTGGCAGGGCAATCCGACCGTTCACAACCAGGAAGGTCTGGCCACCAACGGCCTGCTCCTCGACAGCGTCCTGGGCATCTTGCGCCAGGCGCAATGAAAACAGTATATATTTCTTTCGTTGTGGCCGCGAGCGGCCACAACGAAAGAAAAAACGTCATCTTCCGCGCTGCCGCAGGCCAGACAGCCCTTGCGGCTTGAGCAACCTGTTGCCGCAGGCGAAACAGCCCTTGCGGCTTGAGCAAAACCTATGGAAAAACGCGAAGCAACTATCGAACGTACCACCGGCGAAACCGCCATCAGGCTGAGCCTGCTTGTCGACGGCAGCGGCAAGGCCGACATCGCCACCGGCGTCGGCTTTTTCGACCATATGCTCAGCCTGATGGCGAAGCACGGCCTGTTCGACCTGAGTATCCGCGCCAGCGGTGATCTGCATATCGATGAGCATCATACCGCCGAAGACACCTGCATCTGCCTGGGCCGCGCACTCGACCAAGCACTGGGCGAGCGGCGCGGCCTGGTGCGCACCGCCCATAGCTACGTGCCGATGGACGAGACCCTGGCGCTGGTTGCCGTCGACATGGGCGGGCGGCCATATTGCATGTTCCAGGCCGATTTCGCCACCTCGCGCGTCGGCCAGCTCGGCACCGACCTGATCGAACATCTGCTGGAGAGTATCGCGTTTCACGCCCGCATGAACCTGCACGCCCAGGTCTTGTACGGCAAAAACGATCATCATAAAGTCGAGGCTATCTTCAAAGCGCTGGGCCGGGCGCTCGACGCGGCAACCCGCATCGATCCACGGCTGGCCGGCAGCGTACCCAGCACCAAGGGGGTTCTCTAACATGGAGGCGTTCCTGCTTGCACTTGCACTCAGTTTCATTCCGGCATTTTTCTACGCCATGATTGTCTACTGGCTCGACCGCTTCGAGAAGGAGCCGCGCAAACTGCTCGTCGGCGCCTTTCTCTGGGGCGCCTTTGTTGCGACGACCGGCGCGATCATCTTCAGTTTGATTTTGCAGGCCGGCGTGTTCCTGGTCACTGAGTCCGAGTTATTCGTCGAATTGACCGGCACTACCGTGATTGCACCGTTGGTCGAAGAAAGCCTCAAGGGCCTGGCCGTGCTGCTGGTTTTCCTGTTCTTCCAGCATGAATTCGACTCGGTACTCGACGGCATGGTCTATGCGGCGATTACGGCACTGGGCTTTGCCGCCACCGAAAATGTGCTCTACTTGCTCGGCGCCTACACCGAGGGCGGTATCGGCGGCATGCTGGTGCTCTTTGTGCTGCGGGTTATTCTGGGCGGCTGGGGCCATGCCGTGTACACCGCCTTTATCGGCATCGGCCTGGCGATTGCCCGACTGAGTCCCAATCTCTTCGTCAGTCTGCTTGCGCCGGTTGTCGGCTGGATGATCGCTGTCGCCCTGCACGCTCTGCATAACGCCATGGCCGTTTTTCTGATCGGCAGCCTGGGGCTGGGTGGCCTGGCTGCAACCTTGCTGGTAGACTGGACAACCTGGGTGATTGCCTTTGCGGTCGTGATCTGGGAGATCCGCCGCGAACGGCGCTGGATGGCTACCTATCTGGAGGAAGAAGTCGAACAGGGCACACTCAGCCTGGCGCAATACAACACCGCCCGCTCGGTACGTGCCCAGTTCCAGGCCCGCCTGCAATCCGGCAACCGGCGCCGGCAAACCAATCGCTTCTACGAACTCTGTGCCGAACTGGCCCAGAAGAAGCGCCAGTTCTTCCACCACGGCGAAGAACGCGGCAACAGCGCCATCATCGAACGGTTGCGCGCCGAATTACGCGAATTGGCGCCGGTCGCCGTGGCCGTGGCGCGGTAGGGGCGCAGCAGCAAGCCGGCAATACCGGCTTGCTGCTGCGCCCCTACCGTATCGGTTTATGGAAATTTTAGCGACCAAAATTCACCTGCCGCCCGCCGGCCGCACCCTGGCCCGCCCGCGGCTCTTCGCCGCGATCGATGCCGGTATTGCCCGCGGTTGCCGGCTGACGCTGGTGGCCGCGCCGGCCGGCTGCGGCAAAACCAGTCTGCTGGCCGGCTGGCTGGCCCATAGCCGGCGGCCGGCGGCCTGGCTCAGCCTTGATCCCGAAGACAACGACCTGACCCGGTTTCTCAGCTATCTCCTCGAAAGCCTGCACCATGCCCGCCCCGACCTGGCAACCGGCCTGCGCGAGGCATTGCCCGGCAGCACGCCCCCGCCCATCGAAGCCCTGCTTACCAGTTTGCTCAATCAACTGGCCGAGCGGGCCGAGCCGCTGGTGCTGGTGCTCGAAGATGATCACGTTATCGAGCGCCCCAAAATTGATGCCGCGCTCTTGTTTCTGGTCGAACATGCGCCGGCACAATTGCACATCATTGTCACCAGCCGTCACGATCCGCTGCTGCCGCTGGCCCGCCTGCGCGCCAACGGCCTGCTCAGCGAGATCCGTGCCGACGAATTGCGCTTCACGCCGGGCGAATCCGCCGAATTCCTGGCTGCCGCAAATCCACCGCCGCGCTGCCCTCTGGCAGGCCGACCAGGGCGATCTCGGTGCAGCCGTGCAGCACGCCCTGGCCGCCAATGACGCCGACATCATCGAGCGCATTGTGCTTCAGGCCGGCGAAACTGCACTCCAGCGCAACCGGCCCAGCCTGGCACTGCGCTGGTTCGAGGCGATTCCGACGCCGCTACTGGCCGAACGCCCGCTGCTGGCTCTCTTCAAAGGCTGGGCACTCAGCTATTTCGACCAGGCCGCCGATTGGGTCGCCGGCCTGCCGGTAGAACTGCCGCCCGACGCCGGCAGCTTTGCGTGCGGCCTGCACACGGCCTTGCAAGGCCAGGCCGCCTGGGAACAGGGCCGTTTCACAGCGGCAATCGCACAGTTCCGCGCGGCACTCGATATGCTGGGCAGCGACGCAGCGCTGATCCGCAGCCGGCTGCTCATGCTGCTCGGGCGCGGCCTGCTGATGACCGGTGCCGACCTGGAGCAGGGTCTGGCCGCCATTCAGGAAGCCCGCCGCATCGCCACCGCCAGCGGCAATGACCTGACCACAACCGAGGCCTTTACCACCACCACATCCATCCTGACGGCGCAGGGCCGCGACCGTGAAGCTCTCGCACTACTGCAGCCACTCACCGGCAACCCGCCCGCCGATCCCCAGGCGCTGCCGCCGGCTGCCGGCTGGCCCTTCATCATCGAAGGCACCATTCGCCATCTGCGCAACGAACTCGATGTCGCCTTGCAAAAGATCGACTACGGCCTGGCCGTCGGCGCAACGCTCGGCCCGACCTGGCCGGCCAACCTTTCGGGCCATGCCGCCCGCGCCAACGTGCTCATGTCACTGGATCGCCGAACCGACGCGCTGGAACTGATCGACTGGCTGTGTGCGGCCATCGTGCGCCTGCCGGCCATGTATCGCAGCACCATCGACGCCGTCGCCGCCGATTTGCATCTGCGCGCCGGCGACCGGGCTTACGCCGAGGCCTGGGCCGCCCAGACCAGCCTGGCTCCCGGCTACCACTTCGGCCTGGGCGAAGACAAAGTCGCCCTGCCCTACCTGCGCCTGCTGATCGCCAGCGGCCGCTTCGCCGATGCCCGCTTGGTCATCGCCGGCCTGGACGCACTGGCCGATCGGCTGCACCTGGCCTATCGCCAGACCAGTCTGCGTGTCCTGCAAGCCATCATTGCGTTGCACGAAAACGACGAGCAGCAGGCTCTGGAGCAACTGCGCCGCGCCGTACAGATCGCTGCGCCCCGCGGCTATCTGCGCCTCATCCTCGACGAAGACCCACAGATCGCCCGGCTACTGCCACAGATACGCGACGTCGCACCGACCTTCGTCGACCAGTTGCTGACGGCGTATGGCAAAAGCGCCAACCCGACTCAAGAACTGGTCGAGCCATTGACCGCCCGCGAAATCGAGATCCTGCGCCTGCTGGCGGCGGGCAAGAGCAACCGCGAGATCGCCGAGGAGTTGGTACTCGCCGTCGGCACCGTCAAGCGCCACGCCATCAACATCTTCGGCAAACTCGGCGTGAGCAACCGCACCACGGCGGCGGCAAGGGCCAGGGAACTGGGGGTGGTATAGGGAGCACCAGATTTTCACGAACCTTGCGCAGATTTTTTATACCCTGCCTGTTGTTCAAGCAGGCGCAATTGAGTCACTTCAGTAGAGGAAGTGTATTCCTGCCGTTTTAAATAGATATCCTCCGCAATTACATCTTTCGATACATACCCACCAGCCGGTTTTAGCCCTACAATAGCATCGTGACGATAATTCATGGCTGGGGGCAAAACTGTTGAGTCTCATTTGGGAGCGCATCCCGCGCTGCAATGCATGACCGCTTTGCGCTAAAACGTTGCGCTTCACGAGAGCCGTTCAAACGCGAAAGGAAGTGTGCGGTGATCAACGTTCACGATCTCGAATATACCTATCCCGGCGCGCCAAAGCCAGCGGTGCGCGGGGCGAATTTTACCATTGAACCCGGTGAGATCTTCGGCTTCCTCGGGCCCAGTGGCGCCGGCAAATCGACGACGCAGAAGGTGCTGATTGGTCTGCTCAAGGGCTACAAGGGCCGGGTGCAGGCCTTCGGGCGCGAACTGGCGCAGTGGAGCCAGGATTATTATGAGCGGGTCGGCGTTTCTTTCGAACTGCCCAACCATTACCTACGGTTGAGCGCGCTGGAGAACCTGCGCTACTTCGCCGCGCTCTACAGCGGCGAAACCGAGAACCCACGCCGGTTGCTCGATCAACTCGGCCTGGCCGATGCCGCCGAGATACCGGTGGCCCGGTTCAGCAAGGGCATGAAGGCCCGCCTGAACGTCGCCCGCAGCCTGCTCAATAAGCCCGAATTGCTCTTCCTCGACGAACCGACCGCCGGGCTCGATCCGGTCAATGCGCGCATAGTCAAGGAACTGGTGCTGCGCAAACGTGCCGAGGGCACGACGGTCTTTGTAACCACCCATAACATGGCGCTGGCCGACGAACTCTGCGACCGGGTGGCCTTCATCGTCGACGGGCAGATTAGCCTGATCGATGCACCGGCGGCACTGAAGAAACAGTATGGCCGCCGCGCCCTCCGGGTCGAATATTGCAATGGTGGGCCGGACAGCCAGACCCGCGAATTCGAGCTCGACAATCTGGCCGGCAACCAGGGCTTCTGGCAGATCATTGAGAATAATCGCATCGAGAGCATGCACACCCAGGAAACCACGCTGGAACAGATCTTCATCGAGGTCACCGGGAGAGAATTGGCATGAACCGTTTGCTGGCAACTATGCACCTTGACCTGACGGTGCAGTGGCGCAACAAATTGTACATTATCGGTATTGCCGTGGCCCTGCTGATCGGCATCGGTCTTTCGCAGGCATTTCCGGCGGACTGGCTGGCGACGGCGCTGCCGGCCTTCCTGATGATCAGTGTCAGCGGCACCGTACTGATCTATGTGATCAGCCTGCTGATTTTCGAGCAGGACGAAGGCACGCTAAATGCGCAACTGGTGGCTCCACTGCGCCTCGGCGAGTATCTGAATTCCAAGCTGGTGACGCTGGCCCTGCTGGCGCTGGTCGAAACGACCATTACCGTGCTGGTAGCCTACGGGCCGGGCGGTTTCAACATTGGCTGGCTGCTGCTGGGCGTGCTGACCTTGAGCAGCATGTTCTCCCTGATAGGCCTGATTATGGTGGTACGCTACCGCTCGATCACCGACGTGCTGATGCCGCTGGTGGTGCTGGTGCTGCTGCTGGAATTGCCGCTGCTGCATTTCCTGGGCTGGGCAGCGCACCCGCTCTGGCTACTGCTGCCTTCGAGCGCGCCGACCATGCTGCTCTGGGGTGCCTGGAACCCGGTCAGCAACCTGGAACTGGCCTACGGCATCGGCTACTCGCTGCTCTGGATCGGCGGCCTGGCCTTCTGGGCGCAGCGCGCCTTCCAGCGCCACATCATCATCAAAGCAGGAGGCTGAACATGAATTATCTCCGCGTCATCACCGCCCTGGGCCGCAACGACGGGCGCATGGTCGGGCGCGACAGTTTCCTGACCGGCCTGCTGCTCTACATCATCGCGATTGCCGCTGTGCTGCGCTTCGGCCTGCCGGCGCTGCAAACCATGATCCTCGAAGCCGGCTGGGGCTGGAGCCTGGCCGATTACTACCCGGCGCTGGTCGCATTTATGGCTCTGTTCGAAGGGCCGATGCTCGCCGGCACTATCATCGGCTTCATGCTGCTCGACGAGCGCGACCAGCATACTTTGCCCGCGCTGATGGTCACGCCGCTGCCACTGCGCAGCTACCTGATCTATCGCATCACCATCGCTACCCTGGCAGCTTTCGTGCTGATCCTGGCCATATTCTGGCTGCTGGGCGTGGCGCTGATCCCGGCGCCGCAACTGCTGCTGGTCGCCGCCATCGGTGCGCTGAGCGGGCCAATCATGGGCCTGGCACTCGCTGCCTTCGCCGAAAACAAAGTTCAGGGCTTCGCTATGCTCAAGATCATCAACGTCTTCGGCATGGCCTTGCTGGCGGCCTGGTTCGTTGCCGCACCCTTGCAATACCTGTTCGGTATCATCCCACTCTACTGGGTATTCAAGGCCTACTGGCTGGCCCTGGCCGGCAACGGCAGATGGATCATCTGGCTCATCCCCGGACTGCTCGGCAGCCTGGCCCTGCTGTCCTGGCTGATGCAGCGCTTTCAGCGCGCCGTGGCGGCGGCGTCGCGGTAGGGCGAAGCAGTCACCGCAATTGCGCTGCCGGTTCCGGCAGCGCAATCGCGGTGACTGCTTCGCCCTACTGGATTCCGCTCGCCGGACATGGTATAATGCACTGCGTTAGACGCACTGCGTTATCCCACCCGCCGCCACCACTTATCTCAAAGGTGAGCCCATGCATTACCTCATATTGATCAAACAGGTACCCGACGACCTGACGATCTACCTGGATCGTGAGAGCGGGCTACTGCGCCGCTCCACCGCCGGCGTCCAGACGGATCCGGCCAGCCGTCACGCCCTCGAGCACGCTCTGCAACTGCGTAGCAGCGACGACCGTATCACCGTGCTGATCAAAGGCCCCGACCGTGCCACCGAGGCTCTGCGCCAGTCTATGGCCATGGGCTGCGATGCCGCCATCCATCTTAACGACAAGGTCTTTGAGGGCAGTGACCTGCTGTCGACCGCACGCACCCTGGTCGCCGCCATTCGCCGCGTCAGGGAGCCGACCGTCGATGTGATTGTGCTCGGCGACCGCAGTGCCGACGGGCGCACCGGTACGCTTGGCCCCATGATCGCCGAAGCGCTCGGCTGGCAACTGATCCACCACACCGCAGAGGCACCGCCGCCGCGCAGCGTTGTGATTGTGCCACGAGACGCCAATGCACCGCGCATCCCCAGGCCGCTCCAGGTTATGAAAGCCAGTCGCCAACCCATCACGATCTGGAACCATACAGATCTCGGCCTCGAACCAGGCCAGACCGGGCTCGACGGCTCGGCGACCCGTGTCATTCGCAGCGAAAAGGCCACCGCCTGAGAAGGGAGCCCCTATGCCAGCCGTAGTCGTCAATGTAGATACATGTACCGCCAGCCAGGCCTGCATCACTGCCTGCCCCTACAATGCCATCGGCATGGTCGACGGGCCGGCCGGCCAGGCAGTTGCTCATATCTACGATAATTGTGTTGATTGCATGCTCTGTGTGCCGGCCTGCCCGCAGCAAGCTATTTTGACTGTCGGGGAAGACGGCGCTGCCGTCACCCAGGATGTCCACAACGGCATGTGGGTGGTCGTCTTCGATGCCGGCCCGCAATCCCTGGCTCTCGTCGGCCAGGCTGCGATGCTTGCCGGACCGCTTGGCGCCTGGACCGGCGCGGTGCTACTTGGGCCGGAGGGCGGCGAGAGCGCGCTGCAGAATGCCGGTGCCGATATGGTCATCCATTTCGGCCAGCGCGCCATAGATGACGCCCACGACCTGGTCGATGCGGTCGCCGAGGTTGTTGCCGAGCGCCAGCCCGAGGCGCTGCTGCTGCTCGACTCGCCGCGCAGCCGTGAACTGGCCGCCCGCCTGGCCTGGCGACTGCAACTCGGCTTGATCACCGACGTCGAGCGCATGGAGAACGATTTCGGTGAACGCCGCCTGCTGTTCTACAAAGTCAACATGGACAGCCCCATCACCGCCGTGGTCGTCACCACCACCCGCCCCCAGCTGGCCCTCATCACACCATCCCAATAACGGCAATTTTGCATTCGTTTGATTTTGCGGCTTCGCCGCAAAATCAAACGAAATAAACGCCCATTTTCGCCCTGCCGAAGAGCAAAGCAGGCGCTCGCGGTCGCCACCGCATAACGTGTTAATGGGCGGATCCACCGCCATTACATACGCCGGTGGATGCGCCCGCCGATGCGCAACCATTCAATGTTGCCCTGCCCATCCCGCAGAAATTCGCCCCGCGCATTGGCAAAGGGCGCGTCCAACACCAGCAGTCGGTCGCCCACGCAGATTCGCGCTCGCATCGGCGGCGGCGCGGGCGGCGGCGGCGTATCCGGCGTCGGGAAACCACCCTGCGGCAACACTTCCAGCATAAGCTGTTCATCCACGACCCGCAGCCGCAAATGACGTAGTGCGGCCCGGTATTCTCCGGCGAAGGCAGTCAGTTCGGTTGCCGGCAGATCCAGTTGCTCCGGCAGGCTGCTCGCGATACCGCAAAACAGTTTCAGTGCCGCCGGCACGATCTTCAGATTGAGCTCGCTGCCCCGGTCGGCATTGGTGAGCACGGTAATTGCGAACTGCTGCTCCGGCACAAATTGAAAGGCCGAGAGCTGGCCAACGGTGGCGCCGCCGTGCCGCAGCACCCGCTGTTTGCCTTCACCGCGCACAAACCAGGTAATCGCGCCCTGCTCGCCGTCGGCGGCCGCCACGAAGGGCCGATGCATCTCGGCCAGCAATTCGCGGCTCAGCAGGCGCGTGCCGTCGGTTGTGGTGCCGTCACCCAGGTGAAAGCGCGCATACTTCAACTGGTCGTGCGCCGTCGAGATCAGCCGACCTACCGGCGCCGAAGCCCGCGTGATCTCCCAGGGCTGCAAAACTTGCGCCCGACCCTGCGGTGCATCCAGCGGCGCGCGGTGCCCGGCGACTACCCGGTGTACAATCGCCTCGCCGGCTGTGAAAAACGACATGCTCATGCCTAGCGGATCAAGCAGCAACTCGCGGGTGGCCTGCTCATAGCTCCGGCCGGTCACCTTTTCGATGATCCGGCCCACCAGATAAAAGGCCGCATTATTGTACGACCAGACCGCGCCCAGCGGTGTGAGTTGCGGTACATCGGCCAGCGCCGCTACCGCCCGGGCCAGCGCATCGTCGCCGCTGCCGGTATCCGGAAAGAAGTCGCCGACCCAACCGGCCGTATGCGACAGCAGATGCCGCAGCGTCACCTGTTCAGCCACCGCCACCGCTTGCAGCGCCAGTTCCGGCACATATCGGCGCACCGGCGTATCCAGATCGAGCCGGCCTTGCTCGACCAGCCGCATCACCACTGTGCCGGTAATGGTCTTGGTCGTTGAACCGATCTGAAAGAGCGTATCGGCATTGACAGCCAGCGGATGCTCGACGTTGGTAATGCCGAAGCCGGCGATAAATTCCTCATCGCCGGCAATGATACCAAGAGCCACGCCGGGCACACCATACTCACGCATCGCGGCAACCACCTGCTCTCGCAGTTCGGCAAAGCGATCTGCCGCCTCAGAAAGGCCAGTGTTCATCGTCACTCCTGGAAATTCAAGCTTGCGCCGGGTCGAGCAAGGCATCGAGACGTTGTAACACCGCAATCGTAACTTCATCCGGCAGGCGGCATAGAAACTCCGCCCACCGCACGCGCCAGTCCAACGATTTGACCTGGTCGGCCAGAATAACTCCGCTTACCGGCAAACCGGCTGGAACGGCCACCTCAAAGGGATAGCCCTTGACCTGGCTGGTCACCGGGCACAACAGCGCCAGGCCGACCCGCCCGTTGTAGGCTGCCGGCGACAACACAAAAGCCGGGCGCCACCCGGACTGCTCGTGTCCGGCCTGCGGATTGAACTGCAGCCAGATCGCATCGCCACGCTCAGGAACGTAGCTCATGTCACCAGATCTCGTTGCCGGCTGGCTCACCACTGCCGACTTCGGCATGCAAATTGTCGTCGCTAATCCCGGCGAGCAGCGCTTTCAGCGGCAGTGGCTCACTCGCCAGCGGCGCCAGCACCAGTTTGCCATCCACCAGCGAAATCTCGACCTCGCTGTCCTGCGCAATCCCGATTTCGGCGGCAAAGGATTTGGGAATACGCACGGCTAAACTATTCCCCCAACGCTGAACTCTGGTCTGCATCAAACACCTCCTGTTGTATCTACAAAGAGTATACAACAAGAATCTAAGATCATCCACAACCCATCTGCGGTACAATATCCATCGACAAATAATCAAATACCGCTCGAACGCTTCAACGCTTCAACGCTTCAAGGAGTATCCCATGCCCTCACGAACCGTCCGCGTCGGCCTGCTGCAAATGGCTTGCAGCGCCGATCCGGCCGCAAATATGGAAAAAGCTATCGTTATGATTCGCCAGTCTGCGGCTCAAGGCACGCAGATACTTTGCTTGCAGGAATTGTTTCGCTCGCTCTATTTTTGCCAGCGCGAAGATCACACCAACTTCGAACTGGCCGAGCCCGTGCCCGGCCCGACCACCGAGATCCTCGGCAAGCTCGCCGGCGAACTTGGTATCGTGATCGTCGCCAGCCTTTTCGAGCGCCGCGCGCCCGGGGTCTATCACAATACCGCCGCTGTGCTCGACGCCGATGGCAGCTATCTCGGCAAGTATCGCAAGATGCACATTCCCGACGACCCGCTGTTTTTTGAGAAATTCTATTTTACGCCCGGCGACCTCGGCTTTCCGGTCTTCCCGACCCGCTTCGGCAAGCTGGGCGTGCTGATCTGCTGGGACCAGTGGTACCCCGAAGCGGCGCGCCTGGCGGCCCTGCGCGGTGCCGAGATCCTGCTCTATCCCACGGCCATCGGCTGGCACCCGGCTGAGAAGGCCGAACACGGTGCCGCCCAGCATGGCAGTTGGGAAACCATTCAGCGTTCGCACGCCGTCGCCAATGGCTGCTACGTCGTCAGCGTCAATCGCACCGGCCACGAAGGCGCTAGCGACGGCGGCATCGAGTTCTGGGGCCAGAGTTTCGTCGCCGACCCCAACGGCACCATCATCGCCCGCGCTGCCGTCGACTGCGAAGAAGTGCTGCTGGCCGACCTGAACCTGGGCCGCCTCGATCAAACCCGTACCCACTGGCCCTTCTTGCGCGACCGGCGCATCGATGCCTATGGCGATATTATGCGCCGCTATATCGACGAATAAAAGGACGTACGCAGTCGGCGTTGGATGCTGGCCACATCAGGGCTTTTTCGCCTGCGGCAGGGCGGAAGAAAACGTTTATTTTGTTCGTTTTGGCGGCTTTGCCGCCAAAACGAACAAAAAAGACCGTCCTTTCCTTGCTGACGCAGGCGAAAACAGCCATTGCGGCTTGAGCAAATGCGCCGACTGCGTACGTCGTATGATGAAGAGCTATGAGTAATTCACCTGCCCAACAGGGCTACCGTATGCCGGCGGAATGGGAGCCGCACCAGGCAACATGGCTTTCCTGGCCGCACAACCAGGAGAGCTGGTCCGGCAAATTCGCGCCGGTGCAACCGGTTTTTGCCCAGGCCGTTGCGGCGCTGGCCCGCTCGGAAACCGTACACATCAATGTGGCCGATAGCGATATGGAACTGCTGGCCCGCACATACCTGGCCGCCGCCGGCGCCGCCGGCGATATTCGTTTTCACTCTTTCCCTACCAACGATGCCTGGTGCCGCGACCATGGTGCCATCTTTGTCACCCGGCCCGACCCGGTCGCGCCGCTCGCCGCCATCAATTGGGAGTATAACGCCTGGGGCGGCAAATATCCGCCTTACGACCTCGATCAATTGATCGCCGCCCGCATGGCCGAGTACCTGAATGTGCCGCGCTTCGCGGGCGGAATGGTGCTTGAAGGCGGCGCCATCGATGTGAATGGCGCCGGTTTGTTGCTGACCAGCGAGGCCTGCTTGCTCAACCCCAACCGCAATCCACAACTCACCCGCAGCGACATCGAGGCCCGCCTGCGTGCGATGCTCGGCGTCAGTCGGATACTCTGGCTGGGCGACGGCATCGTCGGCGACGACACTGACGGCCATATCGATGACATCGCCCGCTTTGTCGCTGTCGATACGATAGTCACGGTAGTGGAGGAAGATCCGCAGGACGAGAATTATGCGGTACTCCAGGAAAATCTGCGCCGCCTGCAATTGATGCGCGACCAGCATGACCGCCCGCTCAAGGTGCTCACGCTGCCCATGCCGCCGCCGATCGTGGATGAGGGCCAGCGCCTGCCGGCATCCTATGCCAACTTCTACATTGCCAATCGCGTCGTGCTCCTGCCGACCTTCGACCATCCCAACGACAAACGCGCCCGCGAGCTTTTGCAGCACTGCTTCCCCGAACGCGAAATCATCGGCATCGATAGCCGCGACATAGTCTGGGGCCTGGGCGCCTGGCACTGCCTGACCCAGCAAGTACCGCTGGCCAGCGGCCAGTGACACCTGCCTGAGCAGCAAAGCAGTCACCAGCAGAACCTCTTTTTCTATGGTTTTGGCCGCAAGCGGCCAAAACCATAGAAAAAAACGCCTTCTTCCGTGCTGCCGCAGGCGAAAAAACCTGATGGGCCTTGCGGCAAGCCGGCTGCCGCAAGGCCCATCAGGGGGTTTTTGCCGCAATCGGCAACTGCTGCATCACATCGGCGACTGCGGCAACCGCCTGGTGCACGTCGTCCGCGCTGATGCCGTAGTGCGGAACGGCGCGCACGCTGCGCCCGCCGGAGCCGTTCAGCAGCACACCCCGCTCCCGCATCGCTTCCACGAAGCGCCCTGCCGAGCCACTGTACATTTCGCCGCTGTCGTCTTCTACATCGACATCAAAGTACACGATGTTCGTCTGCACTTTTGTCAAATCAACAGTGATGCCGGGAATAGCGGCCAGACCTTCGGCGAAAATGCGGGCATTGGCGTGGTCTTCGGCCATGCGCTCGATCATTTCTTCCAGCGCCACAATCCCGGCTGCCGCGATGATACCGGCCTGGCGCATACCGCCGCCAAGCAGCTTGCGCATCCGCCGCGCCGCCGCGATGAACTGATGCGACCCGGCCACCATTGAGCCGACCGGTGCGGCCAGTCCCTTCGAAAGGCAGAATTGCACCGTGTCGACATGGCGCGTCAGTGCGCGCAACGGAATGCCGAGTGCTACCGCGCTGTTGAAGATCCGTGCGCCGTCCAGGTGCAGCGGCACATCCGCCCAGCGCGCCAGGTCATGCACCTTCTCCATGTACTCCGGCGAGATAATCACGCCACCGCAGCGGTTGTGGGTATTCTCCAGGCAGACGATGCCCGGCGGCGAGCGATGCGGATCGTTGTTGCGCACCAGCGCAGCACGTACCTGTTCCAGATCCATTGTGCCATCGGCCCGGTTCGGCAGGGTATGATAAATCAGGCCACCCAGCGCCGAGGCGCCACCGGCCTCGTAATAATAAATATGACTCTGATCGCCCAGGATCACCCGTGTGCCGCGCGCAGCCTGTGCCAGCAACGCCGTCAGATTGCCCTGCGTACCGCTGGTCACCAGCAACGCCGCCTCTTTGCCCATCATCTCGGCCGCCAGCTCTTCCAGCCGGTTGATGGTCGGATCTTCGCCATACACATCATCGCCCAGCTCAGCCCGTGCAATCGCCTCACGCATCGCCGGACTCGGCAAAGTCACCGTATCGCTTCGCAGATCAATCATTGTCATATTGTCCCCTTTTTAAGCGTTGGAGCGTTGGAGCGTTGGAGCAAGGATTTGTTCCAAGCCAGGCTGTGTTATCATCCAACAGGTAATCGGTTCATTCGCTCCAACGCTCCAACGCTATGCAAGATCTCCCAAAACTCATCGCCATCGTCGGCGCCACAGCTGTCGGCAAAACCCGGCTGGCCCTCGACCTCGCGGCTCAATCAGGTGCTGAAATTGTTTCCGCCGATTCGCGCCAGATCTATCGCGGTATGGACATTGGCACCGCCAAGCCTACTCCGGCCGAACAGTCCGCAGTACCGCACCACTTGATTGACATTGTCGACCCGGACGAATCATTTTCGCTGGCCCGCTTTCAAGATCTGGCAACGGCAGCCATCGACGATATTCTGGCGCGTGGGCGACAACCGCTACTGGTCGGCGGCACCGGCCAGTACCTGGCGGCAATCCTGGAGGGCTGGCAAATCCCACGGGTCGCGCCGCAACCTGAATTGCGCGCCGCCCTGGAACGGGAGGCTGCACTGCACGGCAACGTGGCACTACATCAGCGACTAGCCGACATCGATCCAGCGGCGGCTGCGGCCATCGCGCCGGAAAATCTGCGGCGAATTATTCGGGCACTGGAAGTATTCGAAGTCAGTGGACAACCCATTTCGGCGCAACAGGGCCGCCGGCCACCGCCCTACCCCATTGAGACACGCTGGCTCATTCGTGAACGAAACGAACTGTACGCCCGTATCGATCAACGTGTCGACGCCATGATGGCCGCCGGTTTGCTGAATGAAGTGGCCGGCCTCATCGCCCAGGGCTATCAATGGGAACTACCGGCTATGTCCAGCCTGGGCTACATTCAGTTTCGCCCTTGCCTGGCCGGCGCTGCCGAGCGGGCCGACTGCGTGCAGCAACTCAAATACGACACTCATGCCTTTGCGCGCCGCCAGAAAAGCTGGTTCCGGCGCCTGCCGGGGCTGCAACGCTACCCCATGGCCGACTGAGCCGGCGGATTTTCCTCGTTGCCGTGGGCAATGCGGTACTCGCGGGCGAAGGTTTCCAGAAAAAGCTCGCCATAGCCTTCGGCGGGCAAGCCCAGCCGGCTGCGCAAACCATTGGCCAGTTGCGTCCCCAGCCGCTGGCGGCTCTCGCGGCTGAGATCATTGCGGCGACGCAGAAAATCCTGCACCAGATCATAGTCTTCATCGCTCACAGTATGCAAATTCGGCAGCGAGAGATTTGCCGTAGCCGGCAATTCCAGCGGTAGCGGCTCGGCCACCTTTGTCAGGCTTTCCAGACTGACCGCGCCGCGATCTTTGACCACCAGCGAACCGCCGGCCAGATCGCCCAGCCGCCGCGCCCGCCGGTCGATGAACATCACCAGCACGCCCAATCCATAAAAACCCGGTAGGAAATCGACAAAGCGGATCAGATTCCGGATCGCCGATGCCGCAAACGTGATCGGCCGCCCGCCTTCGCGCACGACGCGCAGGCGTACGGCGCGCTTGCCCGGTGACTGGCCGCTCCAGAGCATTTCGAACATGATATAGTAGCCCCAGAACAGCACAAACGAAAGGAGCGACCAGCCGGCCAGCAACAGGCTGGACGCATCCGCGCCGGCCGCCTCGATCTGGCTCCCAATCAAGAAAAAGCTGAACCCCAGGCCGATTTGCAGCACCACAATCAGCGCCGTATCGATAATCGCCGCCAGAAAGCGCGAGCCGATGCCGGCAATATCGTAGGCAAACTCAATCTGCTCCGGGGTTTCGATTGTATAGCGATAATCCATCAACTGGCTTCGTTCGGCGGGCTCTCCGCATCATCAGGCGGAGCCGTGATGAGTTCGGCAGCATGGGTCGCCTCCAGGTGCGCCACATCGTTGATCTGTACCGCCTGCCATATGCTGCCGCCACTCGCGATCACGGTAATCGAGGTGTTGCCGATATGCGGCAGACTGGCCCAACCTTTGACCTGCAGCGCGTGCGACAGCGCGGCCCGAATACAGCCACCATGTGTCACCATCGCCAGCGTCTTGCCGGGATGCCGGCGAATGGTCACCTCCACCACATTGATAATCCGGCGCATCAAAGCCGCCAGCGTTTCGCCGCCGCCCCGCGGCACATCCTGGCCCTCTTCCATCAAACGAAACTCCACCGGGAACCGCTGCTTGATCTCGGCCGTCGTCAAACCGCTCCACTCACCAATGTCGATCTCGCGCAACGGCGGCAGAAGTTGCACCGGCACCCGCACTTGCGCCCCCAGTTCCCAGGCCGTCTGAAAAGCCCGCGCCAGGTCGCTGCTGTAAATTGCATCGAACTGCACTTCTTCGCGCTGGAGCCGCTGCGCCATTAACTGTGCCTGGCGGCGCCCGATGTCGTTCAACGGCACATCGGCATGACCTTGCCAGCGACCTTCCGCATTCCAGTCGGTCTCGCCATGCCGAATAAAATAAATGGTCGTGTTGCTCATGGATTCTCTCCGCCTGGACACTCCCGAACTCGCTCTATGATACCATCCAGGCCGTCATATTGACAAATATTCGGACGGGACGTAGGATTCATTTATGAGCGATTATATTTTCTACAATGGCACCATTTATACGCTTGACCAGGAGCAAGCCCAGGTTCGTGCCCTGGCGGTACGCGACGGGCGGATCCTGGCTATCGGCAGTGAAGGCAAGGTTCAGGCGGCTGTCGGCAGCAAAGCCGAAGCAATCAACCTCGAAGGCCGGGCGGTGATCCCCGGCCTCAGCGATGCGCACGTGCATATCGTCTGGCACGGGCTCGCCCGCCGCGATGTGCGCCTCACTGATGTCACCAGTCTCGACCATGCCCTCTCGATGATCCGGGAGCACGCCGCGCAACTACCGGCCGGTGCCTGGCTGCGCGGCGGCGGCTGGAACCACGCCGACTGGGGCGGCCAGTGGCCGACCCGCTTCGATCTCGACCGGGTGTGTCCCGACCGCCCGGCGCTACTGATGCGCAAAGACGGGCACTCGGCCTGGGTCAACAGTCTGGCCTTGCAGGCGGCCGGCGTCGACCGCAACACGCCCGATCCGGCCGGCGGCCAGCTCCCACGCGATGAAACCGGTGAACCGACCGGGATTTTGCTCGAAAATGCTATCGCCCTCGTTCGCAGCGTGGTCACGCCACCCACTCAGGAAGAACGGCTCGCCGCGCTGCAAGAAGCTTTCCACGAATCGCTGAGCTACGGTATGACCAGCCTGCATGTGCCGCCCGGTACCAGCCCCGGCGACGGGCGCCAGACCCTGAATGATCTGCAACGGCTCCGTGAGCGCGGCCGGCTCAGTGTGCGCTGCCTGGCCCACCTGGCCGCCGAAGATCTCGACGCCGCCCTGCAACTGGCGCTGCGCAGCGGCCTCGGCGACCACTGGCTGCGCGTCGGCAACCTCAAAATCTTCGCCGACGGCTCACTGGGCTCGGAAACCGCCGAGATGCTGGCACCCTACGAGGGCCGTGATCACCAGGGGCTGGTGGTCGTCGGGCTGGAAGCGATGAACGACCTGGTGCTACGCGCCAATCGCGGTGGTATCGCGGTGATCGTTCATGCCATCGGCGACGGTGCCAACCGCCGGGTGCTCAATGCTATCGCCCGTGCTCGCCAGTTACACCCTGATATCAGCCTGGCTTTGCCCAATCGCATCGAGCATGCTCAGGTGCTGCATCCGCTCGACATCAGCCGCTTCGCCGAACTCGAGGTCATCGCCTCGATGCAGCCGGTTCACTGCACCAGCGATATGGCGGTGGCCGATCAGCTCTGGGGGGCGCGCTGCCGGCATGCCTATGCCTGGCGCTCCCTGCTCGATGCCGGCGCGGTACTGGCTTTCGGCTCCGACGCACCCGTGGAATCGCTCAATCCCTGGTACAGCATTCACGCCGCCGTCACGCGCCGCCGCCGCGACGGCAACCCCGCACAGGGCTGGTACGCCGAACAGTGCCTGAACCTCGCTGAAACATTCCAGGCCTTCTGTGTCGGGCCGGCCGTCTGTAGCGGCGAAGCCGCCGTCAAGGGCAAGCTCGTCCCCGGCCAACTCGCCGACCTGGCCGTGCTCTCGCAGGATCCCTACCAGATCGATCCGCAAGCACTGCATACCATCACCGCCGACCTGACTATGGTCGACGGCCGGGTCGCTTACGAACGGCCGGCCTGAACTTCCATGCGGCAGCCGGGCTGCCGCATGGAAGAGACGGTCTTAGTTCGTTTGATTGTGCGGCTTCGCCGCACGATCAAACGAATAAGACCATCATTTCCTTGCTGCCGCAGGCGAAAACGCTATTGCGGCAGCAAGGAAAGAACCTCACTTTTTCATTCGCTCTGATGGCTTTGCCGCCAGAGTGAATGAAAGAAGCGTCTTCTTCCACCCTGCCGGAGACGAAAAAGTCATTGCCATTGAATATGCCTCGTTAGCTTTTCATCATGTCGGCAGATGGGCTGCCGGCATGATGAAAAAGGAAGACCTATGTTTCGGAACCGACTCTACCTGGCAATGGTCAGCGGCCATTTTATCGTTGATGTCTTGAACAGCCTCGGCGCGGTGCTACTGGCCGTACTGGCTGTACCGCTCGGCCTCTCCAATGCCCAGATTGGCCTGACGATTACAGTGTATCTGCTGGCCGGCTCGCTCTCGCAACCGCTCTTCGGCATGCTCAACGACCGTTTGCCGGGGCGCTCGGCCCTGCTGGCGGCAATCGCGATACTCTGGATGGCGCTGATGTTCAGCATCGTGGCCTTTGCCCAGAGCTGGAACATGCTGCTGGTTTCCTTCCTGCTTGCCGCGCTCGGCAGTGGCCTGTTTCACCCCATCGGCACGGCCAGTGCCGCCCGCCTGGTTCCCGACCGCGCCAATAGCGCGACCGCCGGCTTTTTCTTCTGCGGCCAGATGGGCCTGGCCAGCGGCCCGATCCTGGGCGGCCTGCTGATCGGGCGCGCCGAGGCATTGGGCGTACTGCCGCTGGTCATCCTGGCTCTGTTGCCCATCGGGCTCCTGCTGATCGCCCTGCACGACGAGCGCGACCTGATTCGACCGACCGGCGCCAGCAAAACGGCGCGCCAGGCCGGCCAGTCCGCCGCTCAGGCTTCGGTGCTGCTGATCGCGGCCTTTGTCGTGCTGGTCGCGATGCGCTCCTCGATCCAGGCCACTTTCCAGGGTTTCATTCCGAAACTCTTCGCCGACAATGGCTGGCAGCCCGAGCTCTTCGGTCTGCTGGCCGGCGTATATATGGGATCGGGCGCCATCGGCAATGTGGTAATGGGCAATGTCGCCGACCGCTTCGGCATGCGCACTGCCACCGTCGTGCCGATGCTGCTCAGCGTGCCCGCCGGCCTGCTCACGGTGGCCGCCCCCGGCCTGCTCGCGACCTTCCTCGGCGGCGCGCTGGCCGGTTTCCTGGTCGGTGGTCAGCACAGTGTCCTGGTGGTTCACGCCCAACGCCTGCTGCCCACCGGCAAAGGGCTTGCCGCCGGGCTCATCCTCGGGTTCACCTTCGGTGCCGGCGCCTTCGGTACCTGGCTGGTCGGTCTCACCGCCGATTCCTTCTCGCTACCTGCGGTGATGCAGGCTATGACCTGGCTGGGTGTGCCGGTCGCCCTGCTCGCGTTGACCCTGCCGAGCCGCCGGGCTGCGACCACCCCGGCCGGCAAGGAGCCTGTCCCGGCTACCGGCGACTAGTTTTTGGCGAATAGCCTTTTTGCCTGCGGCAGCAAGGAAAACCGTTTCAATTCGTTTGATTGTGCGGCAAAGCCGCACAATCAAACGAAAAAGAAGGTTTCTTCCTTCAAACGAAAAAGAAGGTTTCTTCCTTGCTGCCGCAGGCGAAAAAGGAGTATAGCTATGAAAATATGCATTATCGGTGCCGGTGCCATCGGCGGCTACCTGGCAGTACGCCTGGCCCAGGCCGGCGAGACCGTCACGGTGATTGCCCGCGGCAAAAATCTGGCCGCTATTCGCGAACAGGGGCTCAGGCTGGAAACCGCCACCGGCGAGCGCGAAACGGTGCGCCCGGCGCTCGCCACCGATGCTGTTGCCGCCGCCGGCCCGCAGGATCTCGTCATCGTTGCCGTCAAGTCCCAGCGCCTGGCCGGCGTAGCCCCTGCTTTGCCCGCGCTCTATCACGAAAAAACGATAGTGCTGCCGGCCCAGAATGGCATTCCCTGGTGGTATTTTCAACGTCACGGCGGTTCCCACGAGGGCCGACGCATCGCCGCCGTCGACCCGGCGGGCATTATCGAGGCCCATATTCCCATTGAACGGGTGATCGGCTGCGTCGTGTATCCGGCCGCTGAACTGGCGGCGCCCGCACTGATCCGCCACCTCGAAGGCAATCGCTTTACCCTCGGCGAGCCCGACGGCAGCAAGAGTGAGCGCGTTCAGCAGGTGGCGCGAACTTTTGCCGGTGCCGGCCTCAAGGCGCCGGTGCGCCCGCGTATTCGGAGCGAAATCTGGATCAAGCTCTGGGGCAACCTGGCCTTCAACCCCGTCAGTGCGCTGACCCGCGCCACGCTGGGCGGCATCGTCGAACATGAACCGGCCCGTATGCTGGTACGCATGATGATGCTCGAAGCCCAGGCCATCGCCGAAGCCCTCGGCATCGAATTCGGTATCTCGGTCGACCGGCGCATCGCCGGGGTCGCGGGCATCGGCGCGCATAAAACCTCGACCCTGCAAGACATCGAGGCCGGGCGCGCCACTGAAGTCGATGCGCTGCTCGGCGCGGTCGCCGAGCTTGGTCGGCTCACCGGTACGCCCTGCCCGCATATCGATGCTGTCTATGCCTGTGTGAAACTCCTGGAGCAGAATGTAACGAGCTAGCGCCGCAACTGGTGTTTTCGCCTCGGCAGAGAACTCGCGAACCGGTAAGACCACACGTCACCTCAACCGGAGCGCAATTGACGTGGCCCTCCGACAAACTGGTTGCCATCGCCATGCTGTATCTGTCTCGTGGTACAATATCATTGCCAATAATACTGGTGAGAATATCGGAAAGAAACGTTTCGTTATGAATCGGTCTGTTCAAGATAAAATAAATCAATCAATAACCATAAACTTGTCTCGTGGCGAATCGGTGCAGTTGCGCCATCTACAGCCGGAGGATGCCGACCTGCTGGACGCCATGTTCTGGAAGCTCTCTTCCCGCACCCGCTATCAGCGCTTTTTTCTGCCGCTCGACGATCTGCCGCCGGATTATGTACAACAGCAGGCTCGACGCCTGGCGCAGACCGACCCGGAACGCGAGGCGGCGCTGATCGCGATCATCACCGGTGAATACGGCCCTGAGGCGGTTGCCGTCGGGCGCTATGCTCGCCTCAACACGGATTATGATGCCGCAGAAGGCGCGCTGGTCGTGCGTGATGATTATCAGGGTCTGGGCCTCGGCAGCCGGATCTTCGATCTGCTGGTGCAAATGGCAATGGCTCAGGGCATCAAAGAATTGCACGCCATCAGTCACGCCGATAACCAGGGCGTCCTGGCACTGATCCGCCAGCTCGGCATGCCGTACGAAAACAAAATTTCCCAGGGTCTGCAAGAATTTCGCCTGCGGCTTCGCGATACATAGCTCGCTCTCGCTGCTTTATTCTCGCTGCTTTATTCTCGCTGCTTTATTCAATGATGCGGTTCAACACGATGTTGCATCCACGGATTTTGTGGTCTACCCTGCTCGGTACCGCCGGCGGTCTGCTCGGTGCGGCCTACTACATCAGCAGCCGGATCAATCCGATCCCCCGCCCGCACTATAGCAATCACTATACCTTCACGCCCTGGGAGCTCGGTGTCCCCTTCGAAAGCCTGACACTGCAAACTGAAGACGGGCCGCGCCTCAGCGCCTGGTGGATGCCGTACCCCGAGAGCGAAACGGTGATCATCGGCTGTCATGGGCATATCGGCGCCAAGCCCGATTTGTTGGGCATCGGCACCGGCTCCTGGCGCGCCGGCCACAACGTCTTGCTCTTCGATTTCCGCGGGCGCGGTGCCTCCGATCCCTGGCCCAATACGCTGATCAGCCAGGAAGTTCGTGATCTGCTCACCGCCGTCGATTATGTCAAAACTCGCATGCCCGGCGCGCCCATCGGGGTAGTCGGCTTCTCGATGGGCGCTTCGGTCGCGCTGCTCGCCGCCGCCGGTGAGCCGGCCATTCGCGCTGTCGTCGCCGATAGCCCCTTTGCCAGCGCCACCGAAGTCGTCACTCACAGCATTCATAGTACGTTGCGCTTCGCCCTGCCGACCGGCCCCCTGCTGGCACTCGCCGATCTGATCGGCGAGCGGCGCTTCGGCTACCGGCTCCACAATGTGCGCCCGCTCCATGCGGTACCGCAGATCGCACCACGACCGCTGTTGCTCATCCACGGTACGGCCGACTCAATCATCCCGGTAGATCACGGTACACGGATCTTCGAGGCTGCCGGCCAACCCAGAGAACTCTGGCTCTACCCAGGCGTCGACCACTGCGGTGCCTACTTCGCCGACCGGCCCGGCTACGTCGCCCGCGTTACCGATTTTTTCGCCCAGTACTTGCGCAACTAACATGAGTTACGCGATTTATTTCCTGGCTGCCGCAGCCTGCCCTGAGCGCAGTCGAATGGGGCCAGAACCGCCCTTGCTGCGGCCAGACATCAACGCCGACTGCGAAAGTTGCCTATGCGCTTCGATATTTTGACTCTGTTCCCGGCCATGTTCAGCGGCCCGCTCACCGAGAGCATCATCAAACGGGCGCAGCAAGCCGGCCTGATCAGCATTCAGCTTCACGATATTCGCACTTACGCCGGCGACCGCCATCGCACTGCCGACGATGCACCCTATGGCGGCGGCGCCGGTATGGTGATGAAGGCGGATCCGCTGGCTGCCTGCATTCGCCATGTGCAGTCGCTCGCCGATCCGGCGCCAGAAGTCATTCTGCTCTCACCCGATGGCCGGCCCTTCAGCCAGGCGCTTGCCGAGGAACTGGCCGGCCTGTCGCGCCTGCTGCTGGTCTGCGGGCACTATGAGGGCGTCGACGAGCGCATTCGCGAAACGCTGATCAGCCGCGAGATCAGCATCGGCGATTATGTGCTTACCGGCGGCGAACTGGCGGCGATGGTGCTGATCGATGCCGTCGCCCGACTGGTGCCCGGTGTGCTCGATGCCGAGTCGATTAGCGAGGAGAGTCATAGCGACGGCCTGCTCGAATATCCGCACTACACCCGCCCGGCCGTCTGGGAAGGCTATGCCGTGCCGCCGGTGTTGCTTTCGGGGCATCATGGGGAAGTGGCAAAATGGCGCCGCCGCGAACGGCTGCGCCGCACACTCGAACGACGGCCCGATCTGCTGGCCCGCAGTGCCGCCGCCGGTCTGCTGAACGATGCCGACCGGCGCTACCTGGCTGAACTGGGCTGGCAATCGCCCTCAGCGATTGCGGAAGAGCCGGCGTAGCTCCTGTTCCGGCGCACGCCAGTAACGCTCCGGGTCAATGGACAGGCCGGCAGGTCGGCCGGGTGAGGGCAGGGCCGCCTGGCGCAGACGCCCGGCAAAACTGCGCAACACCGCCGCCGCACTCTTCTCGCTGCCGTCGGCGCGCACGATACCCCGACAGCGCTCGCTCGGCACCCGATCCAGCGGCGGCGCATGCCAGAACAGCTCCGGCACATCGGCATAAGCCGCCAGAATCACGCCGGCCGCTCCCGCACGGTACAGCCGGTTCAGTGCCGCGTCCAGTACCACCGCCTGCTGCTCCTCGTCTACCAGTCGGCTCTGCACCGGCTGGCCAAACTGGCGCTCCTCGACCCAGCCATCGGCGCCGGCCGGGTTCGTCGCCGGCCCCAGCCCGCTGATCAGCGCACTGCGCCCGCTCAGCGCAAACACCAGCGCATGCAGCCAGGCCAGCACCTCGGCATTCGAGGTGCCGTCCAGTGGCAAAGGCTCGCTGCGATCCACGGCCAGCACCACCACATCACCGACTTCAGCGATCTGCTCGGGCCGCAGCGTGTCGTGGCGCGACAGGCTACGCGGCGAAACTGTGCCGCTCAGGCAACGCGCCTGGTATTCACGCGACCACTCAGCCAGCCGGCGAAACCAGTCGCGGGCAGCCTGGTTGGAGATCGGCGCACGCACCCGATCCAGGTCGTGCCCAATTTCCCAGGCCCGCGTAGCCGGATGCGCGGCAAAGTAGCCAATCACTTCTTTCAGCAGGTAGCGCTGCGCCGCCAGTTGCTCCGGGTCACGGTAGAGATCACGCACCAGGATCGGGCGCACATGCCCATCGGAAAGCACTTCGGGCAAGCCTTCGGCGCCGACCAGCAACTCCGGCCCGAAGCGGCTGGTCAGGTCTTGTTGCGCCTCGAGTTTCAAACCGGTAGCCCAGGCCGGCAAACTGAGTGCGCCGCCCTGCGAGCCGTTCAGCAGCGCCAGAAAGACGCGCAGGCCGACCTGCTGCGCCAGATCCAGCACTCGTTCGAGGTTGCGCATAGCCTGGCTACCGATCCGCGCCTTCCCCGGTTGAAACTCTTCCCAGGTCAATGTCAGGCGTAGCGTATCACAGCCGAGGTCTTTGATGTGTTGCATATCGTGCCGTACCGCACCGAAATCGATCCGCCGCCAGCTATAAGCACCGGCTGCCGGACGGGCCGGCTGGCGCGGTTGATAATTGATGCCAAGCAAGAAGCCAGGTTCAGATTGCATCAGGTGCCCCCCGCATTCTGGTATCATGTGATGGCTATGAAACAAAAACCGTCTTCTCGCACTCGTTCGACGGCCGGCACCTCTGCGAGCGGCAAACCGCAGAATGCCGCAATCGCCGACCGGCCGATTGAATTGACTGTGGTGCCGGGATTATCCGCCATTGCGGTTGAAGAAGTCCGCCAGGTGATCGGCCCGCTGGCCGGCATGCACAGCGTGCCGGACGCCATTCGCGGCCGCTACCGTGGCCGGCTCCATGATCTGACCCGGCTACGCAGCATCACAGCCGCCTTTCTGGTGCGTGATTACGCGATACCGCGCCCCAGAGCACTGCTCGGCGATGCTCAGTTTCGCGATCTGCTGGCCCAGATCAGCCTGGTACGCCGCCTGCACCCGCCGGAAGCCTTTGGCAGCTTTTACCTGAGTGCAGCCGGCTCCGACACGGGCGTGATGCGGCGCCTGCGCGACGAACTGGCCCGGCACAGTGGGTTGGCGGTCGCCGCCGAAGAAGGTGATCTGCAACTGCGCCTGCGCCCGGCACCAGGAGCAGCCGGCTGGCAAGTCTTGCTGCGGCTCAGCCCGCGCCCGCTCGCGACGCGGGCCTGGCGGGTATGCAACCTTGCCGGCGCCCTGAACGCGACAGTCGCCTATGCGATGGCCCAGTTGGGTGAAGCCCAGCCCGGCGACACGTTCCTGAACCTGGCCTGCGGCTCGGGCAGCCTGCTGATCGAGCGCGGCCTGGCGGCGCCGGCGGCGCGACTGATCGGCTGCGACAACGATCCGGCTGTCCTGGAATGCGCGGCAGCCAACCTGGCTGCTGCCGGAGTTGCTGCCGAACTCCAGCCCTGGGATGCCGGCAACTTGCCGCTACCGGATCAGAGCATCGACGTGCTGAGCGCCGATTTGCCCTTCGGCCACCACGTCGGTTCGCACCGCGAAAACCAGGCGCTCTACCCACACGTCCTGGCTGAAGCCGCCCGCGTCGCCCGTCCGGGTGCCATATGCACCCTGATCAGCCACGAAATCCGCCTGCTGGAAGCGTTACTGGCCAGCAGCGATACCTGGCAGGTCATCCAGGTATTGCCGATCAATCTGCGGGGTCTGCATCCCCGGATCTTCGTGCTGCGGCGAACATCGGCGTCGAGGTAGGGGCGAATCAGCGCCCGCTGGTGCGCTCGCCTGCGGCGAGCGCACCAGCAGGCACTGCTTCGCCCCTACGCTTCATCGCCACGCTGCTGGATCTGGGCATTGCGTACGGCTTCCGATTGAACACGAAAGGCATCGGCCAGGCCGAAAATCGTTGCCAACTCGCGATGCTCCAGTTCAATGATCCGCGCCGTATTCTCTTGATGCGCCACCTCGACCCGCGTAGTGCTACGAGCGATTCGCTGTTCGAGTTCACGCACCCAGCCATCGATGCGTTCGAGCCAGGACGTCAACTGGCGCATATGGCGCTCATCAACCTCCTGCAACACACTGATTCTTTCATCAGCCTGGTGGCGCAATTCTTCCAGGCGCTCCTGGTTCATCAAGAAGCGCTCGGTCGAAATGCGCTCGACCCGCTTGGTGTCGGCAACCATATCGGGCAACTTCTCGGCGACTGCCGTAATTTCGCCCGGCAGCTGTTCCGCAAACAACTCGATCCGAGTTTTGATCTCATCGAGCCGCTCGAGTTTTGCCGCGTGGTCTTCGATATAGCTACGAAAATCGACCGCATACTGTTGCGCTTCAACGATCTGGCGGCGCAGACTTTGCTTCTCGATCTGCAAATCCTCGGCCACCTTGCGGCTTTCCTGGGCAATCGCCACATCGGCTTCGCGCAGTCGGTCGAGTTGACCGACCAGTTGCCGATGGCGATCGTCGGCCGCTTTGATCTGCGACTGATACTCTTCAAGTTTCTGTTCGGCATCATCAATTCGGCCAAACAGCGCATAAAACTGATCGCGATCCTGCTTGCGCGCCTCAGCCACCTGGTGTATCTGGGCCTGCATATCGCGCATGGGCTTGATGCCCTCATCGATCTTGATCAGCGCCGCCGCAATTTCCTTGCGCAGCCCCACAATATCACGCCGTGAAATCTCCAGCGTCTGAGCGATCTCATTGGCATGGCGATCAAACAGCCCCTGAACCTGCGCTACCGCAGCCTCAGTTTTGCGCACCTGCTCCATCGCCCAGTTGTATTTATTCGTCTGGTCGCGCAACTGGCGCCGCAACTCATCGATCTGGCTCTGCAAATAAACCATCTGCGACTGCTCGTGGGCACGCAGACGTTCTTCTTCATATTTTGCCGTCAAATCCGGATTGCTCATGCTTGCTGTTCCTCATCCAATCCCGGCAATCGCCGCCGGCAAGCTGATGCTCCCGGTATACAGCGCCTTGCCGACGATTGCGCCTTCCACACCCAGTTGTGCCAGGTGCCGCAAATGATCGATGTCCGCGATGCCGCCGCTGGCAATAATCGCCGGTCCCCCCAGGTCAATCAATCGCTGGAGCGCCGCGAAATTCGGCTCAGTCAGCGTACCGTCACGGCTGATATCGGTATAGATAATCCGGCGCACCCCGCGGGCATGCATGCGCTCGATCAACTCGACCAGGTTGATTTCGGCCGTTTCCGTCCATCCTTCAACCGCTACCAGCCCATTGCGCGTATCGATCCCGACAATCACACGCTCCTGAAAGCGGTTGACCATGCGCTCGACCATCACCGGGTCACGAACGGCCGACGTGCCCAGGATCACCCGTTCCACGCCCAGGCTCAGCGCCGCCGTTACCCCCTCCTCGTTACGCAGACCGCCGCCGAGTTGCACCGGCACCGCGACCGCACGCACAATCGCCAGCACCGTATCGGTATTGACCGGGCGCCCGACGCGAGCACCGTCCAGATCCACAACGTGCAGGCGGCCGGCACCCTGTTCTACCCAGCGCCGGGCCACCGCCACCGGGTCATCGTCATACACCGTGCTCTGTGAGAAATCGCCCTGATAGAGGCGCACACACTTGCCGTCTTTGAGATCAATTGCGGGAATAATTTCCATGCGGCTCACCTGGCCACCTGGGCGGCTTGTGAAGCCGGCAAGGGCTGGTCGGCGCAAAGCGTCACAAAGTTACGCAGCAATTGCAGGCCGCGCCGGCCGCTTTTTTCGGGGTGAAACTGCACCGCAGCCAGATTGTTGTCGATAACGATACTGGGAAACCGGAGGCCGTAGTCAGTCTCGCCGGCTACCAGTCGCGGATCGAGCGGCTCACAGTAGTACGAATGCACAAAATAGAAATCGCTGCCATCGGGCAGGCCGGCCAGCAGCGGATGGGCCTGAGCCTGCAACGTGAACTGCACCTGGTTCCAGCCAATCTGCGGCACCTTCTGGCCGCCCGGCAGCCGGCGTACCCGCCCGGCCAGCCAGCCCAGGCACTCGTGCTCACCAAATTCCTCACTTTGCGCAAAGAGCACCTGCATCCCGACGCAAATCCCCAGGAACGGACGCCCACTCCGCAACACCTCCGGCAGCACCTCGGCCATCCCCAGCCGGCGCAGGCTGTTCATCGTATCACGAGTCGCCCCGACTCCAGGCAAGACAACTGCTGAAGCAGCCGCCACCACTGCCGGATCCTCCGTCACTTCCAGGTTCGCCCCGACGTGCCGCAAGGCCCGCACTACATTGGGCAAATTGCCGGCACCATAATTGATTACCGTAATCATAGGCTGATATTACTTCTCCTGGGCCAGTTCTGCGCCATTCAACAAAGGATGCAATCGCTGGACTGTTGCGATCAAGTTCTTCAGATCGGGCTCGGGGGCCGGCATCGGGCCAACCGGATCGCTGCCGATTGCCTGGCCCAGCAGCACCTGCAACGATAGTTGCACACAGGCTGCCAGCGCATCGAGGTTATAGCCGCCCTCCAGAACCAGCACCAGGCGTTCCCGGCACAACTCGGCCGCCAGATCCGCCAGCAGGCCGGTCAAATCGGCCGCCCCCTGCGCCGAAAGGATCATCGGGCCGATGGGATCGCTCCAGTGCGTATCGTAGCCGGCCGACACCAGGATCAACTGCGGCTGCCAGCGGCGCAGGGCCGGCACAATAATCGCATCGAACACCTGCCGATAGCCCTGATCGCCGACTCCGTAAGGCAGCGACACATTCAGGGTCGTACCGGCAGCCGCGCCACTACCGATTTCATTGAGGTTGCCGGTACCGGGATAGAGGGGTGAGGCATGGGTCGAACAGAACAACACCCGCGGATCGTCGTAGAAGATATCTTGCGTACCATTGCCGTGGTGTACATCATAATCCACGATCGCCAGGCGTTCGATACCCAGCGTTTCACAGGCATAGCGTGCGGCCACCGCAATATTGTTGATCAGGCAGAAACCCATCGCCCGATTAGCCGTCGCATGATGGCCGGGCGGCCGCACCAGTGCAAACGCATTGCGGCAGGTTCCCTGAAGCACCGCCTCAACCGCCTCGATGGCCGCGCCGGCCGCCAGCGTCGCCGCCTCCCAGGAAGCCACCGTCACATAGGTGTCGGCATCAATGTCGCCGCCGCCATATTCGGCCATGCGCCGGATCGAAGCCAGGTAGCGCTCGTCGTGAGCCAGCAACAATTCGGCATTCGCCGCATAGCGTGGCGAAATGGCCAGCAATTCCTCACGCAGACCACTTGCGTCCAGGCTCCGTTCGATGGCACTGAGCCGCTCGGCCCGCTCAACATGCCGCGGATTGGTATGCCCGGCAAAGCGGGCATCGGTCAGAATTGCGGTTGTCATATTTCTTCCACCTATCAAATTTTATTTATTGTACCGCATATCGCACAAAATCGCACACCTGCCCCAGTCGGGGCAGGTGTGCGATTTTGTGCGATATGCGCTCGCAGCGCAATGAAAAAGAAGGTTCTTCCACGCTGCCGCAGGCGAAAAAGCCATTGTGGCTTGTACAAACACGCCGGCTGCGCAAGGTATGTCAAATAATACCGAAGCGCAGTTTCCAGACGTTGATCAAAGCCTCGACAACGATCCGGCGCGACATCTTTGACTGGCCGACTCGCCGATCGGGAAAGATGATCGGCACTTCGCCGACCCGGAAGCCGGCTTGCAGGCTGCGGTAGACCATTTCGATCTGGAAGGAGTAGCCGGTCGAACGGATCGCGCCGAAATCGAGGGCTTGCAGCACTTTGCGCCGGTAGCATCGGTAGCCACCGGTAGCATCGGCCACCGGCAGGCCCAGGATCAAGCCGGCATACAGGTTGCCGCCCCGGCTGATCAGTTGCCGCCCCGGCCCCCAGTCCGAGGTGCCGCCGCCACGAACATAGCGCGACCCCAGCACCAGGTCGTAGTGCATTTCTGCGGCGGCCAGCAGTGCCGGCAGGTAGCCCGGATCGTGCGAAAAATCGGCATCCATCTCGAAGATGAATTCCGCTCCTTCATCCAGGGCACGCTGAAAGCCCGCCAGGTAGGCAGTTCCCAGGCCCAGCTTGCCGGGCCGTGCGATCAGTTCCAGGCGCGAGTCCTGCTCTGCCATTTCGGCAACCAGGGCTCCGGTGCCATCCGGCGAATTATCATCAACCACAATTACCCGGAAACGCGGATTTTGCAACACCCGTGGAATGAGTTCCCCGATGTTCTCTCGTTCATTGTAGGTCGGGATAATCACCGTGCAATCAGCTACGGCAAATTGCGGCATGTGCAATTCTGTGCGGGATGGAATCAAAGTGTAGTCGGCCATTGTAATATACCTCCCGACATGCGCTATCGGTATCGGTGTGAAAAATAAGCTTGCCGGCGCCGGCATTGATCGCCCGGAGTACGGATGTGGAATGGACAGTGCAGAAACTATTTCTGCATGGTATTATAGCCTCTGCAAAGCAGGGTACCAAGCCGGACCGGTAGGTGATTAGTCCTGTTTCAGACTGGTGCCTTTGTTTGCGGTCTACCACGATGCTAACGACGGAGGATCTGCCGTGGACGAACCCACCCGGCAACGAGTAGCCGCTCCCGCCCTCCCCGCGGTTCGCCTGGAACACCTCTGGATTGCGCTGGCGCTGTGTCTTACTGGTGTGTTCATCAGTCTGACGCCGACGCTACCCAATGATTTCTGGTGGCACCTGAGTATCGGCCGGATCATTGCCGAATCCGGAATTCCCGATACGAATATGTTTGCCTGGACGCTGCCCGCCGATGCGCCTTTTGTCTATCAGAGCTGGCTGGGCGAATTGCTCTTTTACCGGCTCTACCAACTCGGCGGCCTGCCCATGGTCATCTTTGCCCGCAATTTGCTGGGCACGGCGGCATTTGGCATGGTCGCCTACGAAGCGCATCGCCGCAGCGGTTCCTGGCGCCTGGCGGCGCTGGCTGTGCTGTTCGCCGCCGCCATGACCATCAACAATTTTACGACCCGCACCCAGAACTGGTCCTGGCTGCCCTTTGCGCTCTACCTGAGCATTCTGGGCGCCTACGTCGATCGTCAACTGGCTGCCCGCTGGCTCTGGCTGCTGCCGCTGATTATGCTGTTCTGGGTGAATGCCCACGGCGCGTTTACTATGGGCATCCTGGTCAGCGGTGCTTTTGTGGTCGGCGAAACGCTGAGCCGCCTGCTGCGCCGCCCCGAGGCGCTGAACTGGCGACTACTGCGTCCGCTCTATCTGGCGCTCGGCGGCATCCTTGTGGCCACGCTGGTCAATCCGCTCGGCCCCGGTATCTATGCCTATGTGCTCGATTTGCTCACCGATGCGCCGAGCCAGCGCCTGATCAACGAGTGGCAGTCACCGACTCCCCGCTCGCTGGCCGGCGCGTTTTTCTATGCCGGTGTGCTGGCAGTCATTGTCGGGTTTGGCTTCGGCCGCCGCCGGCCCGGCATCAGCGCAATGATCCTGGTCTGTGGCCTGGCCTGGCAGGCGTTTCTCGGCGTACGCTATGTTGTCTGGTTCGGCATGGCGATTATGCCGATTATGGTGCAATCATTCGGGCCGCCGCGCACCGCCTTCGGCGCCGCTCCCGCGCACCGACCTTCGCGACGTGAAGGCGGCGCCGGTGGGCCGGCGAATGGCCTGGTGCTGCTCGCGTTGCTGCTGGCCTTCGCCGCCGTGCAACCCTGGTTTAAGCCGGCTCTGCAATTGCCCGCCCCCTACCAGAACCTGTTTGTCGATTTGCCCGGCGCGCCGCTGTTGTTTACCACCGATACCCCGGTTGCCGCAACCGAGCATCTGCGCGCACAACCCTGCGGCGGCAATCTGCTGAATGAACTGGGCCAGGGTTCGTATCTGGCCTGGCGCCTCTATCCGCTGAACCAGCATTTCATCGATCCGCGCGTCGAACTGTTTCCGCTCGAACTCTGGGACGATTATATCGCCCTGACTGAAGGCCGCCGGGTCGCCGCGTTGCTCGCACAGTACGATATTGCCTGTGTCATCCTGGATCGTGGGCACCAGCCGGCACTGGCTGCGGCTATGCCGCAAATGACCGGCTGGCAACAGACCTTCGCCGACGAAAGGAGCGCGGTGTGGCGCCGCTAGACAAACCATCCCGCATCCCGTTGCAGTCTCGCCGCCTCAGCCTCGATGCCGTCTATCTCTTTGCCGCACTGGTCTTTCTGGCGCTGCGTCCGCTGATGACGCCGATCCAGCCCCACGATTTCTGGTGGCACATGGCTACCGGGCGCATCATCGTTGAGACCGGCGGCATCCCGGCGGTCGACACTTTTTCCTATACCCAGGCCGGCAGCGAATTTTACAACCAGAGCTGGCTGGCCCAGGTGCTGATGTATGGCCTGCATAGACTCGGCGGCCTGCCGCTGCTGATTGTTGCACAGGCGCTGCTGCTGGCAACCGCCTACGGCATCGTGCTGGCACTCTGCATCCGGCGCAGCGGCGCCCTGCGCCTGAGTGTGGTGCTGCTGCTGCTGACGACCCTGCCGCTCTCCTTCGACAACTGGCTGATCCGGCCGCAGAGCTATGCGCTCCCGATCTTCGCTGCCTTTCTCTATATCCTCAGCGCCTGGCGCAGCTGCAGCAACGCATCGCGCCATCGGCTCTGGCTGCTGCCACCGCTGATGGTCGTCTGGGTCAATTTGCACGGTTCCTTTGTGCTGGGCGGCGTGCTGATCACGCTGGTCTTCATCGGCGAGATCGGCGGGCGGACGTTTGGTGACCGCCGCCTGCCGCCGGTGGAACGGCCCACCCGACCGCCGCTGCGCGAACTCTTGCTCTGGGGCGGCATCACTGCCGCCGCGCTGCTGCTGAACCCCGGCGGCTTTGCCGTACTCGGCTATGTCTTCAATTTGCTGAACAGTTCCCAGGTGACAACCCTGGTACAGGAATGGGCACCGCCAACTGTGCGCAACCCGAATGGCATAATCTTTTACCTGTATTTGATCTTTTTGCTGCTGGTCTTCGCCTACACCCGCCGGCGCCCCGATCCGGTGGATATGCTGCTGCTGTTGCCTTTTCTCTGGCTGGCCTTCGGCGCCGTGCGCAACATTGTCTGGTTCGGCATCCTGGCTGCGCCGGTTGTCGCGATACAACTGGCGACTATGCTGCCCCAGGGCCGACGACGCAACCAGGATCTACCGCTGATGAACGGCATACTGATTGGTCTGCTCAGTCTGCTGCTGCTGATGGGCCTGCCCTGGATCAAACCCCATCTGGGGTTGCCGCCGGAGCTGGGCAGGCTAACCGCACCCGGCACCCCCATCGCCGCCGTCGCTGAACTTCAGCGACAGGAACAGCCGCCCGAGCGACTGTTTCACGCTATGAGCTATGGCAGCTACCTGATCTGGGCCGCGCCCGAGATGCCGGTGTTTATCGACCCGCGCATCGAGCTCTACCCCTATGCCCAATGGCAAGATTACCTCCGGCTGAGCAACGGCCGCAACATCGCCGAGCTGGTTGCCGCATACCGGTTCGACGGCATGCTGCTCAGCAACGCCGAGCAGGCGCCGCTGATTGATGCCCTGGCCACGGATCCGAACTGGCGCCGAGTCTCCGCCGACGAGCATAGCACGGTGTTCCTGCCCCGCTAATCCGGTTGCCGTTCCGGAACGAGTCTGTTATTATTACAGGCATTGTCGGCAACCGGCAATTTGAAGCATATACCTATCTGGTTGCAAATTCCATCGTCACGGCGCCCGGGCGCGAAAGTATCGAAACAGCTCGTTCTCTGCCGGAGAGATGGCTGAAACCTGACTGCCATGGCACGAGTAACTCTGAACATCAACAACGAGCAGCGTGCGTTTCCGCTTGGCGAGGCCGGCTTGAGCATCGGACGCCAGCTTGATAATGCTATCGTCCTGAATAATGCCGTAGTTTCTCGCCACCACGCCCGAATCGAATTAAGAGGACGCTCGGCCTGGATCTATGATCTCAATAGCCGCAATGGCGTCTTTGTCAATCGGTTGCGGGTGCGCGAAGAACAGCTCCACGACGGCGACCTGATTGGCATCGGGCCTTATGAGATCCGCTTCGAGGATCGCGCCGCCCAGAGTGTCGTCTTCGACGATAATCGCTACTTCCCGCTCACCTCCGATGAACAGGCTGTCAGTACCGGCGCTTTGCCTATCAGTGACATCGATTTGCACGAGTTTTATGCCATCGGCATGCGCCTCAACCAGCTCGTTGATTTTCGTGAATTGCTTGATATTGTCATCGAAGAAGTGATGCGGGTGGTGCCCGCTCAGCGCGGCTTGTTGTTGCTGCGCCGCGGCGGTGAACTGGTGCCGATGGTGGTGCATCCTGCCGATACCGGCGATATGACGATCAGTAGCAGCATTGTGCGGAAGGCGCTCGATGAGCGCCAGGCCGTGTTGACTCGCGATGCACGCCTGGATTTTGCCGGCTCCGAAAGCATTATCAGTGCCAATATTCGCTCGGCCATCTGTGCCCCGCTCTTGCTCCAGGGCACTGCCAGCGGCCTGATTATGCTCGATTCGCCCGGACGCGAACAGTTCAACGAGCGTGACCGCGATATGGTTGTCGCCGTCGCCAGCCAGGCTGCCGTCGCCATCGAACGCGCCCGGCTCACCGAGGAATTGCGCCACCAGGCTCAGTTGCGCCAGAATCTCGAACGCTTTCTTTCGCCCAACGTTGCCCAGGCGCTGGCTCGCTACGTCTCGGAACACGGGCGGCTCTGGGAAGCCCAGGAGCAAATGGTCACCGTGCTGTTTGCCGATGCCAGGGGCTTTACCTCGCTCAGCGAAAAACTCTCGCCGCGCGAAGTCCAGGATTTGCTCAATGAGTATTTGCACGAAATGACCGATGTGATCTTCAAATATCACGGCACGGTCGACAAATATATCGGCGATGGGATTATGGCGGTGTTTGGTGCGCCGCGCTTGCCCGACGAGCCGGAGAATGAACAACACGCTCAACAGGCGGTTGCGGCGGCCCTGGAAATGCAGATTGCCCAGCAACGCTTGATCGATAAGTGGGACGAACATAAGGCTTTCCAGATTCGCATCGGGGTCAATTCCGGCCTGGCCTATACCGGTTTCTTCGGTACCCGCCATCGCCTCGAATATACTGCCATCGGCGATACCGTCAATACGGCGTCGCGCCTGGAATCCGCCGCTGAACCGGGTACGGTCTTCATCGGCCAGGATACCAGCACTATGATCGGTGATCGCTTCCAACTCCAGGAGATGGGAGAATTACAGTTGAAGGGTAAGGAGCACCGGGTACGGGCGTACAAGGTGCTGGGACATAAATGATCATGACTGTTGTTGTTGGAATCCGCTTCAAGGATAGCGGCAAGATATACTATTTCGATCCCCGCCATCTCGAACTACAACCCGGCGAACAGGTTATTGTCGAAACTGTTCGCGGCTTCGAACTGGCGAAAGTGGCCTACGAACGCCGCGAAGTCGCTGAAAGCGACATTGTCGGCGAACTTAAACCGGTGGTGCGCCGCGCCGAAGCCGCCGATTTTGAACGCATGCAGTTGCTGCATTCCCGCCACGAAGAAGTCCTGGAACGCTGCATCGAGAAAGTTCGCGAGCACGGCCTGCCGATGAATGTGATCAAGGCCGAATATAGTTTCGACGGCTCGCGGCTGACGTTTTATTTTACGGCGGAAAAACGGGTCGATTTTCGCCAGCTGGTGCGCGATCTCGCCCGTACTTTCAAGAGCCGGATCGAGTTGCGCCAGATTGGTCCGCGCGATGAAGCCAAGCTGCTCGGCGGCATCGGCCCCTGCGGGCGCCTGCTCTGCTGCGCGACTTTCCTCCCCGATTATGCCCGCGTCAGCATCAAAATGGCCAAAGATCAGGATCTGCCGCTGAATCCGGCCAAGATTAGCGGCGTCTGCGGGCGCTTGCTCTGCTGCCTCTCCTACGAGCATGAACAGTACCTCGAAATGCGCAGCGAATTGCCCCGCCGCGGCACCTGGGTGCAGACGCCCGACGGCCCCGGTGAAGTCACGTCGGTCAATGTGCTCAAGCAGTCGCTGTTGATCAAGCTGGCCAGTAGCGGCATGGAAGTCGAATATCTCCATGCGCAGGTTGAGGCAACGACGGCACGGGTTGCCGAAACTGCCCGCCAGCGTAACCAGGAAGGCATTACGCCCGTCGCTCACCAGCGCCGCGACCGCGGCGAAAAACGCCTGCTGCGCGATGAGCTTGAGCAGCGTGATGTGCTCAATGCCCTCGCTTTGCTCGAAGAGTACGACGAGCACGCTTCATCACATGAGGACGAGGCCGCCGATCCCCCGGCAGGCGATCCGCCCCGCAATGCGCGCCGCAAGCGCAACCGCGGGCGCGGCGGCAAACAGGCCCGCGAACGCGAACCCGGTGCGCAACAATCATCGCCATCGAAAGCCGGTTCAACACGCCCGGCCGAAGCTCAGAGCAGCCGAGCAGCCGATGCCGCCCCGGACGATCCGTCCGGTGCTCGTAACGCACAATCACGGCCCCGTCGCCGCAGACGCCGCAGCAAATCTGAGGAATAACATGTGAGGAGCGTAGAGTTATGGAAATCATTCCAATTGACGATCACCTTACCGCGATTGACCACGATCTGTTGAATCTGCCCGGCGTCGGCGCCACGTACGTCGTCCGAGGCGACGCTGTGGCGCTAATCGAAACCGGTACGTCCCTGACGGTTCCGGCCACCCTGGCCGGCCTCGAACAACTCGGAATCAAAGCGGAAGCCGTCGAGTATATTTTGTGTACGCATATTCATATGGATCACGCCGGCGGCGCCGGCTACCTGGCCGAAGCACTGCCCCGCGCCCAGATCTATATCAACAGCGAGATGCATCCGTTTATGCACGACCCGACCCGCCTGATGGCCAGTTCGCGCCGGGCCATCGGCGAAGCGGCCTGGCCGCTGCACGGGCATATGCAGCCGCTGCCGATGGAACGCCTGCACGCTGCCGAGAATCTGCGGCTCGACCTAGGCCGCGATGTGATCCTCGAGGCGCTGGCTACCCCCGGTCACTCGCCGGATCATCTCTCCTACCGCGATCTCAAGAGCGGCGGCCTGTTCATCGGCGATGCTGCCGGCCTGGTGATGGAACAGCACGCCATTTTCTTGCCGGTCACGCCGCCGCCGACATACAATCTGGAAACCCAGCGCAATACGATTGCGATGCTGCGCCGCCAGAACCTGCCGCGCATCTTTGTCACTCACTTCGGCCCCCACGATGACGTCGACGCACTCCTGGCCCGCGCCGAAGCTATGGTCGAAGAACTGGCCGGCATGGTCGCAACCGCCCTCGATAAGGGCGAAGAGGTCGATGTTGAGGCCTTGGCCGCTCAGTGGCTGCCCTACGACTCACAGGCTCCCGGCGCTATCGTTGCCGAATGCTGGAGTGCTATGAGCGTTGCCGGCATGCTGCGCTACGAGAAGAAACACCGCCAGTAGGGGCACAGCCGGGCCAGGCCGATGACACGCGTACCTTGTCACCGGCCCGGCTGCGCCCCTACTGGCGGGGCAAAAACCATGACCACGCCAGATATCATGATTCTCATCGTACTGCTGCTGTTTGCGGCGCTCGGCATGTACTGGGGGCTGATCCGCCAGGTGCTGGCGCTGGCTGGCCTGGTTTTCGGGGTGATCGTCGCCGGCCGCTTTGGCAGCGAAGTCGGCGGCTGGCTGACGTCTTTCGTCGCCGATGATCGGCTGGCCCAGGTGCTCGGCTTCCTGCTAACCTTTCTGGCCATCAGTATGCTGGCCAGCCTGCTGGCTTCCTTGCTGCGCTTCTTTGTCGGGTTGCTCTTTCTGGGCTGGCTCGATCACCTGGCCGGCGGCCTGCTCGGTGCGCTCCAGGCGCTATTCGGCGCCAGCGTCATTCTGGTGGCCTGGGTCACCGCCAATCCCGCCCGGGCCGCCGAGCTCGCCACCGCGCCGATCGCCGGCCCGCTGCTGGCCTTCGGACAACTCTTCGTCCCCCTGCTCACCCTGCGCGACACCATCCTGGTCTGGTGACACCCACCCTCGTCACAATCATAGTCGCCAGAACAATGATACCCCCACCCGATGCAGTTTTTTAGTTCCTGGTTCTCTGGTTCTTGCTCGCGTTCAACAACTCGCGATACAATTCCTCTACCTGCGGCAACACCGCTTCGACGGAAAAACGCGCCCACGCCGCCTGCCGTGCCGCCTGTCCCAGCCGGCTGCGCAATGCCGGATCGGTTAGCAACACAGCCAACCGGCGGGCAAACAGCGTGGGGGTCGCCGCCAGCAGGCCAGTCTCACCGTCACGAATGATGTCGCCGGTACCACCGGTGGGCATCGCCACGATAGGCGCACCCAGTGCCGAACCTTCCAGCAGCACCCGGCTCAGCGGCTCACCCCAACCGGAGGGAAACAGCAGCACTGCACAGCGCGCCATCAGCCGTAGCACCTCATCGTGATCGACCCATTCCAGAAAGCGCACCTGCACCTTGCATGCCGCCAACTCGGCCTGCACCTGTGTGCGCAGATGGCCATTGCCGGCAATCAGCAGCGCGTAGGGCCGGCGCCGGCCATCCGGCATCAGCAGCGTATCGGTAGCCAGGTGGCGAAAAATCGCCCCGAGATAGTGCGCGCCCTTGTTCGGCTCCAGTTTGCCGATAAACAGCAAGAAAGGCTCATCGTCGGTATACCCACTCGTAGTCGCTGCAATCCGGTCATTCCCAGCCATATCGATCATGTTCGGCAGTACGTGAATCTTGTGAGCCGGCAGCTGCCGGGCCAGCCGCCCGGCGATATAGTGACTGACGGCAATCACCGCATCGCAGCGGGCCAGGTAATCAGCGCGCCGCCGCAGATGCGCCAGCAGATAGGGCAGCGCCGGCAGTGCCAGGGCGCCGCGCCATGGCCCCAGCCGCACCGGTAGATCGCCGGCCAATGCGGCAAAACTACTGGCGGGATAGGGCAAGCGGTTGGCGTGCAAACCGGTGGCAAAATAATCCCAGGGCCAGTGATCACGCACCGTAGCCACCACCGGCGTCGCAGTACGGGCGCCGGCCAGCACGGCCGCCGGCACTGCCTGTACGTGCTGAGCATGAATAAGCGTGGGGCGATCCGTGACTTGTGAGGCAATCGCGACTGCGAAGCGCGGCCAGAAACGTTCGTGGCGGCAATAGTTTTGCACAAAGGGCAGCGCCAATGCCTGGTAGCCGACGGCCAGCGCCGGCACACCATCGGCGGCGTAGACCCGCGTGCCCCGCTGCCCCTGCCGCGGCACCAGCGCCGTTACTGCATGACCACGCGCCAGCAGCGCCCGCGCCAGGCTGTGCGCGCTCCAGGCCGCCCCACCAACACTGCCCGGCGGGAACACATCCGCCGGCAACAGAATGTGCAAACCGACCCTGGCTAGCACAGCAATTCCGAGCCACTGCCTGGCAATCGGCTCACAATCGGCGGCCCGGCATCAAGCAGGTGCTGGATCTTCGCCACCACCATATCAACCGCAATTTCGTTCATACCGCCAATCGGAATAATCAAATCCGCATAGCGCCTGGAAGGCTCGACAAATTCCAGATGCATTGGCCGCACCGTCGTCAGATACTGATCAATCACCGTCGTCGCATCACGACCGCGCTCATTCATGTCGCGCTGCAGGCGCCTGATGAAACGCAGATCGGCATCGGTATCGACAAACAGCTTGATCTGCATGCGTTCGCGCAACACCGGCTCGGCGAAAATCAAAATACCCTCGAGCAGCACCACCGGCAGCGGATCCAGCCGGCGGGTTTCCGGCAAGCGCACATACGTCGCAAAATCGTAGCCGGGCAGATCGATGCTCTCACCGCGGGCCAGCGCATCGAGGTGCTGCACGAGCAATTGATTATCCAGTGCATCGGGATGATCAAAATTGAAGCGACGCCGTTCCTCGAAGGGCAGGTGGCTCAAATCGTGGTAATACAGATCGTGAGGAATATACGCGATCCGTTCCGCACCGACCCGTTGCAAAATCGCCTGCGAAACCGTCGTCTTGCCGCTGGCACTCCCGCCAGCCACCCCGATCACTACCATAAGCACGAACATCCTCAATGCAATGCCGCAGGCGAAAAACCATTGACAGGAGAGCCGCAAGGATATTCCTTGCGGCTCTCCTGAAACTATTGATCAATCGTTCTCGGCAGGCTCACCGAGAATCTTTTTCGTCAGATACGAGGCAAGCCAGGCCGCCAGGGTACTGAGCACCAGACTCAGAATACCGTATACGATCCGTCGCTTCAAATCTTCTTCCATGCACCAGTTCCTTATGCACTAATCGCGCCGAAACCCTCCCAGAATATAAACAAAGTAGAGCAACTGGGCAATCGCCTGCGCCGCTGCCGCTACATATGTCAGCGCAGCCGCATCAAGCACCCGCTTGACGCCGCTGGCTTCTTCCACATTGACCAGGCCGTTGCGCATCAGCATCGCACGCGCCCGATTGCTGGCATTGAACTCGACCGGCAGCGTCACCAGCGTAAAAGCGACAGCCGCACTGAACAGGATCACACCCAGCCAGGCAATCGTCGAACCCATCGGGCTCTGCAAAAACATCATCAACAGGAACCCGACCATAAACAGGATCGTCCCGAGTTGTGAACCGATATTCGCCAGCGGCACGATCCCCGATCGCACCCGCAGCCAGGCATAGCCCTCTTTGTCCTGGGCGGCATGGCCCAGTTCGTGAGCCACAATCGCCATTGCCGCAACCGAGGGTGACTGAGAACTGTCGGACAACCGCATCACTTTGCCCTGCGGATCATAGTGATCCGTCAGATCGCCGGAAATGCGTTCGACACTGACGTGCTCCAGACCCTCGTTGCGCATCAATGTACGAGCAACATCGATGCCACTCATATTGTGCATGTTGCGCACTTGCGCAAACTTTGAATACGACGATTTAACTTTCCACTGCGCCCACATCGCGAACAGGAGCGCAGGCAAAACAAACATCAAATATACCGGATCTATAAAAAACATGGCATACCTCCTTATGATAGACACTGCACTAAGTATACCACCCGACAACGTTCGCGACTATCAGAGATACATTAAAGAATATGCCGGTGCACACCACACCAGGTGCAGCGCCAGGCATTGCTCGACGCTGCACCTGGCCTTCGTCATGCACTACATCGTTTCGTCCGAAACACCGTGAAGCCGGTCGAGCAAACGAAACACATAATTCTGAGCTTGCTGAACCTGCCGGTGCAACCGGCGATTCAGCTTGCGACCACGGTCGCTCAGCATTCGCCGCGTCTCCGGGCCATTGCAGGAAGTTGCCAGCGCCGCCGCACCGGCACCGGCCAGGATGCCGCTGACCAACCCGATCCGAAACCAGTCCGGCGGCAGTCGTCCATGCTCATCGGCCGCCTGCAAGGCCTCGGCCAGCAACGCCAGCGCCGTCTGCCGATCCACGCTGTCGGTCTGTTCTTCTTCACTCACGGCTGGGTAATCTCCTGGCAAAGCAGCAGCGTATACATACAGAATCCGCAAGGCGAGTATAGCATAGGCCGGAAGCTGTCGCAAAGGGTAGGGTGTGCCGGGCACACCGGGTGTGGCAGAAAGTTTTCCGCCCCTACGCTGAGTTCGCCAGCTCCCGTTGGCGACGGATGCTCCAGGCGCGCTTCCAGGGATGCGGCGGCTTGTCTGTCGGTGCGGGGTCTGGCGGTGGTGCCGG
>DAOTUJ010000009.1:0-62791 GCA_034437175.1 Chloroflexaceae bacterium | reverse complement strand
GGCAGCCTGTTGCGGGCCGGCCCCGACCTGGCGGACGCCCGGCGCGCGCCCGCCGGCTGCAGCTTCCGCGCCGACACGCCGGTGCAGACGCCCGGCGGCGACACGCCCATCAGCGCCCTGGACGTGGGCGACACCGTCCTGACCTACGACGAGCACCTGGGCACGACCGGCTGGTACACCGTCACCGCGACCTTCGCCCATCTTGACCCGGTCATCGTCGCAGTGACCATTGCCGGCGAGACGCTGGAGACCACGCCCGAGCATCCCTTCTTCGTCCTGCTGCGCGGCTGGGTCGCCGCCGGGAAGCTCCAGGTAGGCGATGCGGTGCGTCGCGCCGACGGCAGCTATGGCGTGGTCGAGGCAGCGGGATGGCATAGCGTTCCATCATTTGCTGGCCGAGCACATGCTGAATGTATACGTGCTGTCCTCGACTTCATGGGTATGTGCCGTGAAGCCCACTTACGTCGCACCCGACAGTATCCACGTTCCGGCTCCAGATGGTATAATCGCTCTCCGAATTGAAAGAAGGAGAACCTGCCATGACCGCAGCAGACGAAACTCGCCTCGGCGATGAGGAGCGGCGCCTGCTGGCGCCCTTTGTGACGAACCTGGATGCGCCGGTGTTCGGGCTGCGCAATTTGCCGGAGGTGATCAAGGGGGCGCTGTTTTCGCGCTACAGCCGCTCGGAAAAGAGTCTGCGCCGGATTTTGCTCGATGAGTTTATTCAGGCGCCCGAGGCCGATTTTGCGGCGATTGCCGGCGGCGGCGGCGATGAGGCGCAGTTGCTGGCGGTGCAACGCGCCGAGAAGTTCTATGAGCGGGTGCTGATCGGCTATGGCGATGACTCAGTTGCTGAGCTGGGCGGCGCGCACCTGGCCTGCGAAGATATCAGCAATATCGCCGCCAAGGCGCTCGAGGATCGGAGAATCGGCATCTCGCCGCTGGAGAAGTCGACGCGCTATGTGCCCTTCGACCGCAAGCAAAACGGGCGCTATCGCTATCTGCGGGAGCCGGCGATTCTGGCCTCGCCCTTCGCCGCCGCCTACGAGCGAACCCTCGATGCGCTTTTCGATACCTACAGCCGGCTGATGCAGCCGACGATTGATTATGTACGTGCTGCAAACCCGCAGGAAGCAGGCACTTCGACCCGCGCCTACCATAGCGCGACGCGGGCCAGGGCGCTCGATTTGCTGCGTGGCCTGCTGCCCATGGCCACGCTCACCAACGTCGGACTGTTCGGCAATGGGCGGGCCTTCGAGTATCTGCTGACCCGGCTCTACGCCTCGCCGCTGAGCGAACTGCAAGACCTGGCCGGCAAAATGCAGCAGTCGCTCGATGCGCTCATTCCTTCTTTCGTGAAGCGGGCGAAAAACGAGCGCGGCCAGGCCTACCAGGCATATTTGCGCGCCACGGCGGCGCGCGTCGCTGCGCTGGCCGCCGCGCAGCCGCTGGAGCCGGCCGCAACTCAGACCGAAGCCGTGCAACTGGTCGACTACGATCGCCAGGCCGAGCAGAAGGTGCTCGCAGCGATTCTGTACGGCCAGGGCCACCTGGCGCTGGCCGAGGCGCGGGCGCTGGCGGAACACCTGCCGGCGACGGAGCGGGCAGAATTGCTGCGGGCCTACGTCGGCGAGCGAGCCAACCGTTTTCACCGGCCGGGGCGGGCGCTGGAAGAGGCGCAGTACAGCTTCGACCTGCTGGCCGACATCGGCGCCTACCGCGATTTGCAGCGCCATCGCATCCTCAGCCAGGAGCGCCAGCACTTCAGCAGCCGGCACGGCTACGTTACACCCGCCGAACTGGAAGATGCCGGGCTGGCCGACGATTACCGGCGGGCGCTGGCGCAGGCCGGCGCGCTGGCGGCGCGCATCGCCGAAGAGATGCCCGAGGAGGCCGGCTACGCGGTACCGATGGCCTTCCGGGTGCGCTGGCGGGTGACGCTAAACCTGCGTGAGTTGTACCACCTGGCCGAGTTGCGCTCGACGCCGCAGGGCCATCCCGGCTACCGGCGGATTGCCCAGGCTATGTATGAGCAGGTACGCGCGGTGCAGCCGCTGCTGGCCGAGGGCATGCGTTTTGTCGATATGAGCGATTATGCGCTGGAGCGACTTGATGCTGAGCGGCGGCTGGACGCGAAACTGGCGGCGCGACGTATGCAGAACGGAGAATAAACAGGCATGAGCATCAAAGCGGATCACTGGATCAGAAAAATGGCCCGCGAGCAGGGCATGATCGAACCCTTCGTCGAAGGGCAGGTACGCGACGGCGTGATTTCCTACGGCCTCTCGTCCTACGGCTACGACATGCGCGTCTCGGACGAATTCAAAGTCTTTACCAACGTCTTCAACGTGATCGTCGACCCGAAGAACTTCAGCCCGCGCAGCTTCGTCGATATCAAAGCCGACTACTGCGACATCCCGCCGAACTCCTTTGCGCTGGCCCGCTCGGTGGAATATTTTCGCATCCCGCGCAGCACAACGTGTATCGTACTGGGTAAGAGCACGTATGCACGTTGTTTTTGCGGCGACACACAGGTAGCCCTGGTCGACGGCACATCGGTTGCACTGGAAGATATGGCGCGTCGAGCCGAAAATGGTGAACTCTTCTGGGGCTACAGTGTTGGCCCGCACGGGCGCATTATTGTGACTTTGTTGGATCAGCCGCGCTATATCGGACGCGACGCATTATTGGAAATCGAACTAGACAATGGCGCAATGATACATTGCACACCCGATCACGAATTTATGCTGCGTGACGGACAGATGCGGGCAGCCGGTGAACTCAGCCCGGGGTCATCGCTGATGCCGTTGTACCGCGACGTATTTCGCGGCTATGAAGGCGTATTCCAACCCCTGACCGGGACATACACTCCAACTCATCGTCTTGCCGATGAATGGAATATCAGGAACGGGATTTACGCCGATGCTCCAGGAACTCATCGACATCATATCGATCATCAGCGGCGCAATAACATGCCAGAATTACTGAATTGTGATCGTAGCGTATTTCGACGTTTTCCTGATGCCATTAAGAATTTTCGAGGGAATAAAACCAATCATCGTATTACGGCCATCAGAAGCCTGGCAGGCGATCATGACGTGTACTGCCTCACAGTGCCGGAAACCGGCAATTTTGCGCTGGAAGCCGGGGCTTTCGTCTCAAACTGCGGTATTATCGTCAATATTACACCCCTCGAACCCGAGTGGGAAGGCTTCGTCACCATCGAGATCTCGAACACGACGCCGCTGCCGGCGCGGATCTATGCGAACGAGGGCATCGGCCAGGTGCTGTTCCTCGAAAGCGATGCGCCCTGCGAGCAGAGCTATCGCGACAAGAAGGGCAAATACCAGTCGCAGGTGGGGATTGTGTTGCCGAAGATCGATGGGGAGCAGCAATAGGTTCAGTGCCGGCAACCCGGAGCGCAGCGCGCTGCGCTCCGGGGAGTGATGGTTCCGATGTAGTGACGAAGGGCCGACCAGGAAGGCAAAACCCGGTTTAGACTCATCGCGCAGGAACGTGAAGCGGTCAATCCCGAAGCGGTTGGCACGCGACGGGCGTGAAGAAAACTCCCAGGTTCAGGACGCGCCAGCGGCCTCAGATGCAAGCGATGTTCGGGCGCAGCTACTGTTCGGTACGAATGGTCTGAGGGCCTAATACTCTTTTTGCTTCGTCATCCGCACGCTTTGATTGCTCAGCAGCCAGCGTTCTAAATGTAAACTCTTTCTCAGTCGCATTGCCTATTTGATCTTGTAGTTCTTTAGGCGGGATGACAATTCTAAGTTCCAGTAATTTTCCTGGAGTGATTCTTTGCCTGCCAGTTGCGCCAGTTACATTTGCTACGGCTTGCCGAGTGAATTTATTGGCTCGTAGCGCTCTAAACAAGTAGAACAGGTTGATCTCTGCCTCTGGCTTTTTTCGGAGCACTATAAATTCAGTTGATGCTACTGCATTAACTGTGTCCTGGGTTACGAGAGCGATCTTTTTATTTGCTAGACTTGGCATAATCTTCGCAAAAAGAATATCAAGCTTTTGGAATTTATGTTTACTACTTCTAATCTCCGAACCTCGTTTGTTTCTGAATGTCAAAATTTGCCCATAAATATCATCTACCTCGCGTAGGTCTATATACTGATACATTTGCTGCGCGTGCCTTCTTACGCTCGGGTTGATGCTTTCCGAAATTACATTCACAAATTCGCTTAGAGGTTTTTCTTCAAAGTCTCCTGATTGATTATGGAGATACTTAGTATATGCTTCTCCTGCATCTATGCCTTCCAAATCAAGCGTATCCTCGTAGTCTACTGTTAAAACGAGAGGCTGTGTGTTAAGTAACTGGATGCTCATTACTATACGCTCCTCGTTCTATGATAGAACTCGGTAATTACAGGAAGATCGTTTGCGTCAATTGTCTTGTAATACTTGGACGTGATGTCGTAACCAACTTGCTCCGCTTGAGCTAAGAAACGTTGGCTTGTGCTATTAGTCGTTTTTTGTAAATGCAAGATACAGGTTCTAGCATTAGAGCCTCCAAAAGGCTTGAATGCACCTACTGGCAAACTAATACAGCCGGTAACTTGCGAGTTACTCTTTAAAAATTGGCGAACTTCTGTCTCTGATGTGCCGCTTGCTATGCCATGCGGCATAATTATCAGAATCCTTCCGGTGTCCTCCTTTAGTAATCGTAAAGCTCGTTCCATAATTAGATAGTCTGAGCCCTGGGCCGGTTTGCCTCTGCCTAGATTGTAGCGATTTAACGTAGTCGCGTCATCGTAAGGAATATTAAAAGGAGGATTCATTAAAATGACATCAAACTTGGGAAGGTGTTCATTTTCAATTTCAGTGAAGTCAACTGTACGATTATCTGTATTAGTAAAAATATCTTCCCTGATAGCATCTCCTGTGTAGATATGCTCATAGCCGTCGCCATGGAGTATCATGTTGATTCGACATAGCGTGGCAAGGCGGGGATTGATCTCAACACCCCACAAGTGGTTGTTTACTAAATCTGAGATTAACAAGTCTTTTTGTTCCTGAGGTACGTTCATCGAACGGATTTTCTTTCGTACATCAATAAATGAGCGGATAAGAAAACCTCCACTGCCACAAGAAAGATCTAGTATTCTTTCTCCAACCTTAATGTCTGCAAGTTCTATCATAAACTCGACAAGTTGACGAGGTGTAAGATACTGACCGAGATCGCCACGAAGCGTTCCAGTTAAGAATGTCTCATACACTGAGCCTACAACATCGCCTCCAGCGCCTGCTAATCCTAGCGGAGTACGAAAACCGTAAAAACCAAATGGTTCAAGGACACCGACAATATCTATGACTGTCTGATTGTTGCGAATCTGCATTTGTGCGTTTGCACCGAATACATGAAAACGCTGCTTTGCATCGGCGAACATAGAGCGTAGACCGGTAAGCGGCCCTTCACCAGCAAGCCAGTTTACTCTAAATCGATTTGCCCCTAAACCTTCGGCAACTCGCTTCTCTTCATTAAACTTGCACACCAAAATCTTAGTTAACTCGTCAAATGCAGACTCTGCTATCAGTCCTTCTCGCGCAAGAAGTTGACGGCATTTTCGGAATGCCTCCTCCAAAGCATTTCTGTTCTCAATAGTTGTGAGTAAACGCTCTGCCGCAGCCCGTCTTTCCGGGTCTATCACTTCCGTAGCGGCTCCCTGCAAATAGGATGATAGTACATCTGGCTCCGGCACATCATCAATACTGCCAATATCATTATTTGAAAAGTGATACACCTCCCAATCACGACCATTTGTTAGAATTGAAATAACAGCTGCTGGACTTAATAATTGTGCGTACGACATAGCTTGATTAACGTCTTCCTCTCGAAGACGGTGCTGTAGTTTTTTGGTTTCAACTACCATTGCTGGACGGTTCTCAATGTAGACAACAATATCTGCCTGTTTACGAAAACTATTGCCTGATGTGCCAGTGATACTTACCTTGCGCCTAATTTGCTCACGGACATAACCAAGTCGCAGCAAGAAAGGAACCACGATATTTTCCGCACAATCATCCTCTGAGTTGAGAATAGGACTTGTGCGGAACAAGTCATTCAATATTCCCTGCTTGTTGAGAGTCATGTCATACTCCACATACTTAAGCTTGATCACGAAGCGATACACTCTACAACAAGTCATGGTTATTAGCAAAGTGTGCTGACCTGATAAAGTGTAGATTAGCACGAGTGAGCGAATAAGTCAAGGGCTTTCATTTGTCAAGGCTGGCGTTTGACTATGTGGCCGGATTCGCCCTTCCAGCGCCGACCTGAAAAGCGAATGTGGGCGGGTAGTTCGCGCGGCAATGCCGCGCGAACTACCCGCCCACGGTTCCATTCGTGGATCGAGTTTACTGCGCCGGCGAGCTCACCAGCGGCAGGTAGACGAGCGACTCGTTGGCCGGTTTGGCCGGCGAGTTGCGGCTGGCCTCCAGCGGCAGCGCCGGCCCGGCGCTGATGCTGTAGAAGCCGGTTTCGGCCGCTTCGTCGTAGTGCACAACGGTGATGTAAACCGTCTGGCCCTCCTGCAGACTCAGTGGCACCGTCAGGTAATCGTCGCTGGTCGGTTCGGTTTCCAGGAAGGCTTCCTGATCGATGCTGCCATCGAGCGTGTAGATGTACAGCAAGGGATCCATATCCAGGCCGAGGTCGCTGACGCGGACGGTGATATTGCCGCCGCCGCTCGGCGCCGTCAGCACGAAGGTGTCGCCGTCGTCGGCAAAGTCGATCTTGCCGGCCACCGGCGTGTTGTCGATGGGCAGGGTGGTGGCGCTGTCGATGTCCTCGAAGTGATCGTCTTCCTGCCAGCCACGCACGGTAATCTGGGTGAAGGCGCTGCGCTCGAAGTCCTCGGTGATGCTTTCCGGCTCGGGTACATTGACGCCGCGCTGGAGCTGGTAGCTCTCGATCGTCGTCATTGCGTTGCCATCATTATTGTCGAAGTTGACCAGCACGAAGTACTCGCCATCCATCGTGTAGTCGAAGATGCCGGCGTACTTGCCATCGTCGGCTTCGAAATCGGGTGCTACGCCGTCGTCACGCAACTCCAGATCGGAGACCTCGCCGTCAGGCGCGATCAACTGGGCACTGACGTTCACCCCTTTCAGGATGATCTCGCGCTCGATCGAGGCCCGGATCACAATCGGCTCCGGATACTGAACGACCTGGCCACCGACGGAGGAGACGTCCGCCGCATAGGTAAACTCGCCATCTTTGCCGGTGCCGCCGATCCAGTAGTACAGGTCGATATCGAAACCGCTCGGCGTCACATCGAGCGTCCAGTCACCGGTCGCCGGATCCTCGATGTCGGCATAGCAGAAGGTTTCGGCATCACGGCCACTGCCATCCCCGTCGGCCTCGCAGGTCAGTTCAGTAGCAGTGCCGTCCGGATCGACCAGTTCGAGGATTGCATCTTCCGGCAGACCCTCGAAGTAGGCCTCAACCGTGACGAAGCCCAGCGTCGAGTCGACGACAAATTCGATGCTTTCGGGCGCACCGTCTGCAATAAAGGCAACATCTTCTTTGATGTCGACGTCGACGATCGGCGAAGTGTCCTGGATTGCATTTTCGAGTGCGTTGCCCAGGTTATTGTAGCCGTCGTTGGAAACTGTCTGGTACAGACCACCGGTTTCCGCGGCCAGCGCCTGGAGCACGGCCTTGTCGCTGTCTTCGTTCGGGTAGGCAAAGACGTAAATGGGCACACCGGCATCCTGATAGGGGCCGACCTGGTTGAAGGGGTTGTTGCCGCTTGTCTCGGCGCCGCCGGTGATCAGGTAGACATTATTGTTGAGCGCATCGCTAACCAGGCCGCCGAGCGCGGCTTGCAGAGCTGCATCGACATCGGCGTCCGCATTACCGGCAGCGATGCCGGCGATCGCATTCTTGATCGTCGTGCGATCCGCCGCACTGTTGATCACAGTGGGCGCCTGAATGACGCTGGCCGTGCCATCAAAAGCAATCACACCCACGGTATCGCCGATAGCCGTATCGTCGACGAGTTGCTGCACCGCAGCCTTCACATCGTCAAGCAGTTCAGCATCGCTGATGCGTGCCGAGCGATCAATAACGATCTGGCGGACGACACCATTGCTGTTCTGAGCCAGCGCCGCATTGGGTGGGGTAGTCGCGATCACCTGGCCGGTGGACGTAAACCAGGTCATCTTCAATTCGCTGCGGGCGGTATTTCGCGCGTTCTGATCAACCAGATCGATACGCGGTGCCTGGCCGGCCGCCGGCGCAACATTGGCCAGTTCCGGCCAGTAAAGCCGGCTCGACAGGCTACTCAACCGGCCGGCACGCGGATCCTGCGATGGCGGGCGCACAATAGTCTCCCAGCCGCTGGCACCGTAGGCGCGATGCTGAGCTGTGTTGCGGGTATTGTTCAGCGCCGTCGAGAAATTGGCCCAACTCAAGTCGCCATTGAGGTCAGGGCGCTCGGGCACATTGCCGGCCGGGTCACCATTGTGCATGAGCGAATTCGGCACCGGCGTGTCGGTGGAACAGGGCGCTGTCGGGCGGGTCGTGGCGGTGCATGTATTGCCATCCCGGTATTCGTCGTAGAGACCAAAGAAATAGTGGCCCCATTCATGGCCCAGCGAGCCGAAACCACCGACCTGGGCCCAACCGTCGCTCTCCAGGTAGGTCTGGCTGCCGAAGACATCGCACATGCTGATGTTCCAGTCGTCCTTGCCATAGCCATTGGGATGCGCTGCGGGATGGCAAGTCGGGACCCAGATGACATCGGCTTTGTCTTTGTTGGCGCCGCCGAGGTAGATCTTGATGTTGCGCAACTTGTGCACGCCGTTCGACATCTCATAGACCGAGTCGGCGAAGTAGCGCAAAATACGCTCATAATTGGCGCGAGTGGTATCATCAATCGTCGGGCGATACAGCGAAATGATGATATCAAAGGTACGAATCGAGCGATCGCCGGTTTTAATACTCACCGTATTGCTGAAGCCGGACTGGCCGGCAGCATTGGCCGCGCGGACGCGGTAGCTGTAGTCGGTATTGCTCTCGACCGCATTGTCGACATAGGTCGTGGCGCCATTGGTCACATCGGCAATCCTGGTCCAGTTGGCGCCGTTATCCGTCGAGCGTTGCACCTCGAAGCGCGGCGCGTTATTGCCGTTCCAGGAGAGATTGACCTGGCTGGCATTGCCGCGATTGGCCGTCAGATTGCCGGGTGCCGCCGGCGCTGTGATACCCTGCATCTGGACATCGTCGATCTGCCAGTACCAATCGAAGTTGGCATTGTAGTAACGGAAGCGCAGCAGCACATTGGATTTGCCGCCGGCCTGGGCCGACACATCGAGCTTGACCTCGCCTTTGAAATCGGCCGTCTTTCGCCAGACGTTGGTCCATGTCTGGCCACCGTCGCTGCTGATGTCAACATCGGCGGTCGCCTGTTTGTAGAGTTTGAAGAAGGTTTTGAAGGTAAGCTCAACTGCCTGATTATTCGAGAAATCGAGTTGCGGCGACTGGAGCACGGCATTCATTGCCACGGAGCCGGCATTGTCGCTATCGGCGATGGCAAAACCACCGGCGCCGCCGGTCTGATTGCCGCGCGTCTTCGGATCATTGAAGAGCCAGGCAGTGTTGCCGCTGTTCGGCGTAATCGTCCAGCCGGTCGGCAGAGCCGTTCCGTCAAAGCTCTGGTTGAGCGAAGGAGCCCCGGCACAGGCACCGGTCTCGGCCTGCACCACGTTGCTGGCCGCCGAGTCGCCGGCGGCGCTGCTTGCCAGCACCTGGTAGGAATAGGTCTTGCCACAGCCTACACTGGTATCGCGGGCAGAGGTGGAATTGGGCGCGACGGTAGCCACCGTCGTCCAGGTATTGCCGTCTTCTGAACGCTGCACCTTGAAGCCGGTTTCGTCATTGCTATTGTCGGTCCAGTTCACAGTGACCTGACTACCGGCAACATTGGCTTGCACACCACTCGGCGCTGCCGGCGGGGTGGCCGCAGTTTGAACCGTCAACTGGATATTGTCGAGCTGCCAGTACCAGGAATAGAAGGCATTGTAATAGCGGAAGCGCAGAATGACGTTCGCCTGGCTCAGCGCCGCCGCCGGCAGGTTCAGCGTGATCTTGCCGCGCGTACCGGTCGTCGTGCGCCAGAGGTTCGTCCAGGTATTGCCGCCGTCGACGCTGAAATCGACGTCAGCCGTCGATTGTTCATAGGCCTGGAAGATGGTGTTGAAGGTCAGACGAGCACTGCTGGCCCCGCTGAGGTCGACGGCCGGGCTGCGGAGCTGGGTGTCCATCGCCGCACGACCGGCATTGTCGCTATCGGCGATGGCAAAGCCGCCGCCATTGGCAACGCCGGTGAGGTTGCCGCGCTGGCCGGGATCGTTGAAGACCCAGCCGGGGCCATTGGCCGGCAGCACCGTCCAGCCGTTGGGCAGGGCATTATCATCGAAAGTCACCGGGCCAAAGCCGGCCGCAAGGTCAGCGGCAGCAGCCGGTTGGAACGTGAAACCGGGCAATGTCAGAGTCACCGAAAGCAAGAGTAGGAGCCAGACACGAGCGAAAACCCGAAATGAACGCCAACGACGAGTGAGAGGCCGCATACGAGTTCCTTTCTACGTGCTCACCAGAATCGATAGCCGAGGATCCCGACTGTTCAGCTGAGGTATTTAGTTGTAGGCGGGCGAATAATCGTGGCTGATGGTTGCGTATCTATTGAAACTACCGGCAGAAGAGCTGTTTCACGTAACAGGCGTCACGTGTCGTGGGGGGGAAACCAGACAGCTCAGGCATACGACTCTCCTTTGGGTCTTTCACGGGACGGGTTATCTACCGACATGGGTGTGAACCTAATCAGCATGGATAGTAGCATATGCGAGAAGAGAAAGCAAGCCGCCTGCGCGATGCCGCGTATCGTGGCAATTGGCGATTGCTCAGGGGGTTATTCTATGCTATCATTCTATAATAGCCCATTTGTTTTTGTTATGTAAAATCCGGCGCCCGGGAGCGAATCGTAAAGATTCTGTTCGATATAAAAGCACGACATCGAGTATACAATGGAAACTGTTGCAGCAATGCTAGAAAAAGTCAGGTCGAGCCATGACATGTCGTATAGAGAAATGGCTCGTTTGTTCAATACTTCACTTATCTCTATACACCGCTGGATCAATGGAACTGCCCAACCTAGTCCGGCAATTGCTGATCGCATCAAGCAATATTATCATGCGATTCATACGCCGGCGGATCAGCGCAATTTGTTCGCCGGGCATGGTTTGAAGAAACCATTGCCACTATTTGAGCTACTCCTGCCTCAGGTAGAACTCTCGGCCAACATGCTGCCTCCCATTCTTGAACGCATTTCTACGCCACCATTTATCGGCTCAAACAGCTATGCTGCCTTGCAAGAACTACTCGTAAATCATTCTTTCGCGGCGGAAACAGCATCAAGATCACCAGAAACTGGTATGTCCGCTGGAAAAAATACCTACACTTATGATGCACACACATATCACACAAAAGTCCCTCCGCAGGGCATTGCAGAACTGCTGGCACACTACCTGCCTGAAGGTGGTTTAATCTTAGACCCATTTGCCGGTAGTGGCATGACTGGCGTGGCAGCGCGAAGCCTTGGCTATGACTGCATTTTAAATGAATTATCACCTGCAGCAGCTTTCATTGCGAGTCAGTTCACTGCATCAATAGACCCGGAACTCTTTGAAGCAGGCATCAAGCTAATACTCCAGGAAACGCAGCCTGTTCGCGATTATCTTTACAGCACTCGATGCCGCGAATGCGGAAAAACCACGGAAATCCAATACACAGTCTGGTCATATAATGTCATTTGTCCACATTGCACAACCGAATTCCAGCTCTGGGATCATTGCAGAAGTTACGGAACCAAAGTAAGAGAACACAAAATCCTGAAAACCTTTGCCTGCCCGTCCTGTCAAACTACACTTCGCAAGTCCTCCCTCAAACGAACACTTGCCTATCCGGTAATGATCGGCTATAAATGCTGTGGTTCAAAACAACAGGAAGTCACACACCCACCTGATGAAGAAGATTTGCAACTCATTCATGATATTGAACAAAACCCACCACTAGTAGAACAGGTAATTCCACGCCACAAATTATATGATGGAGCCAATTTGCGGCAGCCAATCAACCATGGCCTCGATAGCATTGATAAATTGTATACTGCTCGTAATCTTGCCGCTATGTCACATCTCTGGGCATCTATTCGTCGCATACCAGACCAGAACCTTGCTGCATTTCTGGCTTTTACTTTTACCTCACTCTATCAAAGAGTAACCAGACTCTCTGAATTCCGCTTCTGGGGTGGTAGCGGCAATACGGCAAGATTCAATGTGCCCTATATTTTTAATGAAGCAAATGTCTTTCAAACCTTTAGTCGTAAAGCTCGATCAATCAATGATCATCTTCGGACAACAGTTCAAGCTTTTTCCGGCACGACTGTTGTTATGAACGGCAGTGCAACTGAGCTTACATACATACCTGATACGAGTATCGATCTTGTTTTCACCGATCCACCATTTGGATCAAACATAAACTATAGTGAGATGAATATTCTTTGGGAAGCCTGGCTTGGCAAATTTACCGATTCCGAAAATGAAGCGATTATCAACAAATATCAACATAAAGACCTTCCTGCCTATGAGCGATTAATGTCTCTCAGTATGCATGAATGTTTTCGGGTTTTGCGACCAGGCGGTTGGATGTTAATCATGTTCATGAACACATCGAAACACGTCTGGGAGGCTTTACGTAATGCAATAAATACCGCCGGATTCTCAATAGAAACCATCGATCATTTTGACAAACAGCATGGTACCTTCAAGCAATTTGTCAATGAAAACACTGCCGGATTTGATCTGGTCATACATTGTCGAAAAAGATCCGATGCACATCAGGTGGCGAGCATACCGCCAATAAATAGCACAACAAAAGACAGCATCAAAGATTATATCCAATCTAGAGAGGGGGATATCCCCACTATTTCGTACATTCATGTTCAGCGAGATCAAGAGATTGATTATCGCCAGTTGTACAGTGAGTGGCTTTCCATCGCTTTGTCACAGAATATCGCTACCGTCGATTTTCCGTTGTTCCGCAAGCTGGCTGTTGAGTTGATTGCAGGTAAGAAATAACAGGTATGAGTCAACCAAAAACACTTCCTGCATTTACCACCGAAGAATATGAACGAGCGCATACCGCACTTGCTGCCAAAGTGGCGGTGATGATGGGACGCAAATTTGAAGAAGGAGATTGGGCAGAAGTATATTGCCATGCCAAAAATATACCGAATACGGGTTGGAGTAATCTAAAACTAGATATTGTGCATGAAGGCCTGGGTATCGAACACAAGATGCTGCGCTATACGGCCAGGCCTGATATAACATTGGCTTGTGGCACAAGACACATGCATCCATCAGCAACCCGTTCTTTTCGTATGCCTTCCGTATCAATCGATCCAAACGAAGCGATGAAACAGGTTTTAATCCAATATCAGGAATTAATTCAGGCACGCTATGCAGCGATTCGGGAAAATACTCCAACCGATAAATCGGTTGAATTACGAACAGGCTGGCTGATCTGGCAGACGAGCCTGAAACAGTTTTTATATTTTGAAGAAGAGATGCTGCTGCCAGATCCCGAAGATTACTTTGCGGAATGGCATAGTCGTGGCCCACAGGGTGCTCGCAAAGGAAGTACAAATTTGTGGATCTATGAAAAAGCAACTCGGCAAAAGAGATTTTCGGTTACAAATGAAGCCGGTGCCAAAATTCAACCATATTTCGATATACCACCGGCAAGTGATCAGCATCTCTATGTGTTCACGGTAATTGGCGAATATGTTGACATCGATCATGTTCGAGTATGGCTGACTCGATCAACAATTCGTGAACTTGAGCGGTTGCTTGGTGATTCAGATCCGCAGGCAATTAATGATGCAATCCTTCAACTCTCAAAACGACTATCCGAAACTCGGACTAAAACGTATACCCCAGGCGAGAATGTCATACCAATGATTATTTCAGCTAAAGCTTACAAAGTATTGACATCGGCATTGCCGGGAAAAAGCGATGAACACTGTTTCCAACAACTGGTTGATCTGTTACATAGTCGCAGGTAAGCTACTGCAGTAATTAGTGATTGCTCTGGAACTATGGTTGTGGTATTATATTATAATAGCCCATCTGTTTTATTATGTAAATTCGTCACCCGGGAACGAATCGTGAAGACCCTGAATGAACCACCTGCGACGTTCAATATTGAGCGCCTGCCCAAAGATTTGCAGGCGCAGTTGCGCAGGCTCTATGCAGTTGATGCAACGGAAGCCTCAACAACATATATCCAGCCGAACTCGGTGTACCAGGGTGACGCGCGCGAAATCCTGGCCCTGATCCAGCCAAATAGCATTGCATTAAGTGTCTGGTCACCGCCGTACTTTGTCGGCAAAGAATATGAAAGCCACCTGAGCTTTGAAGACTGGCAAGATCTCCTGCGCGATGTTATTCAACTGCATTTTCCGATTATTCAGCCTGGTGGTTTCCTTGCCATAAATATTGCTGATATCCTTTGTTTCAAAGATCCGGCTATGCCGAAAGTGCAGGCCGAGGTGGTGCATCGCAAACGCTCAACGGTCACTAGAGAAGATATTCTCAAAGCCTGGTCCGAAAACCCCGAACTTAATCGCTATCAGCTTGCAAAACTGCTTGGCTGTAGTGAGCAAACCATAGACCGGCGGTTAAACGGCAATAACATCCGTGGCGGCAAATATGAAACACAGACCAGAGTAAAAATTATCGGCGGCATGGTTGAAGAATGGGCCATCGCTGCCGGCTTTTTTCCCTACGACCGGCGAGTCTGGATCAAAGATGCGGCCTGGGAAAATTCACGCTGGGCCAGCCTTTCTTACCGATCAGTTGATGAATTCGAGTATATTTACATTTTCTGGAAACCGGGCGTAACGAAATATGATCGCCGCCGCCTGACCGCTGATGAGTGGAAAGATTGGGGTTCGCGTGCGGTCTGGGAGTTCCCATCTGTCCGAGTGAACGACGACCACGAAGCAAAATTCCCGCTTGAATTGCCCCGGCGCCTGATTCGCCTGCTGACCGATCCAGATGACGCTGTGCTTGACTGTTTCCTCGGCAGCGGTACAACTGCCGTCGCCTGTGTTCGCGAGGGCCGCCACTATATTGGCATTGAACTCAACGAGCACTATGCACAACTGGCCCGGCAGAATATTCTGGCTGAACTCAATAAGCGTCAGAACTATCAGGCAGGTGATGCAACTTCGGATCACTATGTTCAACTCACGAATGAACATTTACTGCGGGAGCGCAAACGTGACGCTGATCGATCCGAATGATCTGCAATTCAACCTGGATCGCCTGGAAGATATTGAAAAAGCATCACTTCGCCTCGTAGTCCAGGCGATCTACGATTATCGGCATGATGCTGCTATGATTTTCCAGGCCGAGAGCGATCAGGTCGCGGATATCGGCGAGGATGTGACCCGTGAGGCTCTTGAACGGCTGGGCATGCCACGAGTGCATCAGCGACTCTTTGGCAAAGTAGATTACAAACGAGCCTGCTATCTTTTTCAACCGGATTTTGCAGTCAGGCAGGCGCTTTTTGTCGACTCTAAAGCCGAATCAGTAAGTGGCGAAGCTACCGCAACCTTGCAAATTAGCCAGATCTCGATGACAGTCAACCAGACTCGTGCGGGATCTGCAGTTTCTATTCCCGGCAAACTACCGCAAGTTATCACGCTTCACGGCGAACAATTTCTTACGACGACGATACTGGTCAAGTATTCATATAGCAGTGCTGATAGCCTCAATACGCTGGATACAATTACGCTAGCCGCTGTGCCAAACGGCATGCTTCAGGAGCGCTACAATCCCAACCAGCGTGATACGATCTGGCGGGTGGGTCGCAACGCGCCTAGCCGGGGCGAAGAATTTCGCGTGCGCTTGAGCTTTCACCTCTTGCAAAAGAAAGCGCAATGGCGCGTGCAAAAGATCCCGATGGAACCACTGTTCTTTGCCTGGCAGGGATGATCGGGATAAAACTTGACAGTCTGCCCTTCCTCCCGCTACCATACCCACTAAAGATGTTCATTCGCTCACACGTGCTTTTTCGACACAGGAATAACCCATGTCCCAGTGGCTTGCAGGCCTGAACCCCGCCCAGCAGCGCGCCGTCCAGGCTACCGATGGCCCGGTGCTGGTGCTCGCCGGCCCCGGTAGCGGCAAAACTCGTGTGCTCACCCATCGCATCGCCTACCTGATCGGCGAACGCGCGGTCGACCCGCTCAATATTCTGGCGGTGACGTTTACCAATAAGGCTGCCCGCGAGATGCGCGAGCGCCTCGAGGTGCTGCTCGGCGGTAGTGCCGCCGGCGACCTTACGGTCGGTACCTTCCACTCGCTCTGCGCGCGCTTCCTGCGCCGCGATATCACCCATCTCGGGCGCGAACGCGATTTTGTGATCTATGATGCCGACGATCAACTGCGCCTGATGCGCCGCGTGCTGCGCGAGATGCGCCTCGATGAGAAGAAGAATCCGCCCCGTGCGATTCTCGGCCAGATCTCCAGCGCCAAAAATGAACTGGTCGACGCTGCCGAGTTCGCCCGCCTCAATCGCAGCTACCGCGACGAAATCGTTGCCCGCTGCTACGAGCGTTACCAGGCGCTGCTGCGCGAAAGCAATGCCCTCGATTTCGATGATTTGCTGGGCGAAACCGTGCGCCTCTTCGAGCAGCATCCCGCGGTGCTCGAACGCTACCGGCAGCGCTACCGCTTCCTGCTGGTCGATGAGTACCAGGATACCAACCGCGCCCAGTATGTGCTCGTCAAGCAACTGGCCGGCCCGCAGCGCAATGTCTTTGCCGTCGGCGACGATGATCAGTCGATCTTTTTGTGGCGTGGCGCCGATATTCGCAATATTCTCGCCTTCGAGGAAGATTATCCCGATGCCCAGGTGATCCTGCTCGAACAGAATTATCGCAGCACCCAGGCCATCCTCGATGTCGCCCAGGCGGTGATTGTCGGCGGCGGCAAACGCAAACACCTCAAGCAACTCTGGACGGAGAACGATGCCGGGTTGCAGGTGTCGCTGCGTGAAGCCTATGATCAGTCCGAAGAGGCGCGGGTTGTGGTCGATGAAATTGCCCGCCTGGTTGCCAGCGGCGAGTATGCTGCCGGCGATATGGCGGTGATGTATCGCACGAATGCGCAGAGCCGTGCGCTCGAAGAGGCGCTGATGCTGCGCGGTCTGCCCTACCAGATCGTCGGCGGCATTCGCTTCTACGAGCGCAAAGAAGTCAAGGATGCGCTGGCCTACCTGCGGCTGATCCACAATCCCTTCGATAGCGTCAGCCTGGGGCGAGTGCTGAATGTGCCGGCACGCGGCATCGGCGCCCGCAGCGAAGAGGAACTTTATCGCTGGGCCGCCGACCTGGGCGTGCCGGCCTTCCAGGCGCTGCGCGAGCTCGACACCCAGGACGGCGCGATCAATTCGCCCTTTAATGCCCGCGCCCGCGGCGCTTTGCTCGGCTTCCAGTTGCTGATCGACGGGCTGATTGAACTGAATGGCAGCCTCACCCTGGCCCAACTGATCGATACGCTCTACGAGCGGTTGGATTTGCAGGCCGCCTTGCAGCGTGAACACGGCGAAGATGAGGGCGAAGAACGCTGGAGCAACCTGGTCGAGTTGCGCGATGCCGCCCACGAGTATGTCAATCTGCCGCTCGAAAGCCAGCTTGCCACCTTCCTCGAAGAAGTCGCCCTGGTCGCCGACCTCGATACGCTCAACCGTGACACCGATGTGGTCACTTGCATTACGCTGCACCAGGCCAAGGGTCTGGAGTATCCGGTGGTGTTTCTGGTTGGCCTGGAAGAAGGCCTGCTGCCGCATAGCCGCTCGATGGATGACCGCGACCGGCTCGAAGAAGAACGCCGCCTGCTCTACGTCGGCATGACCCGCGCCCGCCGGCGGCTCTACCTGCTGCACGCGTTGCGCCGCAATACCTACGGGCGCACCAGTATCTGCGATCGCTCGCGCTTCCTGGCCGACATTCCGCCCGACCTGATCGAGAAAGCCGCCGGCCGGCCCATTGCGCCGGTCGACCAGGCAAGCATGTTCACCCGGCGCTCGGAAATCGGCGGCTCACGGGCGACGGCCCGTACCCGCCATGAGCGCAGTCGCCGCCGGCAGGTCGCCGATCCCGGCGAGATCAGCTTCCATCCCGGTCAACGTGTACGCCACGCCAGTTTCGGCGAGGGCATGGTCGTCAGCAGTCGCCTGATCGAAGGCGACGAAGAGGTCACCGTCACCTTCCCCGACTGCGAGCGCCGCCTGCTGGCCAGTTTTGCCAAACTGGAAAAAGTATAAAACACGACCTGCGCGGTCGGCGTTTGCTCAAGCCGCAATGGCTTTTCCGGCCTGCGGCAGCGTGGAAAAGGACGTTCTTTGCTCTGGTTTTGGCCGCAAGCGGCCAAAACCAGAGCAAAACAACAGCTTTCTGCCCTGCCGAAGTCTGCCCTGAGCGTAGTCGAATGAGGCAAAAAAGGCGTTCGCGGTTGCCACCGCGTCAATGAAAAAAAGCAGTGTATGATGGTCGGGTTGTGCAGGCTCTGCCTGCACAACCCGACCATCATACACTGCTTGAAAAGGAGATCCTATGAGCGAGCGTCCGGCGGGGAGCGTCGAATGGCAATCGGGGCGCATGCGGCTGCGGGCGGCGCCGGGGCGCCTGCTGGCGCCACATGTTGATGCTGCGGCACAGGAGACGGGCAGCGCCGCTGAAATCGCGCCCTTTGAGGATTTTGCCGCTGTCGAGGCGCCACTGAGCCTCGATGTCAATCCACCACCGCCGGTCGGCGTGCTCGGCGGCCGCCCAATGCCGCCGGCCGTCGGGATCTGCGAGTATCGCGCCGAGCCCGACGAGAGTGGCATTTATATGCTGCTGCAAACTATTCAATCCGCAGAAGGCACGATCTACGATATTGCCTTGCCCCAGGCGGACGCGCCCGACGATCAGGCGGTTCATTTCGGTGTGCCCACAGAAGCCGTGCCGCTGCGCTTCCCGGTGCGTCAGCTCGTCCAGCCGCGCCGGCCGCCCACGCCCGACGAGGACATGCCCAGCTTCGGTACGCTGGGCGGTTTCGAGAGCGCCGTCGCCGAAGTTGCCGGTGAGGTAGTCTACAAACGGTTCATCCAGGTATTGCGCGCACCGGTAGCGGCCAATCTGCGCAACTGGATCGCCGAGCGCGAAGGCCAGCCGACGGTGTACCTGGTGAATCCGAATGGCATGCCGGGTCAGCCCTTGCAGGGCGCCGAGGCCTGGCGCGCCGCCTTCGAGCCCGGCCGGCGCTACCGGGTGCTACTCTTCGTCCACGGTTTTTTGAGCAATGCCCAGGGCAGCACGCCGCGCAACTGGATGCGCAATTTTGCCCCGCACTACGACGCAATGCTCTCCTACAGCCATCCGACCATCGCCACCGGCCCGCTGCAAAATGCCGCCGATCTGCTCCAGCAGGTGCCTGAGGATCTGCACCTCGAAGTCGACATCGTCGCCCACAGCCGCGGCGGTCTGGTTGCCCGCAGCCTGGTTGAACTCCTGCCGCACACCAGCCATTTTGCCGTCCAGCGACTACTGACTTGCGGTACGCCGCATGGCGGGACGCTGCTCGGCCAGTTTCACCGCTGGGATCGGCTGGCTTCGATTGGCCTGACCAGCACCAGCTGGCTGCTGGCTTCCACCGGCTTTGCCGCGCCGATTGTTTTTGTGCCCCGACTGCTCGAATACCTGCTACGCGCCGGCGGCCAGCTCTTCTTCGATCTGCCCGGTGTGAATGCGCTCGACCCGGCCAGCGATTTCATCGCCCGCATGAATGAACCCGGCAAACCGGAACTGGTCTACCGGGTTCCCTATGCCGCCGTCATCGCCGATTTCGAGCCCGACAATATTCCCCATGCTACCTTCCGCGACGCGCTGAGCGAAATGCTCGTCGATGCCTTCGCCGGTGCCCCCAACGACCTGGTCGTCGACACCGCCAGCATGAGCAGCATCGACCTGCCGCTGGCTCGCCAGCTCAGCGGCTGGATCCACAAAACCTACACCAACCACTACGTCTATTTCGATCAGCCCGACGTGCAGCAATTCGCGCGTGAGTTTTTCTTTGGGGGCTGAAATAAATAGCCATTGAACAGTTTTGCATTGTGACGGGCTACGCCCGTCACAATGCAAAACTGTTCAATGGCAGCTCGAAGGAGTTATGTTGCATCCGCGATGGGCAGCCCATCGCGGATGCAACATAACTGTTTACCGATTGCGCCGATTGCGCAGGAAGGGCGGGATGTCGAGATCTTCGCTGCCGCCGTAGTTGGGGGTAGCGCGCGGCTGGCGCGGCTGTGGGGCCGGCGGCTGCGGCTGCTGCGGCGGCTGGGGCGCTACCGGCTGTTGCTGGGCCGGCTGTTGCTGGGCCGGCGTCTGCTGAGCCGGGTAGCTGCGGCTGCGATGCACATTCGAACTGGGCCGGCTCAGATCGAAGCCGGTAGCGATCAGCGTAATCTTGACTTCGCCGGGCGGTATCATCGGATCGATCACGGCGCCGACAATAATGTTGGCGTCCGGGTCAACCGCTTTGGCCACGATGTCGGCAGCTTCGTAGACTTCGAGGATACCCAGGTCTTCGCCGCCGGTGACGTTGAAGAGCACGCCCTTGGCCCCGTCGATGCTCACTTCCAGCAGCGGGCTGGCGATAGCCTGGTTGACGGCATCGATCATGCGGCTGTCGCCCTCGCCCATGCCGATAGCCATCAGCGCCGAGCCCTGCTGAGCCATAATCGTCTTCACGTCGGCAAAGTCGACGTTGATCAAACCGCGCTGGGTGATCAGGTCGGAGATACCCTGAATGCCTTGCCGCAGCACACTGTCGGCCATCTGGAAGGCCTGAATCATCGACGTATTCTTGCTGGCCGTCTGCAACAGTCGGTCGTTTGGAATGACGATCAGCGTATCAACGACCGGGCGCAGTTGCTCGATGCCCTGTTCGGCGACTTTGCGGCGGTGGTTGCCCTCGAAGGTGAAAGGCTTGGTGACAACGCCGACCGTAAGCGCGCCCAGGTCGTGGGCGACGCCGGCAACGATGGGCGAAGCGCCGGTGCCGGTGCCGCCGCCCATGCCGGCAGCGACAAAGACCATATCGGCACCCTTGAGTTGCTCGTAGAGATCTTCCTGGTTTTCCTCAGCCGCCTTCTGGCCGATCACCGGATTGCCGCCGCTGCCCAGGCCGCGGGTGAGTTTGTCGCCGATGCGCACGCGCACCGAGGCGCCCGAATGCAGCAGAGCCTGCGCATCAGTATTGACCGTCAGAAACTCGACGCCCTGCACACCGTCGACGATCATGCGATCGATCGCATTGCTGCCGCCGCCGCCGATACCCACCACTTTGATCTGCGCGAAATCTTCGAGCGTAAAACCGTTGTTATTGAGATCTACCATCAGTCTTCGTGCCTCCTCTTGCGGTAGCCAGTAGCCATTGTATTTGAGCCGTCAGTCGGTCGTTTTGGTAGGGCAGCGTCACCCTTGCGCGGCGGTGCACCTCTTTCACCTGTGCCGGCTGCTGACTACCGACTACGGCAGAAACTCCCGGATCCAGGATTTAAAGCGTTCATAGGTATTGCCCAGGCCGTTGTGCCGTTCCGTCATCAAGTGCGGCGAGCCGAGCATAGCCAGGCCATGCCGTGAGCCCCAGCGCAGCAGACCGACGCCGGTGGCATAGGGCGGGCTATCGAGCGCGTCGGCCAGCCCGGTCAGGCCATTCGGTACCCCGATACGTACGGGAATCCCGAGCATCTCGCGCATCAACTCATCGAAGCGATCCAGTTGCGCGCAACCGCCGGTCAGCACAATCCCGGCCGGCAACATGCCCTCGTAGCCGCTACGCCGGATCTCGTTATAGATCAGTTCGACGATCTGCTCGGCACGCGCCTGGAGTATCTCATTCAGCAAAGTGCGGCTGACCTTTTGCTTCTCATCGACCGTCAGCGTCTCGATGTCGATCAGGTCGCTGCCGTCATCGGCAGGTTCTTCGGCGATGGCACTGCCGTAGCGCATTTTCAAATATTCAGCGGTATTGTGCGGTGTGTGCAGCACATAGACAATATCATTGGTAAAATGATTGCCGCCGACGGGAATCACGCTGGTATGCCAGACCCCGCCCTGTACAAAAATTGCGATGTCGGTGGTGCCGCCGCCAATATCAACCAGCATCACACCACGGTCTTTGTCTTCTTCAGTCAAAGCGGCTTCGCCCGAGGCCAGCGGCTGAAGCACCAGGTCATCAATTTCGACACCGGCTTTCTGCACACTCTTGATCAAATTCTGGATCGCCATAACCTCGCCGGTGACGATATGCGTCTCGACTTCGAGGCGAAATCCACTCATTCCAAGTGGGTCACGGATACCCTCGTGGCCATCGAGGAGATAGGCCCGCGGGATCACATGAATGATCTCGCGCTGCGTCGGGATGGCCACCGCCTGCGCCGACTCAACCGCCCGCGCAATATCGTTGCGAGTCACTTCGTGGTCGGCCCGCTGCACGGCAACCACCCCACGGCTATTGAGCGAGGAAATATGGCGACCGGCCACGCCCACAAAGGCCGTCCCGATCCGGTAGCCACTGAGCCGCTCAGCCTTATCGACGCTGGTCGAAATGGCACTGACGGCATCTTCGATATTCACCACGACGCCCTTGTCGAGGCCCTTGCTCGGGGTCAGCCCAACCCCCAAAATATTCATTTTGCCACTATCCTGGACCTGGGCCACGATTGTACAGACCTTGGTGGTCCCTACATCGATCCCGACAACGGTACGTTGCATAAATACCTCCCCGGCGGATGGCTGATATCGACATGAACAATCCCGCCTAGTTGGCGTGGAGAAATGGGTTGGCTGGGCGCAGGTCTAGATAAGTAAACGGAATCTGTTCTCTTCGTAGCTGATGCAATACCATCAATTTCCGCTCCAGATGATCGGTTCGGCCAAACACAATTGTCTGGTCACTGGAAGTACGCACAAACACCCCCAGGCCATAATCCCAGCCAATCTCGCCGGGCACAAAACCCAGCTCGGTCGGCAGGCGCAGCGCCAGTATCCGGGAAAGTTCGAGTGCGTCGACGTCGATCTGGTCATTGGGTTGCAAGCCCGGTGACGACGTATCGTTGATGACAAGCGTATCGGCATCGCCGGGCGACTGGGCGGCTGCGAGCACTTTGCCGCTGCCATCCACGAGATACTGGATCCCGCCGGCCTGCCAGCGCACCTCGGGCTGCCGTTCGACAATCCGGATCAGCGCCTGGTTGGGCAGATCCAGAGCGACGGTCGCCCGTTCGACATAGGCGCTTTGCAGCAGCCGCCCGGCAATATATTCCGTATCGACAAACCAGATCGGCAGGCCTTGAATGCCGGCCAGTTCCAACACGGCTTCACGTTTCAGCGCCGTATTCCCGGCGAGCGCTACGTCCTGAATAGTGAAACGCGGTGAGAGAAACAGGTAAAACAGCACACTCATCGCGGCACTGAACAACAACAGGCTGAAGAGTCGCCCTGAGCGCAACCAGCCGGCAACCGCCCGCCGGGTACCCGGATGCACCTGCGAGCCACCGTCGCTGCGTGGTTGCTGGCGCGCCTGCCGGCGCAGAGTCGCCAGCACCGGCTGTGGCCACTGCGGGCGCGGCAGGCTACGCCAGCTCTTCCAGTCAACCTTGATCTCGGGTCGGCGAAAGGCCGGCAGCGCACCACGCCCCATCCGACGGGCGCGCCGGCGAGCCTCGATTCGTTCACGGGTGTTGGGCGGGTTATAGTCCAACGCTTGCGCTCCTTATGACTTACGCCGTCGGCGACCGGGCGACGTGGCGCTCGATGGCCAGTTCGATCAGGCGGTCGAGCAGAGCCGGGTACGCCAGGCCGCTGGCCGCCCACATTTTGGCGTACATGCTGATAGGCGTGAAGCCGGGCATGGTGTTCACCTCATTAAGCCAGAGCTCGCCGCTGGTTTTATCCAGCAGAAAATCGATCCGGGCCAGGCCGGCGCCATCTATCGCCTGAAACGCCTGGAGCGCCAGGTCGTGTACCTGTTGAGCCAGGGGATCGGTGATCGGCGCCGGGATAATGATCCGCGATGCGCCGCTGAGATACTTGGCCGCATAGTCATACCATTCGCCGGAAGGAATCACCTCGCCGGCCACGCTTGCTGCCGGGTCATCGTTGCCCAGCACACTGATCTCGATCTCGCGTGCCGCAATGCCCTGCTCAACGACGATCCGCGCATCGTAGCGCGCAGCCTCGGCCAGCGCCGCCCGCAGGTCGGCCCGGTCGCCGGCCTTGCTGACACCGACACTGCTGCCCATGTTGGCCGGCTTGACGAACATCGGGTAACGAAGTTGCGCTTCCAGCCGCTCACAGGCCGCCTCCGGCGCGTTCTGCCATTCGCGCCGCCGCAGCAGCGCCCAGGGCAAGATGGGCAGGCCGACAGCGGCAAAGGCCGCCTTCATCAAGGCTTTGTCCATACCCACGGCACTGGCCGCCACGCCGCAGCCGACGTAGGGAATATCGGCAAGTTCGAGCAAGCCCTGCACTGTGCCGTCTTCGCCCATTGGGCCGTGCAACACCGGAAAGACCACATCGATGTCGCCGGGCAGCAGGCGCGCCACGGTCGGGCGCGTAATACCCGGCACAACCGGTTGCGGCAGTTCGCTGACATTGTCGATCGTGGCGCCGATGGCCCGGCTGCCCGGCGGCAAGCGACTCTGATCGGCAACCGCCAGCAGTGCCGCGAGCGCATCCGGCCCGGCCAACCAGCGCCCGTCCTTGTCGATGCCCACCGGCAGCACCGCATACTTTGCCCGATCAAGATCCTTGAGTACCGCCTGGGCCGACGCCAGCGAAACCTCATGTTCGCCGCTCTGGCCGCCAAACAATACCGCTACCCTGCGTTTTTCCATGGCCTTAGAGCACCTGTACTTCAAGCTCCAGGTCAAGCCCGAAGCGACGAGCTACCGTCTGTTGCGCAAGCTCAATCAGCGCCAGAATATCATCGCTGCCGGCGCCGCCCAGATTGACGATATAATTCGCGTGGCGCCGGCTAATCTCGGCCTGGCCGACCCGCCGGCCCTTGAGCCCGCCGGCGTCGATCAGGCGTCCGGCACTCTCACCGGGCGGGTTCTTGAACACACTGCCGCAAGAGCTGCCCCAGGGCGTTTTGCCCTTGCGCTCCTGCGCGATCTGCGCCATCGTTGTCGCCAGTTCCTGCGGATCGGCCCGGCGCAGCCGCAGCGTCGCGTCGAGCACAATTGCCGGCTGCTTGCCGGCGGCCCGCGCCGGCTGTTTCAGCCGGCTCGTCCGGTAGCCGTAGGCCAGGCGTTCCACCGGCCACTGCTCAACCTGCCCGTCGCACAGAATACCGGCCCGCTCCAGCACAGCGGCGATATCGCCGCCATAGCAACCGGCATTGCCGAACACCGCCCCGCCAATTGTGCCGGGCAGACCCTCGGCCCATTCCAGGCCGCCCCAGCCCAAACCGGCCAGGCGGCGCACCGTACCGGCCATCGGCGCACCGGCGGCAACTTCGAGTAACGCCGTATCGCCGTGCTCGGCGCCGATCTGCCACTGGCGCGCCGTATAACGGATGACCAGGCCGGCAAACCCGTTATCGCGCACCAGCACATTCGTCCCGGCGCCCAGCACAAACAATGGCAATTCACGTTCGGCGGCCCAGGCCAGCGCCTGCTGCAACAGCGCCGAATCGCAGACTTCCAGGTAATAGCGCGCCGGCCCACCCACCCGCCAGGAGGTATGGCGCGCCAGCGGCTCATCCATAACCGGCACAATCTGCGCTGTACGCTGCTCACCCATCAACAATCTGCCCCACCATTAAACTGCTAAACCTCGCTCCACCGCTCCACCGCTCCCATCTACTCCTGCATTCCGCTGAGGCGATCGCGCAACGTGATGGCTTCTTCCGAATGGCTCAGCGCCTCGCGAATAGCCAGCGCCCCTTCCCAGTACGTCCGGGCATCGGCGTGGCGCCGCTGCACCGCACTGAGATCACCCATCCGCTGCTGCATGCGGGCCAGCGCAATTTGATCGTTCCGGCCCTGGGCCAGGTTCAAGCCTTCCATATAGTACTGGCGGGCCGCTTCATATTTTTTGTCGCTCTGCGCCAGATCGCCCAGATTCGTCAACGCAATGATCAGGCCACGATAATTTTGCGCCAGTTCCTCCAGCCGGCGTGCCTGCTCGAAGGCCTGCACCGCTGCCTGGCGTTCCCCGATTCGTTGCTGCACCGTACCGATCAGCGTATGCGAACGGGCCTGGCCAACATTGTCGTTGAGCGCGATCCGCAGGCGCAACGCCTCACGACCGCAATGCAAGGCATCACCGGGCTGATCAAGCTCAAGGTACGAATGGCCCATTTTCTCGTAGAGCATCGCCTGGCCGATCAAGTTGCTCGACCCGATTTCCAGTTTCAGTGCGCGGTGGTACAACCCCAATGCATCCTGGCCGGCCCCCAGCACCCGGTAAATGTCGCCGATACTGGTGCAGACCCGCGCCAGCCGGTTGTGATCCTCGGTCGATACGTCCTGTGCCAGTTCCAGTTGCTGAAAGGCTTCCAGGTGCCGGCCCTGCATCTGGTGCGTTTTGGCCAGTTGCAGGCGCGCCTCAAATGCCAGTTCGTCCGACTGGTGGCGCTCGGCCAGTTCGAGTGCTCGCAGCGTTTCAGCCTCGGCCACCGCCAGGTTCCCAAGTTCGCGCTGCACCCGGCCAATCGAAAGGTAACTACTGGCCTGCGCTTCGGCGCTCCCGCGATCTTCGGCCAGTCGCAACAACAGGCGGGCATAGCCGAGCGCCTCGCGATGCTGGCCGCCAAATTCGAGTACCGCAATCGTCAGCGCATAGGCGCGCATTTCATAGCGCCGGCGATCCGGCGCACTCAACCGGTCGAGCAATTCTAAGGATCGCTCCGTCCAGCGCCGGGCATCGTTGAATGCCAGTTCACTGATCCGGGCCTCGGCAATCTTAAGTACCGCATCGGTCGCTTCCTGGTAGGCCGCAGCCTGTTCCCAGTGCCAGGCCAGCGTCTCACGCCAGCCCTCCGGCGCCGGCTCGGCCTCGGCGTACAGACGTTCTAATTCAACTGCCGTATTACGATGAAAAGTCTGCGCTTCCATAAGGTTTACTGATAGAGCCCATAAAGCGATTGCAATTGCTGCAAGACTATTTCGCCAACTCGATAGCTGTCCCCGGCGCCCAACGTCAGCAAAACATCGCCGGGTTGCAACAACTGCAAGAGCAAATCGGCAGCCGGCTCGATGGCGCCGACGTAGCGCACCCCCGAATGCCGGATCGCAACCCATTCGACCAGTTCGCGGGCGCTGGCCGCCGGATCACCCTGCTCACGGGCCGCGAATACATCACCGATAAACACCTGGTCCGCCCCGTCGAACGCCAGCCCCCAGGCTGCGCGCAGTGCCCGCATGCGGCTGTAGGTGTGCGGCTGCATGTACACCAGCAAGCGGCGCCGTTCGTAGCGTTCGCGCGCCGCCGCCAGCGTCGCCCGCACCTCACTCGGATGGTGCGCGTAATCGTCGATCACCATGATCCCGGCTGATTCGCCCTTGAACTCGAAACGCCGGGCCGCCCCACGAAACGATGCCAGTGTCTGCGCAGCCTGCCTGCCTGCCACACCCAGCCGGTCGGCCGCTGCCAGCGCCGCCAGCGCATTGCTCAGGTTGTGACGCCCCGGCAGCGCCAGTTCCAGGTCGGCCAGCCAGGTATTGCCGCGCCGAAACTGCCAGGCTCGCGCACCAGGGAACAAACGATAATCCGCCGCCTCATCGAAGCCATAGATGTACGTCGTGGTCTCCGGCGCCAGCACTGCCGCCGCCGCTTCGTTCAGCAGCACCTCACCGGCACCGGCGGCAAAGCCGGCAAACGCGGCACCGTAGCTTGCCATATCGGCATAGATGTCCGGATGATCCCACTCGATATTGGTAATCACAGCAAGCTGCGGGCGTAGCGCCAGAAAGGCGCGGGCATACTCATCAGCCTCGATGACCAGCGGCGCATCGGGCGCCCCCCAGCGTGCCGCCACCGCCAGATCCGGAATCTCGGCGCCGATCATAAAGCCGGGAGCGAGCCCGGCCTGTTCTAATATCAACGCGATCATCGCCGTCGTCGTCGTCTTGCCGTGGGTGCCGGCCACTGCCAGCACCGGGCGCTGCACCGACCATTCGCGCCACAGGTCGGCCCGGCTGAGGCAGGGAATATCCCGTTCCACTGCCGCCCGCAGCTCCGGATGCGTGTCATTCACCGCCGCTGTGCTGATCAGGGCATCGGCGCCGGCCACATGTTCCGGACAGTGGCCACGGTCGATACGGGTACCGCGGGCCGCCAGAGCCGCAGTTTGCGCATTGCCCAGCAAATCCGAACCACTGACCTGGTGGCCCTGGTCGAGCAACATGTGCGCAATGGCGCTCATACCGGCGCCGCCAATACCGACAATGTGATAATGCATCAGGGCCGCCAGACCTTCGGAAAATTAAATAGGATCAAACCACCGATGATAATGAAAAATACGGTAATCAACGACGGCATCAATACACTCAAATCGGGCAAGAGATTCAGAATTGTCGCGAGCGTTCCGGTCAGCGGACCAGTCAACTGGCCGCCCTCAATCACAAAGTTGTTCCAGAATACTACCAGCGCATTCGTCCAGAGCAATGCAATCAATGCCCCGACAAAAGCCCCGAGCGGTCGCGCCAGCACCTCACGCGGCGGGCCTTTCCAGGCCGCTTTGCGGTTGAAATAGGTACCCAGCAACACAATGCCGATAAAGGCGACCACCCGAAAAAACAGCGGCACCTGAAACTGCTCGCTGATCAAGGTTGCGAACGGTGCTACCGAGTCAGGATCATTGCCGATCAAAAAGGCCAGCAAACGCGGCAGATTCGTCCAGAAGCGGTTAATAATCGCCACAATCGTATCGCCGCCCTGCACAGTCAAAATGTAGGCGATAATCGACCAGAGCGCGATGGTCAGAATATTGCGCAGGCCCTGCTGATAGCCGTTGTAGGCGCCGATAATCAGGATGATAATCAGCAGACCGAAGCCGGTCAGATTGATGGTAAGACCGGGTTGCTGTTGCAAGAGCGCGATTGCCGGGATCACCATATCGTGGAAAAGGGCCTTCATCAACCACTCCTTGTTGCCAGGCCAAGCACCGTTTCCGCCAGCACGCGAGCCGCATCGGGGCGTGCCAGTGCCCGGCTACGCTTTGCCATGTCTTTTCGTGCCTGTGAGTCATCGAGCAAATGGTGCAACTGTGCAACGAGCGGCCCCGCCTGGGCGCGATCCGCAGCAAGCATTGCAGTATCGGCAATTTTGACGGCAGCGCCCCGGCGTACCAGGTAGTCGGCATTTTCGTCCTGGTGTACATAGGGGTAGGGCACCAGCACGGCCGGCAGCCCCACCGCCGGTAACTCCGCGATGGTCGAGGCGCCGCTCCGGCACAGCGCCAGGTCGGCGGCTCCAAAGGCCGCCGACATCGAGACAGTTTGCGGTGCATACGAACCGGTCGTATCGGTTTCGGCAGCAACCTGGCTCTCCAGATAAGGATACAGCCGATAGCGTTCACGCAGTTCCGGGCGCAATTGCGCTGCCGCCGCCGCCAGCCATGCCTGGTCGCCCTCACGCCCACAGATATGCACCACCTGGCTGCGCTCCAGCAGATCCGGCAGCAGTGCCGCGACGGCCCGGTTGATGCTGCGTGCCCCGCGGCTTCCTCCATAAACCAGCAGCACCGGCAGGGTGTCGTGCAAATCAAAGACCCGCCGGCAAGCCGCCCGGTCGAGCCGAAACAATTCCGCCCGCACCGGGTAGCCGGTAACCTTGATCGGCGTCCTGGCTGGAAAATAAGCCCGCGCGTCTTCCACATTGCAAAGCACGCCACTGGCCACCCGCGCCAACAAGCGTACCGCCAGGCCCGGCACCACGTCCGGCAGGTAAATCAGCGTCGGTACGCGTCGGCGTCGCGCCGCCAGAAAGATCGGCACACAGACATAGCCGCCCGTCCCGAGAATTGCAGCCGGTCGCGTTGCATCCAGCAGCGCCAGCGCAGCCCGGTAGCCGTGCGCCATCGTCACCAGGCCGCGCCCGAGCGCCAGCGGCCCCCGGCCCCGCAGTGCAGCCGCAGGCAACTCTCGAAACGGCAAGTTGCTCTCACGTTCCACAATGGTGCGCTCCATACCGCCACGGCCGCCGACATACAGCAGCGAAGCCGTCCGGCGCGCCGGGTCTTCACCGGCGGCGATACTTGCCGCGACGGCCAGCGCCGGGTAGACGTGCCCGCCAGTCCCGCCGCCACAGAGCAGGATTGGCAGCGCGCCGGGCGGTGCGGCCGACCGCTCCGCGGGCACCGTCGACAACGCTGCGCCAGCTTGATGGTCGAGTGACTCTCGGAACATCAGATATCTCCTCGAGTTGGCGATCCGTGCTGTGCCGTGAAATATTCAGCAGAATACCGGCCGCTACCATGGTCATAATGAGCGAGGTATTGCCATAGGAAATAAACGGCAAAGTCAGGCCGGTAAACGGTACCAGCGACGTGACAACGGCAATATTCAAGAAGGCCTGCAACACCAGCCAGCTCGTGATGCCCAGCGCCACCAGAGCTGCAAAGGGCTCGGGCGCCCGCGCCGCAATCCGGTAGCCCCGGTACGCAATAATCATAAACCCGGTCAGCACCAGCAAAGTTCCAATCAAGCCGAATTCCTCACCGATAATCGCATAGATGGCATCGGTATGGGCCTGGGGCAGCCATTGAAATTTCTGGCGGGCCTGGCCCAGGCCTTCGCCGAAGACACCGCCGCTGCCCAGTGCATACAACGAATGGATGGGCTGGTAGCCAAAGGTGCTGTAATATTTCCAGGGATCCATAAACGCCGCAATGCGCATATTGCGAAAGCCCATCCCATTCACCAGGATCAGAAAAGCTGCAAAACCGAGCCCGCTCGCCCCGAGAATATGCAACAGATTGGCACCGGCCGCAAAATAGATCACCCCGCCGATAATCACCAGCACCGCCGTTGTCCCCAGATCCGGCTGCAACATCACCAACCCACACACAATCCCCAGCATCACCGCAAATGGGATCAGGCCGTAGGTGACGTTGCCGAGCTTGGTGCCGCGCCGCGAAAGCCAGTCGGCAAAATAAATGATCAGCGCCAGTTTCAGGATCTCCGAGGGTTGAATGCTCAATAAACCGCCGCTAAAGCGGATCCAGGACTTCGAACCGTTGACCGTCGTGATCGATGCCGGCAGCACCAGCACCAGCATGAGCAACACCAGGACGATTGCCATCAAATGCACCGAGTAGCGCCGCCAGACACTATAATGCACCCACTGGGCGATCAGCAAGCCGGCCGTCCCGATCAACGCCCCGATCGACTGGCGCAACAGATAGTAAATCTGCGAGTCGTGGCGATTGTAGGCTTCGACAAAACTGGCACTGTACACCATCACCAGGCCGAGCGCGACCAGCGCACCCACCATTGCCAGCAGCGTATAGTCAGGCTTTCGCGTATTCCTGTCAAGCGTTACCATAAATAACCCTGGTGTTTACCTGCGGAAAATCGTTATGAAGCAGCAGTGCAACTAGCCCTGCCGTCATGTTCGCTTTGCGCTTCGCTCTATCCCCGGGCTTATTCGCGTGTGCCGGTGGGTTTGCCACCGGCACACGCGAATAAGCCCGGGGATAGGATCGGCAACACGTTCGCTATGGCGGGCTAATCACGAAAGCTACCGCGATCAGCAATCCGGACAGTGCCGCAGCAATTGCCCAGCCCTGCGGGTTGAAACTGCGCACCACCACCGGTGGATACAGCCGCTGGTCGATGACGAAGCGCGGCGCCAGCACCAGCCCGGCCAGCGCCCCCCCGATCAACCCGCCGACATGAGCGTAGTTGTCGATCACCCCCCCGGCACTGAAACCGATAAACAGGTTGATGAGAATGATGAAAACCATGCCCTGCAACTGCTGCCGGCCCATGTCGCCCAGAATATCCCGTGCCAGATAAAAAAAGACGACCAGCGCGCCAATCAGGCCGAAAATCGCACCACTGGCGCCCACCGAGGGGCGCGGCGACATCGCATACGAGGCGACCCCGCCGGCAAAGCCGGACAGAAAATAAATCACCAGGAAGCGTGGCGTCCCAAAAATGCGCTCGGTCTCCGGCCCCAGGGCAAACAGCGCATAGCCATTAAAAAAAATATGCACCAGGTTGCCATGCAAAAACATCGCGGTCAGAAAGCGCCAGTATTCGCCGTTCAGGATCAGGTCGTTCTGTTTCCAGCCCAGTTGCAACACCGCCGAAATCGGCTGAAACAGGGCCAGCAGGTTTCCACTGAGCAACAGGCTCAACAGGCCGGTAACCGCATAGATGATCAGATTTATCGCCAGCAACACATAGGCCGCCCGCGGCGTACCCAGCGGCAGCGGCAAACTGTAGCCCGGCGCCTGCGGCGGCGCGGCCTCGCCGTACTCCGGTGGCTCAGGCGACTGGTACGCCGGCCGGCGGTGATCGAATTCCCCCTCGATCCGCCGGATAGCTTTTTCAAATTCGTCGGGGTTGTCAGGTCTCTGTGTCACAACATCCTTTTCTTAGCGGGTGGCCGCCATATCGCGCACGATGCGGCGAAATTCCTCGCCGCGATGGAATTCGTTGCGAAACATACCGAAACTGGCGCAACCCGGCGAGAGCAATACGACATCGCCGGCAACGGTCAGCCGCCGGGCCTCGGCCAGCGCCGCCGCCAGATCGTCATACGGCCCGCGTAACGGCGGCGCCTTGCCGGTAGCCTCGATCATCTCGGTCAGCTTCGCCGTCGCACTCCCTGCCAGCAACACGACTGCCTTCACCCGGTTGGCAATGGCCCATCCCAGTTCGGCAAATTCCAGTTGCTTATCGGCGCCGCCTGCCAGCAGCACAATCGGATCCTCCAGACTCGAAAGCGCCGCCTGCACCGCCGCCGGATTGGTCGCCGTCGTATCATTGATGTATTGCACCCCCGCGATGCTTGCCACCAGTTCCAGCCGATGTTCGACCCCCCGAAAAGCCACGGCCGCTGCGGCAATCGCAATCGCCGGTATGCCGAAACAGCGCGCCAGCGCCGCGGCAGCCAGCGCATTCGCCAGATTGTGCGCTCCCGGCATCATCAGGTCGCTGGCGACAAACAGGCGTTCGTCACGGAACCAGACTTCGCCGCCCGGGCTGACATAGCAGTCTGCCCGACGATCGGGCCGGGGACTGAAGGTGACCCGTTTGCCGGGTACCGGCGCCAGCGGCACCGGTACCGGCCCTTCGCTCCCCCGATTGATCAGATCGGCTTCCACCACCAGGGTACCGGTGTGGCCCTGGTGCCGATAGATCTGCTCCTTGGCACGCACATACTCGGCCATACTCCCATGATAATTCAGATGATCGGTGGAAATATTGGTGATGCAGGCCAGGTACGGGCTCAGGCCGGCCCGCCCGAGGGCGCTCAACTGAAAACTGCTTAACTCCAGCACCACCGGCGTTTGCGGGCCGATTTGCGGCAGTGATTCGAGTGCCGAGACCCGCAAATTCCCAGCCGCAACCGTATCCGGAAAGCGCTTCCGCAGAATTGCCGCCGTCAGCAGCGTGGTCGTACTTTTGCCCTTGGTACCGGTAATCCCGATGATCGGGCCGGGGCATTGCCGGAAGAACAGGCTCATTTCCGACTCGAGAGGCACCCCGGCGGCACCGGCCAGTTTCACCCAGGGTGAGTCCGGTCGGACAGCCGGATTTACCACCACCATATCGGTACTGGTGAAATCTTTGACCCGATGTTCGCCGAGCACATAGCGGATCGAGTTACCGGTTTCCACTTCCAGTTGCTGAAGCGCGGCCAGAGGAGTCGCCAGCGCCGTCGCCGAGGCCAGATCGGTCACGGTTACTCGGGCGCCCTGACGTACCAGCCAGCGAGCTACCCCCAGCCCGCCACCGTGTACGCCCAGACCCATAACGAGAACCCGTTTCCCGTAAAAATCCATATTCCCTGCACGAATTATGCCGAGCTACCCGCCCGGCCTTATTTGCCTGTTTCGCCTGATCCTCCGGCAGGGAGCGGCTCACCACCACCAACCTCGTATACCTGCAAGGTTTGCGGGCCGGGTGCCACCTCGTTCGCTCGCCCCTCCGCCGCAAAGGTTAGCGCCAGCGAAATCCCGATCATCGCCGCCACCGTGCCGATCAGCACAAAGCGCTGGGTCACCTGCGTCTGACTCCAACCCAGTAACTCAAAATGATGATGCAGCGGCGCCATCTTGAATACCCGGCGCCCCTCACCAAACCGTCGCCTGGTCCATTTGAAATAACTGGTCTGAATAATGACCGACATCGCTTCGATCACGAATACCACGCCAACGACCGGCAACAACAGCCATTGTTGCGATTGCAGCGCCACCGTCGCCAGGGTCGCCCCCAGCGCCAGCGATCCCAGGTCGCCCATAAATACCTGGGCTGGATGCGCATTGTACCAGAGGAACGCCGCACAGGCACCGACCAGCGTAAAACTGAAAGCCATCAGGTTCGTCAACCGCGGCTCGGAAAGGAACGTCATAATGCCATAAGCCGCAAAGGCCAGCGTCAGATTCCAGCCGGCCAGGCTATCCAAACCATCGGTCAGATTTACCGCATTGGCCGTCGCCACAATAATCAGCGTCGCCAGCGGAATAAACCACAGCCCGATGTCGAAGGTGCCGATAAACGGGATTCGCACCTGGCCATAGTTCATCAGGCCGAAAGGTTCCGGCAGATACAGCGCAATACTGGCAATCAGCGCGATCAATGTCATCAGAAGCGCCTTGTAGCGTACCGTAAAGCCATAGGTCTTCGACTTCGACTTGGTCAGCGTCAGCCAGTCGTCGATGCCGCCGAGCACCGCAAAACTGATCAGCACAGCCAGCGGCAATAACATCGACCAGCGATCCACCAGGTTGAACAGCACCGTCAGCACCACGACCGTACTGACAATCATGATGCCGCCCATCGTCGGCGTGCCCATTTTGGTCATATGGCTTTGCGGGCCTTCAAGCCGAATCTGTTTTCCCAGTTTATGTTTGCGGGCAAAATGCACCCAGAAAGCCCCGACTGCCAGTGTCAGCGCAAAAGCCGCCGCCGCCAGCAGCAGCGCACGCGCCATATCTTGCACCAGTACAGCACGCAAGACGTCCACGTTACTTCTCCTCTTCCTCAGGGCGACGTTGCAATGCGGCAACGATGTCTTCCATTGCCATACCCCGCGACCCCTTGACCAGCAAGAAGTCACCCGGTTGCAACAGCGTCTGGAGGAACTGCACGGCCTGCGCATGCTCGGCAAACATCTGCACCTGGCCCGCCGGCAAGCCGCTGGCCAGTGCCGCTTCCGCGATCCAGCGTGCCCGCGTGCCCATACAGATCAGCACATCGGCCACTTCCGCTGCTCGAACGCCGACTTTGCGATGCGCCTCCTCCTCGACCGCGCCGAGTTCAAGCATATCGCCCATCAACGCAATGCGGCGGCCTGCCAGATCCGCCAGCAAGTTCAAGGCCGCCAGGGTCGACGCCGGCGCCGCATTATACGTATCGTCGATTATCGTCGATCCGCCAACTCCCGGTACCACAAACAGGCGCAATTGCACCGACTGGTCTTGCAAGCCGGCTACGATGTCTTCCCAGCCTAATTCCATCACCAACCCGGCAGCAATCGCCGCCAGCGCAATATGAACGCTGTGGCGACCCAGCAGCGGGGCATTGATAGAATAACTTTCCGCGTCGTGGTGTACCCGAAATGAAATCCCTTCCAGGCCACGACTACGAATCTCATCGGCCCAGACATCGGCCCGCGGATCGAGCCCATAGGAAACCACCCGCGCTGCCGTACGGTCGGCCATCGCCACGACCCGCTCATCATCGTAGTTCAGGATCGCCACGCCATCGCCGGGCAACGACTCAACCAGTTCCGCCTTGGCATTGGCAATCGCCTCCATGCTACCCAGTCGTTCCAGGTGCGAAGGCCCGACATTGGTGACAATGCCGATCTTCGGCCGGGCGAGATTCGCCAGAAAACGAATCTCGCCCGGTGCCCACATCCCCATCTCCAGTACCGCCACCTCATGGTCCGGTTGCAACTGCATCAGGGTCGTGGGCAGCGTTGCCTCGCTGTTGAAACTTCGTTCGCTTTTTAAAGTACGGTAACGCCGGCTCAATACCGCCGCCGCGACCTCCTTGACCGAGGTCTTGCCCACGCTGCCGGTGATACCAACAACGGTCGGCGTGAGCTGTCGCCGATGATAGACGGCCATGCGCTGCAGGGCCATCTGGGTATCGTCTACGAGAATGAGCAAAAAGGTATCGGGAGCGCATGCTGCCAGGTTGCTTGCATCCGCCGGATCCACCGTCACCCAGGGCCGGCCGACCTCGGCAAATTGTTCACGGCGCTGCGCCAGATCTCGCGCCAGCACCAGTGCCCCACGGGCACCATGCTCCATCGCTTCGCTCAGAAAATTGTGTCCATCAGTGCGTTCACCAGGCAGGGCCACGAATAAAGCATCGGCAACAACAAGCCGTGAGTCGATCACTACGGTGCTAAACCGGACATCCTGCCAGTGTGCCGGAATCTGTGGCATCTGCCGGGTACTTTTCGGCTGGATACCGAACAGAATATGTACGAGCCTGAGCACACCGCCCTCCTTTATACCAGGACATGCGGCGGCAATTGTAGCACAAAAAGGGATTTTCTTCCTTAAATTGCTGGCGTTCCGTCCGCTTTGCCGGCAAAACGCAAGCCCGGTACCATCCCCTTATTGCTGCCCAGGGCTGTACAGAGCCGGATCCGGCGGAATGCGCTCGTACTGCATCAACTGGTCGACGATCCGCTGGTACACTGGGATCGCGGTCGCCACACCCCAGATATCGTCCTTTGGCCGGTCGATTTTTACCAGTACGGCGTAGCGCGCTTCATCCGCCGGCGCAAAGCCCAGCACCGATCCAATCGTGAAATTCGGATCATACCCGCCACCCGCGATCGGTATCGATGAGGTACCGGTTTTCGCACAGATCTGGTAGCCCGGTACTAGCCACTGATCGCCCCAGGTCCCCGTCGCGGCCGCCCAGACTACCGGCGAATAATGGTTCGCCGAATGCACCAGCATCCGTCGCACGGTCCAGGCTACCCCCGGTTCAATGACTTGCACGCCTTCCTCCGGCTCGTGGCGCACACATTCGCCGTTTTCGCAACGTTGCTCAACCACATACGGTGTCAGCATTACCCCGTCGTTGGCAATGGTCGCCGCAGCGCGCACCATCTGCAAGGGCGTCACCGCAATGCCCTGGCCATAGGAATTGACCAGCAGTTTTAGCTTGTCGTACCCCGGTGTCCCTGGTGCAGGCACAATCCCGGCCTCTTCGCCACCCAGATCGACGCCGGTCGGCCGGCCAAAACCAAAGGCCTCGACGTACCGATAAAAATCCTCTTCGCCGGTCAACTCATTCAGCAACATCGCGCCCACATTGCTCGAATGATAGAGCACACCGGCCGGATCCAGCATACCGTTGGCCGCGCCGTTCCAATTGCGCAACGGCTGACCATAGCGATACAATACCCCGGTATCGTTCACCAGCGTATCGGCCGTAAAGGCGCGGGTCTGCATGCCGATGGCGACGGTGATCATCTTGAAGGTACTGCCCGGCTCATACACATTGCTGATCGCCGGGTTGCGGCTGAATACGTCTTCGGGGTATTTGAGGTAGTCGTTCGGATCGAAGGGTGGCCAGCTCGCCATACCGCGGATCGCACCGGTCGCCGGCTCCATCACCAGGATTGTGCCGCCGTCGGCATTATGCTGCTCGACCGCCTCACGCAGTTCCATCTCGATCAAATGCTGCACCAGCGGATCAATCGTCAACTGCACATTGACGCCGTTGCGCGGCGGGTTGGTATACTGCGGTGCAATCGCAATCGGGTTCAGCGCCGGATCAAACTCGGCCGTCAGCGTTCCGGTCACACCCTGCAATGCGCTGTTGTAAAAACTTTCCACACCGCTGATCCCGGTGCCGGCGTGATTGGTTGCACCAACCACCTGCGCTGCCAGCGTATCTTGTGGGTACACCCGGCGCGGCTCGTATTCCAACCGCAGGCCCGGCTCCTTCAGCGCCGCGATCTGCTCGGCAATCGCCGGCTCCAGCCAGCGCGCCAGACGCACATACTGCTGCTCCGAAGTCAGCAGTGCCTGGATATCGCTCGCATCGCGCTGGATCAGCGACGCCAGCACCAGTGCCAGCTTGGGCGTATCATCCGCCGTAATCAGCGGCGGCACCGCCCACAGGCTCTCGCGCTCCACATCCATCGCCAGCACATTGCCTGCCCGATCGGTGATCACGCCACGCTGTGGTTGCAAGACGACCTGCCGGTCGATTTCGGCCCGCGCCCGTTCCAGCCAGACACTATGCTCAATCACCTGCACCTGCACCAATCGAAAGAGCACCACCACGGTCAGCACGACACAAAAGAACAGCAAAGCCCGAATACGCCAGCGCGGAATCGTAACTTGCCCGTTCAGGGCAGTGCTGTTCGCTCCGATTCGGCTCTGGGCACCAAAACGCGTAGCCATGCTGCGCTCCTCTCACATGCAACGTATGCAGTCGGTGCTTGCTTCTACACGCGGCTATTCCGGCGCGACCGGTTCCGCCGCTGCCGGATCCTTCGGCACCATCGGCGCAACCGGCACAACCGGCGCCAGCAACTCCGGCGAATCCAGCGGTTCAATCGTCAGGTATTGTACCTGTTCTTCGCTAATCGGCTGCATACCAAGCGCCTGCGCCTGCAAGCGTACCCGGTCGAGCGAATGCGCATCGGCCCGCCGCAACTCAAGCTGCGAACGCTCGCGCAGCAACTCGATCTTGCGCGCTTCCAGATTCGCCAGCTCATAGCCCTTCGTCGCCACCACGCCGGTCTGCGCCAGCGAGATCAGGCTCAACAAACAGAGCAACAGCACGACCCCGAAGAGATACCGGCTCCCATCAATGTTCAGGTAGCGCGACAGCTCGATGCGGCGTCGGCGCGCCTGCTGGATCGGTGACATCTGCCGGGTGTTGATCGCCATAATCCCCTCATCATATGCGTTCGGCGACCCGCAGACGGGCGCTGCGGCTCCGTGGATTGGCTGTACGCTCCTCTGCGCCGGCCTCAATCGGTTTACGGGTGATAATCCGCAGGCGAACCGGCCGATCCGCCGCTTCGTTGCCGCCATAACCCGATTCGGCCCGCAAAAACAGTTTGACGATCCGATCTTCCAGTGAATGAAAACTGATCACCGCCAGTCGCCCACCTGCTTGCAACAACTCCACCGCCTGCGGCAATGCCTGTTCCAGTTGCTCCAACTCGCGATTGACTGCGATCCGCAGCGCCTGAAACGTCCGCGTGGCCGGGTGGATCCGTTCGCGGCTGCCGCGCAATGCCCGTGCTACAGTTGCGGCCAGGTCGGCGGTGCGTTCAAACGGCTGCTCACGGCGCCGCTCGACAATCCGCCGCGCAATTCGCCGCGATGCCCGTTCTTCACCGTAGCGATAGATCACATTCGCCAGATCCTCTTCAGCAAGTTCGGCCAGCAAATCCGCCGCCGTCGGCCCGCTCGTCGGATCCATGCGCATGTCCAGCGGCCCATCGCTGCTGAAGGAAAAGCCGCGCTCAGCCGTATCAAGCTGATGCGAGGAAACTCCCAGGTCGAACAGAATGCCATCGACCGCCGCAAAGCCTTGCGCTGCCGCAATCTCGGTTATGTCGGCGAAGCGCCCCTGCACCAGCCGGTAACGCTGCGGGGCAATCCCGGTGGCGGCCAGTTGCGCTGCTGCCGTCGCCAGCGCCGCCGGGTCGACATCAATGCCCAGCAAGCGCCCATCGGGCGGCGTTGCCTGCATGATGCGTAGCGCATGCCCGCCGCCACCCAGCGTGCAATCGATGTAACTCCCACCTGGCTGTGGCTGCAGCGCCGCCAGCACTTCCGCCGCCAGCACCGAAACATGCCGGTACATCGCCCTCACAACCATTCTGAAAACCAGACCAGCCCCGCCAGACCGCTTACCACATCAGCACTCGCCCGAACACGGTTCTTTAGTCTCTGGCTTCTGAGTTTTGCCCCTGTAGCGATAAGCAAAGTAGCGGTAAGCAAAATGCTTGAACTCCATTGAGGCCTGCATCCGGCACTGCTATGCCTACCTGCGCTGTGCGCCTGGCCCTAAATCCCCAGATCGGCCAGCTGCTGGGCAATGTCGCTATTGCTGCTGTCCAGCTTTTCCAACACCGACTGCCAGCGCTCAGTCGACCAGATTTCAAAGTACGTATCCAGGCCGGCAATCACTACTTGCTCGGCCAGCCCGGCATATTCGCGCAGATTCTGCGGAATCAAAATGCGCCCCTGGCGGTCAACTTCGACCTCGGCGGCTCCGGAAAACAGCAGGCGCCGCAGATACCGAGCGTCTTCGCTCCCAAGCGACATCTGGCTGACCCGCTCGGCAAGTGGCAGCCAGGCCTGGCGCGGAAAGGCTTGCAAACAATTATCGAAGCCCCGCGTCAGCACCAGGCCTTCACTCAATTCCTCGCGAAAACGCGCTGGAATCGCAATCCGGCCTTTGTCATCGATGGTGTGTTCGAATTCGCCCAGAAACACAGGTTTTTGTCTCGCATCGATCGACGCCGGTCGATTACCATAGCGTGTACTGTTATTGTTTTATCAGGAAAGATGTTTGACGACAGGCATGATTTTAGCACGCTCGTTCGCGGCTATCCCCCACTTTTCCCCACTTTTCCCCACTCATTGGCCCCATTATATACCACTCCACTGCTTATTTCAAGCCTTTTGCTATCATTTTCAGGTTACAATCGAGATAGAAAGTAGCAAAAGTCTTTACGAAAGGGGCTAGTATGAATGCCGAACATGACCAGAAGCTATCGCACCTCAATGCGGACGGCCACGCATCCATGGTTGATGTAGGTGAAAAAGCCAGTAACAGGCGTGAAGCTGTTGCTCGAACATATGTATCGATGTCCGATACTACTTTGCGCCTGATCATCGATGGGGAATTACCGAAAGGAGATGTGCTGGCAACTGCACGAATCGCTGGAATCATGGCCGCAAAACGCACATCCGAGCTCATTCCGCTTTGCCATCCACTCATGATCACCCATGTCGCCGTGGATCTGCGCCCGGCCGCCGATCAATCTGCCCTGCTGATCGAAGCGACCGTGCGCACCTATGGCCAGACCGGGGTGGAAATGGAAGCCCTGACCGCCGCCGGTGTTGCCGCCCTCACCGTCTACGATATGTGCAAAGCCGTTGACCGGGGGATGCGCATCAACGATCTGCGACTCGCCCGCAAAACCGGTGGGCGCAGCGGCGATGTGATCCTGGAATAACCAGTTATGCGGCGAGCAGAAGAATCGGCCCGAAAAGCTTTTGCAAAGCTTTTCGGGCCGATTTTCACCCTGCCCACCACATGCACAGGGTTAGAACTTCTTCCCTGTGCGTGATGGTTTCTCCTCTCTGATTTATGATGCAGCGTGTTATGTTGGGTATGGAGGCTACAACGAAGTTACCCCACAAGGAGGTGGGCTATGTTCAACTATCTCGTTACCGACTGGATGAGTACGCCGCCATTGCTGATCGCCCCGAATACCTCGCTCGCATCCGCCCAGCGCATTATGGAAGAACATCAGGTGCGCCGGCTGCCGGTGGTGGCACAGGGCCGTCTGGTCGGGATTGTTACATCCGGTGATCTGCGGGCCGCTCAACCCTCGGCTGCTACCACCCTGAGTGTATTCGAGTGGAATACGCTGCTGAACCGGGTAACGGTTGCCGAAATTATGACCCGCAATCCGGTCACGGTGTCCTGCGATAACTCGATCCTGGAAGCCGCCCAGCTCATGCTCACGGCCAAGATCGGTGGGCTTCCGGTAATGGACGGCAATACGGTCGTTGGCGTAATTACCGAAAGTGACCTGTTCCGCCTGCTCGTCAATCTCATCACCCATCCTACCAGCATCGAAACACCCCATGTACGTGAGCACGGTGCAGTTCTCAGTTAGTTCCTGGTAACCAGCCATGCAATCAGTCAGTGTGCCTCTGTCCCAAACTATCGTGGACGAAGCCGCACCGGTGAGCAAATCAGCGCGCAAGCTGGCCGAGCTCTTGCAGCCCTATCGGGATCGGCAAACCCTTTTGCTGGCCTTGCCGGAAGAGCGCCCGACACTGAGCACTGAGCTCGCCCATCTGCTGCGCTTGCCATTCGATACGATGGTGAGCCACGAATTCTACCTGCCCGGCATCCCATTGGTACCGGCCGGTGCGCTCAGCGAAGGTGGCGGCCTCTATTTTAATGCCGCTACTTTGCGCTTGCCGGGAGTGCAACCGCTGGCTCTCTGGTCAGCGGCAGGCCAGGCTCGCCGTCAGGTTGCATGGCTGCTGGAACATTACCGGCAGGGGCGCCCGCTCCCGCCGCTCAATCGCCGTACCGTGATTTTGATCAAAACCGACCTGGGCAGCGGCCTGGCCGCTCTGGCGGCCATCCAGGCGCTGCACTATGCCGGTATTCGCCGCTGCGTGGTGGCCACTGCCGCCAGTACGCCGCCGGCCGCCAAACTGGTTGCCGCCCGCGTCGATACGCTGCTCACGTTGCACGTTCCTACGGAACAGGCTCGTGCCCTCGGCGAAACCGGCAATTCTGCCTTTACTCCCCGCCAGAAACTATTCGCCTGACTCATATGGCTGGCGCAGCCGGCATGGTTGCCCAGGCCGCAATGGCTGTTCCGGCCGGCGGCAGCCCGGAGCCTGCCGAACAGAGCAAAAATAGATCCGCCCGGCATCCGGCATCGGCGGTGCAATCGCTACAAAAGATAGAGGTCTCTCCATGAGCCAGACGGCCCAGGTCGACCGGAGCAGGTTCTATGCCGCCGGCGAACGATTTCCCCTGGATGTATTTTTTCATCCGCAGCGCATTGCGGTGATCGGTGCCAGCGACCGGTCCAACAGCGTCGGGCGCACAGTGTTCGCCAATCTGCTCGCCGAGAGTTTCAGCGGCGAAGTCTTGCCGGTCAATCCCGGCCATCGCACGTTGATGGGGCGCGAATGCTATCCGACCATTCAAGATGTGCCCGGCAATATCGACCTGGCGGTGGTGGCCACGCCGGCAGCGATCGTCCCACAGGTTATGCGCGAGATCGGTGCAGCCGCGATACCGGGTGCGCTGGTCATCTCAGCCGGTTTTCGCGAACGTGGGCCGCAGGGCGCTGCCCTTGAACAGGAGATGCTCGACGCCGCCAATCGGTTCGGTATACGGGTGATCGGCCCCAACAGCCTGGGCATCAGTTGCCCGTTGAACGGCCTGAATGCCACCTTTGCCGGCACGACTGCGCTGCCCGGCAAGATCGGTTTTCTCAGCCAGAGTGGCGCGCTCTGCACTGCCGTGCTCGATTGGAGCCTGCGCGAACGCATCGGTTTCAGCGTCTTTGCCTCACTCGGCGCCATGGCCGACGTCGACTGGGGCGATATGATTTTGCACCTCGGCGCCGATTATAATACGCGCAGCATCCTTATTTATATGGAAAGCATCGGCGACCCGCGTTCGTTTCTCTCGGCAGCACGTGAAGTCGCACTGACCAGGCCCATCATTGTGCTCAAGGGCGGGCGCAGTCCGCTGGCTGCGCCGGCGACCGCCGCTCATCTCGGCAACCATCCCGGTGACGATGCCGTCCTCGATGCCGCCTTCCGCCGCTGCGGCGTGCTACGCGTCAACACGATTGCCGATCTCTTCTCGATGGCCGAAATGCTCGGCCGGGTGCCGCGCCCCGCCGGGCCACGGCTGACTATCCTGACCAATGCCGGCGGGCCGGGCGTGCTCGCCACCGATGCGCTGGTCTCGAACGGCGGTGCCCTCGCCGAAATCCCGCCCGACACGCTCGCTGCCCTCGACGAAGTGCTGCCCGAACACTGGAGTCACGGCAATCCCATCGATCTCCTCGGCGACGCCGGCCCCGAACGTTACGAACATGCCATCAACCTGATCGTGAAAAATCCGCACAGTGACGGCCTGCTGGTAGTGCTGACGCCCCAGGCTATGACCGATCCGCTCCGCACAGCCGAGATTCTGCGCACTGCCGGCAAAAAGACCCGCAAACCGATCCTGGCGAGCTGGATGGGCGGTGCCTCGGTCGCCGCCGGTGAAGCGATCCTGCACGAGATACCCATTCCGACCTTTGCCTACCCCGATGCCGCAGCCCTGGCGTTTTGCCGGCTCTGGCAGCACAGTTGCAATCTGCGCGCCCTCTACGAAACGCCGGCTCTGATCGGCGAGGACGACGACGACGCCCCGGATCGCGCCCGCGCGGGCGCGATCATCCGGCAAGCGCGCCAGGCCGGTCGTTACCGGCTTGATCCGGCGGAGGCTCAGGCAATCCTGGAAGCGTACGATATTTCCACCGTGGAATTGCCCGGCGCCCGCCGCTACCCGCTGCAGCTCCGGCTGTGGCCCGATCCGCAACTCGGTCGCGTCATTCAACTCGCACTCGGCGGCGTCTGGACGAATGTGATCGAGGATCGCACAACCGGCCTGCCGCCCCTGAATACGACCCTGGCTCGGCGCATGCTGGAGCGCCTGAGTATCTACAGCGCCTTGAGCGGTCGAGACCACTCGCCACCTGTCGATATTGCCGCGCTGGAAGCCCTGCTGGTACGCTTCAGTCACCTGGCGGTTGAACAACCCTGGATCAAAGAGGTGATTATCAATCCCTTGCAGCTCTGGCGCGAAGAAATCAGTGCCCGCGCCGTGCAGATCAACCTGTATGGCCCGGAAGTGGCCGCAGACGATTTGCCGCCCCTGGCTATTCGGCCCTATCCACAACAATATGTGCAGAACTGGGTCAGCCGGAGCGGGCTACCGGTACTGTTCCGCCCGATTCGTCCGGAAGACGAGCCGCTGATGGTCGACTTTCATCATACGCTGTCCGAGCAGAGCGTCTATTACCGTTATTTTTACCCATTGAAATTGAGTGCGCGCATCGACCACGAGCGCCTGGCACGCGTCTGTTTCACCGATTATAGCCGCTCAATTGTGCTGGTGGCCGAATGCCAGGATCCGGAACGCGAGGAGCACCGCATCCTGGCGGTGGGCCGGATCAACCGCATCCGCAACACCGACGACGCCGAGTTTGCCGTACTGGTCAGCGACGAGTTCCATGGCCGGGGTCTGGGCAACGAACTGCTGCGCCAACTGATCGGCATTGCTCGCGCCGAACAGATTGCCCGCATCAAAGCCACGATTCTACCGGAAAACAGTGCCATGCAAGCTATTGCCGGCCGCATGGGTTTCAAACTGCGGCACGGCCCGGAGGGCATGATTGAGGCGATAATGGAACTATGAAAGTCGTGTCACCGCGTTGCGGCGGTTTCCAGCAATTCGTAGCCGGTGACAAGCTGGCGGTCTTCGCTCTGCAACAGTTCGTCGCGGCTGAGCTCGCCGGCCGCGTCCGGCAGCAAGCGGCGCACCTCCGGCGGCAGATCAACCAGCACGTCGGGCGCGATGCCCTCGGCCCGGATCAGCCGGCCCTCGGGCGTCAGCCACTGGCTGGTACCGAGCAGCAGGCGCGAACCATCATCCAGGATGAAGGGCGTCAGCACAGTGCCGGTACCCACGGTGGGCACGCCGACAACTTCAGCCCTGCCGGCGTCTTGCAGCGCCCCGGCGACGATTTCGGCGGAACTGGCCGAAAACTCATCAACCAGGACGACCAGAGGGATCTCGATTGCCACGCCGCCGGCCCGGCTTTCAGTAACCACCCGCCGGCCACTGCGCTCTTCTTCGATCAACACCGGCGTGTTTTCCGGCAGAAACTGACTGGCAACCACCAGGGCCTCGTTTACCAGGCCGCCGGGATTGCCGCGCAGATCGAAGAGCACCGCCCGCGCCCCGGCATCCTGCGCTTCAGCCAGTGCCGTGCGCAGCTCGTCGCCCGAGCGCTGCGAGAAGGAATTCAACCGCACCATCGCCACATCGTCGGGCAACATGCTCCAGGCAACACTGGGAATCTCGACCCGGCTGCGCGTAATGCTTACATCGAAGGGCGCATCTTCGCCTACGCGCTCGATGGTCAATACCACATCAGTACCATCCGGCCCACGCACTTCCGTCACCAGTTCTTCGATAGTCCAGCCCCTGGTTGACTCGCCATCGACGGCAACGATCGCATCTTCGGATTGCAGGCCGGCTGCATCGGCGGGCGAGCCGGGAATCGGCGCGACAATCAGTGCCTGGCCGTCACGCACATCGACATAGGCGCCGATGCCTTCGAAGGCGGCACTGAGCGACTCGTCCCAGCGCCGGGCATCTTCCGCCGTCAGATAGCGGGTATGATTGCCGTCGCCGAGCGTATCGAGCATGCCCTGCACGGCGCCGGCAATCATCTGATCGGGCATGGCCGCCGACGGGTCGACGTAGCGTTCGCGCGCCAGGCGCCAGGCTTCCCAGAACACCGCAAAATCTTCACAAACTTCTTCGGACTCGGGGCAGGTCGCCTGATTATTGAACAACAGGCCGCCAGCCAGCACCCCACCGCCAACCCCGAAGATGACCATCAGCGCAAGGAGCGGCAAGACCAGCCAGAGCGGCAACTGTAGCCTGACCAGGCGGATCAGCGGGTTCGTCGGGCGTGTTTCAACAGGATCTGGTTCATCAATCATCGTATTTTCCGTATCTGCGATTCTTACATTTCTGCTAGCAGTATACCCAATTTTCTGCATACCTGGGATGAGAGGAGTTTAAGCAAGCCCCCCTGCACAAAGCGCAAAAAACATGCTATGCTTTTGCACATGGCAAAAGATCGCTACAGCATTCCGGCAGCCACAAGCCGGTGCGAAACGCAGGTTTCCAATTCGCGTTTTGTGGCCAGTGCCGCTTACACACCAACCGTTGAAGAAGCCCGCGAGTTCATTCTGATGGTTCGTGCCGACATGCCCGACGCTTCCCATCACTGTTACGCCTACCTGGTTGGCCACGGCGCCAGCGTCATCGCGGGTATGAGCGATGCCGGCGAGCCTTCGGGCACCGCCGGCCGGCCGATGCTGGCCGTATTGCAGGGGAGCGGGCTGGGGGATGTGACGGTGGTTGTCACACGGTATTTCGGCGGCACGTTGCTGGGCACCGGCGGCCTGGTGCGCGCCTACAGCGACGCAACGCGGGCCATCCTCGCCGAACTACCGCGCCGCGAGCGCCGCGAGCGCCGCAGCCTGCTGGTGCGGGTTGCCTACAGCGACTACGAACTGGCCCACCGCACGCTGCTGGCCCACAACGCCGAAATTACCAACGAGGATTTTGCCGGCGAAGTGAGCATCAACGCCGAGCTACCACTCAGCGATCTGGACGACTGCCGGGCCGTGCTGCTCGAACTCAGTGCCGGGCGCGTTACCATTCGCGAAATCTAGCGAGGGCACCGGGCGTTGATGCCGATTGTCGGCATCAACGCCCTTTTTTGATGTGAGCCGGAGCGGAGCGCAGATCTGCCTGAGTCGGCGCAGGCAAGCCTGCGCTCCGCCGGTAATCTGCGGCGATGGCTGCGGCTGCCCGCCGCGCAACCCGCCCCAGCGACTGCAGCCAGCCTGCGGTCGTCGGGTAAGTGTAGCCGACGCAGTACAATCGCGGCTGACGCAGGGAGCGCCCGGCCGCATCGAGCCGCGGATGCCCCTGCGCATCAAAATCGAGTTCGCCGGCCACAAAATCGAGCGCCGGGCGATAGCCGGTCGCCATAATGATCGCATCGAAAGCCCGCACCTGGCCGCCGGCAAAATACACCTGCTCGCCCACGATCTGCGCCAGGGCTGGGTAGCGCCGCAGCCGTCCGGCAGCCAGCGCCTGCGGCAAAGCATAGCCAACCACCGGATAGGCGTCGATCAGCATACCGGGCGGCGGTGCCAGCCCCAGGTGGCTGAAATCGCGCCGGGCCCGGCGCAGCAGGCGCTCGCCGGCCGGCCGCGGCAGCGTGCGGAACAGCCAGGCCAGTCCGTCCATCAAAGCCGCCGACTGCGGGTAGGGCCCAAAGACCGCGCCGCTGCGAATGGCGATGGCCGTTTCGACACCTTGCTCACTCAAATCAACCGCAATCTCGCTGCCGGAGTTGCCGACCCCGACCACCAGAACGCGCCGGCCCTGGAAATTTGCCGCATTCCGGTATAGCGAGGCATGCATGATCGTACCAGGGAAGGTTTCCATGCCGGGGAACTGCGGCCGATGCGGCCGGCTCCAGATCCCGGTTGTCGCCGCCAGCCCCTGGGCGCGCACAAGCCCCCGGCCGGTATGGATCAGCCAGCCCGCACCGTTATGCCGCGCCGATAGAACCTCAACGCCGGTTTCCACCGGCAAATCGAAATGCCGGGCATACTCAGTCAGATAAGCCTGAAACTGGCGGGCCGAGGGAAACTGCGGATAGTCGGCCGGCATCGCCAGGCCCGGCAGCGCCGAAACCTGTTTGAGCGTATGCAAATGCAGCCGGTCGTAATGATTGTTCCAGGCATGACCAATGTCGGCCCGTTCCAGCACCCGGTAGGGTACCTGGTTGCGTTGCAAATAATAAGCCAGCGCCAGGCCGGCCGGGCCGCCACCAGCAACGATAATCAAGACTCGCACCCCCGTTTGCGTAAAAACCAGGCGATACCGAAACTCAGTGCAGCCATCAAAATCGCCACTGCCGCTAACCAGCCGGGTGCAAACCGGGTGGGCAACTGCAGGTGCTGGAACGAAGCCCCGAATGCCACCAGCACAACGGCGCCGGGCAGGCAACCCAGCGTATTGGCGAGCAAAAACCGCAGCCAGCCGATATGTAGCGCCCCGGCCGTATAACTCACCAGGTCGTAGGGCAAAAACCCCAGCCGCAGCAGCAGAACCGCCAGAAAACTATTGCGGTGCAACCAGCTACAGTAGCGCCCGATCAGACTGGAGCCGCCGAGCAAACGCTCGCGCGCCGGTTGCCCCAACGAACTACCGACCCCATAGCAGATCAGCGCCGACAGATTGCAGCCCGCCAGCGTATAAAGCAAGCCGGTCACCGGCCCGAATACTGCTCCAGCGACCAGCCCCAGCAACGCCGCCGGCACCAGCACCAGCGGGCTTAGTGCCGCTGCAAGCAAGAACAGCAGCGGGCCATACCAACTCATCGCCATCAGCAGCGCCAGTTGCTCCAGCGTATCCGCTATGCCCAGGCTCCGACTGCGGGCGTACCACTGCACCAGCCCGATCAGGCTCAACCAGGTGGCCGCGAGGATGAGCAGGCGCCGTTGCGCCCCGTGTTCCGGCGCCGTCAAATTTTCGAGATTCAACTTCATAAAGAAGGCCGGTTACAGGTTCCAGAAACCTATGACCTGATCACTCATTACTCCAGATTCCGGACGGCCCAGCAGACCCGTTGCGCCGCAGTAAGCATCACCAGCACAGCCATCAAGCCGAACAACATCGGCGCCTGTCCCGGCAGTAGCAGAAACAGGCTGTAAAATACAATCGTTTCAGCACCTTCAACCAGGCCGGACGGCATCGTGACCGTCGTCATTTCTTGCCGGCTGGCGGCACCTCGATTGCGTTTCTCCAGCAGTGCCGCCATGTACATCCAGGAAGCGCCGTTGATATAAAAGCCGGCCAGCAATATTGCCAGGCTCAGCGCAGCGATATAAGATGGCGCGCTCAGCACCAGCGCCAGCGGAATCGCCGCATAGACAACATGGTCAAGCACAATATCCAGGTAGCCGCCCAGGTCGCTCTGCAAATTGGCACGGCGCGCCAGTGTGCCGTCGAGTCCATCGAGCAACCGATTAAGGAGCCAGAGCGCCAGCCCCCACCAGTAAGCCCCAAGGGCAATTACCACTGCCGCCAGGATACCGACCGCAAAAGCCACCAGCGTGACGCTGGTGGGGTGAAGTGATCGCGGCAACACTGCCGCCGGAGCATTCAAAACCTGTTCTTTCGGCTGTCGCAAGTGTTTGTCGATCACCGGTGCCTCCCATATCACAAAGGGATACGTCCTACGTTTATCTGATTCTAACAGAGAAATCTTACAAGGAACGAAAGAAATCCTTACGGATGGCGCTTCCGATCATACACCGGGCGGTGGGATGGAACTGTAAGATTCGCTACGCAACGTGCAACGCCCACCAGGATAATGAGGATACAAAAGGGGGCAGGTTCTGATGCTGCGCGGCATTGCCGCGCAGCATCAGAACCTGGCCCCTTTTTCGCTTCCGCTTTCTTTTCAGAAGGTTTCATCCAGTTGAACCGGCGCGAGTGGTGCATTCTGCGCCAGCAGCGCCAGGGTCGCCTCCAGAATGCGGCGCTGCTGTACGGCATCGTTCGGGCGCCCAAGCGTGGCGCCGCGCTCCAGGCGCGTAAAAGTCGCTCGCGGCGGCATCGTCAAGCGCGTTACCCCGGCATTCCAACTTGTCAGCGTGGTAGCGATGCCGTTGATTTCGAGAGCCCGTGCAACCAGTCCCACGGACTGGGAGCAGATCGGTCAGGCCGGCACCAGCAGTGCGGCATCGGCCTGTTCGGCCCGCGCTGCCGCTATGATCGCCGGGATCATGTCGTTCAACACCCGGCTCACATCAGGCTGGTAACCCATAAAGCTGATCAGGTTGGCCGTCTGCGCACCGATCCGGCCCGCAGCGACCAGGTCTTCCAGGTGGCGCAACGGCAACAAGACCTGCGGATCGGTATCGACGGCAGCGTGGTCGTAGTGCGTATGGGCATAGCCAATGTCGGCAAAGGCGGCATTGCTGGCAAACAGGCGAATTGTGTAATCGCCCAGGTCATTCTCGGCATCAAAGGGTTGTTGTGCATCACGCAGGTAGCCGCCGGCACTGCTGATCAGAATCAGGCGCGAATCGGCCAGGTTGACGGCTTTGCCGGCCGGGGCGGCCGCATTGCGCGGGCGGTTGTAGCGTTTCCAATCGATCACACCGGCTTGCCGCAAATGGGCCAGCCAGCCGGACTCGAAGGCCGCCCGCCATTCGTCGGGTCGCTCCAGGATTTCCATCGTCGTGGATACTCTCAGTATTCAGCGCGGTCTACAGTATATCGCTACTATAACCGATTTTCGGCCGGCCCAATGTAAGCCATTGCACAAAAGTCGGCCTATCAGCCAGGCTGCAACTTGCACAGAGCCGCCAACCGTGATAGCATCGTCATGCCTGATGCCGTTACATAGCAAATACGCAAACCCCCGCGATGATCTGCAATTCGCGGGGGCGTTCTGTGCGAGGTGTGCCGTGAGAGCAACCGAAAATCTTCACGTTCGAGCCTTGACGCCGCTGAAACCGCCGCGGCAGATGCAGGCCGAACTGCCCATTACCGAAGCAGCCAGCGCGGTCATCTATGATACGCGCGAGGCGATTAAACGCATCTTGCAGCGCCGGGATCAGCGCCTGCTGGCGGTTGTCGGCCCCTGCTCGATCCACGATCCCGAGGCAACCCTCGATTATGCACGCCGGCTCTACGATGCACACCGCCGCTATCATGATCGCATTCTGATTGTGATGCGGGCCTATTTCGAGAAACCCCGCACTACCGTCGGCTGGCGGGGCCTGTTGAACGATCCCCAACTGGACGGCAGCTTCAATATGGCGGCCGGCCTGCAACTGGCGCGCGAATTGCTCCTCGCAATCAACAATCTGGGTTTGCCGACGGCTACCGAAATGCTCGACCCGATTACGCCGCAATACCTGGCCGACCTGGTCAGTTTCACGGCCATCGGTGCCCGTACGACCGAATCGCAAACGCACCGCGCAATGGCCAGCGGCCTTTCGATGCCGGTCGGCTTTAAGAACAGCATCGACGGCGGTGTGCAGATTGCCGTCAATGGCTTGCTCTCGGCTGCGCAGCCGCATAGCTTCCTGGGGATCACCGGTGAAGGCCAGGGCTGCGTGGTGACGACGACCGGCAACCCCGACGGGCTGGTTATTTTGCGCGGCAGCCGCACACAGACGAATTATGACTCGGCGAGCATCACCCAGGCCGAAGAATTGATGCGCGAGGCCGGGCTCACTCCCGCCATCATGGTCGATTGCAGTCACTCGAATTCGCGCAACGACTACACTCGCCAGGAGTCCGTCTGGGATACCGTCATCCATCAGCATTGCGCACAGGGCAGCCGGGTTGTCGGTATGATGATCGAGAGCAATATTCATGCGGGCAAGCAATCGATCACGGCTGACCGCAGCCGGTTGCGCTACGGCGTATCGATCACCGACGGCTGCGTCAGCTGGGAGACAACCGAGCATATGCTGGAAAAAGCTTACCGGGCACTGGCCTGACATTTGTCAGGCCAGTGCCCGGTAATGGCAGTTCCTATCTTTAGTTGTCCGGGCGGCTTTGCCGCCCGGACAACTAAAGATAGGAACTGCCTCCCTGCCGAATCGCCGGGGCGATACCCCGGCGATTCGCCGGAAAAGTGCCTGGCACTTGCGTTATAATGGAAATGCAGGAAACTGCCGGGAATAGCCGGAAGATGCCGATTATTGCATGCTGCATTATCAGACAGCCACAAATGAATCGCTGCGCCTCTCGCTAGGCCGTCCGCAGTTGATCTTTTTTACCGCGTTGGATGGGCCGCAGTTTGAGCACTTGCTGAGCGAAACCCGGTTGCTGGAAGAGCTGAACGCCGGATCGTACAGCCTGGCTTTCGCCGTCACTGATCGTAGCGCAGCCACGATTACGGCTTTGCGCACACTCAATCACCATGGCATTCCCCTGATTGCCTGGTTGCTGCTCCCCGCCAGCGAAGGGCACTGGCTCAATCTGCAAAATTATCCGCAGGCCATCGAGATCTACCGTAGCTTTCGCAGCTGGGCCGCCGAACACCGGCTACAGTTTGCCGCTGTCGGCCTCGACATCGAACCGCCCGGCGGCGAAGAAAAGCTTATGCAGCAGTGGAGCCTGCGCGACATCAGCCGGCGCTTCTGGATCGCTCGCGAGAATGTGCTCTATCCGGCGGCCCGCGCCGCCTACACCGACCTGATCGCCGAGATTCACCACGACGGCTATGAAGTGCATTCCTATCAGTTGCCCCTGATCGCCGACGACCGCCGCGCCGGCACTACGACTATTCAACGCGCCCTCGACATCGTTGATCTGCCGGCAGATGTCGAGGTGCTGACATGTTACAGTAGTCTGCCGATTGCTCGCTTCGGCAACGATCTCCAGGGTGCGCTGATCATGAGTTATGGCCCATCGGCCGACAGCATCGGGGTGGGGAGCACCGGCAGCCTGAGCGCCAGCATCGGCGAGCATCTTCCGCCGCTCTCCTGGCCGGTTCTCGAACGCGATCTGCTGCTGGCCGCTCGCCATACCGATATGATCTATATCTTTTCGCTCGAAGGTTGCCTCGAACGCGACCTCTTGCCGCGTATCGCCGCCCTCGACTGGGACGCCGATCCGGGGGTGGGCCGCAGCCGCCATGTGCTCGTCGCCGGTCTGCGCGTCATGTTGCTGACCGGGCTCCTGTTCGTCCGCTTTAGTCGTGCGCTGATCGCCTGGCTGGGCTGGGTCATCGCGGCAGGGCTGTTCATCCAACAACTGCGACGCTGGTTGCACGACCGCCGCACGGTTGACAGGCCGGCAATACCTGAACAGGCTACTCAACTACGAGGTGTCACAGATGAAACTGTCTCCCGAAAAGATTGAATTCCTGGCCGATCAGTTGCTCGATCACCTGGCTGAAATCGACGGGGTGCTCTTCCAGGGTGACGACGCCGAAATCGCCGCTGTCGCCCGCGACATTATCACCGACGAATTGATGGTCGAAGAGCGTCTCGATGCCGAAATCCATAAAATGCTCCAGGCCTACAAGTACGAAATCACCATGGAGCGCCTGAGCTACGATGAGCTCTTTCGCAAAACGCGCCAGCGCCTGATCAACGAACGCAAGCTCGTTTTATGATGGCTTGCGCAGCCGGCGCGCCGGCTGCGCAAGCCATCCATGCATCCACGATGATTATTGCCGGTTTCCTGTCTCCCGGCAGCGCACTGCCCGGAGACAGGAAACGCAAATAAGGTGTTTTTATGCGCTTACAAATACCAACCACGCTGATTTTGCTCTGGGCCACCCTCCTGCTGACCGCCTGCGGAGCAGCCGAACCGGTAGCGCAGCCGGAACCGGCCGCCGGGCCGACCGGCGAATGGCTGCCGGTACTGGCCGCTTCGGAACTGGTCGTCGGTCGGAACCGCCTGCCGCTGGGGGTGCTCAAAGACGGCGCGCCCATCAATGATCCGGAGCTAACGCTACACCTGCGACTGTACTATCTCGAAGGCGCGGATCGCGAAACCGTGCAGGCCGAAACCGATGCGATCTATCGCGCTGAAGGGTTGCCGCTTGGACTCTATGTGGCTTATGCCGACCTTGATCAGCCCGGCGACTGGGGCATCGAAGTCGAGATCCCACAGGAAAACGGCAACGTCACCAGCACGATGCGCATCAATGTGCGCGAGTCCTCGGCCATTCCGACTCGCGGCAACCCGGCGATTGCCAGCGATACGCTGACCCTCGCCGATGTCGAGGATATCGGTCGGCTCACTTCTGCGGCAACACCCAATCCGGGTTTTTACCAGCTTAGTGTGGCCGAAGCGCTCCAGGACGGGCGCCCCACCGTGCTGGCGTTCTCAACCCCCGGCTACTGCCGGACGGCCGTCTGCGCGCCGAATATGCTGGTGCTGGAAAATCTCATGCAGGACTATGGGGATCAGATGTCCTTCGTGCATGTCGAAGTCTACCCCTATCCTTTCGCCGAGTCCTTTGAGGCGCAGCGCTACGTGCCGGCCATGCAGGAATGGAATTTGCGTAGCGAACCATGGACTTTCCTGATCGATGCCGAAGGCATCGTGCAGGCACGCTACGAGGGCGGCATCACCTACGCCGAACTCGAACCGGCCCTGGCCCGCCTCGCCGCCGGTGATTCGATCATAATTCCCTGAACCATATCACTGGATCCGCAAGATCGGCGGTACGCCCGGCGTATCGCCGAGCAGTCCGCGGGCGCGAAAATGCGGCAACGCGGCTGCTTCAGCCAGGCTGAGCACCGGCGTAACGCAGGCATCGACTTCGGCAAACAGGCGCGACCAGTGCTCCAGCGGTTGCGCAGCGATCACCTCGGTGATGATAGCCGACAGGCCGGCCTGGTCTTCGTCATGCTGGCGCGGGATCAAGTCGGCGCGCCCGATGGTCTCGCAGAAGCGGCGCCAGAAATGCGACTCCAGCGGCGCAACCGCCAGGTAGCGCCCGTCGGCGGTCGCATAGAGCCGGTAGTAAGCCAGGGCGCCGGCCAGGTTGTTGCCCACGCCGGTCGTCACATCAACCGGTTGGCCGGCCGTCAGCGTCGCCAGCCAGGGCGTCATCAGCCAGACGGCGGCATCGCTCAGGGCGATATCGAGAAAACGGCCCTGGCCACTGCGCTGGCGCTCCAGCAATGCTGCCAGCACCGCCGTCAACGCAGCCATGCCGCCGGTCAGGTCGGCGAGCTGGGTGCCGGGCATGGCCGGCCGGCCGTTCACCAGTGTCATATCCAGGAAACCGCTCAGTGAAACATAATTCATATCGTGACCGGCAACCGGACTGAGCGGCCCGTTGCTGCCGAAGCCCGAGAGCGCGCAGTAGATCAGCTGCGGGTTGAGATGGCGCAAATGCTCCGGCCCGAGCTCCAGCCGTGCCAGTGCACCAGGACGAAAGCCATCGATCAACACATCGGCGGTATAGACCAGCTCACGCAGGGCGGCTGCGCCCTCGCCGCTTTTCAAGTCGAGTTCGACGAACTGCTTGCCCGCATTCAGCGCATCGAAGATCGGATTGTTGCCGCTGGAGCCGCGTGGCGCCATGTGCCGCATCGGATCGCCGCCGGGCCGCTCAACTTTGTACACCGTCGCGCCCATATCCAGCATCATGCGCGTGGCAATCGGCGCCGGAATATAATTGGCGACCTCGATAACTTTTATTCCGTCCAGGGGCCGGATCGCAGCCATAACGTTCCTCCAGAATTCTTGACTTCCGCAGTCGGCGCGGACACGATGAATGCTCAAGCCGCAAGGGCTTTTTCGCCTGCGGCAGCATGGAAGTTGACGTTTATTTCTTTCGTGTTTGGCCGCAAGCGGCTAAACACGAAAGAAAAAGAAGGTTTTCTCCCATGGCAGAAGCAAAAAAGCGGAGTTCGTGGTCGCCACCGCGTAGCTCGTGACTGTTACGAAAGCCATTATAATGCAAAACGCTGCCGGGGCTCACGAGCCCCGGCAGCGTTCTGGAGTCGGCGAAGTTTTAGGCCGGCAAGACGCCGGGCTTCGGTGTTGGCTGCGGGCGCTCACCGCGACCGGTTTCGGTCTCGCCGGTCGGTGCATTCGGCGGCGCCGGCGGCGGCACATCGTCACCGTGGATGGCAGCCTCGACGCCGAAGCGGTCGAGGGTTTCGTGATCGAGCAGCGCATTCGCCAGCCGATCCAGCGCCTCGCGATTCTCAGAAAGCAGGCGCTCCACTGTTTCGATGCGCTCGCTCAACAAGCGGCGAACGACATTGTCGAGCAGGGCAGCGGTAGCTTCGCTGTACTCACGCGGGCCGGCCATTTCGCGCCCCAGGAAGGGGCTGTCGCTGCTGTCGTTGGCAAAAAACAGGCCCAATTCCTCACTCATGCCCCAGCGACCCATCATGCGCCGCGCCAGCTGCGTCGCCCGCTGCAAATCGTTCTCCGCGCCGGTCGTAATCTCATTGATGGCAACTTGCTCGGCGGCGCGTCCGCCCATCATCACGCCCAGTTGCGACATCAGGTAGCCGCGTGAATAGTTGAAGCGGTCGCCTTCGGGCAGGTACTCGGTCACACCCAGGGCGCGCCCACGCGGAATGATCGTCACTTTATTGATCGGATCGGTTTCCGGCAGCAACCAGGCGATCAGCGCGTGACCGGCTTCGTGATAGGCCACCACCTTGCGCTCGTGGTCGCTCATCAGCACCGGGCGCTCGGTACCCAGTACGATCTTGTCGAGCGCCTCGGCGAAGTGGCGCATCGCGATCTGCTTGCCGCCGCTGCGTGCGGTATGCAACGCCGCCTCGTTCACCAGGTTGGCCAGGTCGGCGCCGGAGAAGCCCGGCGTCTGGCGAGCAAGAATCGACGGATCAACATCGGCGGAGATGGGCTTGCCGCGCAGGTGGATGCGCAACACCGCCTCGCGCCCGCGCACATCCGGCAGGCCGACGGTAATCTGGCGGTCGAAGCGGCCAGGCCGCAACAATGCCGGGTCGAGCACATCGGGGCGGTTAGTCGCCGCAATCACAATCACGCTGGTATCACCGGCGAAGCCGTCCATCTCCACCAGGATCTGATTGAGGGTCTGCTCGCGCTCATCATTGCCGCCGCCCATGCCGGCGCCACGCTGCCGCCCGATGGCATCGAGTTCATCGACAAAGATAATCGCCGGCGCATTGCGCCGCGCCTGCTCGAACAGGTCACGCACCCGGCTGGCGCCGACACCGACGAAGAGCTCGACGAACTCGCTGGCGCTGGTGCTGAAGAAGGGAACTCCGGCCTCCCCGGCCACGGCGCGGGCCAGCAAGGTTTTGCCGGTACCGGGCGGGCCGATCAGCAGCGCACCGCGGGGAATTTTGGCGCCCAGTTGCAAGTAACGCTGCGGGCTCTTTAAAAAATCGACCAGCTCGACCAGCTCGCGCTTGGCCTCGTCGGCGCCGGCAACCTCGTTGAACTTGACGGTCGGCCGGTCAACGCTGTGTTCTTTGGCCCGTGAGCGGCCAAAATTGAAGACCCCCTGCTGACCGCGTGACTGCTGGCGCAGGAAGTAGAAGAACAGCGCACCAATCAGCAGCACCGGCCCGAAAGCCAGCAGCACGCCCGTCCAGAGCGCGGGCTCTTCGACCCGTGCACTGACGGTTGTGCCCTGCTCATCGAGCAGCGGCAGCAGACGATCATCGTTGGCGGCGGGCAACGTCGTAGCAAAATGCTCAAACGTATCGGGCGCGGCACTCAGGCCGAAGCCGGGATCGGTTTCAGCGCCGGCCGGCGGTTCAATCGCTTCTGCGAATTCACCACTCACCTGCTGATCGACAATTTCTACGCTGCTGACATTGCCGCTCCGCACCTGTTCAAGAAACTGCGAATAGCTCAACATTACCGTAGGCTGCTCCGGCCCCGAGGCGAACAGATTCCAGATCAACATTGCCGCAACCACCAGGATCACCAGGCGCAGTACCGTGCTCCAGGTATTATTGCCGGACGCTCCCGGACTGCCGCGCTCCTGTGAATTGTTATTTCGTGGTAACATAAGGTGTCCTTAAAAGGCTATTTGATGTTTGATTGGCACTTTGCCTGCCGAAAATGTTCCTGTGAAATCGCAAAGTACAGTTCAAAACCTTACTATTATTATACCCTCACAAATCGCCGCTAGCAGTTCACATTGATGAACACTCGATGAGAATATCACAAGTTGGGCAAATGATCCTGAAACGAATAGTGTAAAATATTTGTATGACGATCCTCTCAGTTGAGTCTCTTAGCAAGCAGTATGCCGAGCGGGTACTGTTCAGCGATTTGAATTTTGGCATGCAGGCCGGCGAGCGGCTGGCAGTGATCGGCGTCAATGGCAGCGGCAAAACCAGTTTGCTGCGGATCATCGCCGGGCTGGAAGAAGCGGACACCGGCCGGGTCGTGATGGCAAACCAGGCTCGCAGTGCCTATTTGCCGCAGGTTCCTCGCTTAGACGCCTACGCAACCGTAATGGATGCAGTTTTCGCCAGCGATGTGCCGATGCTGCGCTTGCTCCACGAATACGAGCAGTGCAGCGCGGAACTGGGCCAACACCCGGATGATCCGGCACTGATGGAGCGACTGCACCGGCTCACCGATGCAATGGATGCGCAGAATGCCTGGGAAGCCGAGGCTGCCACCCGCACCATGCTCTCGCAACTGGGCATTGCCGACCTGGCCGACGTGCCGATTGCGACGCTCTCGGGCGGCCAGCGCAAGCGCGTTGCGATGGCCCGTACGCTCCTGGCCGAACCCGATTTGTTGATCCTGGACGAGCCAACCAACCACATCGATACCGACACCATCGTCTGGTTGGAGCAGTATCTGCGGCGGATCAAATCGGCGGTGCTGCTGGTTACTCACGACCGCTATTTTCTCGACCGGATCGTCGGACGCATGCTCGAACTGGATCGCGGGCAGGTCAACCTGTTCGAGGGCAACTATGCGGCCTATCTCGATCAGAAAGCCATGCAGGCCGAGCAGGAGCAAGCGGCGGAACTGGCGCGACGCAACCTGTTGCGCAAGGAACTGGCCTGGCTACGACGCGGCGCACAGGGCCGTACCACCAAGCAGAAAGCCCATGTGCAGCGCGTCCACGAACTGGCGCAGCAGCAGAGCGAGGCGCCCCCCGGCAGCGTCGAGATCGACCTGGCCAGCCGGCGGATCGGCAAAAAAGTGATTGAAGTTCACCACCTGAGCAAGGCCTATGGCGCACAGCAGCTGCTCGCTCATTTCAGCCTCGATTTGCAGCGCCGTGACCGGATTGGCATTATCGGGCCGAACGGCAGCGGCAAGAGCACCCTGCTCAATATGCTGGCCGGGCGGGTCCAGCCCGACCAGGGTACGATCGTCCTGGGCGAAACTGTGCATATGGCCTATTACGACCAGGAGAGCAGCGAGCTCGACCCGAACCAGCGGGTCATCGAATATGTGCGCGATGCCGCCGAGCAGATCCGCGACCGCGAGGGCGGTCTGGTCGCCGCCGGCCGCATGCTGGAGCGCTTTCTCTTCCCGCAGGAAACTCAGTGGACCGCGATCGGGCGACTCTCCGGCGGCGAACGGCGGCGCCTGTACCTGTTGCGTACCCTGATGCTGGCGCCCAACGTTTTGCTACTCGACGAGCCGACCAACGACCTGGACATTCAGACGCTGACGGTATTGGAGGATTACCTCGATGAATTTGCCGGCGCGGTGATTGTCGTCTCGCATGATCGCTATTTTCTCGACCGCTGTGTCGAGCGCCTGCTGGTTTTCGAGGGCGACGGCACAATCAGCGATTATCCCGGCGGCTACAGCAGTTACGAGGAGCATCGCGCAGTGGCCACCCCGCCGCCGGTGGCCACCCCGCGCAAAACGCCGCCGCCGCCCCGAGCGCCGGCCGCGTCCAGTCGGCTCAACTACAAAGAAAAACGCGAGTTGAACCGCCTCGAAAGCGAAATCAGCAAACTGGAGGCAGAACAGGCCCGGATTGAGGAGCAACTCCTCGCGACCGCCGAGGATTACACCGCCTATCAGCGGATCGCCGATCAACTGGCGGAACTGAACGCCCGACTGGAGGCAGCGATGGAACGCTGGGCTGAACTGGCTGAACGCGAGGAAAAGTCAGGGTAATCCTATTCGGAAACGCTACAACACCTGTCGATGGGAATTCCCATCGACAGGTGTTGTAGCGTCAAGGCACCAGCACCGTGGCGGCCGTGCGGCGCAGGCTGTGGCGCTGCTGCGGATTGCAGCGGTACTGCTCGAGTATCTCCAGGAAATGAGCGGCCTTGCCGCCTAAAAATGCCTCCGGTATCAAGATATCGTAGCCGGTCGTGCTCCGCAGGCGCTCCAGTTGTGCCAACGTCAAATCCTGATGCTTATTCTGCTGCATCAGATGGTAAAGCCAGCGCAACGCCCGGGCGAACACACTCGGCGAGGCCGGCAGGCGCACCTCGTAGCTCTGCACATAATTTTCCGGATTACGCAGCTTGATGCCCAGTTGCGCCGAACTGCCCAACGCCAACAAACTCCGGCGCTGCCGCGAAACACCCACTGCGCCAATCTGATCCCAGGACACAAAGGCCGCCGAATGCCCAAGGTTCAGCATGATGCCTTTGGCATCAAAAACGACTCCGGCACGGGTATCAGTACCCAGTACCCAGAAAGCAACGCCGACAGCAAGCAGCACAATTGCCGCAATCATGATTGCAACGAGCAAAACATGCTGAGCGTTCGCCGGGGTGAGCAAGGCCACCTGGACGATCAGACAGGCACTGAAGAGCCAGGCAAATATTGCGACAATGCGCAACCGGGGATGATCAGGAGTAATACGCATACTGACCTCAATTCTCTTGACGTTCGTGGTCGACATACAGCTTGGCGACGATATTGCCCATTAAAAAGCAACATCCCTGTATTATGGTATGCTGAACGCTGAACGACGGTCAATAGGGCGAAGGTACTGTCGTATCTCAAACGATTGGAACATATGGAGCGCAAGATGAATTTCCCAGATCCACAGCAGATTCGCTCGCAATTTCCGGCACTTGCCACGGAAGTCGGCGGGCAGACGGCCGTGTTTTTCGACGCACCCGGTGGTACCCAGGTGCCGCAGAGCGTCATCGATGCCATCAGCAATTACCTGGTCAGCAGCAATGCCAATCAGCACGGTGCTTTTCTGACCAGCCAGCGCACCGATGAGACGGTCGCCGCCGCGCATGCGGCGATTGCCGATCTGCTGGGATGTGATCCCGACGAGGTCGTGTTCGGCCAGAATATGACCACGCTGACCTTCGCGTTGAGCCGTTCGCTCGGGCGCGAGATTGCGCCGGGCGACGAGATCGTGGTGACGCGCCTGGATCACGATGCCAATGTGGCGCCCTGGTGCAGCCTGGAAGAACAGGGCGCGATCATTCGCATGGTCGACATCGATGTGGAAGATTGCACCCTGAACATGGACGATCTGGCGGCGCAGATCGGGCCGCGCACCCGGCTGGTGGCGGTCGGCTATGCCAGCAATGCGGTCGGCAGCATCAACGATGTACGGCGGGTGGTCGAACTGGCGCGGGCCGCCGGTGCGCTGAGTTTCATCGACGCGGTACACTACGCTCCACATGGGCCAATCGATGCAGGTGAACTGGATTGCGATTTTCTGGCCTGTAGCGCCTATAAATTTTTCGCGCCGCATATCGGCTGCCTCTACGGCAAACGCGAGCACCTGGAGCGACTGCAACCCTACAAAGTTCGTCCGGCTGCCGATGTCATTCCCGACCGCTGGCAGACCGGCACACAAAGCCATGAGGGGCTGGCCGGCGTAACCGCCGCCATCGATTACCTGGCCGAACTGGGACGCCATATCGACCCGACGACGAACAGTCGCCGTGCGGCGCTGCACGTGGCCATGCAGGGCATTGCCGATTACGAGCGCGGGCTGAGCAAGCACCTGATTACCGGCTTGCTCGACATTCCCGGCCTGACGTTCTACGGTATCCGCGACGAAGAGCGCCTGACGCAGCGCACGCCGACCGTAGCGTTTCGCATGGCCGGATACAACCCGGCGGAAATCACGGCCCACCTGGCCGGGCGCGGCATCTTCGCCTGGAACGGCAACTACTACGCCCTGAACCTGACCGAGCGGCTGGGCGTTGAGGCCAGCGGCGGCATGGTGCGTGTAGGCCTGGCGCATTACAATACTGCTGGCGAGATCGCCCGGCTGCTGGAGGCGCTACGCGAACTGTAGGGAGAACGGTGGAGCGGTGGGGCGTTGGAGCGTTGGAGCGTTGGAGCGTTGGAGCGGGGGAGCGTTGGAGCGTTGGAGCGGGGGAGCGGGGGAGCGTTGGAGCGGGGGAGCGG
>DAOTUJ010000008.1:0-24089 GCA_034437175.1 Chloroflexaceae bacterium | reverse complement strand
TGATGAGCTTGACCTGCGCGAGTATCGTCATACCATCGAGACCGTCAACAGTCAATTGGAGAAGATGGGCCTCGAACGGCTCTACGCCCGCACGAACGGTGGATTTGAACTGAAGGTGTATGCCTCGCTCATCGCTCTGGCATGCACCAACGCCTTCTAGCAATCAAGGTTGAATTGTTGGAAATTCACTTCAGGTGTACAGGCACCATTGTACAGGTGCAGTTCTAAAAAAGCCAGAGTCGGTATCGGCAGGCAAGCACTGCATCGTGATACACTTCCGTCGTAGTTCTTTAGTGTCTGGTTCTCTAGTTCTTGCTCTAAAAAAGCAAACCTCTGTTATAATACGGCCATGCGCGTTGTCCTGATCTCAACTTATGAACTCGGGCGCCAGCCCTTTGGTCTAGACTCGCCGGCGGCCTGGTTGCGCGCCGCCGGCGCCGGGGTGACCTGCCTCGATCTGGCGGTGCAAGCTTTTGAGCCCGATGTGCTTGCCGATGCCGGACTGGTCTGCTTCTACCTGCCGATGCATACAGCAACCCGCCTGGCGGTGCCCTGGATCGCGCAGGTGCGCCGGCTGGCACCGCAGGCCCGCATTTGCTGTTACGGTCTCTATGCGCCGGTCAATGCCGCGTATCTGCGCTCGCTCGGTGTCCACGATCTGATCGGCGGTGAGTTCGAGGCCGCGTTGCAGCAACTCTACCGGGAATTGCAGCAGGGCCGGGCTGAGGCCCGCCACACCGTTGCCCTCGAGCGACTCGAGTTTCTGCCGCCCGCCCGCGATGACCTGCCCGAACTCGCTCGCTACGGCCGGGTGCTGCTGCCCGATGGCAGCCGGCGCATCAGTGGCTACACCGAAACCAGCCGCGGCTGCAAACATCGCTGCCGCCATTGCCCGGTTGTGCCGGTCTACAATAGTCGCGCCGATTTCATTCAGGCGGTTGCGCTCTGTCGCCGGCACGGCCTGGTGCTCAACCCGACGTTTGTCACCTTTACACCCTGGATCAGCCGCGCAAAGTATGTCGATTTGCTGCGCCTGATCGCCGAGCTTGATCTGGTCGATTATGTCTCGCCGATTCAGTATGCCATTCGCCTGCTGATTCCGGATGGCTCGCGTCTGCTGGAATTGCCGGAGACTCATGCTTTCATCAGCGGCTTCGATCCGGCGGCACTCTGCTACCGCTGGAACCACCCCGATCCGGCGATGGACGATCTGTATTTCACGGTGATGGGCATCGTTCAGGCCGGCCAGGGTGAAGGCGCCGACCGGGCCACCATGTTCGCCCGGATCCGGGCTGCCGCCGGCGACAATGCGCCCCTCCCCGATTGGCAACATGGCCGTCCCACTGCGCTCGTCCCCCAGATGAGTGAGCCCTGGTACTGTTGAGCAGAGCCGACTGAGGAGCAGTTTGCTTCCCGGCTTAGTTAGCATCCAGCGGTGGCGCCGAATGGCGCCGCCGCTGGTGCATGAACCCGCCCGGAATCCGCCTGATGACGGACTTGCATATGACGCTCAAGCGGCGTATTGTAATCTTTAGACATTTCTGCAAACCCTCTGCACAGTCTCAGCAACCTCGGAAATCCGCCTGAAACCCTACTTGCGCGTAAGAAGAACCTACGCTATAGTAAAAAAAGCAACTTGCGAGTAGTTTTCGCAACTCAGAGTAGCAAAATATTCATTTTTCGTTAAGGCGCAGGAGTTTCTACATGGCCAGGCGTAAGCGCGAAGAAAAACTGAACGGTGTTGCCGTCTCAGATGTGGCAATCAAGCAGCCGGTCTTCATCACGATGATGATGCTGCTCTTGATCACCTTTGGTCTGCTCTCATTCCGCACGATTCCGGTAAACCTCTTGCCGGACTTTGAGGTACCGGTCATTGCCATCTCGGTGTCCTATCCGGGCGCCGGGCCGGAAAGTGTAGCCGAACAGGTCGCCCAACCGATTGAAGACGCCGTCAATACCGTCAGCGGTCTACAGGATATTACGTCAAACTCGAACGAAGGCCTGGCGGTGCTCATCCTGGAGTTCTCGACCAGCGTCAATATCGATGATGCCGACCGCGATGTGCGCGAAAAGGTTGATCAGATCCTGCCGCAGTTGCCGCAGGATATTCGCGATCCGGTCTACCAGAAGTTCGACCCGAATGCCGCACCGATTATGTCAATTGCAGTCGGCGCCGAAGCCGGCCAGTCCTCGCTGGAACTGCGCAAGATTATCGAAGAGGAAATCGTTCCACTGCTCCAGCGCGCCGAGGGCGTCGGCTCGATCGATGTTTCCGGCGGCGATGTGCGCCAGATCAATGTGCTGATGGATCTGGAAAAGATCCAGGCCTACCAGATTTTGCCCGCGCAGATCAGCCGCGCCTTGCAAACCGCCAACACTGAAGTCGGCATGGGCTCCATCACTGCCGGTACGACCGATGTCAGCCTGCGTACGCCGAGTCTACTGAATGCGCCGAACGATATTCTCGACGTACGGATTACCGGGACGCCCTACCGAGTCAGTGATGTCGCAATTGTTGAAGACGGCGTGGCCGAAGCGGAACGTTATACGCGCCTGAAGGGTGCCGGCTCCGCTACCAGCAGCGAGGCGATCATTCTCGATGTGCTCAAGCAGTCGGGCACCAACACGGTGCAGGTCGCCGACAATACCAGTGCCGCGCTGGCCGAAGTTTTCGCCGACCGCCCGGATCTGAGTTACGAGATCGTTCGCGACGACTCCGAGGCGGTGCGCAGTTCCACGCTTAGCTCGCTGGAAGAGTTGGTTTTCGCCTCCATCGCGGCCTTCCTGGTTGTACTGCTGTTCTTCCGCAATCTGCGCAGCACGATTATTACCATGTCTGGTCTGCCGGTGATCATCATCGGTACCTTCGCGATAATGCCGCTCTTCGGGCTGACCATCAACCTGATAACGCTGCTGGCGCTCTCGCTCTGTGTGGGCCTGGTGATCGACGACGCGATTGTGGTACGCGAGAATATTTTCCGCCATACCGAACGCGGCGAGCCGGCGCGCCTGGCCGCCAGTCGCGGTACCGCCGAAGTTGCGCTCTCGGTCGTCGCAATGACTCTGACCGTCGTGGCGGTGTTTGTGCCGGTGACTTTTGCTGAAGGCACCGCCGGGATTATCTTCAAATCCTTCGGGATCACCGTCGCTATTGCGATTATGCTCTCGCTGGTCGAAGCTTTCAGCATTGCGCCGATGCTCTCGGCGAATGTGTTTGCGAACAACAAAAAGCCCGCGCAGAAAAAGAACGGTCATAGCCCGGCGCGCGAAAACGATGCGACGCTGAACCGGTTGACTGATGACATGGACGCAGACGACCGCGACGCCAGCCTGATCCAGGAGGCCCAGGAAGATCCGGGCTGGCTGGGCCGGGTCTATGGTCGGCTGCTCGGGCTGAGCCTGCGCAATATCTGGACACGCCTGGCGGTAGTGGGCATCGCGGTGGCGGTGCTCTTCGGCTCGCTGGTGGTGGCCAGCGGCCTACAATTCTCCTTCTTCCCCGAGCAGGATCCGCACGAATTCATCATGGGCTTTGAAATGGTGCCCGGCACGACGCTGGCCGAAACCGATCGCTTTGCCCGCCAGGCCGAGGAAGTTCTCGCTGCCGATCCGGCGGTCGAGTCCTTCATTACTCAAGTCGGCTTCCCCGGCAACGCCGAGCGCGCCGAATTTTTTGTGCAACTGGTCGGTCGCTCGCCAACCCTGGCGGCCCAGGAACGCCTGCGCCCACAACTCGAGTTCTTGCCCGACCTGGCCTTTAGCGCGCCGAGTTTTGAGGGTTCTTCCACTGGTGTGACCGGGCGCCAGATCCAGGTGAGCCTGCAAAGCACTGATTCGGTGCAGGATATTGCGCCCTTCGCGGCTCAGGTCGAAGCCGCGATGAACCAGGTGCCCGGCATGGTCGACATTGCCAGCAACTATCGCCCCGGCAAGCCGGAACTCCAGTTCATTGCCAACCCCGGGCGCATCGGCGATGTCGGCATCACCAACGATGATATCGCGACTTCGGTGCGGGCGCTGGTGAACGGCGACCGGGCCACGGTCTTGCGCGAGAGCGGCGAGGATACCGATATCGTGGTACGCCTGAACGAAGGTGATCGCACCTCGCCCGAGGCGCTGCGCAACATCATTATTCCGACCCAGTCCGGGCCGGTGCCGCTAAGCGCCCTCGGTACCGTGCAGGTCTCCGATAGTCCGACGACTATCCGGCGCTTCAACAAGCTGAACCAGATCCTGGTCGGCGCCAACGTCGAGGAACGCAACGTCAACGAAACGCAGCAAGAACTGGCGGCCCGCATCGACGCCTTGAACCTGCCGCCGAATATTGTGGTCGACTACGTCGGCGTAGTGCAACAGCAGACGGAAGGCTTCGACAGCCTGCTGCTGGCGATGGCACTGTCGGTGCTGTTCGTGTACATGGTGCTGGCCTCGCAGTTCGGCTCATTTACCCAGCCGCTGGTGATTATGATGGCGATGCCCTTCAGCTTCATCGGCGCCTTCCTGGGCCTGCGCTTTGCCGGCGTCGACCTGGACATCACCGGGATGATCGGCTTGATTATGTTGCTCGGCCTGGTGGTGAAAAACTCGATCCTGCTGGTCGATTTCACGAACCGGCTGCGGCAGGCGGGCATGGACAAACATACCGCGCTGAAACTGGCGGGCGAGATCCGGCTACGCCCGATCTTGATGACGGCGCTCTCGCTGATTGCCGGTGCGCTGCCCATCGCGGTCGGCTTTCACTTGCTCAGTACCGGCGAGGGCGGCGAGTTCCGCCGCGGCCTGGCCGTCGTGCTGATCGGCGGGATGATCACGTCGACCTTGCTGACCCTGCTGGTTGTACCAACGGTCTACAGTCTGATGGAGTCCTTCACGGATCGGCTGGGCCGCCTCTTTGGGCAGCGCGACGATGATGATGATGATCGCGAGCCCCGGCCGGCCGGCCGGCCGGCGCCGGCCCCCACGCTGACGCCGGCTACGGCCGGGGCCGGCGCGGGTAGCAACGTTTCGCAAGTAGTCACGCGTTCTGAGGCTGATGGCGAAACGTCGCGCCGCAGCAATCCACCGGCCGGCCCGGCAAGCAGTGGCAGCGCGAGCTTCGGCAATGGCGGCGGCGAGCACAACGATCAGCCAGGCCAGCCGCCTGCGGCACCTGAGTCGCCCGAAGGCGGATAATACCGATACGTTATTGTAATAAAAAACTATTTAAATTCGTTTGATGGTGCGGCGAAGCCGCACCATCAAACGAACAAGACAGTCATTTCCATGCTGAGGAGAACGACCTTGAAATCCACCAGAACGAGGATTATCGGCCTGCTGATTGTCGCATCAACCGGCGTGCTGGCGGCCTGCAATCAACTCGCGCCTTCACCGACTGCCGTGCCGGCCGAGGTGTCCGGGCCAACCGCCGTAGCCCAACCGACGACAGCGACTGCACCGACCGCCGAACCGGCCGAGTCCGCCACGCTGACCAATCTGGAATTGCCGATCAGTGGATCCGGCGTCGTCCGGGCGGCCCGCGAAGCCGATTTGCTGTTCCAGGTTACCGGTACGGTGGCGGAAGTCTATGTTGAAGAAGGCGACACCGTTCGCGAAGGTGATCTGCTGGCCATGCTGGATGTGCGCTCCTTCGACCTGGATATTGAGCGGGCCGAGGCGCAACTGGCCAGCGCCCAATCGCAGGAAATCGCGCTGGGCGAAGGTGGGCGTTCGGCGGATCTGGCCAGCGCCAATGCCCAGGTGCGCCAGGCCGAAGCCAACCTGGCCCAGGTGCGGGCCGGCCCACGCCAGCCCGAGATCGACAATGCCCAGGCGGCGGTTGCCGCGGCCCAGGCCAATTTGCAACAGCGCCGCGACCAACTCTCGGCTCAGAAGACCAATGCCGAGTTGCAGTTGCAGACAGCGGGCAATAATGTGCGCAACGCCCAGGACAATTACAGCCGGATCTACTGGGAAAACCGCGAACTGGAGGAAGATTTGCGGCGCTTCGGGCGCGAATTGCCGCAGGAAGCCAGAGATCGCGAAGCCCAGGCGCTACGCCAGGTACAGGATGCCGAAACCGCCCTGGAGCAAGCCCGGATAAACCTGGAAAACGCCCAGCAAGCCGAGATCACCGGCATTCAGGCCGCCGAGGAGCAACTGGCCCAGGCCCAGGCCCAGCTCGACCGGCTGCTGCTGCCACCGGACGAGAACCAGGTCGCGGCCGCCGAGGCCCAGCTGGCGCAGGCCCGCGCGGCCCGTGCCCGGCTAAACCCCGACCCGACCGAGTCGCAGCAGGAGCAGGTCGCCGCGTCGATCCGCCAGGCCGAAGTGGCCATCGAAGTCGCAAAGATCAACCGCGAGAAGGCCGAACTGCGCGCGCCCTTCGGCGGCGTCGTGTCCATCGTCAACGTCGATCCCGGTGACCCGGCATCGACCGGAACCCTGCCGGCTGTTCAGATCGTCGATACCGATAATCTGCGCGTCGAGGTGCAGATCAGCGACAGCGACATTGCGCGGGTTGCACTCGGCCAGCAAGCAAACATTCGGGTAGACGCCATCCCGGATCGCCAGTACACCGGCACGGTCAGCTATATTGCGCCGACGGCCAGCAGCAGCGGTAGCGTGCGCACCTACCTGGTGCGCATCGAACTCGAAGACCAGGCTGACTTGCGTGACGGCATGAGCGTGCGGGTCGACATCGCGACTTCGTCGTGATGCCGTTTGCAGGTAGCAGCAATGAAGCTAAAGAAACACCAATGACAAATACCTTACGAACGCGGCGGCGCCAGATGTTGCGCCAGGAGATCCTGGAAGCAGCAGCGAAACTGCTCGCAGATAAGGGCTACGCCACCATGTCGATGGATGAACTGGCTGCGCGTGTCGGTGTGTCGAAGCCGACTCTCTACACTCACTTTCCAACCAAAGACGACCTGGTGGTTGCCGCCAGCATCTGCCTGATGGACCAGATCGTAGCGGCATTTGAAGCAGATCGCACCAATCGTAGCCCGCTGGAGCATCTCCGATGGATGTTGCAACGAATTGTACAGTTGCAAATCGACGCAGGCGCGCTTGGCCTGCAAATGTGGATGCCCGAATTGTTTGAGTTGCTGCGGCGCAACGATGAGGCCTTCGCAATTATGCACCAGGTCGATGCTCATGTCTTTGAACTGGTACAAGAAGCGCGCGAAGCCGGTGAGATCAATCCCAGCCTGGATCAGGCTGCGATTGTGCGGGCCTTTCACGCCCTGGCCAAAGCTCCCTTTTTCGCGCCGCTCAGCAAGAGTGGCGCCCCTGATGCCGGACGCATTGCCGACATGATGGCCACTCTGTTCCGCAACGGCATTGCGGCTCCCGAAACCCGCTAGAAATCCCCTTCCGACGGGTGATTGTTGCCGGCGAAGCCGGCAACAATCACCCGTCGGAACACCTTATGTGGGAGCCTGCGCCCACCCGCCCGCCACCGGCAAGCGGTAGCCGGCCCGGGGCTATGGTATACTGCCGCATAGCCCGATTTCGCAGTACCATGTGCCAATGAAAGAAATATGCCAGCAGGCTCCACCCCGATGCGCACAGTCATTATTTACAATCCACGAGCCGGCCAGACTGAGGTGCTGGAGCGCGAACTCTACGCTGCCGCCGGTGTCTGGATCGAGCACGGCTGGCAGGTTGATGTGTATGCAACGATCGGGCCGGGCGATGCCATGCACAAGGCCGGGCATGCCGCCAGGAACTGTTACGACCTGGTGATTGCGGCCGGCGGGGACGGCACCATCAATGAAGTCATCAATGGCATTGCCGGCACTCGCACGGCGCTGGCAACACTACCGCTAGGCACGATGAATGTCTGGGCGCGCGAACTGGGCCTGCCCTTGCAGTTGCGCGCCGCCGCCGAAGCCATGCTCACCTGGCGCGTGCAAACGGTCGACCTGGGACGGGCGGATGGGCGCTATTTCCTGCTGATGGCCGGCGTCGGCCTCGATGCCGAAATTACGCTCGGCGTGCAGCCGGCAGTCAAGCGGCGCTTTGGTGCGCTGGCCTATGTCTTGAGTATGATGCAGGTGGCGCTGCGCGTACGCGGCACCCGCGCCCGCCTGCTCATCGACGGCAAGCGCGTCAAAGGGCCGATCTTGATGGTGGTCATCGGCAACAGCCAGCTCTATGCCGGCCTGTTCAAGATCACCCATCGCGCCAGCATCAACGATGGCTTGCTCGATGTCTGTGTCATTCGGGGCGACAATGTGCTCAGTGCGCTACGGCATTTTATTTCGATTTTGCGCCGCAGCTATTCCCACGATCCTGAGATTAGCTACTACCGGGCACGCCGCGTCAGCATTCGTTCCCGCCCCACACTGCCGGTTCAGGTCGACGGCGAAGCTTTTGGCCAGACGCCGATGACGTTCGAGATTGCACCCGATGCGTTGCGGGCGCTGTTGCCGCGAAGATTGCCGGATAATCTGGTGATGGGTAATGGGTGATCAGGTTCGCGAACCCTGGTACCCCGCACCCACCTGTTCATTATGCAAACGATCAAGACGAGCTGGCTGTTCATTCTAATATTGCTGATGGCCTGTGGCGAAACAGCACCTGAACCGACGCCGCCGCCGCTGCTGCCAACGCCGACCCCGACAGCGCAGATCCGCGGCGAACCATTACCGGGGCAGTTGCTGTTTGTGCAAGACGGCACCATCTGGAAATGGAGCGGTGACGGCGCGTTTCCCTTGCTGGGCGCGGGTGTTGCCTCTCAGCCGGCCTGGTCGCCTGACGGCAGCCGGATCGCTTATGTTGAACAAGGAGACAGCTACAGTGATTTGATGCTGGCCAATGCCACCGGTGAACATCTGCAACAACTGACCTTCAATGGCTCCAGCCAGCCCGCAGGCAGCCAGGAACGGGTACGTGCGAGCACCTGGGCGCTGTATCCGGCCTTTGCCCCCGACGGCAACGAGATCGTGGTAAGCGGTCAGGCCGGGCCGCCCTTCGGCTCACCGGCGATTGAGTACAATCTGGGCCTGTTTGCCGTCAATACCGGCAGCGGCGTTGCGCGCCGGTTGTTCGCCGAGACCGAAGCCCACTGCGGGCGGGCGGTTTATGCGCCGGACGGGCGCACGATTGTGTATACGCATGCGCACATCGGTGCCGAAGGCTACCAGCAACTCTATCGGCTGGATCCGATCACGGGCACCAGCGGCCCGTTCCCCGGTGCGCCACAACCCAGCTACGATCCGGCCTTTTCGCCGGATGGGGGCTGGCTGGCCTTTGCCGCCCATGTCGATGGCGGTACCGATATTCTGGCACTGCCCGCCGGCGGCGACGGCAGCGAAGCGATCCGGTTGACGGAACAGGGCACCGCCCGCGCACCGGCCTTCGCGCCCGACGGTAGCAAACTCGCTTTCCTGGCGATTCCGCCCGCCGCCGCCGGCTTCGAAATCTGGGTGGCTGATGTGGAACGCGACGCAGCCGGCCGCCTGAGCGCCGGCCCCGCCCGCCAGCTAACGAACGATATGCAGGTCGATGGAGACTCCGGCCTGGCCTGGGCGGCAGAGCCGCCGAACGTATCGGCGGTGCCCTGAGACGCTACCGGCACCAGTAAGATCCCATCGGAAAGGTTCATGGGTATGTCTCTTGTGATTGTTCGCGGCTCCGCCGCGAACAATCACAAGAGACACCTGTTAAGGAATGCCAGCGATGAGAACCGAACGAGTCGAACGCCTGAATCAGGCGATGCACGCACAGGGGCTGGCTGGCCTGGCCCTGATGCCGGCCGCTAATCTTGCTTATCTGACCGGCTTGCATTTTCATGCCGGCAAGCGCATTACGCTGGCGCTCTTCCCGGCCGGCGGTGACACACCCTGCCTGGTGTTGCCCTCCATCGAAGCCGGTCACGCCCAGGCCGGTGCTGAGATCCCCCTGCGCTTTTTCCCCTGGAGCGATACCGAGGGTCCGGCGGTTGCTCTTGCGCAGGCGCTGCACGCCGCCTTCGGCGCCCAACCGGCCGGGCCGGTTGGCGTCGAATACACCGCCCTGCGCCTGCTGGAATTGCGCGCGATGGAAGCCATTCTGCCCGACCTGCAAACCATCGATGCCACCGGGTTGATGGCCGGGCTGCGTATGCGCAAGGACGCCGCCGAACTCGCCGCGATGAGCGAGGCCGCCCGCATCATCGACCGGGCGCTGTACAATACGATTGCCCAGATCAAGCCGGGGATGACCGAGCGCGAGCTTTCGGCGATTTGCAGCCGCGAGATTCAGGCGGCCGGCGGCCAGGGCGAGGCCTTCCCGAATATTGTTGCCGGCGGCCCCAACAGTGCCAATCCGCACCACCATAACACCGATCGCGCATTTGCCGCCGGCGACCTGATTATCATCGACTGCGGCGCTGTCTATGACGGCTATGTGTCGGATATTACCCGTACCGTGATGCTGGGTGAACCGGGCGCGGAGCAGCGCCGGATCTATGAACTGGTGCTGGCGGCCAATTATGCCGGGCGGGCCGCAGTACATCCGGGGATCAGCGGTGAGCACATCGACCTGGCGGCCCGCACGGTAATCGAGGCCGGCGGCTACGGCGAATATTTCATCCATCGCACCGGGCACGGCCTGGGGCTCGAAGCGCACGAGTTGCCCTACCTGGTTACCGGTAGCAGTGAGCGCCTCGATGTCGGTACGACGTTCACGGTTGAACCCGGCATTTATGTCAATGGCCTGGGCGGTGTGCGCATCGAAGACGCCATGGTGATCACGGAACAGGGCAGCCAGAGTCTGACGAATTTCGAGCGTGAACTGATGATCATTCAGGTGTAAGGTTTTTATGGATAAACGAGCCGGCATTCTGGCACTCGGCGGCACTACCCTGCTCGGAGCAATTGCAAGTTATTTGCTCTGGCCGGTCGATACGCAGACCGCGATCGTTGAACCACGGCCGGCGCTGAGTTATGCAGCGGCCCTGGAACATTTTGAGCATTTGCGCCTGCGGGATACGCCCGAGATCAATCCGGTCTGTCATAGTGAACTGCTGGTGCATGCTCAGCGTACCCCGCTGGCGATCATCCTGTTGCACGGCCTGACGAATTGCCCACGTCAGTTTTACCCGCTCGGCGTCGAATTGTACCGGCGCGGGCATAATGTGCTGATCCCACGGATGACCTACCACGGCCTGAGTGATCGCATGAATCCGCTGCTGGCCCGCCTCACCGCGCACGACATTCTAAAACATGCCTCCGGCGCCGTCGACATTGCGGCCGGTCTGGGCAAAAGGGTCGTCCTGGCCGGGATTTCGCAGGGCGCAACGGCAGCGGCACGCCTGGCGTATCAGCGCAAAGACATCGACCGACTGGTGTTGCTGGCGCCTTTTTTTGGCATCAAAGGCATTCCGCCACGTTTGACGCCGCTCGTACGCAACATACTGCTGCGGACACCGAATCAGTTTTTGTGGTGGGACAAACAGGCGCGCGAGCTGCTGGCAGGCCCAACCTACGCGTACCCGCGCTTTGCTACTCGCGCCGTCGGTGAGGCTTTGCGGCTGGCAACTTCTTTGCAGAAGCTGCTCCAACAACAGGCACCGGCGACCCGCGCGATTTCCGTTATCACGACGGCCGCCGATGCTTCGGTGAACAACGCGGCCACCGGCGACATCGTCGCGGCCTGGCGCCGCTGGGCGCCTACCAGGATCCACAGCTACGAATTTGCCGCCGAGCGTTGCGTGGCGCATGACATGATCGACCCGAACCAGCCTGATCAGCACTGTGCGGAAGCGTACCCGGTGATCATCGAGGCGCTGGAAAGAAATTAGGTTTTTCGTTCGTTTGCGCGGCTTTACGGGCTAAGCGTTGAAGCGTTTGGAGTAACCGGTGCAAAAAAACGCCGTGCCGATGCGGAACCGGCAATGCCGGTTCCGCATCGGCACGGCGTTTTTTTGCACCTCAGGCGTACAACTCGTGTACAATGCTGTCAGGAACCACGACTTGCGAAGTGCGAAGTGCGAAGTGCGAAGGAGATCTGCTTGTACACCCGACATCTGCGCCTGCTGGCTATACTGATCGTGCTGCTGAGTCTGCCGACGCCGGCATTGAGCCGGGCGGCACCGGCACCGCAAGTGCACTCGGCGGCCTTTGAGCCGGCGCCCTGCGAATTCGAGTTGCTGCTGACAACGCCGGAAGACGCCGACATCGACTGCGGCTTTGTGCAGGTGCCCCTGCGTCACGCCGAACCGGACGGGCCGCAGATCCGCTTGAAAGTGGCAATATTGAATGCAACCGGCTTCGAGCCGGCGCCCGATCCGCTGTTTATGGCGCAGGGCGGGCCGGGCGGTTCCACCATCGACACCTACGCCCAGTTGATGGCTAACGCCGCCGTCCGCCAGCAGCGCGATATTGTGCTCTTCGACCAGCGCGGCACACTGTATTCGGAGCCCGATCTGCTTTGCCCGGAAACGCTGGAGTTGACCATCGAGACGCTCGATCAGCGCCTGAGCCCGGCAGAATCCGCCGCACTGGCCAATGAGGCAATTCTGGCCTGCCGCAGCCGCCTGGTTGCTGAAGAGGGTATTGAGCTGTCGGCCTTCGATAGCCTGGAGAACGCGGCCGATGTCGCGGCCTTGCAGGAAGCGCTGGGCTATGCTTCCATCAATTTTTACGGCGTTTCTTACGGCTCGCTACTGGCCTTTCACGTCATGCGCAACCACCCGGATAGCCTGCGCAGCGTGGTTGTCGACGCGGTGGTGCCGCCGCAGACGAATTTCTTGCTCCAGGCGGCCAGTTCGCAACAACGGGCGCTGAACGAACTGTTTGCCGCTTGCAACGCCGATCCAACCTGTGCCGCAAATTATGTCGACCTGGAAACAACATTCAACCAGGTGATCGAACAACTGAATGTTGAACCGGCCCGGCTGCGACTGACCGACCCGGAAACCGGAATCACCTATCCGGCAATCCTTGCCGGCGACGATTTCGATGCGGCGATTTTCCAGTTGCTCTATAGCAGTGAAATTTTGCCGCTGCTGCCGTTGATCATCTCGGATGCTGCCGCCGGCAATTTCGATCTGCTCAGCTCGCTGCTGCCGCTGGTCATCTTTGAGCGCACGATTGCCGAGGGCATGTACCTCTCGGTGATCTGTGCCGAGGATGCCGATTTCGACCCGGCGGAACAGCCGACCGAAGGCATGCCGCCGAATGTGCTGGAGAACAATCTGCGCGACCTGGAAGACCTGCTGGCACTCTGCGCACTCTGGGACGTAGAGCAACTCGGGCCGCCGATCGACGAGCCGGTGACGAGCGATATTCCGACGCTGCTGCTCTCGGGGCAGTTCGACCCGATCACGCCGCCGGCCAATGCGGCCCGTGCGGCCGAGACGCTGGAGACGGCTTACACCTTTACCTTTGCGAACGGCAGTCATGGCTCCTTCGGCCTGAACCCCTGCGCCGGCGAGATCATCGCCGATTTCCTGGCCAATCCGCAGCGCGAGCCGCGTGACACCTGCCTGAATCAGCTGGGGCCGCCGAACTTTGTGGCGGTCGACGAGGTGCTGCGCATCTCGGGAATGCTGCGCCTGGTGAGCCTGGAAGGCAACACGGGCAACGAGCTGCTGGTATACCTGGGGAATCTGTTGTTTCTACTCACCTCGCTGATCATCTTGCCGATCTACGGGCTGGTACGGCTGGTGATGAAGCGCGATTATAACGCACCGAACTGGCCGCCGCTGCTACGTGCGCTGCCCTGGCTTACCGCCCTGAATGCGCTGCTGCTGTTCGGCTTCAGCATGACAGTGATCGTACAGTTCTTCAGCCTGGCGGCAACGAACAGTGCGCTGCTGTTTGTCGGGTTGCCGCGTGAAAGCTGGCCGCTGCTTGTGCTGCCGCTGCCGGCCGCGCTGCTGGGGCTACTCATGCTGCTGGGCAGCGGCTGGCGCTGGGCGGCGCGGCCGCGGCGCTGGCCGGGCAATCTCTACTACAGCCTGCTGAGCCTGGCCGCCCTGACCTGCATCGGACTGCTGGGCTGGTGGGGCATGTTGACGGCCCTGTTTTAGCATCACAACGATATTGCAGTATTAGACACTCATTCGCGGGGCGCACACCGCCGCGCTGAAAACAGCGACAGTGTATCGGCTATCGGCTATTTTCCCATCAGGAAACAGGAGAAATCAGGAAGCTTACTCACCGGTAATGTGATAGGGAAAGAGGTCATCGACGGCGATAGACCAGCCGGGCACCGCAGGTTCTGCCGTAGCCTGGTCACCGCGCCGGTAAATCGTCGGGGGTGCCGGCTCATCAACCTGGTAGGCACGGATTATATCATCACTTAACATATCTACATCCCAGACAATCAGCGTACCGGCTGCAAAATAATCGGCCCGCTTTTCATTTAGAGCACGCTCTGCGTCGCGGCCATAGTCATTTTCACTGCGGACTTCCACGGCAAATACCGGCGCACCTTCAAGAAAGCGCATACCGGTGGATTTCCCGGTATAAAAAGCCGCATCCGGACTGAAAGATTTGCGGTGGGGCAAATTGACGATAAAGCCGGTATTGTCGCCGATAGCATAGCCGGAACGGGTTCGGCGTGCATATTCGCGCAGGCTGGCATATATTTCACCAGCAACATAACTGGGAAGAAAACCGGTAGGTGACATCGGCACAATCACTCCATCGATCAATTCAGCTTTGCCATGATCCGCAATGCGCGCCAGATCGTCGATCGTGGCATTTCCAGTCCGGGTCATGTTAGCACCTCACTCGTTGCCGAACTAATTTTGGTTGCATTTTGCTCCAGTGTATCACGGCTTGTCCATCACTGCCGACTGCGCAAGTCCTGTTATACTAGAGAGGAATCAGCAGCCAGCCTGTAACCCATATTGAAGGAAGACTCGATGCCAAAATCGCTCGAACCCCAGACACTTGTGTACGAGCTTGCGGCGGCCAGTGATCCGCAGATCGCGCCCGACGGCACCCGGATTGTCTATACGCTCTCGCAGGCTGATGCCGCCAGCGGTACTGTGCGCAGTCAGATCTGGTGCTGCGATATAGACGGCAGCAACCCGCGCATGCTGCTCTGGTCAGCACCGGGCAATCGCCTGGCGCGCTGGTCGCCCGACGGCCGGCGGCTGGCTTATGTCACGACTCAGCGCGACTGGCACAGCCTGCGCATCCTGGCGCTCGATGGCAACGAAGCCTGGCCGCTGGCTGATTATCGCCAGCCGGTTACCGATGTCGACTGGTCGCCGGACGGCACACAGATCGCCTATGCCATCTCCGTCGATCTCGATGACCTCAACGAGCGCCCGCCACGCCCCGGCGATCTGCCGCCGGTTCGCACAACCCGCCGGATCGATTATAAACAGGATGGCTTCGGCTATTTGAACAACCGGCGCAGCCAGATCTTTGTGATCGATGTCGGCAACAATCGATCCAGAAAACTGAGCAGTCAGGCCTTCGATTACAACTACCCACAGTGGTCGCCGGACGGCACGAAGATCATTGCCCGCCGCGGCAATCACAATGGCATGCATTCGCAACTGGCCCTGATCGATGTCGAGAGCGGCAGCGAGGAATTGATTATGCCGGAACGCGGCACGGCGGCACTGTACGCCTGGTCGCCGGAAGGCACGCGCATCCTGATCGGCGGCGAACTGGAAAAAACCAACCAGCTTGATTTTTTCCTCTATAGCATCACCGACCAGCGCCTGCAACGACTGACCGACAACTTGCCCTGCCAGCCTTACGCCGGCTACCCAACTCTGGTCGAACCTTCACAGCCAGTCTGGGTCGACAGCAGTCATGCGCTGTTCCACGCCATCCAGTCCGGTTCCAGCGCGCTGTATCTGATCGACACGAACAGTGGCGACGTTGCAGAGTTGTATCGTTGGCAGGGCCAGAACGCCGGGCTTTCGGCGGAGCGCAGCGGGCGCTATTTTGCAATGGCTCACGGTAGCCTGGAACGTAGCGGCGAGATCGTCATCTTCGACCGCGAGGAGCGCCAGGCGCAGATGATCAGCCACAATAACGACAAGGTACTGGCCGAACATCCGCCGGCCCGCTTCGAGCAATTCAGTATCAAGCGCGGCGATTTCAGCATCGATGCCTGGCTGCTGTTTCCGCCCGATTTCAAGCCCGGCAATCGATACCCGCTGGTGCTCGACATTCACGGTGGGCCGCACAATTTCTATGGCCCCGTGATGAATCCGGTTCAGCAATGCCTGGCCGGTGCCGGCTTCCTGGTGCTCTTCGCCAATCCACGTGGCTCCAGCAGCTACGGTCGCGCCTTCACCCAGGCCGTCGTCGGCGACTGGGGCGGCGAAGATTTTCAGGATCTGATGGCCGTCGTCGACGAAGTCACGCAGCGACCCTACGTCGACGCCGAGCGGCTGGGTATTTACGGCTACAGCTACGGCGGTTACATGACCGCCTGGAGCATTGGGCAGACCAATCGCTTCAAGGCGGCGGTGTGCGGTGCGCCGGTTTTCGATATGTTCTCGTTTTATGGAACGAGCGACATCGGCCACGTGTTTGGCGAATATGAGTTTGGCGGGCCGCCCCATGAGCGCAAGGCCTGGTACGCTGATCGCTCACCGTCAACCTATGCCCACCAGGTGCGCACGCCGACCCTGATTATGCATGGCGAGGCCGACGACCGCTGCCCAATCGGTCAGGGCGAGCAGATGTTTGCCATGTTGCACAAAGCCGGCTGCGTGGTGGAATTTGTACGCTATCCGGGCGGCACGCACTTGATGCTGCGCAACGGCCCGTCGCCCTATCGGCTCGATTACCTGACACGAGTGCGCGACTGGTTTTTGCGATACCTGGCTGAACAGGACTGAACATTGATGGTTCGCTGATGCCGACGATACCAGCGAACCATCCAGGCAATGCTGCGTATCGTTATGCAATCATACAGGCCGGTACAGCCCGCCTGGCTTTTGCGGCACCAAATTTCAGCAAGTCGTGGTAAACTTACGCGCGATACCGACAGTAGAGGAGGACAGACAGGCATGAGCGAGACGATTCTGGGGCCGGTTGGCGGACTGGGCGGCCAGGAGTTCGGCGATTATCGCGTTCCGGCTGAAGCACGCTTGACGGAGATCCATATCTACACCGACAAGTATATCGATGCCTTGCAGTTCGTTTACCGCGATGGCGCAGGCCAGATTGTGACAATGCCGAAGGTTGGTGGCCTGGGAGGGCAACAGTTCATCATTTCGCTGGGCGACGACGAGTATCTGACCGCGATGAGCGGCACCTACGACTGGTTTATCGACACGATTCGCTTCCATACCAACCACCGCATCACCGAGGCCTACGGCGGCGAAGGCGCCATCCACGAGTTTCTACTGGAAGCCCCGGCCGGCCAGGAGATTTGCGGGCTCTTCGGCAAGAATGACTGGTTCATCGACTCACTGGGTGCGCTGGCCCGCCCGCGCGCCGCCGCTGCGGAACAGCCGGACACGCCGGCACCGGCTGCCGAAGCCGCACCGGCGAACGAAACTGCCCCGACCAGCAAAGCGAAAGCAGTCGGCAAAGCAAAATCAAGCAGCAAAGCGAAAGTCGGCAACGATGATCTGACGAAAATCGAGGGCATCGGGCCGAAGATCGCTCAACACCTGAACGACAATGGCATCAGCGATCACGCCACCCTCGCTTCAACGCCGGTTGACCAGTTGCGCGAAATCCTCAAGAGCGGCGGCTCGCGCCTGGCAATTGCCGATCCGAGCACCTGGCCGGAGCAGGCCGCCCTGGCCGCCGACGGCGATTGGGACGCGCTCAAGAATTTGCAGGCTCGCCTGAAAAGCAGCAAGCGCTAACGCAAAGTGCAAAATGCAAAGCCGGTAGATGTTCAGGGCCAGTTGCAATCCCGAAAAGGGCTCAGGTGTTCTACCCGCCGCTATCAAGAGCCTTCCTGCTTTCATTTTTGCGGCTAAGCCGCAAAGATGAAAGCAGGGAAATCCCTGCCCTTATTTGATACCGGACAGACGAATTGCATGCTCAAAGTAGCGGCTGATCTGGGCGATGACCTGGTCGGCGCTTTCTTCGATGGGCTTGTTGGTGACATTGATGACGTTGAAACGCCCGCGCCGAAAAACTCGCTGCGCCGACTCGACTTCGTCGCAGAGCGCGGTGTAATCGGTGTACTCGCGACCGGCGGTACCCGAAAAGGCCTGCTGGCGCCAGCGCCGGTGCTCGGCCAACTCGTCGGGCTCAATCGTCAGCGCCACCACCCGCCGCCGGTCGATCTCGAAGAGTTGTGCCGGCGGCTCGATGCCCTGCACCAGCGGCACATTCGCCACCTTCCAGCCCAGCACCGAGAGATAAATGCTCAGCGGGGTTTTGCCCACCCGCGAAACCCCGGTAAGCACCACGTCGGCTTTGTGCAACCCGTGCGGGTTGCGCCCATCATCGTGGTCGACGGTATATTCGATGGCGGCGATGCGTTCGAGATACATTTCGTGCTCGCCCTGGTAGATACCCGGCTGGCCGAGCGGGCGCCGGCCGAAGAGCCGGGCAGCACACTCCAGCGGCTCACCAACCGTGTCGACGGCGGGGATGTTGTGCTCGGCTAGCAGCCGGCGCAACTCCTCGCGCATCAGCGGATCGACCATGGTGTGCAGCACTGCCCCGCCGCGCTGCACGACCTGTTGCACGGCTTCGGCGATCTGCTCCCGCTCGCGCAACTGCGGCATCACGATCACCGGTGCATTGAGATCAGGGAACTGCGAGAGCACAATTCGCGCGATGTGCTTGCCGAGCGCACCGGCGCCCCCCGAGATGATGAACAACGGCGGTGCTTCGTTGGGTGCTTCTTTGTCCATGACACCTTCCTCGTTGAAGTTGCGTTTTCGCCTGGCATGTTTGCTCAAGCCGCAAGGGCTTTCTGGCCTGCGGCAGCGTGGAAACAACCGTCTTTTTCCGTCGTTTTGGCGGCAAAGCCGCCAAAACGACGGAAATAACCGTTCGTACCGCCCCGAGCGAAACCGGATGCGATGATGAATGCGCCGGTAGTGCCGGCGCATTCATCATAGCACGCCCTATGGGACTTGCACCAGTGGCAGGTACACCCGGTTTTCATCGTTGTCGCGAATCGTCAGGGTGCCTGTCGCCGTTTCCAGCGTCGCCACACCAGGCGCAGTCGGGTTGGCCAGGGTCACGATGACGGTTTCGTCCGGCTCGCTGGCGGCATCATCCACAACGTTGAGCTGGAAGACTGCTGTAGCGACGCCGGCATCAAAGGTAAGCGTATCGCTCGCCGGGTCGAAGCCGGCGCTGGCACCGCTGATGTAGGCGAGGCTGTAGTCTTCGTCGCGGGTGGCTGTGCCGCTCAGCACGATGTCGACGCTGCCGGACTGGTCGAGCGCGCCGCTGCGGGTGATGGTGAGCGTAGCATTGGTGCCGGCCTGGGTATCGCCCTCGGTAATGCTGGCGGGCGAGAGCAACGAAATGCTGTAGGCAATGTCGCCCGCGCCGCTCTCGACGGCGCCGATGTCGATGCTGCCGTTGAAGATGCGCTCGAAGCCACGCTGATCGGTTGCAAGTTCCGGCGGCAGGGCGGCATTGTTGCCGGCATCGATGGCCGGCGAGCCCGGCTGCGGCAAATGGGTCTGCGTCGGGCCACCATTGTCGGCCAGCGGGCCGAGTTGCGGGTCGACGACAAGCACATTCGCGCCGGCTGCCAGCCCACTTTCGATGATGTTCACACCGCCCAGAGTCAGGTCGCTATCAACCTGCACCAGGTCGATGCCGCTGCTGCTGTTGGTGACAATGCTGTTGGTGATGCCGACAGTGGCACTCAAGAGATTGATGCCGCCCCCGTTCGCACCGGCGATATTATCGCTCAGGGTGCTGTTGATGAGTGCCAGCGGCGCGCCACGACTATTGATGCCGCCACCATCTTCGCCGGCAGTGTTGCCGCTGAAGGTGCTGCTGCGCACCATGGCCATGCCACTGTTGTTCGCGATACCGCCACCATTCCGGCTGGCCGTATTGTTGCTGAAGGTGCTGCCGCTGACCGTCAAATCATCACTACTGTAGATGCCGCCGCCATAGGCGGCGGCGTTGCCCACAAAGCTGCTGTTTTGCACGGTGAGCGGATCGTGGCCGTGTATGCCGCCGCCGCTCCCATCGCCGTTGCCATCGCTATCAGCAATATTGCCGGTAAATGAACTGTTCAGCACGGTCAGGCGGCCGCTACCGTTCCTGATCCCACCACCATCATTGCCTGACTCGTTATTCCGCAGCAGACTGTTGGTAATGGTCACGACGCCGGTGCTGATGTAGATACCACCGCCGACACGCCCGGCGCTGTTGCCGCTGAGTGTGCTATCGGTCAGGATCAGCGCGGCCCGATTGCCATTGACGATGCCGCCACCGAACGACGGGCTGCTGTTGTTGCTGAGGGTGCAGTTCGTCAGGTTTAGCGGCTCCAGCGGCCCTGCGCTGTAGATACCGCCACCGGCACCGCCATCAGCCGGTCTTTCGCCACCGGCACCGCTGCGGTTGTTGCTAAACTCAGTGCCGCTGATATCCGCCTGGGCGCTGCTTTGGTGCAACAGGCCGCCGCCCTTGCCGCCGTCACCACCCCGGGCACCATCGCCGATGGCAAGACCGCCGTCACCGGCGGCATTCGCCGTGAAGCTGCTGTCGCTGATGCTCAGGACGCCCTGGTCAAAGTTGGCAATGCCACCGCCGGCGCCACCAGAGCCACCGCGGCCATTGTTGTTGGCGCTTTCGCCGCCGGTACCAGCCTAGTTCTGATCCAGAATGCTGCTGGTGATCGTCAGTGTGCCGCTGTTGGAGATGCCGCCGCCGGCGCCGCCGGTACCGCCGTTGGCCAGGCCACTCCCTTTGTTGCCATCGCCGCCACGGTTGTTGCGGAAGCTGCTATCGCTGACGGTCAGGCTTGCACCTTCGGCATTGAAGATGCCGCCGCCGGCACCACCGGCGCCGCCGGTGCCGGCGAGCCCGCCACCTCTGCCGCCAGTGCCGGCCTGGTTGCTCTCCAGCATGCTGCCGTTCAGGGTCAGCATACCGCTGTTGTAGATACCGCCGCCGTCGCCACCGGCGCCGCCGGTGCCGCTCCCACCCACATCGCCGGCACCGGCCTGATTCGCCTGGATCGCACTGTTCGTCACGGTGAGCGTGCCGCCGTTATAGATCCCACCGCCGTCACCGCCCTTTCGCCCGAATCCATCACCGTTACCAGATCGATTGTCGCCCACGATACTGCCGCTCAAGGTCAGCGTGCCGGCATTGCGGATCCCGCCACCATGTTCTTCAACCGGTGCCAGGCCGTTGCGGATGGCCAGGTTGGTGAATGTAACCGTGCCGGCAGTAATCTCGAAGATGCGGAAATCGCTACTCGTGGCGTCACGCTCGACGGCCACGCCGGCACCGCCGTCGATGTTCAGATCGTCACTGATCGTGAGCTGGCCGCTGGTCAGGGTGATGGTGGTGACACTGGTGGCAAAGATGATCGTGTCGCCGGGGGCGGCATTGGCAATCGCCTCCCGCAGCGAGCCGGCGCCGCTGTCGTTGCCGTTGCTGACTTCGATGGTTGCGGCATAAACCGGGGCCGGCGACTGGAGCGCCGGGGTGCAAACTAGCAACAGGCCGGCCAGAACCGCCAGCCAGAAGCGAAGCACAGCGAATGAGTGAGTTGAATGGTATGACATACGGTCTCCTTCAGGATCAATTTGTAGTGCTGAAACGAACCGAACTCAGTACCGCATCAACGATGGCGCCATTGGCCCAGTCGCGCTCGGGGCCGGTCATCACGAGGGCGAAGTACTGTTGCTCGTTGTTGGCCAGCGCAACGACGATCCGGCCACGAGCGTTCTGGCCGCCCGCCGAGCCCTCGATATCGAAGGCCAGCGCATTCTCGCCGCCAACCGTCGTTGCGTAGGGATCGCTGAGCGTGAGTTCGACCCCGGCGGGCAGCGTGCCCTGTGAGGCATTGGCCATGTAGTCGGCGATCTGTTCCAGACTGGTTTCACCGCCGGGCAATTCCTGGGCCAGCACAGCCACCGGACTGATGAACATCAGGAATTGAACCTCAGCAGACTCCGTGCTCGTGCCGGGCGGCAACAGTTGCACATAGCCAACCCCACTGGCCGCATCGCCTTCTGCGACGACCTGCCAGTCGGCGGACGGCGCAAAGGCAAAGCCGCCGGCACTGGTCTGTTCGGCGCCCAGATCGATGTCGGTCGCGACGGCGGCTTCGCTGGTGGCTTCTGCGGCTACCTCGGCCTCCACAGTGGCACTGAATTCGCCGGCCATCTCACTACCGCCGATCAACGCCAGTCCACCGAAGATCAATCCGCCGACCAGCAATACACCGACTGCCGCGACACTGCCCCAGAGCAGGCAGCCCTGGCATGATTTGCCCATGGTTGTCTCCTTTGTGCTGCATAATTCGGGCAACGAACCATACCGATATCCGTTTGCCTGATCCAGTGGACATCGGCGAACTATTCGTTTACAGTACAGTAGGCTGGAAGCGTTGAAAAATCGTTGAATCTGCATCGGTTTCGATCCAATCCGTCTGTAGCGAGCTCACGTAGCATCTTCCGACTGGAGGATGTCGGCAGTGCAGGTCGCTGACTACATTCGGACAGAAGCAGTCTGGGGGTGCACACTGTGTCTGTACCGGGTGCAAATCTGGTAATCTCGCTGTTTGGAGCGCCACGGGTAGAATATGCCCATCAGCGGGTGACCTTCGACAGTCGCAAAACACTGGCAGTGCTGGTGTATCTGGTAGTCACCGGCCGGCGTCAGAGCCGCGAGAGCCTGGCCAGCCTCTTCTGGCATGATTTGCCCCAACAGCGCGCCACCGCCAATCTGCGGCGGGCGCTCTGGGCTTTGCGCCAGACCGGGGTCGATCAGTTCCTGGATGTGCAGCGTAGCGGTGTGGGCCTGCTACCCGATACGCCGCTATGGGTAGATATTAATCGGTTTCGGTATTTGCTGGCGCAATCTTCGGAGGGAAAGCCGGACACGCTCGCCACCATGGCTGCACTGCATGAAGCCCTGCAGCTCTACACCGACGATTTTCTGGCCGGTTTCTCTCTGAAAGATTGCCCCGACTTCGACGACTGGCGCATCCGTGAGAGCGAGCATTTGCATCAGCAGGCCGAACGGGTCGCCCGACGCCTGGCTGAACTGCTTGAGCAGCAGGGCGATCTGCCGGCAGCGATCGACTCTCTCCGGCAATGGCTGTTTCGTGACCCGACCAATGAGGCCTGCCACCAGCAATTGATCCGGCTCTACACGGTTGCCGGGCAGCCGGCTGCCGCTATCCGCCAGTACCAGAGTTGCGCACAGATCCTGGAGCGCGAGTTCGGCACAACGCCACTGGCCGAGACAAGCCGGCTGTACGAACTGGCGCGCGCCCATTCCGCTGCCGGCAATGGCTTGCCGGTAACCAGACCGGACGGGGATGCCACATCTGCATCCCAATCGGTTGCGCGGCTGCCAAAGCCGCTGACGGCATTTATCGGTCGCGAACGAGAGCTCGGCTATCTCCAGCAGCTGCTCTGCGATACGCCCGACTGCCGGCTGGTGAGCATCGTCGGGATGGGCGGCATGGGCAAAACCCGGCTGGCGCTGCAGGCCGCCCGGAACGCCCACGCCGCCTTCGCAAACGGCGCAGCCTATGTGTCGCTGGCGCATGTGAGCAGCCGCGACGAGATGCTGGTCGCGATCGCGAATGCGCTGCAGGTGTCGATCACCAGCCAGTTGCGCGTCTTCGACCAGTTGTGCAATGTCCTCCAACCATGCCGGCTCCTGCTGGTGCTGGACACTCTGGAGCATCTGCTGGATCATGCCGACTTGCTGGAGCAATTGCTGCTCACCGCCGCCGGATTGAGCATCCTGGTGACATCGCGCCAGCGCCTGAATCTGCTGGGTGAATGGATCCTTGAGCTGTTCGGGCTGGAGTATCCGCCGGCCACGGTTGAGCTTGAGCAGGTCGTGAATTTCGATGCGGTGCGCCTGTTTCTCGAGTGTTGTAAATTCCAGTTGTCAAGTGGCTCTTGGCCAATTTTGGTGAAATGACCCGGCAACGCTATACTGGCCTCCATCGTACTCACCTACCAGGAGGTCAACGATGGAGTTGCTGGCCGCGCTTCTGCCGCA
>DAOTUJ010000007.1:0-3804 GCA_034437175.1 Chloroflexaceae bacterium | reverse complement strand
ATGGATGTGCTCGACGCCCAGTTCCGGCGCTAGCCAGGCCGCGACTTTTTTGCTCGTCCACAAGCCGCCATCGGGTGCCGAACCATCCAGAGCGCGCTCGAGTTTTTCCCGCACCGCAGGCGACACGCGTGTAAAATACAGTTTAGAAATGGCTCTTGGCCACTTTTGGTGATCCAAGCGAAAAACTGGCATCCGGTTCAAGTATGACCCACCGCTGGATGGCTTCCTAAAGCCGCAACTGGTAAGACACCCTCACCATCTTCACCAAAAGTGGCCAAGAACCACTTGACGACTGGAATTTACACCGGATGGTAGTGTGGTCATAGGTGCTCCTTGTGGAGTGATGAGTGATGAGTGATGAGTGATGCATCGAGTACGGCACATGACGCTGGTATAATAGTTTTACCATGAAAATCCCAAATGCCGAACATGCGATCATTGATCAGCGGAAGCTTGTCGACTATCTGCTCAACCCTGAGCATCGTCGTGGTGCAAGTAAGGCCACGCTGCTGAATATGTTCGGCTACACAGCAACAAATTGGGATCGATTGGCTGCCGATTTGCGCCGTGATCATTTGACGGTCGACGCAGCAGTCGAACGTGAGACACCTTACGGCAAACGCTATGAGATCCATGCCATGCTCACGACGCCTACCGGCAGGCTGCTGATGGCACGGAGTATCTGGCAAATCGATACTGGCACAAGCATACCACGCCTGATTACACTCTACCCTGACTGAAAGGCATACCGTATGGAATTGAAGCTTTACGAGGATGTGATTTTGCTCCAGGATCTCCCGGAGGAAGGGCTGGCGGCCGGCGATATTGGCACCCTGGTCGAGCGCCACGACGTGCCGGGAATGGAAACCGGGTACAGCGTCGAATTCTTTGATCTGCTCGGCAATACATTGGCAGTTGTTACCGTAGCGGCTTCGCTGCTACGAGCGCCCGCAGCCGGCGACCGCCCCGTCGTGCGCCAGGCGGAGGGGAGTGACGAGCGATGAGTGGCGAGTGACGAGTGATGAACACACCACATCACAACGCCATTCCATGCCCTCAATGCACGTAGGGCGCGGGCCGGCGTGCCCGCCCGCAATGCCATACCATGCCCCAATGCACCCACCATGCACGTCGACGCGGCGCCGGGCATTGCACGCCGGCGCACCTCATTGTCATGCCGAGGAACGGATGGCCGGCGGGCCAGTGATCCCGCAAGAAACCCGTGGGCCAGCGCGCCGATCGGGCCGGGATTCCTCGCGGAGTTTACCCTTAGCGCAGTCGAAGGGCTCGGGTCGTCGCCATTCCAGTTTGGAGCGTCCCAGTACTCCGGCGCAACAATGTTTTCCTGCTCGCGCCACTGCCAGCCGGCCGCCGTCCAGTAGTCCGGGTTGCGATAGCCATCGCCCTCGATGAAGGGGCGGAACTGGGCATTGGTGACTTCGGTTTTGCCGATCCAGTAGGCCGGCAATTCCAACTCGTGCTGTGGCTTCTCGTCATCAATGGCCAGCGGATCGTCATCGTCGCTGCCCATCAGGAAGGGGCCGGCGGGCACCTCGACCATTTCCGGTACCCAGGCCGGCAGTATTACCGACGGCGTCGCCGAAGACGCCACTGCATCGGGAGATGCAGCAGTGACTGACACTTCTGTCGGAATATCAGGCGTTTGCGCTGGTGATGCACCGCGTATCCAGTTGCCGGCCGCATACACAATACCGGCAAACAACACCAGCAACACGCCGATTGTCACCAGCCTCTGTGCCCTGCCAAATAGAGGCTTTATGCTCGCGCTGCCAGGCCTGGAACTGGAGGATGACTCATCCAAGGGTGGCGAATGCACCTGCGATGGCTGTCGTTCCTCAATTGGCGGATCAGGCACACTATCAGCTGGTAGCGAAACTGTCTTGATCTTCTGAGGCGCAGCGGCAGAAGCAGAAACGGTTGTTGGCTGTGGACCAGGCTTCTTCGCAGCGGGTGCGGGCTCCGACACAGGCGGCGGCTCAGGCAGCGCTAGCTCAATCGCCGGCCCCGCCACCGGTGGCAGTCCCAGCAGCTCACGGAACACCTCAGCCAGCAGCGGGTTGCGCGGCGCCCAGTATTCGCCGGTCGGTTTCGCCAGACCGACCAGTTCCAGGCGAGCCATATCGTCATCCAGGCGTGTGAATCGCGGCGGATCAATGAGCAAACGACGGGCGGCATCTTCCAACTGGTGTTCACGCAGGTCGTTGCGGATGCGGCGCAGCAGCGGCGGCGCACTGTTGCGGATCTCGGCGATGGCCCGCTGTAGCGCGGCGGCGTCCACTGTGACGTCGCTGCCGTGGTATTCGACCAGCAACTCGCCCACGCGTTGGGTCAGGTAGGGGTGGCCGGCCACCTGAGCGAATCCGGCTTTGCCCAGCGCCGTACTCAGCGCCGGGTCTACGCCGGCTGCCTGCAGGCCGTCGGACAGCAGCGTCACCGCCTCGGCTTCCGGCAGGTCGAGCAGGTAGATCTCCTGGCAGACATTGTGCAGCGAGGAGACTTCGCTGACCACCATGGTGTAGAGCTCGACGCCGCCGCTGAAGATGATCTGAAGTTTTTGTAGCGATGGCAGTACCAGCCGGTCGTGGAAAAACGAGCGCAGCGCGTTGCCGAGTGCCTCTCGGGAGGAACTCGGCAACGCACCAAGTTCATCCAGGATCAGCACCAGCCGTTCGATCTCGGGGCGGGCCAGCGCTTCGTTGAGGCGGGTCTTAAGTTGCGAAGCATCACTGATGGTGGTCAGATCACTGCCCAATGGCAGCACGGTATCGATCTGCCTGGCTAGAATGGTTAAAAGGCTCGCTCGGGCAATGCGCCCTGGATCTGCTGAAAATCGATCCGACAGACCCGTACTGGCTGCTGCAGTCCGGCCTGAAGCTGGAACAGCAACCTGGTCTTGCCATTCTGCCGCCCACCATAGACGACACCGTAGCGTGTTACGTCATCGCGACAGAGGCGCAACAGGCGATTCAGTTCAGCCTGGCGACCGCGGAAGGCCGGACTGCCTGGCCCGAGGGCAGTGGTTGAAAAGAAGGCCATGAATGCGGGCTATCCTCTCCAGCACACGCGACCGGTTCTGTAGGGCAATGAATGAATGCGCATGATTACGACTGTCAGAAACCCGACGGTGATTCGCGCATAACCATATATAGTATGATGGGTGCTTTTGTATCAAGTATGCTTCATTTATTGTGTCGACCGGCTCGTAGCCCAAAATAGTTGTTTGCATAACTCTCACGTTCACAGTTGCGTATGGCTGTGACACACTCTTAACGGTACTACTGCACTGAGCGTGCCACAACAACCCACTCCCCCTGGCTCGCTCTGGCATCAATCTATTTCACTGATGCTTTCCCCGCTCATAACCCACAAACTGAACATATCACCCCTGCTCCAGCAGTCATATTTGAACTGCACTGGCTGGCCGCAGGCGGCAATCGCTCGCTGGGAAGCATAGTTTCCCGGCCCTTTCCATGCGCGTTGCGCGCTTATCTGTGGTGAGCGTAGCTCCAAGGCTGCGCGGTATTCGGCGTGTCCATCGCTGCGGGCCGTCGCACGAGGTGCTGTGATGACAATGATCGTGTTCACGAATGATGACGAGAAAGATCAGGAGAACGATGAGGAGCAAGAGCAGGAGCCAGGTCAGGCCGTCCCAGATGTAAATTCCAGTTGTCAAGTGGCTCTTGGCCAATTTTGGTGAAATGACCCGGCAACGCTATACTGGCCTCCATCGTACTCACCTACCAGGAGGTCAACGATGGAGTTGCTGGCCGCGCTTCTGCCGCA
>DAOTUJ010000006.1:0-5955 GCA_034437175.1 Chloroflexaceae bacterium | reverse complement strand
CGCACTGCTGTGGCTGCGCGGCCCGGCAGCGCCGGCATTGCTGAGCGTGCCCGGCGCCGGCACCTCGGTCTCCAGGCTGAGCACTTGCAGCAGGTTGCCGCCGGCAAACAGCAAGACCTGCAGCGTCAGTGGACCGGTCTCGGTGGCCACAAAGGACCAGCGCGGCAGGCGCAGCGGCTGGCCGGCCCGCGGGCGCAATTCCAGCTGCGTACCGGAAAGCCAGTCCACGCCCTCGGCGACGGCCTGGCAACGCAGGGCCGGCAAGGCCTGCGGCACAGCCACGAACTCCAGGCGCAACTGGGCTTCCTCACCGGCCAGCGGCGCATCGATCGGCGCGCCGTTTGTATCAACGATTGCCAGGCGCAGCGGCGAATCGCTGAGCGCAACCGGCGCAGCGGGCGGTGCCGGTGGCTCGCCACCGCACTCGTAATTGGTGATGGTCTGATCGCCTCCGGCGAGATTGAAATTCCGTCCGGCCTGAACATTGCCGCGCACTACCGGCCCGTGGTAGGTTTCCTTATTCCCACCGACAATATCGCCCTGCGTGTTCACCGCCGCGCCTGGCCCAATGTTCACCCCGCCGATCTGCGTGGTCGCCGACGGCGCGCCACCCGTGAGCGCGGCGAGCTCAGCGCGGCGCTGCGCGATCTGGGCGCGCAGCGGCTCCTCGGCGCCGGCGATGCCGGCAACGGTAGCGAGGCTGGCTTCGAGTGCAGCGATTTCACGATGGAGCTGGGCGATGCGGTCGGTGGGCATAGTGATACCTCCCGGAAAATTACGCGATTCGCGCTGCGCGCGCTGGGAAGGGAATGTTCCCTCCCCAGACCCCACCCTCCACGACTCTCAGCCGAAATGCTTTACAGTTTCAACACACAGTATGCAGAAAACAGAATTCAGAAGAATAGAATTCAGGACAAATGTGCGAGCGGAGGGGCGACCACAATCCGAAAACCGAGGTAGAAGCCGATGTTGACAGGGAAGTTCCCGTCCCGCGCCCCGCAGCGAACATTTGTTCTATTTGAATAGCAGGAAGCTCCCCGCAATAGTGCATCATATTCGGCGAATGTAAAGTTTTCTCTGCCTTCGTTGCTAGCCTGTGGGTAGCCGCGATCGCTGCTGCTGCACCACTCCCAAACGTTGCCGAGCAAATCCAGTGCGCCGCCGGCTGCTGCACCCGCCGGGCAGCAGCCTACCAGCGCGGCAGCCGGCAGGGCGCTCGCATCATACACGGCGTGATCGAGCGACGGTTTGGCAGTGCCCCAGGGATAGTCGTCGCGCTGCCCATCGGCATTGAAGGCCGCCGCAGCTTCCCATTCAGCCTCGGTCGGCAGGCGGATCACTACACCTGTCGGCAGGGAATCACGCAGGTGCTCGGTCAGCCAGGCACAGTAGGCGCGAGCCTCGTACCAGGTCACGCCGATCACCGGCTGGTTGGCGGCGGTGTGCTGCGGATCGTTCCAGCCCCAGGGGTGGCGGCGGCGGCGGTTTTCTTTCCACTGCCAGCCCTTCGGCGTCCACCAGCGCTCGGCGTCGGCAGTATAGCCTTCGGCGACGAATAGCGCAAACTGGGCGACCGTGATGGGCAATCGGGCGATCCAGAACTCCGGCAGGGTGATGTTAGCGCTCTCCTGACCCTCGTCCCAGCCGCCGATACGGTAGGTGCCGGGCGGCACGTAGCAGAAGTAACCGGCCGGCTGCCCAAACTGCTGGCTGCGCCGGCGCAGTTCCGCTTTCCATTGCTCCGGCGTGACCGGAAAGCGTGGATCACCAACAATCTCTAATGCTCGGCCGGCATCAAGTCGTTCGCGCCAGGAATGCTCAGGGCCGGCGATCTGTTCCAATGCCGTGCTGCGCACTTCGTCAATCAGCGCCGGGTCGGGGTCGCTGCCGCCGGCCTGCAAAAGGCGTAAGGCCTGCAGCGGCTGGCTGAGAAAGGCGCGAATCAACTCGCGGGCGTGGCCGGCTTCGCCTTCCATGCCGGCCAGCAGCAGCAGAGTCTCTTCCCAGCCGGTACGTTCCCCGGCAGCGGCATAGTGTGCCACTGCCGCCGGCGCCAGGTGGCCATGTTCGGCAATGATGGCGGCGAGTCGCTGCTGCAGGGCGCGGGCCGCAAAATATTCCTGGATTAGCTGGTGACTGAAGCGAAGCTGGCTTTCGCCACCCAGTTTTTCCAGTAGATCAGCTGCGCAGGCCAGGTCACGCACATGGGCGACGGAATGTTCAGGTGCGTGAGTCTGCAGCACGGTTTCGGCCCATTCCCAGGCCACACTGGTACCACGGCCCTGGCTTTCGGTCAGGGCGAAGGCCAGTTCAGCGAGGGCAGTCTCCTGCACCTCGGTGGCAATCCAGGTGTCCGGGTGACGTTGCTGCTCCCAGGCCCAGCGGGTCTGCACGAAGGCCTGCAGCAGCAAACCCAGGTTTGCCGGCAGGCTGCCATTGGCGTCATATACTTCGCAGAGCATGGTCAGCAGCAAGGGCGTGCGGGCCAGTGTTGCCATCTGGCGCTGCTGCGGTTCGGTCAGCGCGCGTAGTAAATCAGCGCCGGCGGAGTCGCCGAGATGCCGGGTGACGATCTGCGTGATCATGTCGTCGTCCAGCCTCTGAACGGTGGCGCTGGTGATATCAAGCGGCTCTTTGCCATCGGTTTCCGCCCGCAACTGCTCATAGTCATCGCTGCGGCAGGTGATGACATGCCGGGTGCGCGGCCCTTTTAGTGTGCCGGGGTAATTGCGCCGGTATTCCGTCAATTCCGTCAGATCACGAGCTGTGGCAGCGAAGATGCTGCGCGGCGTCTCATTCAGTCCGTCCCAGAGCAGGGTTAACCGTCCAGCTTTACGGAGATCACTGAGCAGGTCGACTATGGCGCGGTGTGCCTCAAGTGGAAAGCGCCGTCCGTCCTGCGCTTCGAGTGCTGCGCCGGCAAGTTCTTCGCGTAGAAGCTCAGCGAGAGACTGGGTTTCAGTGCGGCTACCCAGGCGTACAAAGATCGGCAAGGACGCCGGTTCTTGTTCTTCAGATTCGCCCGTACGAAGACCATCTTCGGCCAGATCAAGCGCGAGCCGCCAGAGCGCGGTGGTCTTTCCACCGCCTGGCGGGCCGAGCAGTAACAGATCGCCGTAATCGCGTAGACCATCGCGCAGATCGGTGAAGGTGCTGGATGCGATGGTAGCACGCTCTGCACCCGACGATGGCGCCGAGAAGGTGTTGCGCAGCGTTGCAAAGATCAATCCTTCGCGCTCGTAGGTCTCCGGGCGCCGCTGCGAACGCCGCATGCCGGTTGCCGCAATCGGAATCGGCGCATACCGTGCTCGCCAGACCTGGTAGCGCAGCGCGACTTCGCTGAGGTAGGCCATTTCCAGCGCCCGGCGATCCTGCGGGTCGCTCGGCCGATCAGGGCCGGTGTAGACGATGTAGGTGATTTTGTTGCCGGCGACGATGTCATTGGCCTGCTCGATGTGCGCATGCGGGCCAAGGTTGATGCCGCCGGTCTGGATCAGGTTGTCAATCGGGTTGCTCATCGCCGGGTTCGCTGTCTGCTGCAATCTGGCCCTGTAATCCGGGTCTGCAATGCAGGCTGCATGGCAGGGACTGTCCTACAGGCATTATAGCATAACGCATTCGAACCGGCAGTTCAATGGGCTTAAAATAACCGCGGAGGGCGCAGCGGTTGAAACATCCGGTTACGAGCAATAGGGTGCGCCGGTCTCATCGCTCATCTCCCAATCCTCGGAGTTGTCACTGTAGCCAGTCTTCGAGGATGAGGTCAGGGATGCGAGCGAAATGGCGGGTGTTGTGGGTAACCAGTGGCACGCTGTGCTGTAGCACAATCGCCGCAATTTGCAGATCCAGGTCGCTCAGAGGTTGGCCTTGCCGTTCCAAATCAGCCTTGATGGCACCGAAGCGCCGGGCTGAACCCTCGTCGAAGGCCAGAATTGCCACAGTGGCCAGCAGAACGTCGACCCGCGCCAGATTCTCAGCCGGATGTGCCGAACGGCTCGCTCCGTGAATAAGTTCGCCGACATTGATTACCGTCACAGCCAGTTCTTCATCGACTGAAACATGGTCGTTCAGATCGAGTTTGCCGCGCAGCAGTGCGATGCAATGATCACTGTCGAGGATTTTCATGGCTCAACTGCGGCCCGCGGCGCCTGGGCATCGCGACTGGCGCGGATCTCATCGGCCAGCGTGTCAAGATCTGCGGCATCGCGCCAGAGACCAGCCGCAGCCATCGCCGGGTGGGCTTCGCCGCGCTCGATGCGCACCAACAATTCGGCATCCTGCCCAAATGCGCCGGCCAGCCGCTGCGCCAGGTGCGCCGAGCGTTCCAGGCGCTCGAGTTCGCCGGCGCCAAGCAGCACGGCGACATCGCGCTCGCGGCGCTGGATCAGAAAGCGCTCGCCGGCGGCCACTCGTGAGAGCAGCTCGGAAAAGCGGCTTTTGGCTTCGGCTACATTCAGGGTTTCCATCGCAACCACCTTTCGGTCATCATGACTCGTTCAAGCATTATTGTAGCATAACCACCTGATGTACAGCTCCTGGTATCCCGCAGGGTCACGTCAACGTCGATTCCATGTACGGCAGTGACATCTTCAAAATATGGGTCTTTACGCAGGTGAAATATCGGTCACGTCAACGTCGATTCCATGTACGGCAGTGACATGCCCCGGCGTGTCAACGATTCCCACAGCGTGGAGGGGCGGCGCCCGTGTTCCTGCCCGCAATGCATACCGTGCGATGCACTGTGCGGCGGTGCAATGATGTGTATTGGAATGCGCTGCAGGCGTCCATGCGGTGAGCGACTCTCCACGCTGCGCTGCATGGTTGTGATCGGGCGCTGTGGCGCATTGGCATCCAAAACCATTGACATTGTCCGCCGAAAAATAGCGCGATTCGCGCCTGCGGCGCGCTGGGGAGGGAAATCTCCCTCCCCAGACCCCACCCTACACGATTCTCAACCGAAATACTTTACAGTTTCAAGGAAACAGAATGCAGAAAACAGAATACAGAAGAACAGAATTCAGGACACATGTGCGAGCGGAGGGGCGACCACAATCCGAAAACCGTGGTTGAAGTTGAGGCCGGAGTTGCCAGGGTCGTACCTGTACCGCGCCCCGCAGCGAACATATGTACTATTTGAAGACCAGGAAGCTCCCCGCAATGATGCATCATATTCGGCGAATGTAAAGTCTTCTCTGCCTTCGTTGCTAGCCTGTGGGTAGCCGCGATAGCTGCTGCTGCACCACTCCCAAACGTTGCCGAGCAAATCCAGTGCGCCGCCGGCTGCTGCACCCGCCGGGCAGCAGCCTACCGGCGCGGCAGCCGGCAGGCCGCTCGCATCATATACGGCGTGATCGAGCGACGGTTCGGCAGTGCCCCAGGGATAGTCGTCGCGCTGCCCATCGGCATTGAAGGCCGCCGCAGCTTCCCATTCGGCCTCAGTCGGCAGGCGGATCACCATACCCGGCGGCAAGGCATCGTACAACTGCTCGCTGAGCCAGGCACAGTAGGCACTGGCTTCGTACCAGGTCACGCCGATCACCGGCTGGTTGGCGGCGGTGTACTGCGGATTGTCCCAGCGCCAGGGCTGGCTGCGTGTGTGCTGCTGTTTCCAGCGCCAGCCCTGCGGCGTCCACCAGCGTTCGGCGTCGGCGCTATAGCCTTGCGCGACAAAAGGCGCAAACTGGGCAACGGTGATGGGCAGGCGCGCGATCCAGAATGCCGGCAGGGTGATGTCGGCAGTCTTCTGGCCTTCTTCCCAGCCGCCAATACGGTAAGTCCCAGGCTTGATATAACAGAGGTAGCCAGGCGATTGTCCAAATTGCGTCGTGCGGCGTGCAAGTTCATGCTGCCATTGCTCAATACTCACTGGAAAGCGCGGATCGCCAATCAAGCCAAGCGCTGTTCCGGCATCCACACGTTGTTGAAACGCCAGGTCAGGATCATGTATCTGCCGCT
>DAOTUJ010000005.1:0-27867 GCA_034437175.1 Chloroflexaceae bacterium | reverse complement strand
TCATCGATTATGCCAACGCCAATTCCAGTGCCGTCTTGCCGACGATTTTGCGCCAGTTGCAGGTCGATGTGGTCGAGCTCAACGTCAATGTCGATGAGAATCTGATGTTCCAGTCCGGCGCCCAGTTCGAGGAGAGCATGCACCGGCTCTCACGCATTACGCCGACGCTGAATGCGCAGATGGGCGTGCGTATCGATAATGGCGGCGAACGTATTTTTCTGGTTGATGATACCGGGCGCCGGCTGCCCGATCTGCAAGCCTTTGCCGCGCTGACGGCGCTGGTCTTTATGGTGAACAAGGGCGGCACCGTTGCCGTGCCGGCGAATGCGCCGCGCGCCTTCGAGGCGATTGCCGCGCAGTACGGCGGTTCGATCATTCGCACGCGCGCTACGCTCGGTGCGATGATGCATACGGCTGCCGAACGCCCCGATTTGCTGCTGCTCAGCGACGGTGCCGGGAATTATATTTTTCCCTCCTTTTACCCCATTGCCGACGGGCTCTTTACGGTGGCGAAAATGATGGAGTTGCTGACCATCAGCCGGATCCGTCTCAGTGATATGCTGTGCCAGTTGCCGCTCTATTTTCTTTCGCATACCAGGGTGCCCTGCCGCTGGGAAAGCAAGGGCAAGGTGATGCGCATTCTGAATCAGCAGTACCAGGAGCGCCGCCAGACCGATAGCGTCGATGGGATCAAAATCGATCTGGGTGCCGAATGGGTTATGATCATGCCCGACCCCGATGGCCCCTTTTTTCATATCTATGCTGAAGGCGGTAGCCAGGAACAGGCTCGCACGCTCGCCGATCAGTATGCCGGCCTGGTTGCCGGCCTCCAGTAAGCAGGTTCCTTGCTCGCTATGAACCGCCAGTTGCGCGCCCGGTGGGAACTTATTCGACCTGCATTGTCGTCTATATTTCCGAGAACTATGTCGATAGCCGCGTCGGAACGCTCCAACGCTTTCACACGGGTTTACCATGATGCAATTGAACCTCAGCGGTGCGCAGATTGGCGATTTTGCGATCCTGGCGGAACTTGGCCGCGGTGGCATGGCTGTGGTCTACCGCGCACGCCAGGTTACCCTCGACCGGATCGTCGCGCTCAAGGTGTTGCCGCCCGAACTCACCCACGACTCCAGCTATGTTGCGCGCTTTCAGCAAGAAGCTCGCAGTGCCGCTCGCCTCGAGCATCCGCATATCGTGCCGATTTACGAGATCGGCCAGGCCGCTGCCATCCGCAACGCCGCCGCAGTTTCGCCTGCTTTGCACTATATCGCGATGAAGTATATCGAAGGCCAGACCCTCAAGGATCTGGTCGGCAGTGAGGGGGCGCTCAGCCTTGTCCACGCTACCCGCCTGCTCAGCCAGGTCGGCGCTGCGCTCGATTATGCTCACAGCCGGCAGGTGATGCACCGCGACATCAAACCTTCGAACATCATGGTTACCGGTGACGACTGGGTTTTCCTCACCGATTTCGGCCTGGCACGGGCGCTCGGCGCCGGTGATACCGCCGGCCTGACGATGGCCGGCACGGTCATGGGCACGCCCGAGTATATGTCGCCCGAACAGGCTCAGGGCCTGGCAAGCATCGGTCCGGCCACCGATATTTATGCGCTGGGAGTGGTGCTCTACGAATTGCTGACCGGCGGCTTTCCCTTTCAGGCCGATACGCCGATGGGCATGCTGGCCGCCCGCCTGCTGCACGATCCGCGCCCGCCACGCGAAATTCGCGGCGATCTGCCGCTGCCGGTTGAAGACATCATCATGCGCGCCCTGGCACGTGAGCCGGCCGCCCGCTTCGCGAGCGCCGGCGAGATGATGGCTGCCCTGCACACTATCGTGACGACTGCGCCGGCTACCGGGTTTGCGGCTACCGGCGAGACAATGCTGGTCGCCGGAACTCCATCGCCGGCTACCGCCGAGACGATTGCCTATGCGCGTCCGGTGGCTGTCGACGCACCGGCTCCTCACCGCCCGGCTGCTGCTTCCACGACGATCCCCAATGATGCTCCCGCTCCGCCCGCCCGCTCGAATGCTACTCTCCTGGGGCTGGGGATTGCCGGTTTGCTGTTGCTGACACTGATGGCCGGCGGGCTGTTCGGCTTCCTCGAATTGATCGATCCCGATACGCCGCCCGAACCGTTACCGACGACGTTGCCGCCGCCGGATACGGCTGAAGTGCAGACGCTGCTGGCGAGTGCCGCAGCACGGGTTGCTGCGGGCGATCTCGCTGCCGCGCTTGACGATTATGCCGACGTCCTGGAACGTGTGCCCGACAATATCGCGGCGCAGGACGACCTGACGAACCTGGGCTGGCTGTTCTTTGATGCGCAGGATTATGATGCGGCTGGTGAGGCCTTTGCGATTGTGCTTGCTGCCGATCCCAACTGTCCTGATGCCAATTATGGCTACGGGCGCGTCCTGCTGGCCGAAGACGAGTATGCTGAAGCGGTGGAATACCTGGCACAGGCTGTCGATCTCGATCCCGAAGATGCTGAAAAAGCCGCCTGGCTGGGCGAAGCCTATTTCTTCCTCGCCTTCGCATCTGATGGTAGCCGCGCCAAAGAACTGGCCTACGAAAATGCTATCGATGCCTATGCCGCTGCCATCGAACTTGACCCTGGTTCGAGTTTTGCTTTGAGCGGCATGGGCTGGGCGCTCGAAAATAGTGGCCGATCCGCCGATGCCATCGCGTATTTCGAGCAATCGCTGGCGATGGATGCCGATCAGGATGAGTCCTATAACGGCCTGGGCTGGAGCCTCTACAATTTGAATCGTTATCGCGAAGCCATTGCGGCTTTTGAACAGGCTCTTGCACTTGACCCCGACTATGTAAATGCGTACTATGGTCTCGGCAACAGCTATGTCGAACTTGGTGAAATGACAGCGGCGCGCAATGCTTATGCGGCGGCGCTCGAAATCGATCCCGACGCCGATTATGTGCGCGAGGCGCTTGATGAGCTGGAGGAGTAACTGTGACGGAGGATCGGCCCCCGGTCTTGATTTTGCTGGGTCCCCCCGGCGCCGGCAAGAGTACGGTGTCCGAACAACTCACCATGCGTCTGCCGCTGACGGTGATCGCGACCGGCAAACGTTTGCGTACCGAAATAGCGGCGCGTACGTCTATCGGGTTGCAAATTGGTTCCTTGCTGGCCGATGGGCATTTTGCGCCCGACAGTATGATGGATCGCCTGATGCGCGAATGGCTGTCTCAGGCTCCCGCTGAGCACCTGATTCTGCTCGACGGCTTTCCACGCTCGCGCGTTCAGGCCCTGGCGCTCGAAGGCATGCTGGCCGATGTGCAGCGCCGGCTGGCCCTGGTGATTGCACTCGAAATCAGTACCGACGAGGCGATCCGGCGGCTGGGCGGCCGGCGGGTCTGCGAGGGCGGCGGCGAAGCCTTTACCCTGCACGTTGATGATGTGGCCGCGATGCGCCGCTGCTGGCAGCGCGGCGGCACCCTGGTGCAGCGCGCCGACGACCAGCCCGAGGTGATCGCCGAGCGTCTGCAAGTCTATGATGCCGAAACGTTTCCCCTGATGGAATTTTACACGACTCACGGCCTGCTGCGGCGGGTCAGTGCGCACGGTAGCCCCGCCGAAGTCGTCGAGCGTGTCCTCGATCTTGTCGGCACGGTGTATAATGTGCGCTGAGTTTGCCGGAATGCGGCCGCTATGCGGCCGCCAGAAAAAGGAAGAAAACCATGAAATCTGCTGCTGTATTTGATGCTACTGAACAGGATTTTGAAAGCACCGTGATGGCCCGCTCGCGCGAAGTCCCGGTCGTGGTCGATTTCTGGGCGCCCTGGTGTGGCCCCTGCCGTACCCTCGGGCCAACCCTCGAGAAACTGGCGAACGAGGCGCAGGGCGGCTTTGTGCTCGCCAAAGTCAACGTCGATGAGAACCAGCGCCTCGCCGCTGCCTTCCGCGTCCAGGGTATCCCGGCCGTCAAAGCTGTCCGCGATGGGCAGGTGATCGATGAGTTCACCGGGGCGCTGCCTGAGTCACGGGTGCGGGCCTGGCTCAAGAACTTCGTTGCCGCTCCCGGTGACGACCTGGTCGCCACGGCGGCGGCGCTGGAGCAGCGCGATCCGCAGGAGGCGGCGGCGCGTTATCGGCTGGTGCTCGGCCAGAATCCGCACCACGCTACGGCGCTCTTCGGCCTCGGGCGGGTGTTGATGAAACTCGGCGACCCCGAGGCGCTGGCGGTGTTGCGCGATGTGCCGACCGACTCGCCACTGTTCGCGCGGGCCCAGGCGATTATGGAGGCTCGCGACTTTTTTGAGCAGTCGCCCGATCCGGCGGAACTTGAAGCTCGCGTTGCCGCCGAGCCGAAAGACCTCGAGGCGCGCTATGCGCTGGCTGCCGGCCTGATCGCGCGCGGCGAGGAAGCAGCCGCGATGGATCACCTGCTGTACATCGTCCAGCGTAATCGGGCGCTTTTCGATGACGGTGCCCGCAAAGCGCTGCTGGCCGTGTTGGCTCTGCTCGGCGATGAGCACGCCCTCGTCGCCGATTACCGCCGCCGTCTCGCCAACGCCCTGTTTTAGTTGACATTTTTCCACCCTGAATTTACAATTTTTAACAGGCCGGCTTTTCAAACAGAGAGGAAAATATCTGTGACTGTCGAACGTGAGGGAGCATTCGACTTTTTTGGTCCGCGGACGTTGATCGGGCCGGAATTGCAGGTGGGTGATAGCGCCCCCGATTTTACGCTGCTGAACGGCAAACTACAACCGGTAACCAGGGCCAGCTATGCCGGCAAACCGGTCTTGCTCAGTGTTGTGCCCTCGCTCGATACCGGGGTTTGCTCGAAGCAGACTACCCGCTTCAACCAGGAAGCCGCCGCAATGGGTGAGAAGGCGGCTTTCGTGACCGTCAGTGCCGATCTGCCTTTTGCTCAGGCCCGCTGGTGCGGTGCCAACGATGCCGAAAATATCGTTGCGCTCTCTGACCACCGCGATATGAATTTCGGCACCGCCTACGGTACTTTTCTGGCCGATTTTCGCCTGGAAAGCCGGGCCGTGTTTGTGCTCGACGCCGAAGGCACGGTTCGCCACGTCGAGTATGTGCCCGCCGCCGGCAAGGAGCCCGATTACGATGCGGCTATGGCCGTGATGCGCGAGCTGGTGTAGTTGACATGACTTACGCGGTCGCCCTGCGTCCAGGCCGGAATCGCCGCCGGCAGGGCGGAAGAACTGTTTTATTGCTCTGGTTTTGGCAGCGAAGCTGCCAAAACCAGAGCAAAAGAAGGTAGCTTCCTTGCTGCCGCAGGCGAAACCCACCTGTTGCGGCGCGAGCAACCACGCGACTACGGGAGTCCTGTAATTGAGTATTTTTCCAGGCTCCTGCCTGAAAAAGCGCCTGGGACAGCCCGAGTCGATCTTCGGGTTGCCCGAAGCAGAGCGGTCGTTTATAATGAAGCCGATGAACATCAGAATAATCAGCAGGGTAGATCCTGAACCCGGCTGTGCACGTTCAGTTGCGTAACTATCGCCCGCTTGCCCGCTCGCAATGAATGCACGGCATGGGCAGGAGGAACTTGCAATGTTTAGTGGAACAAAAAAGCCGCAGGCTGCACCTCAAGCCATGAATGGCAAACCAGAAACAATTGTTGGAGTCAATACACGCTTTGTCGGTACGCTTACCTCCGACGGCAATATTCGGATCGATGGCACGGTTGAGGGCGATATGGAAGTCCTCGGCAATCTGATTGTCGGTGAGAGTGGCCGCGTTATCGCGACGATCAAGGCGCAGAATGTGCATGTCTCCGGTGCGGTCAAAGGGGAAATTACGGCGGTGGAACAACTCGAGATCTCGCCGACCGGCAAGGTCTGGGGTGATATTACCACTGCCGCGCTACATATTGAACCGGGTGGCCTGTTCCGCGGCCAGTCTGCGATGACCACAAATGTGGATGAGCCGCTGCTGCTCGAAGCACCACGGCCCGCAGATGGAACCGCCTCAAGCTAGGGCTCTTCTATGCGCCGTCGTCGGCCCGCTGCGCAGAAACGGTCAACCATTCTTCGCCTTGGGCACCTCGGGCGTCGTTCGCTTGCCACGCCGGCCGGCGAACGGCGCCCGCCTTTGCGCAATGGTGCCATCCATATCGTGACGCTGCTGCTCGCATTGCTTACCTTCTCGCTGATGGTCAATTTTGTCGGCCAGGTTATTCTCAGCGCCCGCCTCGAGTCGCAGGTCGAGGCAAAGGCAGCGGAAGTTGCCCGGCTGGAAGGCGAAATTGATTATCTGCGGGCAAGTGTCGCGCATGCCGAATCTGATGTCTATGTGATGCAGATTGCGCGGGAACAGCTCTTTATGGCCTTCCCGCACGATACGGTTTTGCTCTTGCAGAAGCCGCAAATCCCTGATCCGGAACCGGTTGCGACACCTTCCGCCCTGCCGCCGCCGCTGCTTCAGCCGAACTGGTACCAATGGTGGCAGGCGGTTTTTCCCACCGTTGAAACCGAGCTCGCTCTCCCGGCCGATGGCGCTGCGTCGGGCACCGGTCTTCAGCCCTGACGCGATTCCTCATCTCATAATTCACTCTGCGCAATGTCGTCCCGTACGGCTTGCGCCAGCCGCAACAGGCCGGCGCTGGAAGCGTTCGCCAGCGCTTGCTGGAGCGTGTGCCGGGCTGCATCATGCTCACGGGCTGCCTGGTAATGGCGTGCCAGCATCTGCAAGGCCTGTGTCTGGCCGCGTCGGTCGCCAATCGCCCGCGCAATCGTTAGCGCCTGGCCGGCATAGTGGTGCGCTGGTGTCAGGTCGCCCAGGCACAGGCAGGCATGGCTCAGCCGGGTAAGCGCCCGAATGACCTCGATCTGGTCGCCTCGCTGCTCAGCCTCGGCGTGCGCGGCTGCTGCCTGGCGCAGCGCCTCGCCCGGATCGCCTGTTTGCAGGGCCAGTTCCGCCAGGTGATTCAGGCAGTGCGGTGCGCCCGCTTCAAAGCGCATTGTTGAAGCACCGGTTTCGCTCGGCAGGGCGGCGCCGGCCCGGAGCGCCGGCAAGGCGCGGGCATACCAGGCGCGCGCCGCCCTGCCATTGCCGCAGAGTGCCGCTACTTCGCCCCGCAAATCGTAATAAAGCCCCAATAACTTGACTTGCTCGCGCGGCAATTGCTCCAGCGGTTGTACCAGCGCCGTGGTCAGGAGTTCGCCCACGCGCTGCAAAGCCGTTAGCGCACCGACAATCCGGTTTGCATCCAGCAACCAGCGTACCCGGCAGACGGCAGCGCGCACCCGCAGGATCGGATCGCCAATGCTGATCGCCAGTTCATTCAGTGCTGCCAGATCCGATTCCTGGGCGGTATAGGTGCCGCTGCGCTGGCCGATCAGCAGCCGGAGCAGCAGTAGTTCGGCGCGCTCATGCGGGGTGATAGTCAGGGCCAGGGCGGTGGTAAGATGCTCCAGGGCAGTGGCATTGGCATAGTTGCCGGCCGCCAACTCGGCGGCAGTTCGGCTGTAGCGCGCCAGCCGGCTGCGGTTGCCGGCCCGGCTATAATGGCCAATCAGCAACTGGTACAGCGCGATGGTACTGCGATCCAGCCGGAGATCTTCGGCATTGTTGCGTTCGTACCAGCGCGCCACGCGGGAGTGCAAATCGCGTCGCTGCTCGTACAGCAGGCTCGCATAAGCTACCTCGTGGGTCATGTGGTGCTTGAAGCGGTACAGGCGCTCGGGCTGGAGCAGTTCCGGCTGCACAATATTGAGCTGAACCAGGGTATCGATCTGGCTGTCGAGACTGGCGCTGTCCGGAGCGGCCGGGTGGATCGAGCGCAACAGACCGATCGCGAAGGTGCGACCAATTACGGCGGCCACTTTGAGCGTCAGGCGAGTTGCTTCGTCCAATCGGTCGACGCGGGCCTGGATAATGCCCTGGATCGTGTCGGGAATGGCGACGGCTGCCGGGTTGCCCAGCAGTTGAAATTGCTGGCCCGATCCGTTGATGATCCGGTTTTCCCGCAATGCGCGCACGTATTCTCGGATGAATAACGGCTGGCCCTGCGACTGGCGCTCGACGATCTGGGCCAGGGAGTCCGGGGCGGCTTCGATGCCGAGAATATGTGCCAGGTAGCGTTCGGCATCGCTTGCGGCCAGTGGGCCGAGCGCAAAATGCCGGCACCAGGGCTGCTGCTGGATGTGCCGGATCACCGGTGATACCCGATCCATCGGGCGCAAGGACAGCGCGAGCAGCAACGGCAACCGGGCCTCACATTCGTTGATCCTCTCGGCAATGTGTGCGGCAACCCGCAGCGTGGCTTCGTCGGCCCAGTGGACATCGTCCAGCACAATGAGCAGCGGGCCGCGCTCGAGGCGTCGTTGCACCAGGCAGGCCGCCAGTTCAATGGCTTGCTCGACGATTTCGGTCTGAGTGCCGCTGTCGCTATCATCGAGGCCGAGCAGATAGCGCAGCGCATCACGCAGCGCATGATCGCTCGTCTGATTGCTGGTGGCTTGCAGTGCGTGCTCGATCTGTTCAAACTGCACAAAGAGTGGGGCGGCTTCATCCAGGCCGGAGAGGTCGGCGATGATGGGGCGCCAGGGCAGCAGCGGGGTTTGCTGGCCACTACGGCATTCGCTCCAGAGGCCGGGCCGGCGCGTGCGAACCCAGTTTGCCAGCAAATGTTCCAGCAGCACGCTCTTGCCGATACCGGACTCGCCTTCGACGATCAGCAGACGGGCGCTGCCGCTGCTCACGGTGGCGATCAGTTGATCGATCTGCTGCATTTCCGCGTCGCGGCCAAACAGCACCGACTGGCTGGAAATGCTGTGAGCAGTGCTGCCGGAGCGCCCATAGCGCGAGCGCAACGGCAGCACGCGGGCTATCGGCACAAGCTCGTGATGCCCCTTGAAGATCGTCGCACCGATTTCCTGGCAACTGAAGCGGCGTTCGATTTCGCGGCGTACCCGGCTGGTAACTCGCAATTCGCCGGGTTCCGCGCTATACATCAGGTGGGCGGCCAGGTTCATTTCATCGCCCTGAGCGGTGTACACCCGCCGGAGCGGGCTGCCAATCGAGCCGACGAAGAGCGTGCCCGCCGTAATTCCGCCCCGTTCGATCAGCCTGTTTTCGAAGAGTTCCAGGCAACATCCAACCGCCCGCACCGGCTCGTCGCCGCTGGCAATCGGCGCTCCAAACAGCATCACAAAGAGCGAGCCTTTGTCGCCGATCTCGACTTCGCTGAGCCAGCCGCCCCAGCGATCAATGGTAATCTGGACGCGACTGACCAGTTGGTGCAGATCCGCCGGTGCATCGGGCAGTTTGAATGAGGCGAAGGCCGGTACACAGCGCCGATATTCGGTGACCAGTGCTCCCAGGCGTAGGCGTTCGGCGAAACTACGATGCAGAAAGTGTTTATAGGCCGGCCAGAGCTCATTCGCCGGTACGAAGTTGGCGGGCAACTCGGCCGGTTGCTCGCTGACCGCCTGGCACCGCACTCGCCCGAGTTCGCCGCGGGTTTCGGCCATTACGGCCGCTTGCAGCGCCGGCCCACGTAATACGAGATGCACGCCGTAGGCCGGTAACCCGACCAGTATCGCCGTCACCGGGCCGGCGGAGACTCCGATGCGCACACCGGCCTGCAACGGTCCGCGCGGCGTGATGATCGGCGGCACGGTGGCCAGTGCCGCAATCATGGCTTCGCCACAGCGAACCGCCTGCGCCGGGTTGTGTTGATCGGGCCACCAGATGGTCAGCGCATCACCGGCAATCGCCACAACATCGCCGCCATAGGCGGTTGCCGTGGAAATCAGAATCGTCAGGATGCTGCTCAGCGATTCGTGCAGCCGCTCGGCGCCGCCGGGGGCAACAGCAAAGGCAGCGGTCAGATCGGAAAAACCGCCGATGTCGGCGTACAAAACCGTCGCGGTCAGATGCCGTACTGCGCCGCAGTTGAAGCTGTGCTTGTTGATTGCGGTGCGCAGCCATTGACTCAAATATGGTGCAAAAAGTTCGCTGTCCCGTTCTTCAAACATACCCATTTTTTTCTTGAACACTTATTGCCTGGAAATCCCGAAATCAGGATTTTCATTATACATTTTCCCGCGCACCAGAAACGAACCGGTTAGGAAAATGCTTCGTTAAAATGAAGGTTCAGTGAGTGTACGATGAAATTCTTTACCAAAATTTCATCTTGATGGGCGCAGAATGGGTGAGGTTCGGGTGGGCGGAGGGCCAAAAAAGAACCTGCTCACCGCGATCGCCCGGAATGGCGAGGGTGAGCAGGTGCCAGGTAACAAAATACTCAGACCAGCAATTAGCTTAGAAACTCGTGAAGCAAGCGATGATATTCATGGGGACTCTCGACCATCGGCACATGACCGCAATTGGGGATGGCAACTGCCCGGCTGTTGGGAATGATTTCAGTGGCCGCCTCCAGGCCGGAAAGCGGCATCACCTGGTCGTATTCGCCGCCGATCAGCAGAGTCGGGATCGTGATATGCTTCATGGCATCCAGCAGTTCCGGGTCGCCGACACTGGAAGCACATTCGAGCGCGGTACGAAAATCCATGCTCGCCAGGTCGCAGATGCCGGCCTGCAAGAGATCAATATCGGCGGGCAGGCGATGGAAGAACTGGGCCGAGAGCATTTGTGGCAGGGGCGGCCGGCTCCACTGGGCAATTGTCAGCGGGAGAAGGGCGGCCTGTAGTGGTCGCCAGCAGGTGAGTGCCGGCCGCCAGAGTGCCAGCGAGAGCTCATATTGCAAATGTGACTGGACAAAGAGCAGCCGTTCGAGAAAACTGCGTGGTGCGCCGAGGGCGGTAATCACCACGCGCTGCACCCGCTCGGGCCAGTGCGCGGCCAGCCATGCCGCGACACCACCGCCAAACGAGTGCCCAACGACGACGAATTGCTCCAGGTTCAGGGCATCGGCGAAGGCAATCAGCGTGTCGGCCATCTCGCGGATGCCGGCGCGCCCTTTGAGCGGCGGCGACTGGCCGAAGCCCGGCATGTCCGGTGCATACATCGTCCATTGCGTATCCAGTTCATGCATAGTGCGATACCAGTGGCGCGAGGATCCGCCCCAGCCATGGATCAGCACCATGGGTACGCCCTGGCCGCTTTGACGGTAGCTCAATAGCCCGTCAGGTAATTCGATTGCCTTGAGTTCGGCAAAGTTGGGAGGCAGAGCAGTTGACATAGTCATGTTTCATATCTCTCGTGTAGTATTTGAGGTAAAACAATCGGCTGGTGTTATTATACCCTGATTAGTAACACCGGAGCATAGTTTGGGAGTCGGAACGAATGATTACGAAGCGTGAACAATTGCAGGCGCGGATTATTCGCCTGCATGAACTGATCCGCAACCGGGTGGTGGCAGCCTGTGAGCAGAGTGCCGTGATGGAACTGGCCGCCGTCGCCGCCGACGATTTGCACGGCGATACGATATACGCGCTGGATCGGATTGGCGAGGAAGTGCTGATCGACTTTTTTGCCCGCGAGGTAGCGCCGGAGTGGCCGCTGATCCTGATCGCCGAAGGGCTCGCGGCGGAAGGTGTGGTGTTACCGGCCGGCCGGAGCGCGGCGGATGCCGTGATCCGGGTGATCGTCGACCCGATCGACGGCACGCGCGGGCTGATGTATCAGAAGCGCAGCGGCTGGATCCTGACCGGGGTTGCACCCAACCGCGGATCGGCGACGCGCCTGCGCGACATTGAGCTGGCCGTGCAAACTGAGATTCCGCTCGTCAAGCAACATCTGAGTGATACGCTCTGGGCGCTGCGCGACGGCGACATGCACTGTGAGCGCTACAATCGGCTGAGCGGCGAGCGCCGGCCCATCCGGCTGCGGCCCTCGCAGGCCAATCACCTGGCGCACGGGTTTGCCATGATCAGTCGCTTTTTTCCCGGTGCCCGGGCCGAACTGGCCGCAATTGACGACGCATTGATCCGGCAGTTGCTGGGGCCGCCGCAGCCCGGCAAAGCGCAGTGCTTCGAAGACCAGTACATTTCCAGTGCCGGTCAGCTCTACGAATTGATCGCCGGCCATGATCGTTTCGTCGCCGATCTGCGCCCGCTGATCGACCGCAAGCTGGCGATGAGCGGCGCGGCCATCGGCATCTGCTGTCATCCTTACGACCTGGCAACGGCGCTGATCGCCGAGCGTGCCGGCATTGTACTGACCGACGAGCGCGGGGCGGCGCTGGATGCACCGATGAACCTGAACGCCGACGTCGGCTGGATTGGCTATGCCAACCCGGCGCTGCGTGCCGGTATCGAGCCGGTATTGCAGGCCGAGCTCCGGCAGCGCGGGCTTCTCTCGTGAAGCGCAAAGCGATCCGGGGTTCGACAGCTATGCTGTCGAACCCCAGACCACTTCATGTTCATGCACTGATGTGGGCAGCGCTGCCGCTCACATCAGGGCTGCTGATTTTCGCTGACCGGCGGGCTGGTCTCTTCGGGCGCGGCGGTGGGCTCGCGCGGCACGACCTGCTGCACGGCTGCATTGGAGCTACCGGTCGCCATCTGGTCGAGCAGCAGCGTCAGGTCGGTGCTGGGATCGATGAACCAGATATTGCCGCTCTGCATCATCTGCACCATCAATTCGCGTTTGCGTAGATCGAGCAATTCGGGATTTTCGCTCCAGTAGCGCCCCTGAATGGAGCGAATCTGGGATTCGCGGTTGACGGCCTCGAGTTCGGCTTCAGTCATACCCTTCTCGCGGGTGAGCGCGACCTGAGCCTCCTGTTCGGCCTGGAATAGATTGTTGGACTGCTCGGCCTGGATCTGCTGGCGGCGCTTTTCTTCGGTTTCGATCTGCACTTCGAGGTTGGCCTTTTCGGCGAGCAGGCGGGCATAATCTTCGTCGACGCTAATATCAAGCACCTTGACGGCTTCAAGCCGAACGTAGAGCTGGTCGACCGGGCTGCGCTGACCGTCGCCGGCGGGCGTAGTGAGGAAGCCGCGGATGCGGTCGGCGAAGGAGCCGCGGTCGGAGAGCGTTTCATCGAGCGTGAACTGAGTACTCGCACTCTTGAGCGCATCATTGATGAAGCCATCGAAGAAGCTATTGAGCTGGTCGTCGCTGACGCCGATCTCGCCGTACTGAGCGCGGAGCGCTTCGGGAGTAGCGATGCGACTGTAGTCGACCTGGATGTCGATGTCGTAGAGTTGCTTATCGCTACTGGCCACATTCTGCGAAGCCTGGCGTGTCATACGGCGGATGTTGACGATTTCGACGCTGGTAAAGGGCGCAAAGGGCCGAAAGAAGATACCGGGATCTTGAATGCCCTCGACGCGACCCTGCGTGACGATGATACCACGCTGGCCTTCATTGACCTGGGCGAATTTCATGGTGGAGACGCCGAGGCCGATAATGGCGATTACCAGGATCACGCCGATGGCCAGGCCGCCACGCAGCGGCAACCTGCCCCGGCCTGCCGAATTCTTCTGGGTCATACGGTTTCGTCCTTCCTGTGTCTGTTGGAGCCGACTGAACATCAGTCGGCAAGTACGGCTCCATTGCCCGTATAGATAGATCGTTCCAAAATCCAATGGTAGCAAACCAAAGGTAGCAAATTGGAATTACCGAAATGCAACTGATGGTACGCACCAGGGGGCCGGAAGTTTCAGCGGCAACAGCATGCTTCTTTCCTATATGCAAGCACTGCATCCAGGTCTGCACAGTGTTTGCACGTCGAATTGCCTGCAAATGCACTGAAAACATGGTTGCCCTGGAAACAGTTCCAGGTGTATTATACAAATAATAACACTTCTGAAACACATATGGTGGTTTCGCACACTACAGTTTCATTGACAACCTGCGAATATCTGGCGGATGCATACACACTGAGGTGCAATTATGGAGACCCGCAGAAATTATCAGGACACAGTGTACGTCATGGCGTATCCGAAGTATGCTCCTGCGCCATCAATGCGCGAGGAGGAGCATAGTTCACTGCTTGGCAACCTGGCCGCGACGGTGGCAATATTGCTGGTTGCTGCTGCGGCGATTGCCGGTGTAACCTACCAGGTAATCTTTATGCTGGAACTGCTGAGCCAGGTGCTGATCAGCGGCGGGATCTAAGGCCGCAACCAGCGAACCGGCGTTCTTGCATGATCCGTGGACTCGTGCTGAAGCCCGCGAAAGTTGCGTGCATGCCGAATGAATGTGCGGGATTTTCCTTGAGGATCGCGTACCGCATGGCTGCACAGCGAAGCCCGTTTAATGCATGCAGTGTGCCGGCGAGCAGCATTGCGGCACGCTTTCTCTGACGCCTGCTTGAAGAATTGCCCGAGCAAAAAGGTCGAGCGCGTCCAGCTATCCGATGTTGGCGGATAGCTGGACGCGCTCGACCTTTTCATATGCCGCTAATGTCGACGCCGCAGAGGAAGCGGGCGCAATCTTCGGGCAAGGTCGGGTTGATGCGCATGCCGCTGCCGAGCTCGAAGCCGGCGGTGCGGCTCAGCCGGGGCACGAGGGTCATATACCAGTGGAAATAGGAATTGGCCCATTCCTTGACCGGGGCGGTGCGAATAATGAAATTGTAGTCGGGATCGTTCAGGCCGAAGTAGAGTTTGCGCAGTACCGTGCGTATAATCGCAGCGAGCGCGAACAGTTCTTCGCCGGAGCTGAGCAGGAAACTCGAATAGTGGCGGCGCGGCAAGATCCAGGTGTGGAAAGGTGAAAGCGCGGCATACAAAATAAAGGCCACAAAATGTTCATTGACGGCAATAACTCGCACGTCACGTTCGAGCTCGTCATTGATCATTTTGCAATAGGCGCATTCGCCGTGGTCATCGAAATAATACTGGGCAATCTCGATGCGGCGGCGGATATCGCCGGGCACCATGGGCAGGCCGATGATCTGGCAATGGGGATGCGGCAACGAGGCGCCGGCCCGTTCGCCATGGTTCTTGAAGAAGACGATTTGCTCGATGCGATGGTCTTTGCTCATATGCAGGCCGCGGTGGAGCAAGGTTTCCAGCACCGTAAGAATATCATCTTCGGCGAGCAAGGCCATGGTCGTATTGTGGCGCGGATGCTCAACAACAACTTCGTGGTGACCGATACCGGCCAGCCGGCGGATCACACCGTCGAAGGTGCGCACCGGATCGCCACTATTGAGGAGTGCCGGGAACTTGTTGAGCACGACCCGCGACTGCCAGGCGCCTTCTGCCGGGTAGCGGTACACTTCCAGGTCGAGCTCTTCATTGCCGATACAGAACGGACAGGCATCATCGTGGGGGCTGCGCGCTTCGGTCGTAACGTGATGGCCGAGTTCGATGAAAGCATTGGGGCGGCGGGCACGCTCGGTTGCAATAATCACCCATTCGCGAGTCGCGAGATTCTGACGCAGTTCGGGCATACGGCATCCTCATTCTGCTGACCCGGCTGCCGGCTGCTTGCACGCCTTGCAGCGCAGTGTGGTAGTGTGACCAGATGCAATGTGCCGGGAAACGTATGCCTGCATTGTATGCACATGGGGCAGTCCGTGCAAGTGGCCAGGTCGTCACCCGGCTTCTTGCCAGAGGAAGCGCCGCAAGTCAATCCGGTCGTGCTGATCGAACTCGATGCCCTCGGCCAGCAGCAATTCGCGTTGCAGGGCCGGCTCGTAAGCATTGCTGATCCGCCCGGACGCATTGACGACGCGCCACCAGGGCACCTGGCGGCCGCCTGTGTTGCGCAGGGCGTGCAACGCATAGCCGACCAGCCGGGCGTGGCCGGGCAGCCCGGCCATCAGGGCCACCCGGCCATAGGTGCAGACTTTGCCCGTTGGAATACGACAGACTGTCGCATAAATTGCATCATATGGAGACTGGCTATTCATAACGGTGGATGCAATATGGTACTCATAATAGTTTTCCACATTTTGTGGATGAATTGTGCATAAGCTACAATATCTAGGGCAATACGCTCGAACAAAGAGCGAGATGGCTGTTCGTTTGCGGCGGCGAAGCCACCGCAAACGAACAGCTATGTCTCTTTTGTTTGGCAAATAGTCGTCGCCAGTATATCATCGATGCCTGCTCTGCGGACAGGAATTTTGCAGCTTGACGGTGTCAGTCGCGTGGCATAAGATTGCAGCGTGCCATCGGCACTGCCGAGGAACAAAGATGCAAAGAGAAGAAGAAGAGGATGAGGAGGTGGATCCATGTCCGTGCGAAGATGGTTCGCCTGGGAACCGGCGCTGTTGCTGATCGGGGTGCTTTTGCTGACGGCCTGTGCCGGCGGTACGGCTGCCCCACCCCCGCCGGCGTCGGTAGAAATCGAAGCGACGGCACCGGTTTTGCCCGCGCCGACGGAAGCGCCCACCGGCGAAGGCAGCGATCCGGCGCTGGTCAATCCCTTGCCGCCGGTCGACCCGCTGGAAGTAACCGGGCCGATCAGTATCGGTGGTTCGTCGACGCTGTTTCCCTTGACGACGGCGGTGGTCGATGATTTTCGTCAGGCCGGCTCGTCTGCGCCGATTGATGTGAACATTAGCGGGACGGTTGCCGGTTTTCGCAGTTTTTGTGATGAGGGCGGGACGGAAATCGATATTGTCAATGCCAGCCGGGCGATGTTGCCGGTAGAGCAGGCCGGCTGCAATGCCGCCGGGCGTGATGCGGTTGGTTTTGAAGTGGCCGTCGATGCGATTGTGGTCGTTGTAAGCGATGATAACGAATTCCTGACGGAATTGAATTTTGCCCAGCTCGCGCAGATCTTCTCGGGGGTGGCACAAACCTGGGATCAAGTCGATCCGAGTTACCCGGCGCTGCCGATTGCGCGCTACGCACCAGGTCTGGACAGCGGCACTTTTGATTTCTTTGTCGACCAGGTGCTGAATGGGAATCCGCGCCCGTTGATCAATGTGCCCGATGTGGTTTTGAGCGAAGATGACTTGCTGCTGGTTCAGGGGGTGGCCAACAGCGCGAATGCGATCGGGTTCTTCGGTTATTCTTTCTACCAGAGCAATCGTGGTGTTCTGCGGACGCTGGCGCTGAGCGCGGGCGAGGGCGAAGCCATCGCGCCTACGCTTGATACCATCTCGTCCGGAGTCTACCCGCTGGCACGCCCGCTGTTCATCTACAGCAGTCCGGTGATTATGCGCGAAAAACCGCATGTCGCCGAGTTCATCAACTATTATTTGCAATCAGTCGATAATATCGTGGCCGATGTCGGCTATTTCCCGGTTTCGGCGGAGACGCTGGCTACCTCGCGCCAACGGTTTCTCAACGCACTGCGCTAAAAAAAGGGCAAGTAAGGCCGTTGTCGACTGACGGCAACGGCCTTACTTGCCCTTTTTTTCTTTTGAACCGTATGCCCGGTATACGAGTTCGTCCAGGTGCGCCCGTACTGGCGCATCGTCGGCCTGGTGCAATTGCTGCACCAGGCCGACGATGCGCCGGCGCAGGGGTGGTGCAGCGAGAGCGATAGGCATAGCGGCCAGTTGTTCCATGCGCAAGTAGGGAAAAAGTCGGTCGTGGTGCTGGAAACAGGCGGCAAAATAATCGTTCAGCAATTGTGAGTTGAGCAGGCCGCAGAGATAGGCCGGTAACCATTCATAATCGTCGTGCGGCAAAATGATATAGAGTGTATTCAGCCCATGGCGGCCACTGTCGTCGAGAGCGGCGATGATTTCGCCGGCGACCCGGCGCACCAGCAGCTTGGGCGCCTGTTGCACGGCCAGTGGCTTGTAGCGGCGCGCACTGCCCTGGCGCCGAATGAAGAGGCCGGCATAGGCAATTCGATAACGCTGCACATCGGCGCCGCGCAACAGCGGGTAGGCATCCGCGCCGGGCTGATCGCTGATCGCCGGGTCGTGTTTGCCGCACTCGGCGCCGCGTAGCAAGCGACAGAGCTCCCCCAGTCGCGGCAGATCAAGCAAACGCTGGCTGTCCCCCGCCGATAATCGCGAGAGACCGATATTCCAGATCCCCACACTATTGACGAAACTGTCTGCTGCGCGCAGCAATACCGGTTGGCCGCGCCTCACTGCCGGCGGATCAAAGATCTGCACCGGGCGCCCATTTTGCGTCGTGTGCTGGCCAACCACGACCATTGGCTCAACGCCGGCGGCGAAGATTGGCCCGGGGTCGGCCAGGGCGACGATGCGCTGTTCGGCCAGGAGTTCGCGCAGGGTGTGGCTGTTGCGATTGGCCAGGAGCGGTCGGGGCACCAGGTAGGCGTAGCAGCCACCGGGCAGCAGCAATTCCAGGCCGCGCTCGAGAAACAGCATCCAGGCATCGAACTGGCCGTGCGCACTGCGAAAGCGCCGGCTGAGTTCGGCCCGGCTGCTGCGGCCAAAGCCGTGTTTGCAACTCAGGTAGGGCGGATTGGTAATCACGATGTCGAAGCCGGCCGGCCAGCCGGACTGGGTGTTCGGCGCTGCGGCCAGGCTGTCGGCGCAGCGCAGATTGCCGGCGGTGCCGGCGTTCGCCGTGCCGGCCAGCAAGCCCAGTCGCCGGCCACAGCCACTGATCACCAGCGGATCGATGTCGCTGCCGAAGAGGTTGCGCTCCACCACCCGGCGCAGCGTTGCGCCCGGATCACATGCCTGGCCGATCCGGCGGCAGAGAGCCTGCTGTAATGCCGCCAGTTCGCCGGCCATGCCGGCCAGGTAGGCGCCGCCGCCGCAGGCCGGGTCACAGATTCGCAGCTCGCGCAGCACAGCCAGGGTGGCCGTTGGCGCGTGGAGAGCGCCCGGATCGCGGCGCTGGAGGAAGGTGGCGATGGCGGGCGGCGCCTCGGCGGGCAGGCGCAGTTCAAGCACGGTGAAGAGAGCCAGCCGGCTCATAAATTGTACCAGTGGCCGTGGCGTGTAGTAGCTGCCGCTGGCATGGCGCTCGCCGGCATAGTGTTCGAGTAGCGCGCCGAGCAAGGCCGGGCCGGGCGGATCGGTGGCGACGAAATACGCTCGCAGGAGCGGGTCGTCGGGCAAAGCGGTGCCGGCCATAGCGTCGGCCAGTGTTTGCAACAGCACCTGAAGCGTCCGGCGCCGTTCTGCCGGCGGTAGCGCCAGGCGCGGGCCGAGGGCGGCCAGCAACTGCTTTTCACTCTTCGTCAGGGTTTCCATAGCCTTGATCGATTCTCAGGCGCTGGCGGGCACTGCGCCGACGGCGAGCCTGGACGCGAGCGAATGCACGGGGGCGGCTTAGCTGCTGCAAAAGCCGGCCGAGTGCAATCACCACAAGCACGCCAACGGCCAGTGCGGCCAGGATGTTCAGCCAGAGTGGTCGGGCGTTGCCGGTCACCGCCGGGTCGCCCGGTGCGGCTGTCGCGGCAGTGGCCGGCGGCAGATCGTTTTGCGGTGGGCTTTCCGGGGCGTATTCAGCGCCGCAGCGTGCCGCCGGCCCCTCAGCGGCGCGGCCCAGGAGCCCCAGTTGCACGATTGCCTCGGGTGGCGCTTCAGGTGGCGCGTCGGCGGCCAGTTCGAAGCGGGCGCGCTCGAAATATTGCACCGTGCGTGGCGTGCCGCTGGCCGGGTCATTCTCGCTGAGCGCGCCGCTGATGGGGTAGCCAAACACCGCCAGGCCGCCGTTGCGCTCGTAGAAGGCGCGAAAGCGTGGATCGGCGAAGGCATCGGCGGCGGCCAGATCAGTGCGGCGAGACGGCTCGGTGCTACCGTAGGTGCGTTTGAAGGCTTCGGTGCCGACTTGTGTGCCGATCACGCGGAAGGGCCAGTCCTGCTCGGGATGCAATTCGAGCCGCTGGCGTTCGGTGTAGAGCACGGCCACTTGATCGCGGCAATCGGCGGTGGGCTCGCGTTGTACCGGGCCAATCGGTAGCCCGAAAACAGCAATCGCCTCGGCAGGCGAACGCACCACCCGGCTGTCACTCAGGCCAAGGTAGTGTTGCGCAAAATCGCCGGGAATCGGGTACTCCCGGCTCTCAGCCAGCAGCAACGGCGGACACACTTCGACGCGCTCGCCGAATTGGGCCGGGTCGGCGCTGAGCCGGCGTAGCCCGCCCTGGTCGCGCAGCATACCACGGACGTGCGCTACCACCTCGGGCAGGCTGCCGGCGGCAACTGGTGCCGGGCGCGTATCATTGTCGACGTGGATCGTCGGCAGGTAGCGATAGCCGGTAACGGCGGCGCTACCGTCGGCGCGGCGCACCAGGCCAACGTAGAAGATGACTGAGGTCGCGCTGAAATGGGCGGCCTGGTAGGCGCCCTGCGACGCCAGAAAATTCGCCAGCGAATAGATCACCAGGGTCGAGCGATTGCCGCTGCGGATGCTGTCGACCGGTTGCAGGGTATGCGACTGGGCGCCGAGAATGACATCGGCGCCGGCCTCGGCCATGCGGCGGGCGGCTTCTTCCTGGCTGGGATGCGGATAGAACTCGTATTCGTAGCCCCAATGCGCGGCCACAATCACGATGTCGGTTTCGGCGCGGGCCTGGGCGATGGCGTCAAGGACGCTCCGGCGCACATCGCCCTGGTTGCCGTAGGCATTGCTTGCGTAGAGCAGATTGACCTGGCCATGCGGATCGGCGATACCATTGGTGCCCCAGGTCGCCGAAATGAAACCGATGCGCAGGCTGGCCCCGTCGCGTTCAAGCGTGATCGGCAGGTAGGGTGGGCGCGGTTCGCCGGCGATGGCCGCCGCCGAACTGATTGTGCCGTGCTGCTGGATGCTGTTCTGTTCAAGCACGGCCAGCGTTGCATCGATTCCGGCCGGGCCGTGGTCGAGAATATGATTATTCGCCGTCGAGACCAGGTCGATACCGGCATTTTTGAGCGCAGTGGCCAGCGCCGGGCTATAGTTGAAATTGGGATAGCCGCTGATGGGTCTGGAAGCCAGCATCGCGCCGTCGAAGTTGGTGTAAGCGATGTCGGCGGCTTGCAGGAAGGGGCGCAGATAATCGAAGAGCACATCGTAGCCCTGGGCCTCGCCGACGGCCTGAATATTCATATGTGGGAAGGTATCGCCGGTGGCGGCAAAGGTAAAATGCACATCAGCGGGGTCGCCGGCGCCGCAGCGATTCCAATCGGCGAGCGGGCCGGCGTAGCGCTCGGGTGGCTGGGCGGCGAGGGGCGCGGCGGGCAGGAGTGTCAGCAGCAAGAGCAGCAACACCAGTGGCGATAGCGCATGACGCATCGGCAGTCACTCCCAGTTGCGCTGATAGTTTTGCCGCAGTTTGGCCAGGATGGCTGTCTCGAGGTCGATATCAAGCAGATAGGCGAGTTGAAACAGGTAATTGGCGACGTCGGCGAGTTCGCCGGCGAGTTCCTCCTGGTTCTGCGGGATATCGTGGAACTGGAAATGCTCAAGGATCTCGGCGGCTTCGACGGCCACCGAGATCGCGATGTTGCGGGGCGTCTGTGGGTAACTGGAGTCTTCGCGATACCAGCCCTTATCGGTGACAAACCGGTTGATTTCGTCCGTCAGTTCTTTAATATCCATGCTACCCATGCTATCCCAGGATAAATGCCCGAACACCCATAAACAGCATAATCAGCCCGATGATGCCGAAGACGCCGCCGAACCAGGGCAGAAAGCGCGCTCCAAAGCGTTGATGTTCGACATAATCGTTCCGGCTGCCGCCATAGAGCTGCTGCGCACTGATACCGGAGCCTTCGCGGCCCATGGCCAGTTCGCCGATAACCGTCATCTCGTCACCGGGGTGAAACCCCTTGTAGCGTTTGGTGCCCTCGTTGGTGAGGCCATTCCAGAAGGTCGAATTGCCTTCGCGCCACTCGTGCAGATCACCGCTCAAGCCATAATCCGCGTTCATGAGTTGAACCATGCCACCGGGCGCATCGATCAGCAGCGGCGGCGTGACCTGCTCGTCGACCTGCCAGATCGGGTCGCCGTCGGAGTCGGTGCCGCGATATTCCTCGCGAATGTAGGCGACATAATCGCCGAAGTGCGTGCGGTTGCGCCGACTGATCCGGCCCTCGACGACGGCTGCGCTACCAATGGTGCCGGTAGCGACCTGGGCCGCCGAGAGCGAGGGTAACTGAGCGACCCGTTCAGCTTCGGCGGCCATAGCTCGCGAGCCGAAAATGCCAATCCCGAGCCCGACCAGCGTAAACACCAGCCCCATTACCAGAAAAAGCAAGACACCGATGAGCCGACCCATAATGCGCCGTCCTTTTGCTCAACCTGATCCCGGTTGCACACACAACCGGCGGAGTGGTTCCGGGCTCAGTATAGCCAGAGCAGCGAACGAGGCTGTTACGGCTCGCGATGGAGCGCCAGCAGTGTAATATCGTCGTCGAGATGATTGCGCCCCATAAAATCGTAGACAGCGCGTTGCACCCGTGAAGTCAGGTCGGACATAGAGACAGGTTTTCGGCCAAAGAGTTGCAGCAGGCGTTCTTCGCCGAAGAGTTCGCCGTGCGAGTTGCGTGCCTCAGTTACCCCATCGGTGTAGGCCAGCAACCAGTCGCCGGCCTGCAACTGAATACTGGCATGTTGAAAGCGGCTGCCGGCCATCATTCCGACCGCCGGCCCGGTCGGTTCGAGCAAATGAATGCCATTGTGGGCAAGCAGCAGCGGCGGCAGGTGGCCTCCATTGACATAATCAATGCGGCCTTCAAGGGGATCGAGGACGCCAAAGAAGAGCGTGGCATACATATGCACGCCATTCTGGTGATGATGGCGAGCGATATAATCATTCGTCAGTACCACGGACTGCAGGGCATCGCCGACATTGTCGCAGGACTGTTCGGCGAACGCGCGTATCAGGCTGCGTACCAGAACCATAAACAGCGCCGCGCCGACACCCTTATCGCAGACATCGGCGATGACGAGGCCGAGCCGGTTGTCGGGCAATTCGAAGACATCATAGAAATCGCCGGCAACTTCGCGAGCGGGGTGGAAAGCGGCAGTGATGCGCCAGCCCTGGCGATACGGCAATTCAGCGGGCAAGAAATCGGCCTGGGCACGGCGCCCGACCTCGAGCTCATGCTGCAAGCGCCGCAGGTACTGCTGTTCCTTGTCGCGGAGTTGTTTTTTTTCAAGGCTGGCGCCGATGCGGGCCTGGAGCAACACCGGGTTGAAGGGCTTCGAGAGATAATCTTCGGCGCCCAGTTCGATGCAGCGGATTACACTATCCATATCGTCAAGTGCCGAAATCATAATCACCGGAATGTGGCGCAGGCGCTGGTCGGCTTTGATCTGGCGCAGCACCTCATAGCCGTCGAGTTCTGGCATCATCACATCGAGCAGCACTAGATCGAAATTCTCGGTGCGCAGCAGCTCGAGCGCCTGAACCCCGCCTTCGGCAGCGATGGCGGTATAATCCTGGCGGCTCAGCCGACGGCAGAGCAGATCGCGATTATTCGCATTGTCGTCGACGACAAGCAGACGACTGGTTTCTGACTTCATAATAGTCTATTGTACATGAATTTTGCGCATGCTGCACCGATCTGGGCGCGCCACCTGGGCGAAACGAGCTTTGCGCCCCATTCGACTACGCTCAGGGTAGACTGCGGCAGCATGGAAGACCTTGCAATTTCGCTTGATTTTGCGGCGGAGCCGCGAAATCAAATGAAAAGCGATAGTCATTTCTTTTGCATCGGTTTGTGGCCGCTTGCGGCCACAAACCGATGCAAAAGAAGCTCTTCTCCACGTAAGTCAGTTCCAGACCGGGCCTGGCCCGCCTATCAGGGCCGGTCAGTCCCGGCCCGGGTTGATGTACGCCTGCACCAGATCGCGCACGTCCTGCAAGAGCTGTTCGTGATGATAGGATCCTTTCTGGAGGATTTGCTCGACATAACCATTCAGGCGCAGGCGATCCTGCTTGTTGAGATCCATCGCCGTGACGACGATGACCGGGATAGTGCGCCAGATTTCGGCGGAGCGCAGGGCGCTGATGACTTCGAAGCCGTCCATTTGCGGCAACATCAGGTCGAGCAAGATCAGGGCGGGCGGTTGTTCGGCGATGCAGCGCAGGGCGGCGCGCCCGTTATCGGCAGTGATGACCGGCCAGCCTTCGCGTTCGATCAGCCGCTTGAGCATGTCGCGGGTCGATGGGTCGTCTTCGACGATCAGGATCCGGGCTTGCGCGGAGCCGGCAGCGTGCTGCTGCTGATGTTGACGTATCAGAGCGGTGAGCCGGTCGCGATCAATTGGTTTGGTCAGGTAATCGGTGGCGCCGAGCGCAAAGCCGCGCTGCTTGTCATCGACGATGGTCAACATGATCACCGGAATGTCGGCCAGCTCCGGATCGGACTTGAGCGTCGCCAACACCGACCAGCCGTCCATCTCGGGCATCATCACATCGAGTGTGATCACATTCGGGCGCAGCTCGCGCACCCGCTCGATGCCCTCCGGCCCGTTTGCGGCAGTAACGACCTGAATATTGTCGCGTTCCAGGTAACGCTGAATGATTTCACGGGTGGTGTCGTCATCATCGATGACCAGGGCCAGCGGAATGGCCTTGCTGCGTTCACGGCCACTGTCGGCGCCTGGCAAAACTGCGTGCCCTTCAATTTCAGCGGGCCGGCGCAACGGCAGCTGCACGGTGAAGGTCGAGCCGACGCCGGGCCGGCTGCTCACCGCAATATCGCCGCCCATCAACTGGCTGAAGCGGCGACTGATGGCCAGGCCCAGGCCGGTACCGCCGTATTTGCGGGTCGTCGAAGTATCGGCCTGGCTGAATTCCTGAAAGAGATTGGCCAGTTGCTCCTCGCTTATGCCGATGCCGGTATCGCTGACTTCAAAGTAGATCTGTTCGGGCGCAGCGTCCGGTTGTTCGCTGTTGTTTGCGATTGGCGTCGACGGATAGATGCGCAGGGTAATCGTACCCTGTTCGGTAAACTTGTTGGCATTGCTCAGCAGATTCAGCAGTGTCTGCCGCAGTTTGGCCAGGTCGCCATAAATTTGCGGCGGCGCGGGGCTCATTTCCAGGTTGAACCGATTGCCGGAGCGTTCAATCAGAGGTGCGATGGTCGAGCGCACTTCAGCGACCAGTTCAGCGATGGTGAATTGTTCGAGGTAGAGATCCATGCGCCCGGCTTCGATCTTGGACAGATCGAGAATATTGTTGATCAGCTCAAGCAAATGCTTGCCGGCGGTGCGGATCTTCTCGAGGTCGGGCACAAAATCGTCGTAGGCATACGCTACGGCATCGTCGCGCAGCATTTCGCTATAGCCGATAATCGCATTGAGCGGGGTACGCAACTCGTGGCTCATATTGGCCAGGAAGGCGCTCTTGGCGCGGTTGGCGGCCTCGGCCTGGTCGCGGGCCTGAATGAGTTCGCCCTCGACGCGGCGCCGTTCGGCGAGCTCGATCCGGGCGGCCTCGAAAAGCCGGGCGTTATCGAGCGCGATCGCCGCCAGCTGAGCAAAGCCGTTGAGCAAATGCAGCGCCTGCTCGTCGAAGCTGCGGCCCGGCTCACGGTGCGCCAGCCCGATCACGCCGACCACCTCGCCGCTCGAGAACAGCGGCGCACTCATCATCGTGTGAATGCGACCGCCCGGCACCGCCGGCAGCCGCCCGTCCCATTCGTCATAGCCACTGATGATCATGGCTTCGCCGCTTTCCCAGACTTTGCCGGCCTGACCATCACCACGGCCCAGCCGATAATCGCGGAAATTCTCGAAGACGCCCAGGCCAACGTTGACCCGCATGTGCCGGCCGTCCGGTTCCACCAGGTAGAGAAAGCCGTCTTCAGTGCTGAGCAACTTGCCGGCCTGTCGGATGAGCAATTCCACCAGTTCGGCAAAATCCAGCCGGCGCATCAGTGCCAGCGTAGTCTGGTGCAGGGCGCTGAGATGTTCTTTTTGCCAGCGCAGTTCATTCTCGCGCTCGACCAGCTCGGTAATGTCGCGGGCGACCCAGTAGACCGTATTCGGTCCCATCGGCGAAATCGAGGCATCGAACCAGAGCAGCGTATCGCCGATCTGCATGCTGTACTCGGTGTGCACGGTTTCGTTGCCGGCCAGGGCGTGTTGAATATGCTGCTGGAAGGCCGCGGCCATCGTGGGCGGCAGCACATCGCGCAGATTGCGCCCGATCAGGTGTTCCGGTGGGATGAGCAGGCGGCTGGGCGAAGTCGGCGCCATCTTGAGATAATCGCCCTCGGCACTGAGAATGAAAATGACGTCGCTCATGGCCGCAAACAGCGCCCGCAATTCGCGTTCGGAGTCGCGCAGCGCCTGTTCGGCGCGCCGCCGGTCACTGATGTCGCGAAAGGTAGCGGCATAAAAAACCTCGTCGTCGCCGCTGGCCGCGCTGATCATCATCTCCATCGGGAAAATGCTGCCGTTGAAGCGGCGCCCGAGGGTTTCAAGCGGGCGACTGGAATGAGCGGCTGCGCTGAGCAATTCGGCGCAAGCGGAGGACAGGCCGGCCTGCTCATCGAGGGCAAACAGGACGCTGGCCGGCTGACCGACCAGTTGCCGGCCGGGGCAGCCGAAGATGCGCTCGGCAGCCGGGTTGAGAAAAGTGATCTGCTGGGATTGTTTGTCGATCGTCACGATGGCATCCATTGCCGTATTGACAATCGCATCAGTGCGGGCCATCGTGCGTTCGAGCGAGGCCAGCACCTGGTTGTAGCGCTCGGCGACCTGGCCGACCTCGGTGAAGGGCTCGACGGGCGCACGCAGGCTCAGGTCGCCGCTCTGCGACTGGCGATCCATCACCATAAACAGGTCACGCAGTTCATTGCCGGCGCCGTGCTCAGCCACATTCAGCCCGATCTGTTCGATTTCAGCGGCCACCCGCAGCGGCGCCAGCCGATTGATCAGCCGGAGCAAGCCATAGGTGCCGCCGAAAGTCCAGCCGGCGCAGACGAGCACCCCGCCGGCCTGGGCCAGCAGTTGCTCGCCGAAACTCAGGCCGGTGCCCAGGATCTGCGGGTCGCCAAAAATCGCGACCGCCAGAGTGCCCCAGACGCCGGCACCGAGATGCACCGGCACCGCGCCGATGGCATCATCGATGCGCAGGCGCTCCAGCAGGCGTTCGACGGCAACCATGATCAGGCCGCCGATCAGCCCGATCAGCAGCGCCTGGTCGGCGTTAACCGCAAAGCAGGCGGCGGTAACTGCCACCAGGCCGGCGATTGCGCCATTCATCGCCCAGCCGACATCGGCGCGCCGGTTCAGCCAGTAGCCGGCCAGCAGGGCGGCGAATTGACCACCGGCGCCGGCCAGCAGGGTATTGACCAGAATGCGCGGCACGACCTCGTTCAGGGCCAGTGTGCTGCCGCCGTTGAAGCCGAACCAGCCAAACCAGAGCAGTAGCACGCCGAGCATAGCCAGCGGCAGATTGGCGCCGGGAATTTTCTGGGCGCGACCTTCGGCGTCGAAGCGCCCCTGGCGCGGCCCAATGATCAACAGCGTCGCCAGGGCCACCCAGCCGCCGAGACTATGCACCACCGTCGAGCCGGCAAAATCGACGAAGCCACGTTGCGCCAGCCAGCCATTGCTCTGGCCCTGGTCGAGCCCATTCCAGGCCCAGTGGCCGAAGAGCGGGTAGAGCAAACCGGAGACAATCAGCACGATCCAGAGGTAGCTGCTAAAACGCATGCGCTCGGCGACCGCGCCGGAGAGGATGGTCACGGCCGTGCTGCAAAACATCATCTGAAAGAAGAAAAAGCTGAGCGGCCAGGCATCCTGATCGAAGGAGGGTAAAAACTGACTGTTGCCGAACCAGCCGGACTGGCTGGCGCCGAACATCAGCGCAAAGCCGAAAGACCAGAAAACCAGCACCGAGAGCCCGAAATCAGTGATATTCTTAAGTGCGACATTGATATTATTCTTGTTGCGGGTCAGTCCCGATTCGAGGCAGAGAAAGCCGGCCTGCATGATGAAAACCAGGCCGGCGCTTAATGTAACCCAGAGAATGTCGGTGAGTTGCTTCTCCATCTTATCGTTCGCTTAAATCTGGACAGGGTTCGCAACATCGGGTAGGCTCGTCCTATGAACGAGCAACTGACGATACATACCGAACGGGTGGATGACGTGCCGCTGCTGTTGGCCCATATGGAGCGCCT
>DAOTUJ010000004.1:0-37519 GCA_034437175.1 Chloroflexaceae bacterium | reverse complement strand
TGCAGGAAGCGAAAAGGCGCGCCGCGAAGGCTCGCCCCTGATGCGTCACCGCGCCGGTGGGCGCCGTGTATCGCTCAAACCCCTTGCACCTTGTTGCGATTTGCCCTGCTTACGCAGTGGCGAAACCGTGCTCACATCACTGTAGTATACCGCTTTTTTTGTGGATGTCAAGCATTTATTCTCGTCAGGAATACAGCTTGCACAGTCGGTGTTTTTTGCCTGTGGAAGCATAAGGCGGTAACCGAAAACGCCTTTTCCGCCGTCAGCAGGGTGGTATTTTTATTTCGTTTGAGGCTTTGGCATTTCGCTTGCGGTAGCCGAAAAAAGCCATTGTATCTGAACTTGACATCTCCGATAGGGCGTGCTATCCTACGTTCGGCTTACACAAAGAGCACAAAATAATTTCGGTACTTATGAACCAGATCAGTAACCAGTTTTTCCTAATTAGCCTACTCGTACTCCTCATCGTAGCGAGGGGGCATAAGCGTGTGGGAGGAAAAACAGTTTAGCGGCTCTGGCAAGCGAAGAGCAAACTCTAAACCTCCCGCACTCTGCGGGAGGTTTTTTGCATCCGGAAAAAACGAGAGCGAAGGAGTACACGATGCATAGGATCCGGCGACTTTTGCAAAAACTGTCTGGTATATTGGCACGCCGCCCGGCATTTGCGCCGCTGCCGGTTCATCATCGGCGCCGGATCCGCTGAGGGTATCAAGCGCAGGAGGATTTGCGTTGCCCGTACTGCTGCAATGGCTGCAGTGGCTGCAGTGGTATACTCCACACTGGTGTGGCTGGCAGCGTTGCAGTTGTACGTTTTATTCGAGTCGGGACCGTGTGTTTTGGGTGATCACGGTGAGTAGCAGCAACAAACACCAGGAGGCAAGCTCATATGTCTGAGCAAAAAACGGGCGCGCAGCTCATGTGCGAGGCGCTGATTCGCGAAGGCGTCGATGTGATGTTCGGCATTCCCGGCGGGGCGATTATGCCCTTCTATTTCGCAATGTGGGATTATCGCGATCAGTTGCGACACATTCTCTGCCGGCATGAACAGGGCGCCGGCCATGCCGCTCAGGGCTACGCACGCGCCAGTGGGCGTGTAGGCGTCTGTATTGGTACCAGTGGCCCCGGTGCGACCAATCTGGTTACGCCGATTGCCGATGCGATGATGGATAGCACACCGCTGCTTGCCATCACCGGCCAGGTGTTCAGTACGGTGCTTGGCAAGGATGCGTTCCAGGAAACGGACATTGTCGGTATTACGATGCCGATTACCAAGCACAATTATCTGGTCAAGAGCGTCGACGAAATCCCTTATGTGTTCAAAGAGGCGATCCATATCGCCACTACCGGCCGCCCTGGCCCCGTCCTGATTGATATTACCAAAGATGCCCAGATTAGCCGCACGGTGCCCGATTGGGAGCGCCCGATTACGCTGCCCGGCTATCGCCCCAATTACAATGGCAACCGCAAGCAGATCCGTGAGGCTTTGCGGATGCTGGCCGGCGCCAGAAAGCCGGTGATTATGGCCGGCAACGGCGTAATTATGTCCGGAGCTACCGATGAACTGCGGGCTTTCGCCGAGCGCCTGCGGGTTCCGGTTATCACCACGCTGCACGGCATCGGTTCCTTCCCCGAAGATCACCCGCTCAATATCGGGATGCCCGGCATGCATGGCTGGGTACATGTCAATCGGGCGCTGCAAGAATGCGATGTGCTCTTTAATATCGGGGGCCGCTTCGATGACCGGGTGACCGGCAAGGCCAGCACCTTTGCGCCGAATGCCCAGGTCATTCACATTGACATCGATCCGAGTGAGATCGGCAAGAACGTCAAAGTGGCGGTGCCGATTGTCGGTGATGCGCGCCAGGTTCTCCAGGCAATGATGGCGGATATGCCCTCTGCCGAAGAACTGGCCGATCTGCATGGCAATGCCAGTGACTGGATGGAACACATCATGGAGATGAAAGATCGCCATCAGCATAAGCAGCAGTACGTCAAACGGCCGGATACGCCGATGACGTTGCCGCCCCACGATGTGTATGAGGGTCTGACGAAAGCTCTGAACGCGCGCGGCGATTACCGGGTGGTCACCGATGTGGGTCAGCACCAGATGTGGGCGGCTCAGTTGATCGACTGGTTCCGCCCGCGCACGCATATCACCAGCGGCGGCGCCGGGACGATGGGCTATTCGGTGCCGGCGGCGCTGGGTGCGGCAGTGGCACATCCCAACAATACGATCTGGGCGGTCTGCGGCGATGGGGGCTTCCAGATGACCAATCAGGAAATGGCGACGGTGATACAGGAAGGGATTAAGAATATCAAGGTGGCGGTGATCAACAACGGCTACCTGGGCATGGTGCGCCAGTGGCAGGAGCTGTTCGAGAATAAGCGATACAGTGGCACGCCGCTTACCGGGCCGGACTTCGTCAAGCTGGCGGAGGCCTATGGCTGGAAGGGCATTGCGGTTGAGCACAGTGATCAGATCGACGCAGCAATCACGGAGGCCTACGAGACCGATGGGCCGGTGCTGATCGATTTCCGGGTCGAGCGCGAAGTCAATGTGTTCCCGATGGTTCCACAGGGCAAGAGCATCGGCGATATGATCACCGAGGCACCTGAGTCCGAGCCGACGGCCTGATGCGGTGATAAGTGAGCGGAAAAACTGGTTCAATTCATTTGATTTTGCGACGAAGCCGCACAATCAAATGAATAAAGATCGTCACTTCCTTGCTGCCGCAGGCGACAGCAGTTATTGCGGCTTGAGCAAACACGCTGACGGCGAAAGTCGTGTCAATTCATAAGAAACAATCTTTTTCGTTCCCTCCGGCGGTTATGCCCGGCGGAGGGAACGAAAAAAGGAAAGACACCAATGGAAAAGCATACAATCGTGGCGCTGGTGCAGGATCAGCCGGGTGTGTTGAGCCGGGTGGCCGGGCTGGTGCGCCGGCGCGGCTACAATATCGAGAGCCTGGCGGTCGGCCATAGCGAGACACCCGGAGTCAGCCGGATGACGCTGGTGGTCGAGTCGGACAATGTCGAGCAGGTGGTCAAGCAGCTCTACCGGCTGATCGAGGTAGTTAAGGTCAGCGATGTCACCTATGATCCGACGGTCGAGCGCGAGATGGTGGTGATCAAGATTCACGCGACGCCGGCGCAGCGCCACGAGATTGTGGCGATGGCGAATGTGTTTGAGGCCAAGGTTGTCGATGTGGCGGCGAGCTCGATGATTGTTGAGATGACCGGCACACCCTCGAAGGTGGAGAATTTCATCGAGATCATTCGCGGCTACGGGGTCAAGGAGATGATGCGAACCGGGCGGATCGCGATGGTGCGCGGGCCGCGCACGCACCAGGCCAGCGAGTTTGCCGAGGCGAACGGCAACGGGCGAACGGTTCCCACCCTGAATTAGTGCAGTTGTTGCCGAAGAGACGTTCCAACTCCGGAACGTCTCTTCGATGCTACGGAGGACTTTTGTGGCAGAGCTTTTCTATGACAAGCAGGCCGACCTGGAGCGCCTGCGTGATAAGCCGATTGCGATCGTCGGCTTCGGGAGCCAGGGCCATGCTCATGCGATGAATTTGAAGGAGAGCGGCCTGGATGTGCGGGTTGCACTCTACGAGGGCAGCAAGAGTTGGCGCAAAGCCGAGGCGCTGGGCCTGCCGGTGCGCACGGTGGCCGAGGCGGCCAAAGAGTCGGCGATGATTATGCTGCTGACGCCGGATATTGGCCAGGCCGATATTTATCACCAGCACATCGCGCCGCAGCTGGGGCCGGGCAAGACGATTATGTTTGCGCACGGCTTCAATATTCGCTTCGGCCAGATCAAGCCGCCGCCCGAAGTTGACGTAAGCATGGTCGCGCCGAAGGGGCCGGGCCACCTGGTGCGGCACGTCTACACGCAGGGTGGCGGGGTGCCGGGCCTGGTGGCGGTGGAGCAGGATGCCAGCGGCGGCGCCTTCGAGGATGCACTGGCCTATGCACGCGGCCTGGGCTGCACCCGCGCCGGGGTTCTACGCACCACCTTTACCGAGGAAACCGAGACCGACCTGTTCGGCGAGCAGGTTGTGCTCTGCGGCGGCATCAGCGCGCTGATCAAGGCGGCCTTCGAGACCCTGATCGAAGCCGGTTACCAACCGGAGGCGGCCTACTTCGAGTGTATGCACGAAGTCAAGCTGATCGTTGATTTGTTCTATCAGGGTGGCTTGAACTATATGCGGTACTCAGTGAGCGACACGGCGGAGTGGGGCGATTACACGGCCGGACCGAAGATCGTGACTGAGGAGACACGCCGGACGATGAAGCAGATTCTGGCCGACATCCAGAACGGTTCTTTCGCTGAAGATTGGATCGAAGAGAACCACAAGGGCCGGCCACGCTTCAATGCCTACCGCCAGGCGGATATCAGCCACCCGATTGAGCAGGTCGGCCTGGAATTGCGCCGGATGATGCCTTTCGTCAATCCGCGGGAAGTGAAGCCTGGGGAGGGCGGGGCTTAGGAGGAACCGGGGAACCGGGGAACCGGGGAACCGGGGAACCGGGGAACCGGGGAACCGGGGAACCGGGGAACCGGGGAACCGGGGGATCAGGTTTTTTGGCTTTTGCACTGGTTTTTGGGGGGTTAGTGAGGTGGCTATGGCCGAGGGTTACCATTATCGTAATTTGATACTATGGCAGAAGGCCCAGGATCTTGCATTCGACATAATCCAGGTGGTGAAGGCCTTGCCGAATACCTACGCGTCGGCTACCATTGCGCAGCAGATAGTTCGTTCGGCGACGTCAATTGCAGCGAATATTGCTGAGGGGCATGGCCGTTTTTCACCTGGAGCACATCGCAACCATCTTTCGATTGCCAAGGGTTCGGCATCGGAAACCGATAGCTGGCTCGATTTGCTGAGACGCGAGGGCTTGCTCTCAGCCGAGGAAGAAGACCGATTACACAATCAGTGCAGCCAGATCATCGGCATGCTGACGAAGAAGATTCAGCAGCTTGATAAGGTAGCCAGCGACAAACGTAACCTTCGCGAACAGGTGGCAGAATATCATACCGAAGATCCGGCAGAACCACCCTTGCCATTTACTGAAACAGACTATCGGCACGCGGGGTGATCTAGCTTAACCGATCCTAGTTCTTTAGTGCTTTAGTTCTTTAGTTCTTCGGTTCCTAGAGAGGAGCATTGCCATGACTACATCCGAGGATCACGTACGGATCTTCGATACCACGTTGCGTGACGGTGAGCAGGCGCCCGGCTGTACCATGTCGCTGGAGGAGAAGCTGGAAGTGGCTCGGCAACTGGCGCGCCTGAACGTCGATATTATTGAGGCCGGCTTTCCGGCGGCTTCAGCGGGCGACTGGGCGGCGGTCAACCAGATTGCGCGCGAGGTCGGCACTGCTGATGGGCCGGTGATTGCCGGGTTGGCACGCGCCAACCGCGATGATATTGAGAAAGCGTGGTCTGCGGTTCAGCCGGCGGTGAAGAAGCGCATTCATACATTTATGTCGACGTCGGACATTCACCTGGAGAACCAGTTTCGCAAGACGCGCGCCGAATGCCTGGCGATCATTCGCGACACGGTCGGTTTTGCGCGCTCGCTGTGCGAGGATGTCGAATTTTCACCGATGGACGCCGGGCGCAGCGAGCCGGCATTTTTGTGCGAGGCGGTATCGGTGGCGGTGGCGGCTGGTGCGACGACGCTGAATATTCCCGATACGGTCGGCTATCAGACACCGGAAGAGTATGGTGCGATGATCCGCAACCTGCGGGATCATGTGCCGGGCATTGAGCAGTGTATTCTCTCGACGCACTGCCATGACGACCTGGGCCTGGCGGTGGCGAACAGCCTGGCCGGAGTTCGGGCCGGAGCGCGCCAGATCGAGTGTACGATCAACGGCATCGGTGAGCGGGCCGGCAATGCCTCGCTGGAAGAGGTAGTGATGGCGCTGCATACCCGGCACAGCTTCTTCGATCTCAGTACCCGGATCAACACGCGGGAACTGGCGCGCAGCAGCCGACTGGTCAGCAGTTTCATTGGCATTCCGGTACCGCCGAATAAGGCGATTGTCGGCGCGAACGCCTTTGCTCATGAATCGGGCATTCATCAGGATGGCGTGCTCAAAAACCGGATTACCTACGAGATTATGAGCGCCGAAATGGTCGGTCTGGACAGCAATACCCTGGTGCTCGGCAAACATTCGGGGCGCCACGCTTTCCGCAAGCATGTTGAGGAACTGGGATACACCCTGAGCGACGAGGAATTTCAGCAGGTCTTTATGCGTTTCAAAGATCTCTGTGATCGCAAAAAGCGCGTGGATGACCGCGATGTCGAAGCGCTCATTGCCGGCGAAATGCAGCATGTGCCGGAAATCTTCAAGCTCGACCATGTGCAGTTTACCAGCGGAACCGGCCTGATGCCGACGGCGACGGTGCGGTTGATCGGGCCGGACGAGCAGATTTTGACCGACAGCGCCCATGGCACCGGGCCGGTTGATGCCATTTACAAGGCAATTAACCGGGTGATTGGCCGGCCGAACGAGTTGATCGAGTTCTCGATCAAAGCGATCACTGAGGGCATGGATGCGGTTGCCGAGGTGACGGTGCGCATCCGTGAGCAGGGCGTTGCGTCGGAACACGACAACGGCAATGGTGTGATTCGACGGCGCGATCGCATCTACAGCGGCTACGGTGTTGATACGGACACCGTTATCGCCGCTGCCCATGCCTACATGGGGGCGCTGAACAAGATGCTGGCGGAGCGCCAGGAACGGATCAAGGCCGAACAGGCCGCCTTCGATGCCGGTTACAGCAGCGAGGGCGAGGGCGGTGTGCAACCAAACGAATATTTCGGCCATCGCCCGCTGAGCGGAAACTAATTATGCAAACGATCGGCTTTCTCGGCCCGGCCGGAACCTTCAGCGAAGAGGCGGCGATGGCCTATGCCGCCGGACGGGCTGATGTAAACTATTTGCCGCTGGCCAGTATCCCGGCTGTGGTGACGGCCATCGAGACCGGTGCGGCTTCGGTGGGCATTCTGCCGATCGAGAATTTGCTCGAGGGCAGTGTAACCTTCACGCTCGATCTGTTGATTCACGAGACGGATTTGAAAATCGCCGGTGAGAGCGTGATTCCGATCCGGCAGTACCTGGTGGCGCGACCCGAGGTGGCTCTGCCGGAGGTTCAGGTGCTCTATGCGCACCCGCAGTCGATCGGGCAGTGTCGGCGTTTCATCGAGCGCTGTTTGCCGGGCGTAGCAACTGTGGCCTCGCTTAGCAACAGCAAGGCACCGGCGGAAGCGATGGCCGACGAGCGCCCGGCGGCGGCGATCAGTACCCGGCGAGCCGCCGAGTTGACCGGGGCACGCATTCTGGCCCAGGACATCGCCGATAACCTGGGCAATGTTACCCGCTTCATTGCGCTGGCACGCGAGGATCATGCGCCGACCGGGCGCGACAAAACCAGTTTCTGCTTCGGATTTGCCGAAGATCGGGCCGGCTCGCTGGTCGGCGCGCTCAAGGAACTGGCCGACGAGCACATCAACATGACCAAGCTTGAGTCACGTCCTTCAAAGCTAGTGCTCGGCCAGTACATTTTCCTGGTCGACATCGAAGGCCACCGCAACGACACGCATGTGGCCCGGGCACTGGAACGGCTGGCTTCACGGACGAATATGATCAAGGTGTTTGGCAGCTATCCGGCCTATTGAGGAACTAAAGAACCAAAGAACCGAGGAACCAGGGAGCCAGGTGGCTGAGGAACCAGGGAACCAGGCAAGGGGAAAAATCAGGGATGCGGGATTAATGGAATTAGGAACCTAAGGAATGCAGGAACTGCTACCAAAAAGCCACCGCAAATAGATCAATGCAGTATGCTCCCGTTCCCTGGTTCCCTGGTTCTCCGGTTCTTCCACAAGGAGCCAGCAGTGCAGATTATGCTCTATGACACGACCCTGCGCGACGGAACGCAGCGCGAGGGTCTTTCGTTGTCGTGCGAAGACAAGCTCAAAATTGCGTACGAGCTTGATGGCCTGGGTATTCATTATATCGAGGGCGGCTGGCCCGGCTCGAACCCGAAGGATGCCGAGTTCTTCGAGCGCATTCGGGGAATTTCGTTGCAACAGGCGCGCATTGCGGCTTTCGGCAGCACCCGCCATGCCGGTAGCTGCTGCGAAGACGATGCCAATACCCAAGCCCTGGTGGCCGCCCAGACACCGGTGGTGACGCTGGTCGGCAAAAGCTGGACGCTGCATGTCGAGCAGGTGCTCGAAACCACGCTTGATGAGAACCTGCGTATGATTGGCGACAGTGTGGCTTATTTCAAGCAACTGGGCAAAGAAGTGGTGTATGATGCCGAGCATTTCTTCGATGGCTTCCGTGCCGATCCGGAGTATGCGCTGGCCACGCTGCAGACGGCCGCCGGCGCCGACGCCGATGTGCTGGTGCTCTGCGATACGAATGGCGGCTCGCTGCCGCAGTGGGTGAGCGAGGTCGTGCGGCAGGTGCGTGCGGCCGGCTGGGAGCGCATGCCGGCACTGGGTATTCACACGCACAACGATGGGGCGCTGGCGGTGGCAAATGCGATGGCAGCTGTCGAGGCCGGTTGCAGCCAGGTACAGGGGACGATCAACGGTTATGGCGAACGTTGTGGTAATATGGATCTGATCCCGTTGATCGCTAATTTACAACTGAAACTGGGCTACGACTGCGTGGCGCCGGAGAGTCTGCGTCGCCTGAGCGAACTGGCGCATTATGTGGCCGCAATTGCCAACCTGAACCCGGACGCGCACGCGCCCTACGTTGGACGCAGCGCCTTTGCGCACAAGGGCGGTATCCACGTCGCGGCGATTGCCAAAGTCGAGGAGAGCTACCAGCATATTGATCCGACGCTGGTGGGCAACCAGAAGCGGGTAGTGGTGAGTGAACTGGCCGGGCGCGGCAATATTCTATTGCGGGCGCACGAGATGGGATTGCACCTGAATGGCAACGAGCGCCGGTTGCTGCAGCGGATCAAAGATATGGAGAACCGCGGGTTCCAGTTCGAGGCCGCCGAGGGCAGTTTCGAGATGCTGATTCGGCGAGCGGGGCCGGATTATGTGCCGCCCTTTGAGCTCCTCGATTTCACCGTGATCATCGAGAAGCGCGGCAACAACGGCATCGCCTCGCAGGCTACCGTCAAGGTGCGGATTGGCGACCAGGTGATGCATACTGCCGCCGAGGGCGACGGGCCGGTCAACTCGCTGGATCGGGCGATCCGCAAGGCCTTGCTGCCGACTTACCCGGAACTGGCCGAGGTACGGCTGGCCGACTACAAAGTGCGGATTATCGACGAGCATCGCGGCACCGGCGCAACGACCCGCGTGCTCCTCGAGTCGGCGCGTGGTGAGGAACGCTGGAGCACTATCGGCGCCTCGCACAACATCATCGAAGCGAGCTTCCTGGCTCTGCTCGACGGTCTGGAACTGCCGCTGCTGCGGGCGAAGGAAGCCGCCATGCCGGCACCAGCACGATGACTTTCTGCTGTTCAGAGTAAGCAACCATTATTCTTTCGAGTTTTCGGCAAAGCCGAAAACTCGAAAGAATAAAACGTCCCTTCCATTTTGTCGACTGCGTAAGTCATAAAGGAAATTCCGATGCAAGCGAAAACCCTGTTTGAGAAAGTCTGGGAGTCGCACCTGGTGCGGCCACAGAGCGCCGATCATCCGGCGGTGTTATATATCGATCTGCACCTTATTCATGAAGTGACCTCGCCGCAGGCCTTTACGGTGCTGCGCGAACGGGGCTTGAAAGTGCGCCGCCCGGATCGAACGCTGGCGACGATGGATCACAGTACGCCGACAACGCCGCGCAACGAGCTGGGCATCATTCCAGTGATCGACCCGATGGCAGTGACCCAACTTGACCAGTTGCGGCAGAATTGTGTCGACTTCGGCATTCAACTGTTTGAACTGGGCAGCGCCAACCAGGGCATCGTTCACGTGATCGGCCCGGAGCAGGGGCTGACCCAGCCGGGCATGACGATTGTCTGCGGCGACAGCCACACCAGCACGCACGGCGCGTTTGGTGCGCTGGCCTTCGGCATCGGCACCAGCGAGGTCGGCCATGTGCTGGCGACGCAGTGTCTGTTGCAGAGCCGCCCGCAGACATGCGAGGTACGGGTTGACGGCAAATTAGCGCCGGGGGTGACGGCCAAAGACATCATTCTGGCGATTATCACGAAATACGGTGTTGGTGGCGGTACCGGCTACGTGTTTGAGTACACCGGTCAGGCGATCCGGGCGCTCTCGATGGAAGAGCGCATGACGATTTGCAATATGAGCATCGAGGGCGGTGCGCGGGCCGGCATGGTCGCGCCGGACGAAACGACGGTTGAGTACATGGCCGGGCGGCCCTATGCGCCGCAGGGTGCGGCCTGGGAACAGGCGCTGAACAGGTGGCGGCACTTGCCCACCGATGAGGGCGCCGGCTACGACCAGGTCTATACGCTGGATGCGAACGAGTTGACACCGATGATTACCTACGGCACCAACCCGGGGATGGGCATGCCGATCACGGGGGCGGTGCCGGATCCAGCGGCGCAAAGCGACCCGGCGGCGCGCATGGCGCTGGAGAAGGCGCTGCGCTACATGGCGCTGGAACCGGGCAAACCGCTGTTGGGCAAACCGATCGACGTGGTATTCCTGGGCAGTTGCACGAACTCACGGATCAGCGATCTGCGGCTGGCGGCGCATATGCTGCGCGGGCGCAAGATCGCTGAGGGCGTGCGCGTAATGGTTGTACCGGGATCGCAGCAAGTCAAGGCGCAGGCCGAGCGCGAGGGCCTGGATCAGATCTTCAAGGAAGCCGGCGCCGAATGGCGCGAAGCTGGCTGCAGTGCTTGCCTGGGCATGAATGACGATAAAGTGCCGGCGGGCAAGTACGCCGTTTCGACAAGCAACCGCAATTTCGAGGGCCGCCAGGGTCCGGGGGCGCGCACCTTTCTGGCCAGCCCGCTGACCGCAGTGGCAGCGGCGATTACCGGCCAGGTGACGGATCCAAGAGTGGTGATGGGGCAAGGGTGAGGGAGTAGCGTATGGAACCGATACAGACCTTTACGGCGAAAGTGGCGGCATTGCCGGTCGATAATATCGACACCGACCAGATTGTGCCGGCACGCTATTTGAAGGTGACAAGCAAAGATGGGTTGGGCGAGGGTTTGTTTGCCGACTGGCGACGCGGGCCGGATGGGCAGCCGAACCCGGATTTTCCGCTGAACCGCCCGGAGGCCGAGGGTGCGCAGATCCTGGTGGCCGGCAACAACTTCGGCTGCGGCAGTTCACGCGAACACGCGCCCTGGTCTTTGATGGCCGGCGGCTACCGAGCTGTGATCAGCACCTATTTTGCCGACATTTTCCGCAACAACGCGCTCAAAAACGGCCTGCTGCCGATTACCGTCGACCAGGAAACCTACCAGCAACTGGTGAGCATGTGCGAGGAAGATCCGGGCACGCAGGTAACCATCGACCTGGCGTCACAGCAGGTGATCCTGCCGGACGGACGACAGGTCGCGTTTCCCATCGACGGCTTTGCCAAACATTGCTTGCTGAACGGCGTTGATCAAATGGGCTTTCTGTTGCAGCAGGAAGACGAGATCGCTGCCTACGAGTCGGCGCACCCCGCACGAGTAGACACTCGTAGCGCCTGACTTTGCTGCCTGCGGCAGCATGTTCCACGCTGCCGCAGGCAAAAAATGCCCTTGATGCGGCCGGTATCAGCGCCGACTGCGTAAGTCATATGCTTGACGGCAGCCGGGCTGTCGTCGCCACTTCAAACTTCAAATGGGGTGTGACGAACAGTGCGGCACAAAGACTCCGGCGGGGACCGCTTCCGGGAAGCTTCTCGCGTTGCTGCGACGGAAGGCTGCCATGCAGCACCCGCATCGGCCGCCCGCTGCTCGTCAGAAGAAGCTTCCCGGAAGCGGGATCTGGCGCACGGGCAGAACGTTTCGGCACACCCCTTCAAATGTGAAGACTTTCTCAAATTTCGGATCTATGCTATACTTGCCTGTGTTTAATGCCCAGATTTTGCTCACAATGCCTACAGACCGTTGCGGGTTGCTGCGACGCACGATCGCGGTCGGGTTTGGTATGAACTGGAGTATGGGCCAGGAAGCAATTAGCACAGGGAGAGCTTCGCATGATCGTAGGAGTACCGGGAGAAACTTTTCCGGGTGAGCAGCGAGTAGCGCTGGTGCCTGGCGATGTGCCGCTGCTCCAGAAAGCCGGCCTGGAGGTGCTCGTCGAAACTGGGGCGGGCATGCGGGCAGGTTTCCCGGATGCGGCCTACCGCGAGAAGGGGGCACAAATTGCGGAAAATCGCGACCAGGTGTACGCCAGTGCCGATATTGTGCTGCGGGTACGCGCTGCCGGTGCCGACGGCGCGGGTGCCGCCGCTGACCTGGAACGTATGAAACAGGGTCAGGTGCTGATCGGCTTTCTGGAACCGCTTTGGGAGCCACAGGCGATTGCCGACCTGGCCGGACAAGGGGTCATTGCGATCTCGACGGAGATGGTACCGCGCATCAGCCGGGCTCAGAGTATGGATGCGCTTTCGTCGATGGCAACGATTGCCGGGTACAAGGCGGTGCTGCTGGCGGCCAGTACGCTGCCGCGCATATTCCCAATGTTGATGACGGCAGCCGGTACCGTCGCGCCCGCCCGCGTCTTTGTGATTGGTGCCGGCGTGGCCGGCTTGCAGGCATGTGCGACGGCCAAACGCCTCGGGGCAAAGGTAGAAGCCTATGATGTTCGCCCGGTGGTGAAAGATCAGGTTGAGAGTGTGGGCGCCAGGTTCGTTGAGTTGCCGCTGGAAACCGGTACTACTGAAGATAAAGGCGGGTATGCGAAGGCGCTCGATGATGATTTCTACCGCCGTCAGCGTGAGTTGATGGCCGAAGTTGTTGCCCGTAACGATATTGTGATTACTACCGCAGCTATCCCCGGCAAAAAGTCACCGGTGCTCGTTACGGCTGATATGGTCAAAGGGATGCAACCCGGCTCGGTGATCGTTGACCTGGCGGCGGAACGCGGTGGAAACTGCGAACTGACCCGCGCCGATGAAACGCGCTCCGAGCACGGGGTGACGATCATTGGCCCGAGCAATCTGCCGAGTTCGGTGCCCAATCACGCCAGCCAGTTGTATAGCCGCAATCTGACTAACCTGCTGCGCCATGTTGTCAAGGAGGGGGCGCTCAATCTTGACCCCGAAGATGAGATTGTGCGCGACTCGACGCTGACCCGTGACGGCGAGGTGGTCAATCAGCGTCTGCGCGATTTGTTGAAACCCGAGCAGTCTGTTTCTTCTTCATAAGGGAAAATCAATGGAAGTGCTGGTCTTTTCGCTCACAGTTTTTGTGCTGGCGTTGTTCATCGGTGTCGAAGTTATCACGAAAGTTCCGCCGACTTTGCATACGCCGCTTATGTCCGGCTCGAATGCCATCTCCGGCATTACGCTCGTCGGTGCGATCCTGGCTGCCGGTGCCGACCTGGGCATCATGACTACGGTGCTCGGCTTCCTGGCAGTGTTCTTCGCAACGATCAATGTGGTTGGGGGGTTTCTGGTGACCAACCGCATGCTCAGTATGTTCCGCCGGAAGGAGTAATGTGGTGTTCAATGATGCGCTGATCAATCTGGCTTACCTGGTGGCAGCCACGCTGTTTATTCTCGGTATCAAGGGCCTGACCCACCCGCGCACGGCGGTACGTGGCAATCGGCTCGGTGCGACCGGTATGCTGATCGCGGTGATCGCAGCCCTGGTCGACCAGCAGGTGGTCAGCTATGGCTGGATCCTGGCCGGTGTGGTGCTTGGCGCCGGGGTCGGGGCGTTCATGGCTACGCGAGTGCAGATGACGGATATGCCGCAGATGGTGGCGCTGCTCAATGGTTTTGGCGGCATTGCTTCGCTGCTGGTGGCCGGCTCCGAGTTGTATGCCATCGAGACGCAGGGCGAAATCGCGACGGCACAGTTTCTGGTGGCGGCGGCAGTTTCAGGTCTGATCGGTGCGGTGACCTTCTGGGGCAGCCTGGTGGCTTTCGGCAAGCTCCAGGGCATTGTGAAAGATGTCCGGTTGCAGGGGGCACAGATTGCCAATATTTTGCTGCTGCTGATCGCAGTGGGGGTGTCCGGCTATTTGTTGTTTAATCCCGGCGCGATCTGGGCTTACTGGACGATCGTCATCGCTGCATCTTTGCTGGGCCTTTCGCTGGTCTTCCCCATCGGCGGCGCCGATATGCCGGTGGTGATTGCTTTGCTCAACTCGTACTCCGGCCTGGCTGCTGCCTCGACCGGTTTCGTGCTCAATAATAATGCGCTGATTATTACCGGTTCGCTGGTCGGCGCCTCCGGGATCATCCTCACCAATATTATGTGTGTGGCGATGAATCGCTCGCTGACGAATGTGCTCTTCGGGGTCTGGGTGGCCGCCGATGCCATCGAGAGCGCCGACGATGTCTATGCCGGCAAGGTCAAATCTTCGTCGGCCGATGAGTTGGCAATGATCCTCGAAGGCGCGAGCCGGGTAGTCATCGTGCCTGGCTACGGTATGGCAGTCTCGCAGTCGCAGCACGCGGTGCGTGACCTGGTCAATCATCTGGAGCAGCACGGAGTCGAGGTGGAATTCGCGATCCACCCGGTGGCCGGTCGGATGCCAGGGCATATGAATGTGCTGCTGGCCGAGGCCGATATTCCCTACGATAAGCTCAAGGAGATGGACGAGATCAATCCGACCTTCGAGCAGACCGATGTGGTGATTGTGATTGGCGCCAATGACGTTGTCAACCCGGTGGCGCGCACCAATCCGAATAGTCCGATCGCGGGCATGCCGATCCTGAATGTCGATAAAGCCCGCAGCGTGATTGTGATCAAGCGCAGCTTGAGCGCCGGTTTCGCCGGCATTCCCAATCCGCTCTTCGCCGCCGACAACACCCTGATGCTGTTCTCGGACGCCAAGAAGGGTGCTCTCGATCTGCTCAATGCGCTCAAGAATTAACTTTCGGATCTCTGATGCTTTTTCGCGACTATGTCGCGAAAAAGCATCAGAGATTTTTTACTTATGGAAGACGAACTTAAACCGGCGCTGGCCTGGGGCTGGCGCGATTTTATTGCAGCTATGGCGCTGGTGGTGGTGGGCTCGTTCGGCTTGCTACTGATCGGCCGGAGCCTCGCCGATGTGCTGGGGCTCGATACGACGGCCGGCTTTGCCTCGCCGGTGGTCTATATTATTGGCGTCGCCTCGATGCTGCTGATGATCCTGAGTGTCTATCTGTTTGCCGCCCGACGTGCCGGCTGGGCCGCCCTCGGCGTGGTACCGGCATCAACCAGGACGCTGGTAGTCACGCCGTTGCTGGTTCTGCTCGGATTTGTCGGCGTGGCGCTCGTAAATTACGTGATTACGCTGATTCAGGGTGCGCCGCTGGAGAATCCGCAGGTCGAAGCGATCTCGGGCGGGCAGGCCTTTAGTGGTGCTACCCTGTTCTGGATGCTGCTGCTGATTGCCGGCCTGGTGCCGATTGCCGAAGAACTGCTGTTTCGCGGCATGCTCTACCCCTTGCTGCGAGCACGCATGGGGCCGGCGGCGGCGATTGTGCTGAATGCGGCGCTGTTCGCGATGGCCCACGTCTTGCCGATTCTCATTCCGGCGCTGTTCGTCGTCGGGCTGCTGCTCGCCTTCCTGCGCGAATGGAGCGGCTCGGTGGTGCCCTGCATCCTCTACCATATGCTCCAGAATGCGATCTCGACGTTTGCGATTACGGCAATGCTGAGTGCTGCTTAGTGATAAAGTGCGTTTATGTTGCTTTCTGGCGACACCGCCAGAAAGCAACATAAACGCACTTTATCTTTCAAGATTAATTACTCACGCACGATGGCCGGCAGGTAGGCTTTGAAGGGTTGATCAACCGGCGGATTGACGGGATCCGAATCGGTGCCGGCGCTGCCGCCGAAATCCAGCAGGGTCAATGAGTAAGCAGCGGTTTCGTAGCTGTAAGTGCCGGAGTCGACCTGGCGACTGACCGGAGCCGGCAGGTTTGCCGCAGTAATATCGGGCATGCGCCGGCCGTTGTAGATGACTTCCTGCGCCTTGATGCCCTCGTTGCCTGCCGGACGGAGTTCGTAGATGTCGACGGTGCTGCCGGCCGGGTCGAAGGCGGCAAAGTTCAGATTGACCGGTATGGCGCCGGCTGTTTTGTTGATCAGCACTACTTGCAGGCTGCCGTCGTGCTTGCGCGAAGCGTAGGCACTCAGCGTCTCAGACGGATCGCTGAGCCCGCTGACCTGCAACACTGTATCGCCGGTTTGTGTCCAGATGGGCAAAATGAAATACGAGGGCGTTGGCGTATCGGCCGGCTGATCGTCTTCGGCGCCATACAGCAAACCCCAGGCCTTTGAGTTGTGAATGGCGCCGAAAAACTGAATGGCCTGGACGCCACTGTCGCGGTAGGCACCGAAGAGATCGGCATTGGCCAGCGCCGCACCCATCTCCTGGTTGATGTCGTCGGCGCAACTCATCGCGCCGACGGCCGCATTGGTTTCGCTGATGAACACCGGCAGATCGCGGCTGTCATATTTTTCGATTGCCGATTGGATGTAGTCCATATTTTCGGCCCAGCCCTGGCCGGCATCGCGAACTTCGTTCCAGCTCCGACAGCCGCCGGCAGCCGGATAATAGTGCAGCGATACGCCGTCGACCTGGCCGCTGCCCTGGCGATTGCCGGCGCGCTCGAGGAACATTTCCAGGCTGCCGAGCCCCCACCACTGCCAGGCGTTTGTGCCGGCCGGGCCAAAAATCTTGATGCTCGGATCGACGGCACGCATGGCGGCGGCCTGCTCATCGAATGCGTCAAAGTACCAGTTCAGAAACTGCCAGTCGTTGGCGTTTTGCATTCGCAGATCCGGTTCGTTGCCGATCTCCCAGTAGCGAGCGGTCATGCCCTGATCGTTGGTGAACCGTACCCAGTCGGCGGCATGGCTGCCGGAGGGATCGTTGGGCTGATCGTCGTCGGTGGTTGGGTTGGTGGTGGGATTGGTTTGCAGCAGTAGTTCCGCGCCGATGCCCTGCGCATAGTCCCAGAGATCGGCGGTATCGGTAGTACTCCACTCATCGCCGCTATCGTATGCGTGCGACCAGTCGTACCAGTTGGCGGGCTCGCCGCCGGGAAAGCGCAACACGTCGATGCCGGCATTGCGCAGCGCCGCCCGGCTGGCATCACTGCCCTGTATCGCATCCCAGAAGGCGACATAATTGACACCCCAGAAGGGATAGTTGATCTGCTGGATTTCGTTGCCGGCATCGATCGTGATGTTCTGCGGATTGGCGGCGCGGGCCGGCCCGTTGACGATAATGAGCACCAGTATCAGCAGACCGGCGCAGATGAGGGTTCCCCTGGTTTGCATAGCTTTCCTCCGACCAGATGTCAAGAAAACGTTAAGATACATCGACCGGAAAATAGAACGTAGGATGGAGCGAAGTTTGCATAGCAAGCCTGCACGCCTTGAAGTGTTCAAGCACTCGAATGCTTCCGTGCTGCCGCATACAGCTTTTCGGAGATCCGCCAGCAGTTGCGAGACCGGAAGCGCGGGCGGCTCGCCTGCCGAGCGCCGCATGCGGGCGAGTCGCCCGCGCTTCCGACAAGTCGGTACGAGAACTCCCGGCAGGCTATACTAATCGCGATAATCGCGGTGGGCGGGAGTCGGCTCGGGGCCAAGCAGAGATCGTGGCGCAGGGGCGGGGCCGGCGCTCCGCAGCGGCGGGCGGATCAGCACCATGAGCGCAATGCTGCCGACAATGACGGCGCTGATACTGTAGGGTAGCAGCGGATGCAACTGGTAGAGGGCGGTTGAGGTGATCGGCCCGAAGGTAGCACCGAAGCCCTGAGCCGAGGCAGCCAGGCCGGCAACGGCACCCTGCTCATCGGAACCGACCGAGAGCGAGATGGAGGCGATATAGCCCGGCAGAGCCAGCCCAATGCCGTAGCCGGTAAAAGCAAAGGCCACCACCATCAGCGGCATCTGACGGGCGGAAATCAGCAAGATAAAACCGATCGCGGCAATCGGCAGACCGACGCGCAGCAAAATATGCGGCGCCGGCTTGAGCCGTTGCACTACCAGCAACTGCGCTGTAATCGTTGTGAGACCCGAGGTCACCAGTGCAATGCCGAGAACCTGGGCAGCGGTGCGGGTATCGAGCGCGAGTTGATCTTGAAAAAAGAACCCGGCCGTCACTTGCTGACTGACCAGCGACATAATCAGCAGGAAGCCCACCAGCAGCATAGGCGCGAAGCGCGGATCGGTCAGCTTGAGGCGAATGCGTGGCTTATCGGCGACGGTAAGCCGCCGGGCGCGCGGCAATTTCCAGAGTGCCAGCACGCCCATCATCAGCGGCAGCACGATCGTAAAAGCGATGGGCACCAGCAGGCCGAAGGTCGTCAGGGCGGCAGCGATAGCCGGTCCGCCGATGAAGCCGACACCGTTGGCGGCACCGATGAGCGCGACCCCGGCGGTGCGTTCTTCTTCACTGGTATTGTCGGCGATGTAGGCCTGGGCCGAGACCGGCACAGCCGAGAACAGGCTACCGACGACCCCGCGACTGAGCATCATCAAAACGAAAGCGACGGTTGCGGAGACGAGGCCCATGACGCCGAGCAGCGCCGAGAGGCCGAACAGGGTAAAACCAAAAGCGAAGCCGAACAACCCGATCACAAAGACTGGTTTGCGCCCGACCACTTCGCTGCGTCGGCCCCAGAGCGGCCCGGTGAGCGACCACATCAACGCGGCCATCGTCACTATCAGGCCCCCCTGGATCTCGCTGAGGCCAAGCTCACGTACCAGCGGCGCCAGTACCGGATTCACTGCGGCCAGGCCGGCATAGGTGGCAACCAGGCCGCCGAAGATCAGGTGGATCGGTTTCATCGAACTCCAGTGATTTGCGAGTGTCAGCCGTAGGATTGTACCATACCTGGAAGATGGGCACGTCCGTACGATATGGTATACTGGCAGCGCCTGAATTGTTCGCTTTTGCGAGAAACCTGCCCAATGACCGCCTGGAAGACCGCCCGACTCGAAGTGAATACGACAATCCTGCATTATCGGCGCATGGGCCGGGGCGTGCCGATGGTGCTGGCTCATGGCCTGGGTGATAGCAGTGATTGCTGGCCGATGCTGGCACCACGCCTGGCCGGGCGGGTCGAATTGATTGCCTATGATGCACGTGGTCACGGTGAGTCGGCCCGCTGTGGTTCGTACGGCAGCGCCGATCATGTGGCCGATCTGCGCGGGCTCATTCAGGCGCTCGATCTGGCGCCGGCGGTGCTGTATGGTCATTCGATGGGGGCGGCAACCTGCGCCGAACTGGCCGGCGAAAGCCCGGCTCTGGTGCGTGCGCTGATCCTTGAGGATCCGCCCTGGCGCCGGCTGGAAGAACAACCCGGCGATCTGGAGATCGCCATCCGGCGCGCTAATTTGCTGGCCGGCCAGTCGGTGCCGCTCGAACGCCTGATTGCCGCCGCTCGCCAGGAATACCCTAACTACGACCCGGCTGAGCTCGAGCCCTGGGCACGTGCCAAGCAACAGGCCGATGCCGGGATTTTCGGCTGGCTCTCCAGCCAACACCCGCCCTGGCAAGAAGTTGTGCAGCGCATCGTCTGCCCGACGCTGCTGTTGACCGGCGATGCAGCACTCGGGGCAATTGTCAGCGACTATGTCGCCGCCGAACTGGTGAAACGCAATCCGCACCTGCACCATGTTCAGGTCACCGGCGCCGATCACAGTATCCGCCGCTCACAATTCCTGCGCGTTATCGTTGCGCTTGAACAGTTTCTCGATGAAGTACTGCTTACCAGGGTGTTCTAAGCCGGTCGCCTGCAATGCCGGCCGCCTTCAGCGCAAGCCGGCCGGCTGGTGCGGTTTGTTCATAGGTATGGCGCTTTTGCTCTGGCTTAGCGCCTGTGCCGTGCCGATTGAGCCGGTACACACCGCCAGCCTGACGACATCGCCGCCTCAGACTGCTGCGCCAACGGCTACGGTAACACCTGGCGCCATGCCCACCCCCGACATGACTGCCCCGCCGACGCTGCGGCCAACCCCGGCGCCGAGGGCAACTCCGACGCCGGCGGTGCCGCTGGTGGGGTTGCAGGTCGGCCACTGGCGGATCGCGGAGCATCCCGACGAGCAGGCTCGCCTGCGCACGTTCTCGGGCGCCTACTGTTGTGGAGCCATCGATGAGTGGGTCGTCAATATGGATATCGCCGAGCGGGTGCGAGCGCGGCTGGAGGCCGGCGGATTGCGCGTTGAACTGCTGCCGTCGACAGTGCCGCCGGGCTACCGGGCCGATGTGTTCGTCTCGATTCACGCCGATGGTGACCGCACTGAAAATATGCTCAGGCGCCGTGGCTACAAAGTTGCAACGCCCTTTATTGCCTCGCCGGCGGCACGTGACCTGGCGGCCGGCATTGAGGCGAGCTATGCGGCGGCCACCGGGTTGCCGCCTGACCCGCGCGGGGTTGGCTACGATATGCGCGCCTACTATGCCTTTGCACCCTACCGCTATGAGCACGCCATCTCGCTGGATACGCCGGCAGTCTTGATCGAGTGCGCCTTTATGACCCATCCCGACGACCGGGTGCTGCTGTTTGACCAGCCGGATCGGATTGCCGACGGCATCGCTGACGGTATTCTGCAATACCTGGCCGGCGCATCATCGGCGCCGGCCGACTACACCCTGGCTCCGCCGCGAAACTGGCTGCGCACCGCAGGCGAAGTGCTGCTGCGCCGGGCGCCTGATGCAGCTGCGGCGCCGCGGCGGACGTTGTCGGACGGGGAAGAGATGGTCGTACTGACTGAAACCGAAGGCTGGTACCTGGTGCATGTGCGCAGCGACTGGGAAATCGGCTGGCTGCGCAAGAGCGAGGTCGTTGATACGGGCCAGCCGGCCCTACGCTGAGAGGAACGGAGAATGACCAGCAATGAAGAGCAGACCGCCGGCCGGCTCGAGACACTGCCGGCCACCGACGATGCGCCGCGCAGCGAGCCGGGACTGATCACCGTGCTGCAGGTTCGCCGGCATCCGCATGTGAATGTGTACCTTACCACCGCCGATGAGCATTTGCGGCAGATTGGTTATACCGAGCACGGCGTGCGCCATGCCGAACTGGTGAGCAAAATTGCCGGCAACGTCCTGGATCGGCTGGATCATCCGCAGCGCCAGGTCGAACTGGCTCAGATAGCCGGATTGCTGCACGATATCGGCAATATCATCAATCGTGAGATGCACGGCCAGATCGGCGCGATGCTGGCACGCGATATTTTGAACGACCTGGGCATGGACATCAGCGAAGTGGTGCCGATCATCGGCGCTATCGGCAACCACGAGAGCATACGCGGCCATGCCATCAGCGCGATTGCCGCCGCGCTCATCCTGGCCGACAAAGCCGATGTGCATCGTTCGCGAGTCCACAACACTCGGCCCGAAGAATTCGACATTCACGACCGGGTCAATTATGCCGCGACCCGGTCGTTTTTGCGGGTGTTGCCCGACGAGAAACGCATCAATCTGGAACTCAGCATCGATAACTCGATTGCCTCGGTGATGGATTATTTCCAGATTTTTCTCTCGCGCATGATCATGTGTCGCCACGCTGCTGAATATCTGGGCTGCAATTTCAGCCTCGAAATCAATGGGATCACCCTCGGCTAAATGGGACGCGTTACGCGGTGGCGACCGCGACTGCCGTTTTTCGCCTCCGGCAGGGTGGAACGAACCCTTTAAATTCGTTTGATGTCGTGGCTTTGCCGCAACATCAAACGAAATTTGATGTTGCGGTGAAAAAGCACACCACCAGATTGTTTTTCTGGTAAGATGAAAAAGGAAGATGTGAACAAACTCACCTGGGATTTGAATGTGATGACAGCTCGCCAATCCGCCGCGCGGCGGCGTTTTTGTGCGCTCGTGAGCAGAACTGCAACCGAAGTACCGCTTGCCGAAGCGGCGCTCTGTATTGCCTGGGAAGATCAGCGCCTGCCGCGGCCCGGCCCGGCGCTCCAGCAGCTTGATGTGCTGGCCGATGCGCTGCGCCCGCATATTGCCCCGCACAATGCCGAACAGAATATTGCCGCACTCAATCGATTGCTGTTCCAGGAGCTGGGGCTGCAAGGCAATTCGCAACATTATTACGATCCGAAAAACAGCTATCTCGACCAGGTGCTGGAGCGCCGGCTCGGTTTGCCGATCTTGCTCTCGCTGATCTATCTCGAGGTTGGCTGGCGGCTCGATCTGCCGTTGAATGGCCTGGCGCTGCCCGGCCATTTTCTGGTGCGTTATCAGCAGCCCGACCAACAACTGGTGATCGATCCGTTTCACGCCGGGCGTCGCTGGACGGATGCCGAGTGTCGTATGCAGATCAAATCCGTCCATGGCACGCTCTCGCGTGAGATGATCAGCCACTATTATTCGCCGCCGGCAAATACGCTGATCCTGGCCCGCATTCTGCGCAATCTCAAGCACGCCTATTTGACCATGCGCCAGTACGACCTGGCGCTGGCGGCTATCGAGCGTATGCTGTTGCTCGACCAGGGCGAGGCCAGCGAGATCCGTGATCGCGGCCTGGTGCGCCTGCGCCTCGGCCAGGCCCATGGCGCCCTCGAAGACTTCGACCGCTACGCCCGGCTGGCGCCCGATGCCTATGATCTCAGCGAGATTCAGCTCTTCGCCAGCGCCCTCGGCGCCGAGATCAGTACGTCGAATTAATCCAACTTACGCAGCCAGCGTTACCCTGATGGTTCGTTCTGCTTGAATCAGTCTGGTATAATCGGTTGGCAATGAGCAAACTGAACACACCAGACTGGTTCAAGGAGTCTGCATGACGACTGAGCGAACTGTGCGCGTATTGTTTGTATGCCTGGGCAATATCTGTCGTTCGCCGATGGCCGAAGCGATCTTCAAGCAGCAGGTGGCCGCCGCCGGGCTGGCCGGGCGCTTCGAGATTGCTTCGGTTGGTACCGGGAGCTGGCACGTCGGCGAGCCGCCACACCATGGCACCCGTGCTATTTTGCAGCGCAAGGGGATCAGTGTGCACGATAAGCGGGCGCGCCAGCTGGCACGCCAGGATCTGCAAACCTACGATTATTTGCTGGCGATGGATGCGAGCAATCTGGCCGATGTGCAAGGCCTGGGGCCAGTGCGCGGTGAGCTGCGTCGGCTGCTCGAATTTTTGCCTGAACCGGCACCACGCGATGTGCCCGATCCTTATTATACCGGCGATTTCGACGAAGTGTACCGGCTGATCGAGGCTTCCTCACAGGCACTGCTGGATTATATCCGTGCACGTGAAGGCATGGTGGCTTCTTGATTCCTGAAGCACTCCGAGCTGCTTTCCGAGCAGCGGTGCAGGCTGCCGGCGATCTGAGCGACGTTCGTTCGAGCCGACCGGTCGGCGGTGGCTGCATCAATCAGGCACTGCAGGTCGCCACGGCCGACAATGGGTACTTGCTGAAGTGGCATCCTCAGGCGCCGCCCGGTATGTTCAGCGCCGAAGCACGAGGGTTGCGCTTGCTCCAGGCCAGCAGCACGGTGCGGGTGCCGCAGGTTTTCGCTGCCGCCGATGCCGGCGCCGGGCATCCGGGTTACATTATTCTCGAATGGCTCGAACCGGCCCCGCGCCATGCCGACACCGATACGGCTACCCTCGGCGAACAACTTGCCGCACTGCACACGGTGACATGCCCGCAGTATGGCCTCGACCACGACAATTTCATCGGCACGACGCCGCAGATCAATACGCCCGATGCGGATTGGATCGGGTTTTTTCGGGAACGGCGGCTGCGCTATCAGATGGAACTGGCGGCTCGCAATGGCTATCTGCCCGCCGCTCGCCGTCGCGGCCTTGAACGTCTGATCGAGCGGCTGCCGACCCTGCTCGACGCCGTCGAACGCCGACCGGCGCTGATCCACGGTGATCTCTGGGGCGGCAACCTGTTGCCAACCGGCAACAACGTTGCGCTGATCGATCCGGCGGTGTATTTTGCCGATCGCGAGGCCGAACTGGCCTACACGCAGATGTTCGGCAGCTTCGAGCCGCGTTTTTATGCCGGCTATCGGGCGGCCTGGCCGCTGGCTCCCGGCTATGAAGATCGCCGCGAACTCTACAATCTCTATCACCTGCTCAACCATCTCAATCTCTTCGGCGAAGGTTACGCCGGCCACGTCGATGCCGTCATTCGGCGCTACGTCGGCTGAGTGATGACCCATCGGCTCATCGGCTAGAAAACCCGGCAGCAGGCCGTGAAAGGCGCGAACGGCTTTGCTCTGGGGGAAGTGCCCGCTGCGCGGAGTCTTCATCAGCACCCGGTATACCGTACCCTGGAAAGGGCATTGTTGCAGCGGGACGTGTACACGTCCCGCTGCAACAATGCCCTTTCCAGCCTGTGATACAATCGAATTATGCAATCCGCAATCGACATTTTGCAGCAAGCAGCGCGCCAGCGTGCGCAGGGCGATAGTAGCCCGCTGGTGTTTCTGCGCCGGCTCGAGCAACGCTCGGCGGCGCGGATCAGCCATTTGCCCATCGACCAGTTGCTGGCCGAAGCCTGGTACAGCATTACCGGCCAGCCCTTTCGCCAGCATCAGTCGCTGGCGCTGGCTACGCTGCGGCGTGGTGAGCCGCTGGCGCTGATGGGCGGTGAGCCGCCGGCGCGTGAAACACTGCACTTGTTGATGCACGAGATCTTGCGCGAACAGGCCGATCGCACGGCACTGCTGTTGCTGCCCGACGAGCAGGCCGTCGATTTGCATTATGCCGGTCTCTTACGACTGGGCAAGCGCGTGGCCCGCTCACCGCGGGCTGCCCGCCTCAGCGATCTGCGCCAGGCCGGGGCGATCCGGGCCAGCCGGATGGTTCTGGCGACGCCGGCGATGCTGCACGGTCGCCTGCTGCGTCACCACGACCGTGCCTGGCAACCGCTCTGGCAGCAGCTTGAGTTGCTGGCGCTGGTTGATGTGCATCGCTACACCGGGGTGGCCGGCGCCCACCTGAGTATGCTGCTGCTGCGCCTGCTGCGCCTGGCCTCGCAGCCGCCGCTGCTCGCCGCCACTCTGGCGGAAGTCTCCGGTGCCGAAGCGGCGCTGGCTGCGCTCAACAATCGGCCCTGGCGCGTCATTCCCGTCAGTGATGCGCCGCGTTCGGCCGGCGCTTTTGCGCTCTGGCGCAGCCGCGACCGCCTGCGCGAAACGGCAATGCTCGCGCTGGCGTTTCGCCGCAACGGGCGCAGCGTGCATATCTGCTGCTTGCCGGGCGAACAGGCGCTGCTCGCTGCGCTGATCGGGCACGATGATGAAGATCTGAGCTATGGCGAAGCCGGTGCCCCGGCTGCCGTACAGATCGTTGCCGGCTTGAGCGATATGACGGCCCTGCGCCATAGCCTGGAGAGCAGCACTGATCTGCTGCTGCTGGTTGCCGATGATGCCGTGCTCGAACGAACTTTGCTGCGTCTCCACCAGGACGGGCGCAGCCCGGTGCTCGACGATCCGGCACCAACCATGGTTTCGCCGCCGAATAATGCCTATGTTACGGCGCAGCATGTGCTCTGCGCGGCCAGCGAACGCCCGATTACGGCTGAGGAAGTCGCTCACTGGCAGCTTACCCCGATTGTCGAGCGGCTGGTGCAGCGGCAACAACTTGCCCGGCTGCCCGGCGAACCAACCGGCTGGCAACCGTTGCCTGCCGCCGGCGATCCCTATATTGGCTTCGATCTCGAGGCAGCCGGCAGCGCAGCGATTCTTTTGCAGGACGAGCAGGGGCGCTGGCTGGGGAGCCTCGACCCGGCCCAGTTTGATCGGGCCGCTTTTCCTGATGCCGCCCTGCCGCCGGAATACGGCAGCTACCGGGTCGTCGCCCGCAACGAGGATACCCTCAGCATCACGCTGCGTGCCGAGTCTCAGCGCCGGCGTACCATTCCGCTGCGTCGCTGTAGCCTCAATCTGCGCGAAGAAGCGGAAGAACGCCGGGTACACGGGCGACCGGTGGGCTGGTGTCGGGTGATTATCGACGAAGAGATATACGGCTATCGGGAGTTGCGTGCCGAAGCCGCGCCGGTCGAGCGAGCAATTGCCCCGGCCCTGCATACGCGCTGGACGGCGCCGGCCATCTGGATCGAGGTCGGTGGACTGGCCAATTCGCCGGGCCAGTTGCCCGGCTGGTCGCTGGTGTATGCGCTACCGATGCTGCTGGCCGGCGCCCGGTTTGCCCTGGTGCCGGCCTACGATGCTGAGCGTCGCCGGCTCTACCTGGTAGATGCCCAGCCGGGGGGCAATGGGTTTGCTGCCTGGTGCTATATGCACCTGGAGGAATTGTTGCCGCTGGCCTACGATATTGCCATCGATGCGCGTGGCGATCCGCTGCTGGAGCCGCTGGCTCAGGCCGATAAAGACTGGCTACTGGGTCTGCTGGGTGGCTCGGTGCGACCGGCAGTGGCCGCCGAGCCGCCGCTGCCGGCAGCGCCGCCGGTTCCACCCTTACCGCCGGCACCACCTGAGCAACTGCCCGCGCCGGCACTGCCGGCAAAATCAGCCGGCAGGCGCAATGGCCAGAACCAGCCTGCCGAACGCTCGGCACGGCGCCAGGCCGAGCGCGAGCGTGGCACCGAGAATCGTGAGCCGCGCAATGAGAGCGGCAAAGGCAAAGGGCGCGGCCGCAAGCAGCGTGCGACTGCCACTGAAGCGACCCGCCCGGAAGCACCGCCGGTACCACCGGCACCACCACTCACCCCGCCGGCCATCGAAGCCGGCCCGGTCGAGCCGCTGCCTGATGCCGCCGCAATGGTTGCCCGGCTGCGGCGCATGCGCGAACAGCGGGGCTCCCGCAACAGTGAGCCCCTGCAGGCTCCCGCCGCCCCCGACAGTGCCAATGCCCGGCTGCGCTTTGCGCCCGGCGACCAGGTTTTTTGCCTGCCCTACGGCTATGGTACCGTGCGCCATGCCCGCATCGAGAACGGTCGCGAACTACTCGAAATCAGCCTGCCCGATGTCGGCGACCTCACCATCGATACCTCAGTCAACGTCGTGCGGCGGATCGACCCCGAGACTGACGAAGAACCACCGTTTTAACGCAAGCATCAGAGAACCGGGAACCAGAGAACCGTTACGGCAGGCTATCCCGATGCGGTTCTTTAGTTCCCGGTTTTCTGATGCTTGCGTTAGTCGCGCCCGATACCAACTTCGATGAGCAGGCGCACAATGCGCTCGGCGCCCGTCAGGGCGCGGGCAATCAGGCGGGCAATATCGGCCGCAATAGCCTCGGACAGGCCGGGATTGGCATTGACCCGCGGGATGGCCTGGCCCAGCAAATCCTGCGCCTGGTTGAGCAGATTGCCGGCCTGTCCGGTGGCCTCTTCGATTTCTTCGCGTTGCTTGGAGACCACCATTGGCCAGCGACCACTGATAGGATTGGAACGCGCCAGTGCCATATGCCGCTTGATCCGCTCGGTGCGGCTCATCGCGTCGGCAACGTAGCGTTCGGTATCGGCCATCAGTACCGTTGACAGGCCCTGATTCAGATTAATTTTGCTGCGGGCAGTGTCAAGACTCGTTTGCGCCTGTTGCAGCTTCTGAATCGCTTCCTTGGCTGCCAGGAGCGCTTCCGATCGCTCGTTCTCCACTTCGGTCGGCCAGCGGCGAGGAATGGTCGGCATCGTCGATACTACTCCTTGAGTCTCTGCTGGCGGCATAGCGCAACAAATCGACCTGACGACTAACAGACTCCCCCAGTTGCCAGAGAATAATCGGGACGCCTGAGGCGACAAAACAGCGCCAGACGGTTGCCTCGTACGTACGCCAGTCTACCCTTCCATACGATTTTCGAGCAGCGAGCGCCGCTGGCAATAGCGTAATCATGACGCCACCGGCAACTTCCGCCCAGGTATGATCGGGTTTGATTGGATAGCGCCGTTCAAGCCAGCCAAGCGCAACCGAGTAAAGCGTGGAGAGGCCGAAAACCGTCATCGGGACGTTCAACAGCATCTGCTCCTGTTCAGTCAGCGGCATGGACTGATCGGTTGTTGAGTTCACCGGGACTTTTCCTTTCGTGTACTCGGGTTCCTAAAAGGCTTCTTTTGGGCGCTAAAAACATTATACACGGGATCTATTGCTTGTCCAGACGTATTTTGTATGCAATTGCCCGTGCTCGTGTTTATTGTTGCGCCCCGGTTTCTTCACTTACTAAACGCAAGGTTTACGAAACTTTTACATATCCGTTACGTAAGAACCGGAAAACTCGGGCGCCGGTAGCGGCCTGCTGTTCGCTTCCGGGGCGCCCGTGGGCGCATTCCGGTAGGTGCTGCCATCTGCTGACGCCGTGTTTCCTTCGTTCTCAGGCTCACTTCCTCCAGTACTCGATGCTTCCTGACACGACCGCCGACTCGATTGCTGATCCTGACAGAATCCGCATTACGGCAGGAAGTACTGCGTTTTATGGTATTTTGCCGCGGATCTCTGGCCCGGATGTCCGAAAATTCTGCGCAAAACCCGTTGTGTGTAGTTCTACTATGTGCTATAGTATACGCTAACAAGAGCCCAAAAGCAACCCGTAAATTATACCTTATTCGTCCTGGGATTGCGTCGCGCCCTGGAGAGCGAGCAAACAGACTTATGTTGCTGGGAACCTGGCGTCAATCGATTGAGCGGCGTGGCCAGTTGCTGCTGCCCCGCAGCTTTCGGAGCGCGCTCGGTGAGCGCATGGTGCTCACCCGCGGCTTCGAACCCTGTATTCAAGCCTTCTCGCTGGAGGCCTGGCAGCAACTCGCGACCCGTATCAAGCAAACATCGATCGGCGAACCGAGCGGCCGGGCGCTGCGCCGCCAGTTCTTCGGCAATGCCGCCGAGCTGTCCATCGATGAACGGGGCCGCTTTACTTTGCCGCCTGATCTGCAACAGTATGCCGGTATCGATGCTGAGTCGCTCTTTGTTGGCCTCGATAGTTATTTCGAGATCTGGGCCGAAAACCGCTGGCAACAAACGCTGGAACAATCGCCCACCCGGTTGCCGACTTTTGTCTGAACCTATAAGGAAGGAATGGTTCTATGCGCCTGAATTTGCCCCGCTCCGTCACATCATCGGCCGCCGCGCCGATCCATGAGACTGCCGCCGGCCAGGGCAGCGCCCGCACGGCCAGGGAACGCCTGCTGCACACGCTTTCCCGCGAACGCCACCAGTGCCGGCCCGCCGACACCGATACGCCCTTGCTGCGCCGCTTACTCAATCAGGAACCAGATGAGGGTTGTGCCCTATGAATGCCCTGGCCTCCGTGATAGCCGATGCCATCACGCACAACGTCGCCGTGCTCTATGATCTGATTGTGCTGCACGAACGCAAAGGCCACCCGCCCGAGTCGCGCTTGCGCAACCGGCTCACCCTGCTTATGCGCATCGAGACGCCGCCCTATCAAACCGCTTTCGCCCAGGCCCTCGAACGCGCCGTCGCCCGCTTGCGCCGCGATCAACTCGACCCGGCGCTGGTCGCGGCCACGCTCGATCTGCTTGTCGCGCCCGGCCCCGCCGCCGCGACCCTGCGCCACATTGCAGTCGCGGAATTGCTTATGAGCGATCCGCCCAACCTCGGGCGCCTGGTCGATTTCTATCGCCGCCATCTGCGCGATGCCGACGGCCAACCGACCCGGCCCGGCGAACTGATTGCCGTGCTGCGGCGCTTGCTCGGTGAGCTGCTGCCACGGGCCTGTGCCGAACAGCCCACCCTGGAATGCGGCCTGCCCGATCCGTTTGAGCGTGCGCGCTTTACTGAACTGCGTCGTACCCTGGCCGCACCCGTTCCCGAGGAACCGGCCCTGCAACAGATCATCGCCGGCGCGCACGCCAGCATCGCCCGTGTCCAGCAAACGTTTGTCCAGGGCGATCTCTATACCAACGGCGAGCTGTCGCCGCCCAACCTGGCCGATCTCTATGAACGCTACCGCCAGTTTCTCGTTGATCATTTTGCCAGCTTTGATTTTCGCGGGATTTTGCAGATCCAACAAGTCGGGCGCCTGCCGCTCGAAGAAATTTATGTCCCACTGACCGGCTATTGCCAGCCGAACCATCTCACGCCGGCGCTGCACGATCCCCGGCGACGCCCGCTTCGCCAGGCGCCGGTGCCGCCCGGTACCGGCGTTGCGTCGCTGCACGACTTCATCCGTGATACGCCGCTGCTGGTGGTGCTCGGCGATCCCGGCATGGGCAAGAGCACGCTGGTGCGCTACATGGTCCTGGCGCTGGCCCGCGGCGAAGGCGCGACACGTATCGGACTCGTCGGCGGCTGGCTACCGGTTTTTTTCCCGGTTGCAGCTTTTGCGGCTGCCCGCCGGCCGACCGGCCGGCCCGACCTGGCGCCGCTCGAGTATCTGCGCGATTACTATCTCGGGCTTTCGCAGCCCGACTACGTTGCGCTGTTCCGCCGTGCCCTCGAATGCGGGCGCGCCCTGCTGTTTTTCGACGGCCTCGACGAAGTGCGCAGCGATCGCCTCGACGTCGCCCGTGCTCTCGATGCCTTCGTGCGTGAATGGGACGGCCCCGGCAATCGATTTGTCGCGACCAGTCGCATTGCCGGGTACGATACCGCACCGCTCAGCGATGCGCTCTTCACCCGCGTCACGATTATGCCCTTCGACGACGACGATATTCGCGCTTTTATTGATCGCTGGAGCCGGGTGTATGAGCAGGCCATGCCCATCGAACACGATACGGCCGATGCCCGTGCCGACCTTGAATGCCGCATCAACCGCCATGCCGCCTCGCTGACTGAGGCGGTGTTTGCCGAACCGGGCATCACCGAACTGGCCCGCAAACCACTGTTATTGACGATCCTGGCGCTCATTCACAACCAGGGCACTCGCCTGCCGGATCGCCGCGTCGATCTCTACCGACTTTGCGTCGAGGCGCTGGCCGAAACCTGGAACCGCGCCCGCTCGCTGTCCGGTCGCGAAATCAATGTCTATCTGGGTGAAGAAAAACTCGATGAGCGTTTCATTGTCAATTTGCTTGGGCCAACCGCACTCTGGATCCACGACCGCCAGCCCGGCGGCACAATGGAACAGTGCGATCTTGAACAACGGATCGCCTGGACGCTCACCCAGACCGACGAGCTGCCGCCGGGCAAAGCTCGCCGCCTGGCACACAGCTTCATCGACCTGATGCGCCACGACACCGGGCTAATTCAGGAGCGTGAGTATCGCCGTTTTACCTTTATTCACCAGACCTTTGAAGAATACCTGGCTGCTCGTGCCCTCCTCGAATCGATTACGGTGCGCGACCCGGATGCATTGATCCATCAGATGGCAGCCGATCCGCGCTGGCGCGAGGTGCTGCGCCTGGCAGTAGCAGCCTCGCCGCAACGCGAGGCCCGGCGCCTGCTGCTGCACCTGCTGGCCACACCCACCGACGCTGACACCAGCGGGCGCCCGGTGGTGCTGGCCGGCGAATGCCTGCTCGACATCGGGGTCGGCGGTGCCACGCATCGTGCCTGGAGCGCGGTTGTTGCGGCCCTACTCGATCTACTGGCGGCCGGATCCGCGCCACTGGCCACCCGTGTCGCAGCTGCCCGGGTGCTCGGCCGGTTAGGCGACCCGCGCCTGCTGCCCATCGCCCGCGCCGATGCACCGTTGGAATGCCGAATCGAGCCCTACTGGTGCCCCATTGCCGCCGGCCGCTTCTGGGCCGGCCGCGAACAACCCTCCCGTCGCCGGCCGGTTGGCGCCACGCTCGATCCCGCCGTCATCGAGACGCCCTTCAGCATCGGGCGTTACCCGATCACCAATGCCGAATTCGCCCACTTTCTGACTGCCGGCGGCTACGCAGAATCCCGCTGGTGGACCGAATCCGGCCGCGAATTGCTCGACGGCGACCCGGCCAATCCGCTACGCGAACCGGCACTCTGGCAGATCGCCCAGTTCAATGCGCCGGCCCAGCCGGTCGTCGGCATTTCCTGGTACGAAGCTATGGCCTTCTGCAACTGGCTGACCACGCAGGGCCATGCGGCTGGCTGGCTGGCCACCAATGAATACCTGCGCCTCCCGACGGCACTGGAATGGGAGCGCGCCGCCCGCCATACCGACCGGCGGCGATTTCCCTGGGGCGATACCCCACCCGATCCGGAACGCGCCAATTATAGCGCCACCGGCCTGCGCCAGCCGGCACCGATCGGTTGCTTCCCACACGGCGCTGCCGTCTGTGGCGCCCAGGATCTGGCCGGCAACATCTGGGAGTGGACGGCTTCGCGCTGGGAGGCGCCGCAAGAGCCTGTGCCGCTGCGCGATGCCGGCCCCGCCGCGCAACTGCTTTGCCGCGGCGGCGCCTTTAGCTGGGAAGCAGCATATCTTGCCTGCGACGCTCGCCACTGGTTCACACCGGGCTACCGCTTCAACTTGCTGGGCTTCCGCGTCGTGAGAAACGTTGAAGCGTTGGAGCGTTGAAGCGTTGGAGCGTTGAAGCGTTGGAGCGTTGGAGCGTTGGGCAGCCGGCATCAGCGCCGACTGCGTAAGTTGGAATAAACAAGGAGCATGGTACGATGCGCGATGCGCTCGATCCGATTCATCTGAAAATTTTGTTCAGCCCTGCCGCTACCGGCGCAGTGCTGCGCTGGGAGGCCGATGTGATCGGGGTTCGCCATAGTCGTATGGCACTGCCCTATGCTGTCGCCGATCTGCCGCTGCTGCTGCGCGCGCTCGATGTCCTGCAAGATCCCTACTATCCGTTGCCCTGGACGGGGACGCAGGCGGCGGCTTTCCGTTTTAGCGCCGAGGAACAGGCCCGCCTTGCCGATCACGATCTCTGGGATCCGACCGGTCGGGTGCGCATCGATGCGCCACGCATTGTCGGGCGCACCTTGTTCCGTACGCTCACGTCCGATCCGGCGGCCGCTCAGTCTCTTGGTACTGCTCGCGACCATGCCGCCGCACTGGATCGCCCGCTCAGCCTGCATCTCTGCTTTCAGCCGCCGGCCGTGCAACTCGCCGCCCTGCCCTGGGAATTGCTCTGGGACGACAGCCCGGCACCGCTGGCCTTCAGTCGCTTCAGTGGGTTCTATTGCCAGCGCCACCTCGATTTGCCGCAGGCCTTGCCGCCACCGCGCCCCGTCGGCGGCGCGCTGCGCGTCCTGGTGGTCTCACCGCAGGCCGACATCCCGCCTGAGTTGCGCCAGATCGAACGGGCCGCCCGCCGGGCTGTCATGGAACCATTGATCGAAGCCGGCCGCTTGCAGGTCGACGAGATCAGTCCGGCGACGCGCCCGGCACTACTGCATTATCTGGAAACCGCGCCGCCACCGGATATTGTGCATTACTACGGCCACGGTGCCTACACCGGTAGCAGCGGCGCTTTGCTACTCGACGCCGCCGAGGGTCAGGGTGCCTGGACGGGCGCCGAGGCGATTGTCGCGCTCTTCGGCCATGCCCGCCTGGTGTTGCTGCATGCATGCCAGGGCGCACTGAGCCTGCCTGAAGTGCCGGCGCAATCGCTGCCCCTGCTCACAGGTATCGCGCCCGCGCTCAGCGCCGCCGGTGTGCCGCTGGTCGTGGCTATGCAATTGAGCGTGCGCACTGAGGCTGCCACAATCTTCGGTGCGGCACTCTATCAAGCGCTCGCCGCCGGCCAGAGCGTGCCCGCCGCAATGGCCGCCGGGCGGCGAGCACTTTTCGTCAGCGAAGACGACCAGTTTTCATGGTTTGTGCCGGTGCTTTATGTGCGCAGCCGCCGCATTGAGCCGGCCTACCTGGAACAGCCGCCGGATACCGCCGAGCGACCGATCGGCCCGATCCAATCCATTATCGTGCGCGGCGGCGCGGCGGTGCGCGGCCTCTGGATGCGCGGGCGCCGGCAGAGCCGCCAGGAGGTTCTGGCCGACAGCGGTGCCGACATCGTTGGCGCGCAACTCGAAGCCGTCGGAACCAGCCGCCAGCGCCTCGAGGCCAGCGAGGGCAGCAGCATTAGTGGGGTTCGCCTCGAGGGAAACGAGTAAAGCGTTGGAGCGTTTGCTTGCCAAAGCCCATCTATCTCTATCCCTCCAGCCGCTCCAACGCTCCAACGCTTAAGGAAAAGCTATGCAAATCACCCAGGTTGGGATGACCCGCCGCCATTATCAAAGTGGCGAACTCAGTCGCATTCGTATGCTGGTATTGCACGCCACGGCCGGTCGTTATCCCGGCGATTATCACTGGCTACGCCAGGGTGGCGATAGCCGGCGCCCGGTGTCGGTACACTACTACATCGATAAGCAGGGCCGTATTTCGCAAATGGTAGCCGATCCCGACATTGCCTGGCACGCCGGCCAGAGCCGCTGGATTGTCGACGGGCGTATGGTCAATGGCTGCAACGCAGTGTCGCTTGGCATCGAACTCGAGAATCGCAACACCGGCAGCGATCCCTACCCACCGGCGCAGTACCAGGCGGCGCTCTGGCTGGCTCGCCGGCTGGTGGCGACTTACGATATCCCGCGTAGCCAGCTCGTGCGCCACCTTGATATTTCACCCGGTCGCAAAACCGATCCGGCCGGCTTTCCATGGTCACGTTTTGTCGATGATGTGTATGCCGCCGTTGTACCCGGCACGCCCGTCCCTGAACCGCGGCCACTGAGCGAGCAACTGCGCGAACGCCTGGTCGACCAGGCCTTTCGTGCCGCCGGCGGCGGTAAACCGCCGGACTGGCCGCTCTTGGCCGCCGCCAACGAGCGCCGCCTCGGTATGCCGGTCGCCCAGATCACCGGGCGGCGCTTCGACCCGGTCTGGCTCATTCGCTGGCGCGGCGGTTCGGCCCAGGACGATATCGACCGCGCGGTACACCTGGCCGGGCGCCCGCCTCTTGTGCTTGAAGCCTATGCCGGCGATCTGCTCTACATCGAAGCGGACATGATCGACGCCGGCGCCGCAACTGCCGAGCGGGTGCGCTCGCTCAGCAATGCGCCGGCCGGCTCTTTGCGCGATGCACTGCTCGGCCTGCTCTTCCGTGCGGCCGATCCGGCCGCCGGCTGGCGGCCCGGCTGGGCCTTCCACCAGTTCTACCTGGCCCATGCCGGCGAACTGGGGGTGCCCATCGGCCCCAACCATCGCCTGCGTTTGCCGGCCGGCACTCGGCACAACTTTGCCTGCCAGCATTTTGCCTACGATACGCTCTGCTCGCCGGTTGGTCGGTGGCAAACGATCTACCGGCTCAGTGAATTGCAGGCCCGTGCGCGCAACGACGATGGTCGCGCCGGCAATGTGCGTGATCTGTCGCCGGCCATGGCCGCCGAACTCGCCGATCTGCTACTCGCCGATCTCTACCGCAGCCGCACGCGCCGCCGCTACGATCCTGCCGGCCTGCTTAGCCGCTATGCTCTCGACCAGAACCTCGGCGCGCCGCTCGGTTTTCCCGAAATCGAGACCCTTGACGGCGAGCGCCTGCTGATTATGCCCTTCGCCCGCGACGTCGTCTATTGCCGGGTTCCCGATGATTGGCACATTGATCGGCAGCTGCCGTCGCAGACGGCCTTCGGGCAACTCGATGGACTGCTCGGCGCCGCCGGCATGCCTTTTGGCCGACTCGCGTTGCTGGCAAAACATCACCTTCATCCGCCCTTGCTTGGCCGGCGCAGCGATCTGCTGCCGTCACCCTTGCCGAACAATGGCGCAATACGATTGCTCGGCGCTCCTGCGCCGCCACCGGTTTATGATGTGTCGCATTACCTGCCGAGCGGTAGGCAGCGCGAAAACCCGGCTATCAGTCACCTGTTGCTGATCAGCGTCGATGGCCCGGCTCAACGGGTTCTTGCCGCTATCGACGCGAACCAGGAGCAGGACTGGCACTATCTTATTGACCGCTCCGGCAACATCTTTCATCTGCTGCCCGACCATTTTCTTGTCACCGGCAAGGCCGCCGCCGGCAAACAAGGTTTGCTGATCGGCATCGAGGGCGGCCCGGGCGAAGCTGACCCTGAAGCGGCACGCAGCCTGATCTGGCTGATCACCCGGCTCTGCCGACATTATCGCATCCCGGAATGCAACATCTTCGTTCGCCGTACCGCCGACGTAGCGAACGGCGCTGAAGCGGAATGTTCATTTCAGGTACCACTTCAATCTGTGTAAGTCGTGTCCAGATCAGGACTGGAGCGCCCGGCCCTCCCAAAACAGGAGTACCTATGTTTTCCCAGAAGCTCGAGTTGAGTACCCAGGATAGTTCGGAATCACCTGTCATTAAAGTCGTCGGTGTCGGTGGTGGTGGCTGCAACGCCGTCGATCGCATGGTCGCTACCGGCATGACTGACGTCGAATTCATCGCCGTCAACACCGACATCCAGGCACTGCGCATGTCGCAGGCCGCTACGCGCATCTGCATCGGCAACGAACTGGCCCGCGGCATGGGTAGTGGCAGCAAGCCGGTTGTCGGCCAGCAAGCCGCCGAAGCGAGTCGGCATGAACTGGCCCGCCGGCTCGCCGGCGCCGACATGGTCTGCATCGCTGCCGGCATGGGCGGCGGTACCGGCACCGGTGCTGCTCCCGTCATCGCCGAGATCGCTCGCGACCAGGGCGCCCTGACGGTCGCTGTGGTTACCCGGCCCTTCAGCTTCGAGGGTCGCTACCGGGCCGGCCTGGCCGAACAGGGTCTTAACCAGTTGCGTGCCGCCGCCGACACTGTGGTCGTGGTGCCCAATGATCGCCTGCTGCAACTGGCCACCCGCAATACTTCGATCACGCAGGCCTTTGCCCTGGCCGACGGCGTGCTGCACTCGGGCGTCCAGAGCATTGCCGACCTGATTGTCAATCATGGCCTGATCAATGTTGATTTTGCCGACGTGCGGGCGATTATGAGCCAGGCCGGTATGGCGCTGATGGCCATTGGCGTCGGCGAAGGCCCACAGCGCTGTGTCGAAGCAGTCCGCAAAGCCATCAACAGCCCGCTGCTTGAAGTTGGCATCGAAGGCGCCCGTGGCGTGCTCTTCAATATTACCGGCGGCGCCGACCTGGGCTTGCTCGAAGTCCACAGTGCTGCCGACGTGATCGCGCAGGCCGTTGATCCCGATGCCAATATCATCTTCGGTGCCGTCATCGACGAGCGCATACCGGTGGAACAGGTCAAGGTAACGTTGATTGCCACCAGTTTCGGCCCGCAGCCGGCGGCACCGCGCCGCCGTTTGTTGCCGAAATCCGCGCCGCAGCAAAGCGAAAGCAGCACCGAGCGTGTCGGACGCTTGCTGCGCCCCATCAAGAGCCGGCAGGGGCCTCCCGAACCACCGTCGCTTTCCGAAGCGCCCGTCGACGGCCTGATGGCCCGCCCGGTACTGCTACAGGCCCGCAGCAAACCACCCGAACGCGATCAACTCGACATCCCGCCCTTCTTGCGACGATCCGTCCGCAACCAGGATCACGGCAACCCTACGGCCAACCAAAAAACCCGCCCCGGAAAACCGGGGCGGGTCCGCACAAATATTCGTTCGTGGTAGCGGGGTAATCAACCCTAGAAAGGAGGTGATCCAGCCGCACCTTCCGGTACGGCTA
>DAOTUJ010000003.1:0-40266 GCA_034437175.1 Chloroflexaceae bacterium | reverse complement strand
CCGCCATCTGACCCCGCTGACGAGTCTGCAGCAACGTCTGCTGGCGCTGGCAGGCCTGGAGGATACGTGCTATCTGCGGCTGGTTGCGCATTCGTCTGAACCACCTGGATAAATAAGCGAACGGTAAGTAGGAAAGTTGCAGTTGGTACAACCATTCCATATTTTCCGAGATCCCTCACTGCGTTCGAGATGACCAGGCTGACTGATGCATCCCGTCATCCCGAGCGGAGCGAGGGATCCCGGACTGGTCGGCGAGCCGGCACCACGTTTCTTGCGGTATCACTGGCCGCCAGGGTCATCAGGTACTCGGAAGCGCATGGTCTCGAGGCGGTGCTCGAACTAACGAGCATTCAATGCCCATTGCGGCTTGCCGAAGTCTACGAAACGGTCAGTTTTCCCTTCCCTGATGAAGGCGAGGTTTGAATGCGCCTTTCATCCCTGTTTGGTCGCACGCTGCTGCCGCAGGTGAAAAGCCCTTGTGATTTGAGCAACCGCACCGACCGCGTAGGTCGTGTTACAATATCCAAATATCGAACACATGGAGGAACTATGCCGGATGATTTGCCTGCTTATCGAATGGACAAAACTGCGTTTGGTGTCATCAATATGGCAGATCAGGAAGCCGACAGCAAATTCTGGTGCTCGCAAACACCTCACGAACGTCTACGGGCACTCGAGTTTCTGCGCCAGGTGATGTATGGCTATGATCCTGTTGCCCCCCGACTTCAAAGAGTTCTTGCAATTGCTGAACATCCATCAAGTTGATTATCTACTGATTGGTGGTTATGCTGTTGCGTATCACGGTTATCCGCGTGCGACTGGTGATATGGATGTCTGGATCGCTGTTCGCCCTGAGAATGCTGCCAAAATTGTTGCCGTGCTTAAAGATTTTGGCTTTGGAGTTGAGCAGCTTACGCCCGATCTCTTTCTTAAACCTGATCAAGTGATCCGAATGGGTGTGCCTCCGCTCAGGATCGAGATACTGACGACAATTTCGGGCGTTGCTTTTGATGAATGCTATGCCAACCGGGTCGTAGAAAGTATCGATAATGTGCCAGTAAATATTATCAGCCTCGCTGATCTCAAAGTAAATAAGCATGCCAGCGGTCGATTGAAAGATTTGAATGATTTGCAGCAATTGCCATGAAGTGTTCGGTGGCAATGTATGTTGCATGGAGTGATTGATATGCGCCTTTCATCCCTGTTTGGCCGCACGCTGCGCGAGGCGCCGGCCGATGTCGAATTGCCCGCCCATCGGCTGCTGCTGCGCGCCGGCCTGGCTCGCCCGCTGCTCGCTGGCGGTTATGCGCTGCTGCCGCTGGGCATGGCTGTGCTGCGGCGTCTCGAGGCAATCATCCACGCGGAGTTGCTCGCTATCGATGTGCAGGAGTTTCGCACGCCGGTGGTGCAATCCGCCGCGCCCTGGCAGCGCTCCGGGCGCTACGCGAACTATGGCCCGCTGATGCTGCGCTTCGCCGACCGGGCCGGGCGCGATTTGATTTTTGCGCCGACCCACGAAGAGGCCGTCGCCGAACTGGCCGCCCGCGAGATCAGTTCCTACCGCCAGTTGCCGGCCATCATCTACCAGGTGCATACCAAGTACCGCGACGAACTGCGCCCGCGTGGCGGCCTGCTGCGCATGCGCGAGTTCTCGATGCTGGACGCCTACAGTCTCGGCAAGGACCATGCCGATCTGGATGCGGCTTACACCACGATTGCCGCCGCTTTCGAGCGGATCTTCGAGCGCTGCGGGCTGCAATTCGTCGGCGTGGCGGCCGGCGCCGGCGAGATGGGCGGCAGCGAGACCTGCGAGTACGTCGCCTTCTCTGCGAGCGGCGAGGACCTGCTGGCGACCTGCGCTGCCTGTGGCTATGCCGCCAACCGCGAGGTCGCCACCACCAGTTTTGCCGCCGCGCCTGCCGCCGATGTGCCGCCGATAAGCGAAGTCGCCACCCCCGATTGCACGACCATCGCCGGACTGGCGGCGCTGCTCGGGATTCCGGCAGCGCAGACGGCCAAGGCGGTTTTCTTTAGCAGCCCCGAGCGCCCGCTGATCTTTGCGGTTATACGCGGCGACCGCGAGATCAACGAGCCGGCGCTGCAACAGGCGGCCGGCGTTTCGGCACTGGAACCGGCGACTGCTGAGCAGATCCGGGCGGCCGGAGCGGTGCCGGGCTATGCCTCGCCGCTGGGTCTGGATCGCGCGCAGGCCTTTGTGATCGCCGACTCCTCGGTGCCGGCAGCCGGGCCGCTGGTGGCCGGCGCCAATCGCGCGGGCTACCATTTGCGCGACGTGCTCTATGGGCGTGACTGGCGCGCCGATCTGCTGGCCGACATCGGACTGGTGCAGGCCGGCGATGCCTGCCCGCGCTGCGGCGCGCCACTGTCGCTCGCAAGCGGCATCGAGCTGGGACACGTCTTCAAGCTGGGCACCCGCTACAGCGAGGCGCTCGAGGCGACCTTTCTCGACCAGAACGGCAAAACCCGGCCGGTTGTGATGGGATCCTACGGCATCGGCCTGGAGCGGCTGATGCAGGTGATCGTCGAGCAGCATCACGACGAGCAGGGCATCATCTGGCCGGCAGCAGTCGCGCCGGCCGATGTGCATCTGGTGGCACTGGGCAAAAAGCCGGAGTTGCGCACCGCCGCCGAAGAGCTCTACGCCGAGTTGCGCGCCGCCGGCCTGCGCGTCCTCTTCGATGACCGCGACGAGCCGGCCGGCGTCAAGTTCAACGACGCCGACCTGATCGGGCTGCCGCTGCGCCTGCTGATCAGCGAACGGCTGCTGACCGGCGGCGAGGTCGAGCTAAAACCGCGCGGCGGCGCGGCGCGGCGGGTGACGCGAGGGGAGGCGGTCGGGGGGGTGGCAAATCGTGAATGATAAAGGGGCCTTGATTGCTGCCGGCAATCAAGGCCCTTTGTATTTTCCAAATGTCTACCGCAGCACCAGCGGCAGGTAGACCTGTTCGTTGCCCGACGGAGCGGGCGCCGGGGTGGCTGTCCAGTTCGGTTTTGTTGTCGGCGTGGGCGTCGCGGTCCAGTTCGGCGTCTTGGTCGCGGTGGGGGTGGCCGTCCAGTTTGTGGCTCCTTTGTCGCGACCTGCTGCGGGCCCAACAGTCCGCTGTGGAGCGTGTAGCTGTCGTTCACGATGGCCGCCTGCGCCGCAGCTTGCCCGACCGCGCCCCGCAGTGTGTAGCCGTTCGCCGGGTCAGCGAGGGCGCCGCCGCCGCTGGTGACGGCAGTGCGTCCGAGCAGTGCTCCGGCGCTCTGCGCCAGCACGGGCAGCGTGAGCAGCAGGGCCGCCGCCACCGATGACCGAGCCGAGTGCGGCCGGCCCGGCCAGGTTCTCGCCCGAGCCGCCGACCAGGGTGGGGAAATCGGTGGTGGGGAGCAACCGCAGCGCGGGCGTGCTGTTGACAATCAGGGTTAGCTCCATCCCGTCGGTCGTGCCGAGCGTCGTGATGCTCGTGCCGGCATTGCCGCCGGTTTGCCAGAACTGGCCCGCGAGGGCTGCGCTGTCGATTGCAAAGGTCGTACCGTCCAGCGTCAGGCCGGCGCCGGCACTGTAGGTCGTGTCGTTGTCGCCATCGGCCAGGTCGGCGGGCACGCCGGTCAATCCAGCCCACGGTGCGCCGAGGGCGTGCAGGCTGATCGGTACTGTGGTAAGGGCGACCCGCTCGCCGAAGCTGCTGAAATCGGTGTCGTCGCCACAGCGCAGGGCGATGTCCAGGTAGCGCGGTGCGCCCTGGAAGGCTGCCGCGCCGAAGTCGAGATGCACCGTGAACAGCCCATCGACAACGGCAACATTGCCTATCGTCAGGGTTTCGCCGATCAGTGTGCCGCCCGTTGGCGCGTCGTAGAGTGCAAAACGGAAGCTACAAACCGCGCTGATGGCTCCGCCCTCGTTTGCGAGATGCCCCTGATAGGTGAAGGGAATCAGGTGCTGTGACTATCATGGGTGGTAGTACATACGCATAATCGCAGTGTTATGATTTGGCAGTCTGAAAAGTGGTTTGCAGTGAGAGCTAAGTCTGGGGTGCTCCGCCTGCGTTTGCCGCCTCAACCCCGTTGCGCCAGCGTCACTACCGTTTCGATATGCGGCGTCTGGGGGAACAGGTCGATGGGCTGGATGCGTTCGATCTGGTAGCCGGCTTCCAGCAGCGGCGGCAGGTCGCGGGCCAGGATGCCGGGGTGACAGGAGATGTAGACCAGCCGCGGTGCTCGCAGTGCGGCCAGGGCTTGCAGCGCGGCCGGGTGGCAGCCGCGGCGCGGCGGATCCAGCAGTACTGCGTCGAATGGGCCGGCGAGTTCGGGCAGCGCCCGTTCGACCGGCGCTGCGATGAAGCGCACATTGCCGATGCCGTTGAGTGCGGCACTGCGTTCGCCGTCGGCGACGGCCAGCGGGTGCGCTTCGATGGCGAGGACTTCGCGGAGACCGCCGGCCAGCGGCAGGGCGAAACTGCCCGCGCCGCTGTAGGCATCGAGCAGGCGCCCGTTTTCGGGCAGGGCCAACCCGGCCCGCGCCAGCTCCAGTAGCCGGTGAGCCTGACTGCTGTTCACCTGGAAGAAACTCTCGGCTGCCAGCGAAAACGTTATGCCGCCCAGTTCTTCGTGCAACGTGACCGGCTCTGCGCCATGGCCGGCTTCGCCGATTTGGACGGCGGCCAGCGCCGGCACGGCCCGCTGCCAGTTTGCCGCCAGCTGCTCCGCATCGGCCATGTCGCGCAGCAGGGCGACAGCGTAGCCATAGGCTGCACTGGCCCGCAGCGTCAGCGCGCGCTCGCCCCGCGCATCGGGCGGCAGCAGCGGGCGCAGCTCGCGTAGTGCCTCGTTGAGCACCGGGAGCAGCAAGGGATCTGCGTCGAGATCGATCAGATCGTGGCTGCCGGGCGCGAAATAACCAGCCTGGTTGCCGTTGATGTGCAGCTGTGCCGTGCTGCGGTAGTGCCAGGGCTGCGGCGCGGCCAGCACCGGCTCAACCTCGACGGCGGGCAGGCCGGCCAATCGGCGCAGCTGGCCGGCCACGATGTGCTGCTTGAAACGCAGCTGGGCGGCGTAATCGATGTGCTGCCAGGGCATGTGGCCGGCGCCGGCCAGCCGCGGCGCGACACGCTCGGGGGCGGCCTGGAGGATCGCGGCGACTTCGCCGCGCAGAAAGCTGCGTCGCCCGCTACTCGCCGCATCGAGCCGCACCCGGACGTGCTCGCCGGGCAGCCCGCCGCGCACGAAGACCACCTGGCCCTGCCGGCGCCCGACCGCCTCACCGCCCTGGGCAATATCCGTCAGTTCGAGCTCGATGAGTTCGCCGGCCATCTGTAGTCTGCTCATCGTCGGCTGCGCTGCCAGATCTGCTGAAGCTGATCGAGCGGTATGGCGTGGACGGTGCGACCCTGCCGGCCGCTCATGGTCTCGGCCGAAGTCAGCGCATTCCAGATTGCCTCTTCGACCGCTTCGACTGCCGCGGCGAACAGGCTGTCCATCTGTGGGGTGTTGGTGAAATGGCCGACGAGCACACCGGGCACATCGGTAATCGCATTGTGCGGCCCGGTTGGCAGGTCGCCGATAGTGATCCCGAGGTCGCGCAGGCGAGTTCTTTGCATAGCGGTGCCTCGATCAGGATAGTTTTATCAACCGCAGAGGACGCAGAGGCGGGCAGTTTGTTATTTGTAATGTCCCAGGGTTTCAGTTCTTACCAAACCCTCTGCGTACCTCTGCGTCCTCTGCGGTCAGGAAAAAACAGACGCTCGCTGTAGCCTCAGCGTTCGAAGGCTTCCTTTTCGAGCATATGCACATCGACCGGGTATTTGCCGGTGAAGCAGCCGGTACAGAAGTTGCGGTGCTTGTGGCCGGTTGCCTTGATCAGCCCGTCGAGGCTGAGGTAGGCCAGGCTATCGGCGCCGAGATGGCGGCGAATTTCCTCAGTCGACATACGATGCGCGATCAGCTCGGGATAGGTGGCCATATCGACGCCGAGGAAGCAGGGATGGCGGATCGGCGGTGACGAGACGCGCACATGAATCTCGCGGGCACCGGCCTCGCGCAGCAGCCGCACGATAGCCGCACTGGTATTGCCGCGCACGATGCTATCGTCAACCAGCACAACTCGTTTGTCGTCGAGATTATCTTGCAGCGGATTGAACTTGAGCGCGATGCCGACCTTGCGGAGCTGGTCGTTGGGCTGAATGAAGGTGCGCCCGATATAACGATTTTTGATCAGGCCCTCGCTGTAGGGGATGCCGGATTCTTGAGCGAACCCGATGGCGGCCGGGATAGCACTGTCGGGCACCGGAATGACCATATCAGCGTCGATGGGCGCCTCGCGGGCCAGTTCGCGGCCCTGAGCGACGCGAGCGGCGTGCAGCGAGCGGTTCTGCAGGGTACTGTCGGGGCGGGCAAAATAAATATACTCGAAGAGGCAGGCCGAGGGATTGCTTGCCGGCATGCGGGCTATGGTACGCGGGCCGTCCAGATCGATGCGCAGGATCTCGCCGGGCTCGATCTCGCGGTGCAGGCGCGCACCGATGGTGCTGAGCGCGCAACTCTCCGAAGCAACGACCCAGCCCTGCTCTTCGATCTGGCCGAGGCAGAGCGGGTGCAGCCCCCAGGGATCGCGCAGCGCATAGATGGCATCGTTCGTCAGGATCGTGAGGCAGTAGGCTCCCTGAGCGCGCACCATAAAAACCTGGAGCTTTTCTTCCCAGGTGCTGCCCTCGCCACCGGCCAGCATCTGCGTGATCACCTCGCTATCGCTGCTGCTGGTCAGGCCGACGCCGCGCAGCAGCAATTCGTGGCGTAAGGCGGGCGCGTTGGTCAGGTTGCCGTTGTGTCCGACGGCGAGGGCACCGAGCACACTCTCGACGACGAAGGGTTGGGCATTTTCGATGCGGGATGAGCCGGTGGTGGAATAGCGGGTATGACCGATGGCCATATTGCCGTTCAGCGGACGCAATTTATCTTCGTTGAAGACCTGGGCGACCAGGCCCATTTCTTTATGCAAACGGATGCGCCGGCCGTCGGTGACGGCGATACCGGCACTTTCCTGGCCGCGATGTTGCAGTGCATACAGCCCAAAAAACGTCAAACGGGCAACATCCATTTCGGGGGCCACAATACCGAAAATTCCGCATTCGTGCCCGGGTTTATCATCTTCCATCGGATCGGGCCAATCAATAGCCATGTTTACGTGCTCCTCTGCGTACCCTGGCGCGCAAATAAACAAATAACAAAGTGGTTATGAATACGACGAACCCTTCAGCCGGAGGGCGATGGGTTACGAATTGGTATGGCAACAGGGCCTTTGAATAAGCAAATCGTTTCGGGAAACAGGAACGCACGGGAATATTCCACGTGCGTTCGATGCATTGAATTTATATTTCTCAATTTTATTGTATCACAACATGCCGGGTATAATAGTAGTGGACTTGTGCAGTCGGCGCTGGAGGTCGGTTACCGGTTGTGAAGAGAGGTTAGCGGAGCAATAAGGATCCCCCTATGCGCCTGATTTTTGTGCGTCATGGAGAGACGGATTGGAACGTGTCGTTGCAGTACCAGGGGCATGCCGCGGTGCCCTTGAATAACCGGGGGCGGGAGCAGGCCCGCCTGAGTGCCCTACGCCTGCGGCGTTATGGTGTGGCCGCGCTGTACGGCAGCGATGTCGTGCGAGCCTGGGAGACGAGCGAGATCGTCGGGCGCGAACTGGGTCTGACGCCGCAACCGCTACCCGATCTGCGCGAAATCAATGTCGGCCAGTGGGAAGGGCTGACGCCGGAGGAGTTGTACCGGCGTTTTCCCGAGCATATGCAGGAGTACGAACGCGACCCGGCGCGAACGGTGCGGCTGGGCGGCGAGTCCTATGCGCAACTACAGGAACGGGCGCTGCGTGCGCTCAATTTCATCCACGAGGCGCATAGCATCGGCGACACGATTGTAGCAGTGTCGCACGGCGGCACGATCCGGGCGATACTCTGCCACATCATCAACCTGGATCTGAGCTATTTCGGGCGCATGTGGCTCGATAACGGCTCGTTTACCGAGTTGCAGTATGGGCGCCACGGCTGGCGACTGTATCGGGTGAACGATGCGGCGCATCTCGAAGATCTGGTCTTCGAGGGTGGAGAATAATGAGGTATGTTGCACTCCGGCCGGTCGACTATGCCGACCGGCCGGAGTGCAACATTTTTGTTATCGTATGAATTTTCTGGTTATTTTCGGGCGGCGCTGGCGCCGCTGCTTGTTGATAGGTTTGCCGGTACTGATGGGACTGGCCGGCGGTTGGTACTGGCTGAGCCGGCCGCAGTATCTGGCCGGGCACCGTGACATGGTGACCAGCCTGGCTTTTGCGCCCGACGGGAGGCAGATCGCTTCCGGGGCCAACGATGATACCATTGTGCTCTGGAGCCACCCGGCCGGCGAACAGCAATATGTGCTGCGCGGCCACGGCGACCGGGTCAGCAGCCTGGCTTTTGCCGCCGACGGCAGTTTGCTGGCTTCCGGTTCCTGGGATTACAGCGTACGGCTCTGGCGGCCTGCGAACGGCTCCCTGGTGCGCAGCTTCGACCATGGCACGGAGGTGCGCGCCGTGGCGATTGCGCCCGACCGATCGCTGCTGGCGTCGGCGGGCAAACTCGGCCAGGTTCGGCTCTGGCGGATTGCCGACGGCGACCTGGTGCAGACCCTGGATGCGCACGGCGGCTCGGCCTGGTCGCTGGCCTTTTCGCCCGACGGCACACTGCTGGTTTCGGGCGGCGGCGATGCGCTGATTCGCGTCTGGGATGTCGAGACCGGCCGGCTCCAGGCGATACTGCGCGGACATCGCGGCAGCGTTACCAGGGTGGCTTTTGCGCCCGACGGTGCACGGCTGGCCTCAGGAGCCTGGGACAACAGCGTGCGGATCTGGCGCATAGCCGACGGCACGCTGTTGCAGGTGCTGCGTGGGCACAGCAAGCGCATTATGGATGTGGAGTTCTCGCCGGACGGCCAGTTTTTGTTGACCGGCAGCGAGGATCGTTCGGCACGGCTCTGGAATGATCGTGGCGAACTGGTTCGCAGCTGGATCGTGGGCCGGCCCATGATCGGCAACTGTTACTGGCGGCGCATCGACAGCTTCGCCGAAATCTGGGAGGAATTGCGGCACTGCCGAATTGAGCGACGTTTTGCCGCTGTCTACGCGGCGACTTTCGCCCCCGACGGGCGCAGGCTGGCCTTCGCCGACGAAAACAGAGTCCGGCTGGTGCAGTGGCGCTGATCACCACTGCACCAGCCGGACGTGTTTCTGCTCTCACCACAAAAATAATTCCGGTTCTGGCAGCCTGGCTGCCAGAACCGGAATTATTTTTAGTCTACAGTGTACTCGCCTTCAACGACGCCGTCGTTGTTCTTGCCGGCCTGGCCCTGGGCCTGGGCCTGGTCTTGCGGCTGGCCCTGGCCGTAGGCATTCTGCGAGATCTGGTACATCGCCTGCTGCAATTCGCCGCTCAGCCGATCTAGCTCACTGCGGTTCTCCTGCACAATGGCATCGCGCAGATCCTTGATCAGACCCTCGATGCGCCCCTTCTCGACGCTATCTACCTGGTCGCCCAGGTCATTGAGCGTGCGCTCGCTCTGGTAGGCCAGGCTATCGGCCTGGTTCTTCAGATCGACCATTTCGCGGCGGGTCTTGTCTTCGGCGGCGTGCGTTTCCGCATCGCGCACCATGCGCTCGACTTCATCTTTGCCGAGATTGGTGCTGGCGGTAATCGTAATCCGCTGCTCTTTGCCGGTGGCCTTATCCTTCGCCGAGACATTGAGAATGCCGTTGGCATCGATATCGAAGCTGACCTCGATCTGCGGCACACCGCGCGGCGCGGGCGGAATGCCCTCGAGCCGGAAGCGACCCAGCGTCATATTGTCGCCGGCCATCTCGCGTTCACCCTGCAAAATATGAATGTCCACCACCGTCTGGCCATCGCCGGCCGTCGAAAAGATTTCACTCTTCTGGGTCGGAATCGTCGTGTTGCGCTCGATCAGCTTCGTCATCACGCCACCGAGCGTCTCGACACCCAGCGAGAGCGGCGTCACGTCCAGCAGCACGACACCTTTGACATCGCCGCCAAGCACGCCGGCCTGGATAGCCGCACCGACGGCGACGACCTCATCCGGGTTGACGCTCTTGTTCGGCTCCTTGCCGGTGATCTTGCGCACCAGTTCCTGCACCACCGGCATCCGGGTGCTGCCACCAACCAGCACAATTTCGTCGATCTGGCCGGCGCGCAGCCCGGCATCCTTGATGGCCTGCTCAACCGGCCCGCGCAGGCGGTCGGTGAGCTGCTGCGTGAGTTGCTCGAACTTCGCCCGGCTCAGGCGCATCTGCAGGTGCTTCGGCCCGCTGGCATCAGCCGTGATAAAAGGCAGGTTGACTTCCGACTCGCTGACGCTGGACAGTTCCATCTTGGCCTTTTCAGCGGCCTCCTTGAGGCGCTGCAGAGCCTGGCGATCCTTGCTCAGGTCGATGCCCTGATCTTTGCGGAACTCCTCGATAATCCAGTCGACAATCGCCGAGTCATAGTCATCACCACCGAGGTGGGTATCACCGCTGGTGGATTTCACCTCGACCACACCGTCGCCGACCTCGAGCACCGACACATCGAAGGTACCGCCGCCGAAGTCGAAGACCAGGATAGTCTCATTGTCTTTCTTGTCGAGGCCGTAAGCCAGGGCAGCGGCAGTCGGCTCGTTGATGATCCGCATCACTTCGAGACCGGCAATCTTGCCGGCGTCCTTGGTCGCCTGGCGCTGGCTATCGTTGAAGTAAGCCGGCACCGTAATGACGGCCTGCGTGACCGGCTCGCCCAGATAGGCCTCAGCATCAGCCTTGAGCTTCTGGAGCACCATAGCACTGATCTCCTGCGGCGCATAGTCTTTGCCGGTCTGCGGTACATTGATGCGCACATCGGTGCGCGGCCCCTTGGTGACCTGGAACGGCACCATTTCGCGCTCGGTCGCGGTATCGTCGAAATCGCGACCGATGAAACGCTTGACCGAGTACAATGTATTTTCAGGGTTGATCGTCGCCTGGCGTTTGGCCGTCTGACCGACCAATCGTTCCCCATTTTTGGCGAACGCAACCATTGAAGGCGTCGTGCGATTGCCTTCGGCATTCGGAATCACGACGGCATCGCCGGCTTCCATGACCGCGACGACCGAGTTGGTCGTACCGAGATCGATACCTACAATTTTACCCATAACTGGCGTCCCTCCTCAAAATATTTCAATCTCTTCATCATCCATGCCGCGGGCTGCAATCAATAGACAACACAGCACGGCCCCGCGTTTTACGGGCGCCAGAACCGCTCCGCAACATTTTTGAAACTCTGTGTGCAGTGTACCTGTATTTCGCTAATCCTGCGCAAGACTTGTATAAGAAAACTGTTGGAATCCCGGCGGAGCCGGCCGCGCGGTAGCGACCGCGAGCGCCTTCTTGCGCCTGCCGCAGGCCAAAAAGCCCTGATGCGGCCAGCATCCATCGCCGACTGCGCAAGTCCTGTTAAATTCGTTTGCTGTGGCGGCGAAGCCGCCACAGCAAACGAAAAAGAAATCAACTTCCTTGCTGCCGCAGGCCAAAAAGCCCTGATGCGGCCAGCATCCATCGCCGACTGCGCAGGTCGGGTAATTGACGTGCCCTGTCCCTGGTGCTACAATGCCGAAGGTTTCTCGACGTAACTAACAGTCGCCCGGAGTGCGACAGGCCGGTGCCAGGCATGGATGTTCTGTCTCAGAAAAAGATCGTTCTGGGCGTTTGCGGCAGCATTGCGGCGTATAAAATCGCTGAGTTGGCGCGAAATCTGACCCTTGCCGGTGCCCGGGTCGATGTGATTCTGACGGAAGCGGCTGAGCGTTTCGTGGGCCGGGCGACATTCCAGGCAGTTACCGGCCGCCCGGTGTTGACCGATATGTGGGAGTTGCCCGACGACGGCGTGGTTGGCCACGTTGCGCTGGGTGTACAGGCCGATCTGGTGGTGGTTGCGCCGGCGACGGCCAATACGCTCGCCCGGATTGCCGCCGGTATCTGTGATGATTTGCTGACGACGACGGTGCTGGTGACGCAGGCGCCGATCCTGTGTGCGCCGGCGATGAACCCGCAGATGTATGCGGCGGCAGTAACCCAGGAGAATATCGCCAGGTTGCGCCGGCGTGGTTTTATGGTGCTCGAACCGGGTGTCGGGCGCATGGCTGAGCCGATGGTCGGGCGCGGGCGCTTGCCGGAACCGGCCCAGCTCGAGGGCGAGATCCGGGCGCTGCTCGGGCGCCATGCCGGCCCGCTTGGCGGCAAACGAGTCGTGATTTCGGCGGGCGGTACCCACGAACCCATCGATCCGGTGCGCTTTGTCGGCAACCGGGCTTCCGGCCAGATGGGCTATGCTCTCGCCGCGATTGCCCGCGACCTCGGCGCCGGCGTGACTCTGGTCAGTGGGCCGACGGCGCTGACGCCGCCGCCGGCAGTGCAGTTGATCCCGGTGGAAACGGCGCTGCAAATGCGTGATGCGGTGTATACGGCCTGCGAACAGGCGGATATGCTGATTATGAATGCGGCCGTCGCTGATTTTCGGCCCGACCGGGCTGTCGATCAGAAAATCAAGAAGAGCGGCGACGGCGGTTTGCTGCTGGAACTGGTGCCCAATCCCGATATTCTGGCCGGGCTTGCCGATCGCAACGATCTGTTCAAGGTTGGGTTTGCGGCTGAAACCAATGATTTGCTGGCTCATGCTGAAGGCAAGTTGCAGCGCAAAGGGTTGCAATTGATTGTTGCCAATGATGCGGTCAGCAGCATCGGTCAGCCCGATATTGAATTGTTGCTCCTGGCACCGGGCGGGCAGCATGAACGTCTGCCGCGTCGGCCCAAGCCGGTTGCGGCCGCGCTGCTTATGGAGCGAATTGTCGAATATTTTCAGCGCTACCAGGCGCACTAATTGCAAATGGCCACAGATAAGCAATCCACAAGACCGGCGACTGATGAGAATCCACAGACAACCGGCACTCCCCAGAGTAGTACAACTCAGATTGGTCAGGTGATCCGTGATCTGGGCAATATTACGCGGCGCCTGCCGGCCAGTCGGCCGCGCCGGGCGCGCCCGATGCCCCGCAGTGTGTCTCGCGAACGCATCGATGGTTTGATGCTGGCTCTCGGCGATGCCCAGCATCCCGATCATGCCGATGCCGTCGAGCAACTGGTGGAACTGGGCCCGGCGGCGGTGCCGGCGCTGATCGGCCTGCTGAGTGCCGAAGGTTCCTGGCTGGAAGTCTATCGCGCTGCCGAGGCGTTGGGTCGCATCGCCGATCCGCGGGCCGTCAATCCGCTTATCCAGGCACTTCAGCATCCTAATAGCAATGTGCGCTGGAGTATTGTGCGTGCGCTCACTCAGATCGATGATGTGCGCGCCCTGCTTGAATTGCGGCGGGTGGCGCAGAAAGACCAGGGTCGGACGACCTGGGGCGAGACGGTGGCCGGTACTGCTCAGGCTGCGCTCGACCAGATGCGCTCACGCAGCATCTGGGGCCAGAGTCTGGAACTGGTGAAAACGGCGGTTGTTTCGATTTTGATGGTGGTGTCGCTGATTGTCGCTTATAGTGTGATTACGACGCTGCGCAGCGAACTGGATTCTTTTGGTCGCTTTGATCCGGCGGCGGCGGTTGTTCGCTCGCCGCCGGCTATTTCGACGCCGCCGCCGGTACCAACGGCTTCGCCTGTTGCGGTGGGAGTTGCTACCGGCGCTGTCGTGACCGATACGACGGCGCCGGAGCCAACGCTGGAGCCGCTTCAGGTTGCGACTCAGCCGACGGGAACCGATGTTGTCGGTACGGTGCTGCAAGACTCGAATGTTCGACCTTTTCCCAGTATCGACAATACGCCGATTGGGCGACTGGCCCGTGATGCTGAGGTGGTTTTTGTCGGCCGGAATGAAAACGCGAGCTGGTACCTGGTTCAGCTTGCCGGCGCCGGCAATGGCAACTCGGTGATCAATAGCGCCGATGGCAGCGGCTGGGTCAGTGCGCAATTGCTGACGCCGCCCGGCGGTGATGTGCCGGTTGTTATCCCCGATGTGCCGCCTGCGGCGCCGGCCCGGCCTGAGCCGACGCCCGAGCTTCTGCCGCTCCCCTCGCCTACTCCGGTGTTTTAGCGAAGCGTTTGAGCGTTTGAGCGTTTGAGCGTTTGAGCGTTCTGCTACCTGAGGCAAGACTGATGACTCGGTATTGCTGTTGATGGGGGCGAAGTTAAATTCCATGAGCACCGAAAATCGCCAGATTGCTGATGCTGCTGCGCGCCGCACGATGCGCGTCGGCTTGAGTCGCCGGCTGGTGCTGCCGCTGGTTGCGCTGCTCGGCGTTCTGGCGACAGCCCTGCTTTACCAGATTCCGGCGCGGCATCCGGTTGATGTCGGCGGCTATGATGCAGCGTACGTCCAGGGTTTCCACGAGCCGCTACGATCTGCGGATTTGCGTGAAACGCCCGCATACGTAGACGGTTCCGACGGCAGTGTTCGCTGGACGCAGGGCAGTTCGGTGTTGCTCTTTCCTCAATCCGGCCTGCCGGCTACGGTTTCGCTGCGGCTGCGTGGCTGGCGTCCCGACGGAACGCCGGTGCCGGTACAGGTGTTGCTCAATGGTGGGCAGGAACTGGCGCGCTTCGATGTCGGCCCGGAGTGGCAGGAATATCGCGTCGCCATCAATGGTGGTCTGCTTAAAGCCAGTGATTTTTTTGTCGAAATTCGCAGCTCGACCTTTCGGTTGCCGGGCGATGCGCGCGATCTGGGTGTGCTCGTGGATCGTGCCGAGTACCGCGTTGCCGGCGGCACAGCTGGCCTGATTATGCCTTATCCGACCCAGTTGCTCTATGGTGGGCTGGCGGCACTGCTGGTCTGGTTGTTGCTCGATGGGCGGTGGGCGCGCTGGCGCGGGCCGGCTTATGCCGGGCTGGCACTGGCTTTTGTGTTGCTGTACCGCTTGCCGCCGCCGCTGTATCCCCACCCGCTGCGCTGGTTGCTGCCCCACCTGAACCTGCTGCTGGCCGGCCTGCTGGCGCTGCGGCTGGCACCGCCGGCGCTGCTGGCGCGGGCAATTTTCTGGCGCGGCGCGGCGGGAGCCGCAGTGCTGCTCTGGGCCGGGCTCATGCTGCGAGCTCAGCAGCTGCATGTCACCCTGTCGCTGCCTGGCGTCGAGGGCGATTTCCGGGTTTTCGCGCTGCGCTCGATCCGGCTGTTCGGCGCATACAACTCCGCCGGCGAGTACAACATGCTCAACGACGGAGCGATTCGCGCCGATGGGTTTTATAACCTGGGCTACCCGCTGCTGCTCTGGGCGCTGCGGCCCTTCACGGCCGATAATGCCTTTCTGGCGGCGCGGCTGATTTCGGTATTCAGCGGATTGCTCTTGCTGGCTGCCGGTTATCTGCTGGCCTACCGGCTGCTGCCGGAGCGGCTGGGCAGCGCCGGGCGCAGTGCCGGTGCGTTCTGCGCGCTGCTGCTGCTGGCGCTCAGCCCGCTGGTGGTGCAGTACGGGCTTTATCTGGGCAGCGATATGCCCTTTGCCGCCCTGACAACGCTGGCACTGGCGCTGCTGATCGGCGGGCTGCAGCGTTCCTGGCGCGACGTAGCCCTGGCCGGTTTTGTAGCCGGCTGCGCTTTTCTGGTGCGCCACATCGGCCTGCTGCTGTTGCTCTGGGGCATCGGGGTTTGCGTTCTGGCAGCCACAGGCGGCCCGCAGCGGCGGCGGCTGCCGCTGGCCTTCGGGCTGGCCTTTATGCTCGCCGCCGCGCCGCAACTCAGCATCAATACGCTGCAAACCGGCCAGCCGCTTTTCAACCAGCAAGCCAAGAATGCCTGGCTGGGCATGTATGGCGGCACCGACTGGGAACGCTGGGAGCAGGTCGACAATGATATTGCGCTGCTGGATGTTGTGCTGTACGATCCGCCGCGTTTTGTGGGCAACTGGTGGAATAATGTCATCGCCTTTGTGGGGCAGGGCGCCGAGCAACCCGGCGAGTTCGGGCGCGCCGACCAGTTGCGCCTGCTGGCCTTTCCGGCCAACTGGCTGGCAGTGCTGGGGCTGCTGGCGGCAATGCTTGCTGTCCGGCGCGAGCGGTGCTGGCTCGTGGCGGCCCTGCCGGCTTTCGTGGCGATCTATGTGGCGGTGCTGAGCATTGCCTTTACGTTGCTGCGCTTCTACTTGCCGCTGGCGCCGGTCTATGCGGCGGGGGCAGCCTGGCTGCTGGCGATCCTGCTCGAAGGCCTGCGGCCCGGCAATGCCGAGGGGCCGCTGCGTAACTGGCTGGCGACGGTGCTGCTGATCCTGCTGCTACAGAGCGGCAACCTGAGCATCGGCATACGTAGCGTGCTGGATAATCAATCGGCGGCGCTAGTCAGCGTGGTGCGCATGGTCGAACGCGACATGCCGCCGGATGCGCGCATGATCGCTTTCTCACAGCCCGGCTCACCAATTGCAACCTACTCGGTGCTGGCCCACCGCAACGTCGAACTGCCGGCAGCCCATCTGGCTCTGCCGGAAATCGTGCAGGCGGCCATCGAAAACGGGGCAAGCTACATGCTCTGGGATCTGGATCTGGGACAGCCGCCGCTGGTCGATTCGGCGCAGCCACCAGTGGCGACGAGCGGGGGCTATGCGTTGTATCGCCTCCCTTAGAGCGTTGGAGCGTTGGAGCGTTGGAGCGTTGGAGCGTTCCAACGCTTCAACGCTCCAACGCTTCCCCAAAGCGCCAGGCCAGCCAGACCAGGGCGGCATTGATCAGCAGCACGGCGATCAGGGCCAGGCTGGGCAAGGCGGCCCAGGTGCGGGCTGCCGAATCGAGGGCGAGCATGCCGGCCCAGGGCCAGATGCGAATGTCGCCGAGTGGACTGAGCCCGCCGGCGAGTTGTTCGGCGAGCGGCTGCAGGGCGAAGCGCAGCACGAGTGGTGCGGCAAGGCCCAGCCCCAGGCTGGTTAGCGCCAGGCCGTGTAGCCGGCGAGTGGCCGGCCAGTCGCTGCCGAGAAAGCCCTGCAAGAACGCCAGGCCGCTGAGCAACCCGGCGCCCCAGAGCAGCATTGCCAGGGCCGGCAAGCCACCGGATGCCGCAGCCGCCATGGCCATCCAGGTGGCCACGAAGGGCGTACTGAAGGGCAAAACCGGCGCCAGCAGCCAGGGCAGATAGCGCCGAGGATGCTGTGCCGGCGGTGGTGCTACCGGCGCGACATTGCGCAAAAGGGCAGCCAGCAATTCGTCCGGCGGGTCGGCGGCGGGGCGGGCCAGGGCTGTGTGCAGGAGCAAGGCGGACAGCAGGGCATAGGCGGCTGCAGCCAGGCCGGCAGCCGAACCGAGCCCGGCACCGGCCAGGGCCAGTCCCAGGCTGAAACCAGCCAGGTGCGCGCCGCGTCGCCGATGTTCGGTATCGGCCAGCGCACGCCAGGCCGCAGTGATGGCCAGGCCGCTGCCGAGCAAGAGCGTAGCCAGCAGCCAGCCGGTATTCCAGGATCCCAGGCTGTAGAGCCGCAGGAGCGGGTAGAACCAGGCCAGCCGCAAGATCAGTGGTGCGAAGGGGCGCTCTGCCGGAAAAAGCTCATCGAGCAGGCTTTGCAGTGTTGCACAGAGGATCAGTGCGAAGGCCGGGCTGTTCAGGCCGAGGCCGGCAACCGGATCGTTGTAGCGCCAGGCCGCCGCATCGTTGCCGATACTGAAGGCGGCCAGCGCCAGCGCAGCAACTGCGGCCAGTGCAATCGGCAACGCCAACCGCCGGTAGTCGGGGCGATCAGCACCGAGCGGCAAATATTCGAGCAGCACCGCAATCGCGAAAGCGACCGCTATGCCCGGCAGCGAGGTGAGCAGCACGGCGAGGAACAAGGCCGACGCACTTGCCCAGCGCCGCCGGCCTACCGTTCGGTCTTTGTGCAACAGCGTCGCTGCGCCGATCAGTGTGATGAACCACGCACTGAGCGCATCGAGGCGCACATGCCCGGCGAGCACTGCGGGCTCGACGGGTACGTCGGAAACCAGCCGGAATAGTGGAATAAGTAGGATTAGAAGCAATAGGCGGGCCATTATCCATTCCTCACTGGCCCGCCGGCTATAAAATACTCGGAGTGACAGAGATGGTGTTGCCCAGGCCGCGAGCTTTAGCTGCTATGCCGGAATCCCCCGATCCTTGCTCTACCGCCGATTCCCCGAAGCCAGTTCCTGATGTTTGTACTGGCAATGGTCGCAGTAGGCGACCCGGTAGCCGGCGACGGTGGTGCGTTGCAGGGGGCGACCGCAGTAGGGGCATTCGGATTGCAGAACGTAGCCGGAACCTGTCACGACCGGTTGCTGGTGCGGCGGTTCGGTGCCGTTGCTATGGGGCACGCGGGCCTGGGGCTGCACCAGTGCCGGCGCCGGCTGGGGAGCAATTTCCAGCGGCACCGGAGCTGCCGGCGTCGCTGTGGCGGGCGGATTGGCCACCGTCACGGCCAGGCCGAACAGCTGAGCGAGGTGCTCGACCAGCCGGGCATAATCGAGTGCACCGCGCGATCGTGGATCATACTCGTAGATCGTCCGGCCTGCCGAAGTCGACTCAGAGAGCTTGACGTTGACCCGGATCGGTGGGGCGACCAGTTGCCCATAATTATTTTGCAACTCAGCGAGCAACTCGTGCGACTGGCGGGTGCGGGCGTCGTACATCGTCGGCACAATGATGCGTACGGCGCTGGTACTTTCTTTGATGCGCCGGAGTTGCCTGAAGAGCAAGTCGAGACCCTTCAGCGAGAGGCGTTCGACGGTGGTCGGCACAATCACATCGCTGGCGGCGACGAGGGCATTGACGTTCAGCACGGTGAGTGAGCCGCCACAGTCGATGAAGATGAAATCGTATTCGTTGCGAACCGGGCGCAGCGTCTTTTCGAGCAAGCGGCTCCAATCCGGTCGGGTGGCGATGGTCGGCTGAGCGGTGAGCAAGGTTTCGTCGGCGGCCAGCAGATCGAGCCTGGGGCGCGCGCTGGTGATGCAATCCATAACGCGGGCGCCGTCGATCAGGGGTTCGTAGAGCGTACGGCGCGGTGTGACACCGAGGGCGAGCGCCAGGTTGCCCTGCGCATCGACATCGACGAGCAGCACCCGGGCGCCGCGCAAGGCAAAACCTGCACCAACGTTGACAACCGTGGTTGTCTTGCCGATGCCGCCCTTGAGATTAGTGATGGCAACAATTTTTGCCATAGCAAGAACTGCTTTCATTCGGGCGGGCTCAGTCGGCCCGAACGAAAGCAGGTGTAAACATAATCAACGGTCTCAGTGTAGGGCAAGCGAATCGGTCTGTCAAGGATTCTGTTGCTGCTGGATGAGCCAGAGCAGGGCGCTGATGATGATCAGCACCAGAATGCCGGGGTAGAGCAGGCGCGGCACTGTTAGCAGCAGGCCCAGACCGAACGTCCAGATCAGGAGCAGCAGGCCGGCCCACCAGCGCCCGCGCAGCAGGCCGCCGGCAAAGCCGCCGATGCCGATGAAAATCAGGAAGCCCGGCCAGACGCGGAATAGAGCCATCGCGAGAAACAGGCCTCCGAGCAGCAAAGCCCAGGGCAGCAGTGTCGCCGGGTCGAAGCCGGCGGGTGTCGCCTGTGCATCAAGTGGATTGCCGCAGCCCATGCAGAAGCGCGCCTCCCGCGGATTGACCCGCCCGCAGACGGTACACGTCTGCGCTTCCGGCGGCGCGTCGAGTTTTACGGTCTCGCCGGTGCTGGCCTCGGTTACGGCAGCGCCGCATTCGATGCAGTACTGCGCGTCGCGCGGCAATTCGGCGTGGCAATTTGGGCAGTTCATAATCTTTATCTCACTTACGCAGTGGGCGTTTGCGACACGACCAGATCTAGATATATTGTTCTATGATTGTTTGCCCGTTGCAACGGGTATGGTTTGCCTTCGGCAGGACGGAAGGTAGTATTCCGGTGGTTGCCGGCGGCAACCACCGGAATACTACCTGGTTTTATCTATTGGACGTGCCGGGAGTGCGTGAGGTTGCACAGGTTTCGGCGTCGCGCTGCATGGCGGCGCTAATGTCGGCGATGGGCTGCGCGCCCTCGATGGACGGCAGGCCGCGATTGATGGCGCGCAGAGCACAGCGTTGGGCGATGGTCGGCGGCAGGCCCAGAGCAGCGGTCGCTTGCGGAGCAATCGCAGCCAGCACCGGGTCGTCTGCGAGATCGAGTTCGTCTACGGCGAGTTGCAGGGCCGGCAGGCGGTTCAGGCGCTGAGCGATGTCGACCTGGCGCTCGGGATCGTGCAAATAGAAGCTGAAGGCGCGCAGCCATGCCAGGGCTGCGTCCGGTGCGCGTGCCGGCAACAGCAAGTAGGAGCCTACCAGCACCGGCGCGGCGGGTTGACCGGTAGCCGGCACAATCGGCAGCGGGGCGATAGCCAGATCGAGGGTTTCACTGAAACTGCGGTAGCTTTCGAGCGCCCAGTCACCGTCGATAGCCAGGGCGGCTTCGCCGGCGGCAAACGCAGCGCTCCAACTGCGGTAGGGTGCGGTTGCCGGCGCGCCGGAAACTCGCAGCTCGCGCAGCAGCTCGAGCGTGGCCTGCATTTCCGGCGTGTCCAGTGTGATTGTTTCGCCATCGGCGGCGATGGGCGCGCCGCCGAAGCCATTCAGCCAGGGCAGCAACCAGCGCGCCTCGTACCAGGCCGCCAGCAAACCGATGCTCTGGCCCTGGTGGGCGGCACGGGACTGGACGATCAGTTCGTCGCTAGTGGCCGGCAGGCTGTCGATCAGCGCACGGTTGGCATAGAGCAGCATAAACTGCTGGGCGCTGATCGGCATACCCCAGAGCTGATTTTCGGCCTGGGCAGCACTGACCAGCGCCGGCAGGAAGCCCTCGGCGGCAAAGCTGCTGCCGAGTGAGCGCAACTGGCCATCGAGCCGCAGATCGGCCAGGTCTTCGCCGTCGGCCCAGATCAGGTCGGGCGGCGGCTCATTGTCGGCGGCGGCGGCCAGCAGGCCCAGGCGCAGCGCGGCGGGCTCGCGGGCTTCAACCGTCATTTCCAGGCCGGTTGCGGCGGCAAAATCGGCAGCCAGTTCCTCGACCAGGGCCAGCGCCGTACCGGTCTCGGTCGTCCAGAGCAGCAGCGACTCCGGCAGTGGCGTGGTAGTCGGCGGCGGTGGTGGGATGGCGGTTGGCGGCAGTGACGTTGGCCGGCTGCCGGGCGCCGCCGATGGCGCGGCGGTCGGCGGCGGTGGAGCCGGCGCAGTGCAGGCGACCGGCAAGAGCAAGATAGCGAGCAGCAGACCGGGCAGCATGCGCCGGGTGAAGGTGTGTGCATATTTGGTAGTCATCGCAAACGGGCAGCAGCGGCCTGCTCCAGGATCCGGCGCAACTGCTGAATATCGACCGGTTTACTGAGATAGTCATCCATGCCGGCACTGAGATACTGTTCACGATCATGGAGCCGGGCATGGGCCGTCAGCGCGACGATGAAGGGTTGTTGGATGCGGCTCTGCATGGCCCGGATGCGGCGGGTGGTTTCTTCGCCATTCATGTCCGGCATTTGAATGTCCATGAGGATGACATCGAAGCGGTGATCGGCCAGCAAATCCAGGACGGCCCGGCCATCGGCAGCAACCGTAACCTGGCAGCCCATATGTTCGATCAGGCGCCGAACGACCAGTTGATTGATGGGATGGTCTTCGGCGACGAGTACCTGCAGCGGCGGCAGCGTACTCTGTTCGTCCGGTGGGAGGGCTGCATCGGCCGACGGAGTTTGGTCGGCGACGCGCGCCAGGTCAAGCATCAGCATAAACGTTGCGCCGCTACCAGGAGTGCTGTGCAGAGTCAGCGAGCCGCCCATCAGGTTAATCAAGCGTTGACTGATAGCCAGACCGAGGCCGGTACCGCCATAGCGCCTGGTCATTGAGCTATCGACCTGTACAAATGGTTCGAAGATACGCTTGTGGAAGGCCGGATCGATGCCGATACCGGTATCCTGAACTTCGATGCGCAGTTCATACCGATCCGCCTCCCGGTCGTTGCCGTTGGCGCGTAGCACGACCGCGCCATGCTCGGTGAACTTGACGGCATTGGCGAGCAAGTTCAACAGCACCTGCCGCAGGCGTTGGGTGTCACCGAGCAAGATAGGAAACATGTGACGGACTTCCAGATGCAAAGCGAGCCCTTTCTTTTCAGCCTCGGGGGCAATCATTTGCAAGGTTTCGGCCAGGAAAACGCGGGGTTCAAAGGACTGCATGGCAATCTCCAGTTGTCTGACTTCAATCTTTGAAAGATCGAGCAAATCGTTGATCAGCGTAAGCAACAACCGGCTACTGCTGCGGATTTGCAGTGCATGGGCATAGTGCTCCTCCGGCAATCCGCCGACGAGCAACAGATCGGTCAGGCCGATGACGGCATTGAGCGGCGTACGCAATTCGTGGCTAATCGTCGCCAGAAACTCGGTTTTGGCGCGATCGGCGGCCTCGGCCGCTTCTTTGGCGTGTACGAGTTCCAGCGCGGCCCGGCGTTGCAAGGTAGTATCGCGCACGAACGAGAGCACCTCGGTATCGCCAATCCGGACGTAGCGGGCCTCGAAGAAACGTTCGTGGTCATTGATGGGCAGCGAATATTCGAGTACCTGCATTGCCCCGGTATGCAGCGTTTCCCGGATCATCCGCAGCGTGGCGCTGGCCAGTTCGCCGGGCAACACCTCGCTGACGTGGCGTCCGAGGAATTCTGCGGGCCGACGTAATAGATTATTTTCGTGAGGTGCTTGGTAATCGGTAAAATAGCCGTCGGCTGTAAAGAAAAACATCAAATCGGGCAATACCCCGACGAGCGCCCGCAGCCGTGCCGCGCTGTTTGCCAGAGACTGTTCGGCCGCCTTGCGGGCGGTGATGTCGATGAAAACGGCACCGATGGCATAGACCTGACCGGCGCCATCGAAGAGTGGGAATTTGGTTGTCAAGATTGATCGATTGCCGCGGCTGCTCTCAAAATCCTCTTCTGCCTGGTAGGGCCGGCCCTGTGCGGCAATCCGGCGATCCTGGGCCAGCCAGGAATTTGCCAGTTCAGGCGGGAAATACCGGGCCGGCGACTGGCCGACCATGGTGTACGGCTGCGTGCCGAGCATTTCTGCCAGCGAGCGATTGACCAGAATATAGCGGCCGCTGTGATGATCCATTACCGAAACAAAGATCGGTGCATTATCGAGCACACTCTGGAACAGAGCTTGCTGGCGGCGAACGAACTCTTCTTCGCGTCGTTGAGCGGTGACATCACGGAGCAGCAGTAGCCGGCCGGATGTGTGGTGCTGCATGGCGCGGAGTGGGGTGCAGGAGATGGCAAAGATCCGGGTTTCGGCCTGTTCCAGCGTAATGTCGATCCAGGCCGGTTGATCGTCGGGCATGGCGTGCAGGCGACTCGCGATGGGCGCCGCGACGGCGGCGAGAGTCGCGCCGATCAGCGGATCGTGACAGGCAAACACGCGGCAGGCCGCCGGGTTGGCGTCCGTAATGCGTTGCTGCGCATTGATGACGAGCACGGCATCGGCCATATGGGTGAACAGCAGATCGCGCGCAATCGGGGTGATGTCGAGCAGGCGACCTTTGAAGAGCGCCCAGATCCAGAAAGGGTTAGCGACGGCAAAGGCCAGCGGCGTGACATCGAGGCGCTGCATGCCGGGCAGCGGCACCAGGATGGCGCCGGTCATCAGCATGCCGAGCAGCGGAGCGCCAATCGCCAGTGTGGCCGGCAAGCCCTGGCATTGCCAGCGTTCAGCCCCGTGCCGTCGTGTATCAAGGAGCAATATAACCGCGATGATCAACAGGACAATATCGTAGACAAAAATGAAGCGAAACCAGGGGCCAAAGTCGTAGGTCAGCAGTGGAAGGGTCGCGTCGGGGTCGAAGGCCGGGTTGACGCGCAGCAAATCGGGGAAGCGGCCGCCCCAGATGATTGCCAGGCTGATCAGGGGCAGCACGGCCAGCAGCCGGCCGTAGCGCCGGATCAGGCCGGTGCGCTCGCTGTATTCGAGGGCGAACAGCAGCCCACCGGCCGCGAGTGCATCAAAGCCCAGGCACTGGACATTGTCCCAGAATATGCGTCCTTCGAGGGTCGTAGACTGCAATTCGAAGAGGTAGCCGGCAGACCAGACAAACTCGCCGCCCATAAAGAGCGCAAACGAGAGCGCACCGGAAAACGTGCGGCGCAGCAGGGCGTACACCGCCAGGTGCAATGACAGGAGCGCCGAAACGGCCAGCAGCACGCTGAACAGCAGGTAGAGGCCCATAGGCAGTTCAAGAAATTTCTACATCGTGGGCGCCGCTTTCGTGTTTGCCGGCGGCAGTGATACGCACGAATTCGGCATTCTGCCAGAGTTCAGGAATAGTGGCGGCGCCGGCATAGCTCAGGCCCGAGCGCAGGCCACCGACGAGTTGGTACACCACATCTTTGACCGGGCCGCGCATCGGCACGATCGCCTCGACGCCCTCGGGCACAACCTGTTCCCAATCTTCGGCGCTGAGCGCGCCCTGCTGCTCGATCTCGCGGCGCTCGATGTTGGCGGTGAGCGAAGCCATGCCGCGTACCACCTTGTAGCGTCGCCCGCCGCGCATCACACTGACGCCGGGGCTCTCATCGGTGCCGGCGAGCACACTGCCGAGCATCACCGAACTCGCGCCGGCCGCCAGCGCCTTGGTCAGGTCGCCGCCATTGCGAATGCCGCCGTCGGCGATAATGGGCACCTCGAGAGCCTGGCCGGCTGCAGCGCAATCGGCGACGGCGGTGAGTTGCGGCACGCCGAAGCCGGTCACCACCCTGGTGATGCAGATCGACCCGGCGCCGACCCCAACTTTGACCGCATCGGCGCCGGCGGCAACCAGATCATGCACACCGGCAGCCGTCGCGACGTTGCCGCCAACAATATCGAGACGGGGAAACCGCTGCTTGAGGTTGCGCACCATATCGATGGCCAGGTCGGAGTGGCCGTGAGCAATATCAACGACCAGCACATCGACGCCGGCATTGACACAGGCCGTGGCGCGCTCAAGATCGGAGGGGCGCACCCCGACGGCAGCGGCGACGCGCAGGCGCCCACGCGAGTCTTTGGTGGCAGCCGGCCACTGTTCGATCTTGAGAATATCCTGAGCCGTAATCAGGCCACAGAGCCGGCCCTGCTCATCGAAGACCGGCAGCTTTTCGAGGCGGTTCCGGTGCAGCGTATCGCGAGCGACATCGAGCGAAATGCCCGGCTCGATAGTGACAAGCTTCTCGCGCGGCGTCATCACCTCGCTGACCGGCAGGTCGGCATTGCGCTCGAAGAGCACATCGCGAGTAGTTACCAGCCCGAGCACCTGGTTGGCGTCGTCGACGATCAGCAACCCGCCGATATTGTGCTCAGCCATGCGCAAGCGAGCTTCGGCAACGGTGGCATCGGAGCCGACGCAATGAGGTTCTTCGACCATCAAGCCCTCGGCGCGTTTCACTCGCTCGACCTCGGCGGCCTGGCGCTGAACCGTCATAAAGCGGTGCAAGACCCCGATACCGCCCATACGGGCCATCGTCAGCGCCATCGTCGATTCGGTGACGGTATCCATGTTCGCGGAAACCACCGGCAACGCCATGTCGATGCGGCGGCTCAACTTGCTGCGCGTACTGACGGCCGATCGCGAATGGATGGTGGAGCGGCGTGGCACGAGCAACACATCATCAAAAGTTAGCGCGGTATCCGGTCGTAGTTTCATCGTGGTTTCCCGAGGTAGTATCAATAAAGCCGAACTGCATGGTACCACAAAATTCACGAATCCGGCTCACCGCACGAACCTGATAGGGCCATGTCACCCTTCGGTTGCGACGCCCTGGCGGGGCCGTAAACAGCTTTCAACGATAGCGTTTTTATCCGGCCGGACGGCCCTCACTCCCGGCTTTTGGGGGTAGGTTTTCTCTGAGCTCCGGATGGCCCTCACCCCCCAACCCCCTCTCCCGTACAGTCTGGCGAGACGAGAGCCTTACGCTTTGAGTTGGTCATCACCGGCGCCAGCCTGACAGGAGCGGGAGGGCCGGGCAACGGCGTTCTCGTGTACTCCCCTCGCCTGCCAGGCCGGCGCGCCATTGGAACCCGGTTTCGCGAACCAGACCCGTCGCGCCGGCCTGAGTGGGAGCGGGGTCGGGGGTGAGGGCCGTCTTTCAACGATAGCGTTTTTGTCAGATGGGAGACTCCGCGCTCCGGCCCTCACCTCCCAGCCCCCGCTCCCGTGCAGCCTGGCGCGACAGATACCTCCCATGAACCCCTAACCCTCGCCGGCGCCGGTGATGGCCAATGTGCAGCTATGCCGGGAACCAGCGACGTTGGCGCACAGTGCCGACTTGCTGTTACGCACAAAGAATTTCGTGCAGTACATAGACTTTTGTCACAATTGCATATTTTGCCTGGATCTGCTATGATGACACCTATCATATTTGCCAGCAAAATCCATACTTGTACCGGCCACGACAATTATGTCGTTGCCAGGTTGTAGGTGTTCTGGTAGGACCACCAGGCCACCCGGCAGCAGTGCCGATAGAATACCGGTATACCTGGTAGGATCACCGGGTCACCTGATGTTTCGTTGTGCGTATCGGGAGCTGTTACCACCATGACGATTACACCTATCGAACGGCGGCGACTCTCCGATGCAGTCGTCGCTCAACTGAGTGAGTTGATTACCTCCGGCGCCTATGCCGTTGGGGATAAATTGCCGAGCGAACGCGAACTTGCCCGGAGCCTGGCGGTCAGCCGCTCGCTGGTACGGGAAAGCTTTCGCATGCTGGAGTCACTGGGCCTGGTCGAAGTCAAGCCGGGAGTTGGTGCGATTGTCTCGCAGAGCAGCCCGGCCAGCCTGGACATTGCGCAATTTTTGTTGAACAACCCGGCCCAGGTGCTGGAAGTGATTGAAGTACGCGACGTGATTGCAGCGCGGGCGAGCGAACTGGCCGCCGGCCGGATCGCTGAGCATGAGCTGCTGCGCCTGGCTGAGTTGTACCAGGCCCAGGTTGATGCCGCCCGGCGCGGCAATGTCGAGGAACTGGTGCACCTCGACAAAGAATTCCATAACCTGATTTTGCGGGCAGCGCGCAACAATGTGTTGATCGCGATGGAAGAATACTCACGGGGCGTGCTGAATAATTTGCAGTGGAACGCGCTGACCCTGGTGACTCGCCAGGCCAAATCGCTGGCCGAACACGAGCAGATCTTACATGCGCTCCAACGTCGCGACCCGACTGCTGCCGAACAGGCCGCCCGCCTGCATGCGCAACAGTCGAACAGTGAAATTCGGCGCCTGGTTGAGCAACGCCTGGCCGAATGACAGCACCTCTGAGGTACGCAACGGTGAATACTTTTCACAAACATATTCAGACCATTGTTGATCGCAACAGCCGGCAGTACATTGAATGGATCCGTGATCTGGTGCGGGCCGGTGCGCGGGGCGAGGCGGCGGTGCAGGAACTGGTTGATGAGCGCATGCGGGAACTGGGTGCGATTGTCGAGCACTTTGCGTATGATCCGCGCTCATTACAGGTAGCTTATGAAGTTGGCGACCCGGCCAGCATTGCGGCCGGCGAACGCATCAGTGTGGTCGGCAGATGGCCGGGCAGTGGGCAGGGGCGTAGCCTGCTCGGCTTTGCGCATCCCGACAGTGAGCCTATTCCGGCGCATCCTGGCTGGCAGCGCGATCCTTTCGCGGCCGACATTGCCGATGGGCGGCTGTATGGCTGGGGCGTTGCCGATGATCTGCTGGGGGTGGCGATCATGCTGTGCGGCATGGATACCGTGTGTGCTGCGGATCTGAAGCCCGCCGGTACGGTGACACTGGCGAGTACGCCTAGCAAGCAGCGCGCCCAGGGCGTGATTGCGGTGCTCGACCGGGGCTACACTGCCGATGCCGCGCTCTATGTGCACCCGGCCGAGTCGGGGGCGGGCCTGGCAGAGATCAAGGCTTTTGCCTCGGGCCTGTTGCGCTTCCAGATTGCGATCAGCGGCCAACCGCCGGAAACCAGTGAACCGGGGCATACGGCCTTTGCGCATCGGGCGGTCAATCCCATCGACAAGGCCTGGCCGATTTATCAGGCGCTGCGCGAACTGGACGCGGAACGCGCCCGGCGTATCCAGCACCCGGTGCTGGAAGCGGCCATCGGGCGTTCAACCAATCTGCTGGTTGCGGCAATTGGCGGCGGCGATATGCAGCGGCTCAGCCGGATCGCGAACGAATGTGTGCTGGCCGGCACGCTGACATTTCCGCCCGGCGAGCGCCTGGCCGGCGTCCAGGCCGAAATCAGGGCCGCTGTGCAGGCCGCTGCCGCAAGCGATCCCTGGCTGCGCGAGCATCCTCCGCAGATCAGCTGGCCGGCGGGCAGTGAGGGCGCTGAAGTTGCCACCGGGCACCCCTTTTACCAATGTGTCAGCCGGGCGGTGGCGCGCTTCAGTGGCAAAGAACCATCCGTTAACCCATTGCATTCGGGCAGCGATATTCGCAACCCGCTGCTGTATCGCGGCATTCCCACCCTGGGCCTGGGCTCGCTGGCCGGCGACCTGACCCATAGCGGCGGCCACGACGAGTGGATCGATCTGGCCGATTATCAACGGGCGATTGCCGTGATGGCTGCGGTGATTGTTGATTGGAGTGGTGGCGCATGAAGTATCGCTTGCTGGGTCGTACCGGCGTACAGGTGGCACCGCTGGCGCTGGGCACGGCCAATTTCGCCGACCCGACCCCGGAGGACGCGGCGGTTCGGATCATCGAGCGGGCGCTCGACGCCGGCATCAACCTGATCGACAGCGGCAATAGCTACCAGAATGGTGAGAGTGAGCGCTTTATCGGCAATGCGCTCAAACGCAACGGGCGGCGCCAGGAAGTTATTCTGACGACAAAAGTTCACTTCCCGATGGGGCCGGGGCCGAATGATCGCGGCAACTCGCGGTTGCATATTCTGCGTGCCTGCGAGGACTCGCTGCGCCGCCTGCAAACCGATTATATCGATCTGTACCAGGTACACCGGCCCGATCCGCTGGTGCCGGTTGAGGAAACCCTGGACGCCTTGAACGACCTGGTACGTCAGGGCAAGGTACGCTATATCGGCTGCTCGACGCACCCGGCCTGGCAGGTGATGGAAGCCTTGATGATCAGCGAGCGCCGCGGGTATGCCCGCTACGTGAGCGAGCAACCGCCCTACAATTTGCTGGATCGGCGAGTGGAAAACGAACTGATTCCGCTTTGCCGGGCTTACGGTCTGGCCGTGCTGCCCTGGTCGCCGCTGGCCATGGGCATTCTGGCCGGGCGCTACCAGAGCGCGACCGACGTCCCGGCGGATTCGCGGGCGGCGCTACGCGGCGGCATCTACGCCGAGCGAGTCACGCCGCGGGGGGTGGAAGTAGGCCGGCGTTTTGTGGCCCTGGCGCAGGAATATGGCATTGCGCCGGCGCAACTGGGCCTGCTCTGGCTCAAAGATCAGCCGGGCGTGACGGCGCCGCTGTCGGGTGCGCGCACTGTCGAGCAGCTTGAGCATGTCTTGCCGGTGCTCGACATGGAACTGAGCGCGGAATTGCAACAGGCCTGCGATGAACTGGTGGCGCCGGGCTCAGCGGTCGCGAATTTCCACAACTCGGCGGCCTGGATGAAAATGCGGATCGACTAAGCCCGGCTTAGCTGCCGAACACGCCTGCGGCAGCGTGGAAGGTACTATCTTTTTCGTTCGTTTTGGCGGCGAAGCCGCCAAAACGAACGAAATAAATGGCTCCTTCTTTGTGCAAGTAAGCGTTTTTGCTTGCCGTTGCGGCATTGCCGCAACGGCAAGCAAAAAGCGGGCGAATATTTTGGGGATGATGCATGGCAACATATCTGCGGATCGAATTCGAGAAGGGGGGCGTCTTTCGGGCGCGGCTGCTGGATGACGAGGCACCGCGAACTTGTCGCACGATCCGGGAGCGGTTGCCGTTCAGCTACCGCTTTCACCAGAGCATCGTGTCCGGCCAGGCAATGGTGACTTTGCCGCCGGATCTGACCGTGGATCGCGAAAATCAGCGAGTGGCCGGCATTCCGCCGGGAGCTCTCTCGTTCCTGGTGCGTGACGATGTCGTGCTGGTGCCCGATGAGATCTATATCGCCTACGGCATTTTCATTTCCCGCGGCTTGACCCTGGATATGAAGCAGCCGGTCAATGTGTTCGCGCAGATCGAACAGGATCTCGACCAGTTGCAGCAGGTGGGCCGGCGGGTCTTGATGGAAGGCGCCGAGATGGTACATTTCAGCCTGGATTAGTGGGGAAGGGGCAAAGCAACATGATGGACTACAGTGGGCGACTGGCGGCATTTCGTGAGCGTATGAGCCGCATGGGTGTCGACCTGGTGTACCTGACACCCGGCGCGAACATGTTTTACCTGACGGGTATGCGGCGCAAACTCGAACATGGTACCGACCATAATGCTTACGGCGACTGGGCCTGTGGCGCCTATATCGGGCTTCAGGGCGGCGTGACCGTGCTGGCGCCGCGCATGGGTGGCGGCTTCTACCAGAACGAAGCTGCCGAAAAACTCTGGATTGCCGAAGTCCGGCTGATTATGGAGCCGGAACAGCCGCTCGACGTGGTGCGCCAGACGATAACGGCGCTGGTCGGCAAACCGGGCCGGGTCGCGCTCGATGACCGGGCCTGGGCGCAGCAGGTGCTGGCGCTGGAGATCATGCTGCCCGAAACGCATTTCTCGCTGGCCTCCGATCTGATCATGCCCATGCGCATGATCAAGACGGAAGAGGAGCTCGCGGCGATGCGGCGAGCCTCAGCCATCGCCGACCTGGTTTTCGAGCGCACGCTGCCCATGCTGAAAGCCGGGGTCACCGAATTCGAGGTCGCCCGCGAAGTCGATTACCAGTTCCAACTGGCCGGCGCCGAATACACCTCGTTCGAGACCGGCATTACCTTTACCGGCAACAGCGGCCCCGGCCCGGGCACGATCCGTTCCGGCCAACGCCAGTTGCAACCGGGTGACTCGATTACCTTCGATTTCGGTTGCGTGCTCGATGGCTATTGCTCGGATTTTGGGCGCTCGGCCTTTCTCGGTGAGCCCTCTGCCGAGTACCTGAAGGTGCATGCCACCGTGCTGGAAGCCCAGGCTGAAGCCATGAAAGCCATGAAAGCCGGCCAGATTACCGCCTCCGGCGCCAATGCCATTGCCCGCAAAGTGATTGCCGACGCCGGCTATGATGCCGGATTCACCCATCGGCTCGGTCACGGCATCGGCGTGACCGTGCATGAACCACCGTTTATGGACGGAGTTGACCAGACGATGATGCAGGCGAATATGCTCTTCACGGTTGAGCCGAGTATTCGGGTGCCGGGCCGCTTCGCCAACCGGGTCGAAGACGTCGTCCAGGTCACTGTCGAGGGCGGTGTGTCGCTGAACGCAGCGCCGCGCGAGCTGACGGTTATTTCTTAGCCGGCGGCAGCTAGTTCCACGACTTACGCGGTAGCGACCGCTTTTTTTCGCCTGCGGCAGGGCGGAAGGAAACGGTTATTTCGTTCGTTTTGGCGGCTTTGCCGCCAAAACGAACGAAAAAGATCGGCCTTTCCTTGCTGCCGCAGGCGAAACACGCCCGTTGCGGCGCGAGCAACCACGCCGACTGCGGAAGTTATGTTTGTGAGAGAAATATGAACGATAGCAAGCATTATGAACGGCGGCTGGCGCATGTGCGCAATACGATGCGTGAGACCGGTATCGACCTGATGTTCCTGAACTACGGGCCGGATTTTACCTACCTCAGTGGGATCATCGGGCCGATGTACTACGAAATTCTGAAGGGCAAAGGCGACTGGATCACCGGCATGATCGTCGGTCTTGATCAACCGCCGACGTTGGTTTTGCACAAGAGCTTTGCCATCAAGATCGCAGAGCAGACATGGCTCGACGATATTCGGGTGCTGCCCGATGATCGTGATCCGGATGTGTTTCTGGCCGGCGTGCTGGCCGAATACGATCCGGCAGGCAAGATCATCGCCGTATCAAAAATGCTCTGGGGGCAGACCTTGCTGGCTTTGCAGGCGGCTGCGCCGGATGCCCGGTTTGTACCGGCGACCAACAGCTTTATGGATGCGATCCGCTCGATCAAGGATCCGGCGGAGATTGCGCTGATGGAGCGGGCCGGCGCGATCACCGATCAGGCCTATGCCGCGACAGTCGCGCAGCTCAAAGCAGGTATGACCGAGTGTGATGTGGCGACCGAGGTTGTCTATCAGTTGCGCAAATTCGGTGGCGAGGGGCCATCATTTTACCCCGGCATCATCTGTGTCGGCAACGGCAGTGATCCGCAGCGGCACATTTTTACGCGCAATACGGCGATGGTGCTGGCACCGGGCACGACGGTGGCCTTCGATTTCGGCGTGCTGTACCAGGGGTACTGTTCGGACTTCGGGCGCTCGGTGTTCATCGGCGAACCGCTGCCCGAGGCGCTGGCGGCCTATGCGGCGATTACCCAGGGCACGCGGGCGATTACCGCCGAGATGCGTGCCGGCAGTATGAGCCCGTTCCAGATCTGCGACCGCTTTGCCGGCTGGATGCGCGATGCCGGCTTCGGTGAGCACTACATGTACTACGGCCTGGGCCATGCCATCGGGCTGGAGGTGCATGAAGAACCCTGGTTGCGCCCCGGCTACGACGCACCGATCCAGGCCGGCATGTGCTTCACCATTGAGCCGAAGATCTGGCGTCCCGGCGTTTTCTATGTGCGCTGCGAAGACGTCGTGACGGTAGAACCGCAGGGCGGGCGTTCACTGACCAGGGCTACCTACGAGCCAATCGTGATCGCTTAGGGCGACTTTCGGCCTGCGGCAGCGCGGCAGTGGCCGTTTCTTTCGTTCGTTCCGCCGGAACGGACGAAAAAGACCGGAGTTTCCATGTTGCCTTGTCGAAGGAGTGGAAAAGCCGCTGATGGGGCCAGCCGCAGCGCCGACTGCGTAGGTCGTGTGAATGAGTTGAAATACACTGAAGGTAGAGCGTATGGCGGTAGAATCGGTTCCGGCTCCTGGAGCGCCCATCGTAGCGGCGCATACGGCAAAATCGCAATCGATGCTGGGGATTGCCTGGCGTCAGTTGCGGCGCAACTATGCGGCGATGGCCGCGCTGGCAATCATCCTGGGATTGTTCTTCCTGGCGATATTTGCGCCGATCATCGCACCCTACGATCCGCTCAAGCAGAATTTCCGGGTGGCCTTGCAGCCACCGTCGCCGGCGCATCCCTTCGGTACCGATGATGTCGGGCGCGACATTCTCAGCCGGGTAATCTATGGTGCGCGGATCTCGCTGCGGGTGGGACTGGTCTCGGTGGCCATCAGCGGTATTTTCGGGGTGCTGCTGGGCCTGGTGGCCGGCTATTACGGCAAATGGATCGACAGCACCATTATGCGGATCGTCGATGTGCTGCTGGCTTTTCCGAGCTTGCTGCTGGCCCTGGCGATCATCGCCATTCTGGGGCCAGGCCTGTTCAATGTGATGATCGCAGTCGGTATCGGCAGTATTCCGGTCTATACCCGGATGGCGCGCGCCTCGACCTTGAGTGTGCGTGAGCGCGACTACGTCCTGGCGGCGCGTACGCTGGGGCTCTCGGATGCGCGCATCATTCGAGGCTATATTTTTCCGAATATCATTCCGCCCATCATTGTGCTGGCAACGCTTGGAGTAGCGACGGCTATTCTGACGGCGGCGGCGCTGTCGTTCATCGGGTTGGGTGCGCAGCCGCCGACGCCGGAATGGGGTGCGATGCTCACGCAGGGGCGCCAGTATCTCCAGAAAGCCTGGTGGTTCACGGCCTTTCCAGGGCTGGCGATTATGATTACCGTTCTGGCTATGAATGTCTTCGGCGATGCCCTGCGTGATGCGCTGGATCCACGGTTGCGGAGTTAGCGACAGGGGCTCCGTTTCCCATTCGATTATTGCCCATGTTGCCGGGTTGCGTCCCGGCACCCAATGGTTCCGTTGTTTTGTTTGAGGAGACTATGGTATGGAAGCCGAACGTGAAATTGCTCGGGCATTTCTGGAGCGCCGGATCAGCCGTCGCGAAATGATCCGCATGGCCGGACAGGCCGGCGTGTCGCTGCCGCTGGTAGCTTTCCTGGTGGCCTGTGGCGGCCCGCCCGCCGCTACGGAAGCGCCGACCAGCGCGCCCGCTGACCCTGCTGCTACCGAAGCTCCGGCTGCGCCGGCAGCCACCGAAGCTCCCGCCGCTACCGAGGCTGCTGCCGGTGGCGCGGTGGCCGGCGGGGTCTTGCGCATGTCCTATCGCCAGTCGGTCGCCGATACGCTGAACCAGCATATCAGCAATTTCACCCAGTCGCGCATGGTTGCGCGCCATGTGCTGGATTGCCTGGTGGCGGTCGATCCGGCGACTGGCGAGATCCAGCCCTGGCTGGCGGAGTCCTGGGAAATCGGCAATGAAGGTCGTGAGTATACTTTCTTCCTACGTCAGGATGTGATGTTCCACGACGGCAATCCCTTCAATGCCGAGGCGGTCAAGGCCAACTTCGACTACACCATGCAGCCGGATCTGAAGCGCGGTTTTGCCTACGGCGCGCTCGGCGGCGAAAACTATGCCGGCACTGAAGTCATCGACGAATATACCATCAAGGTCAGTTTCAACGAGCCCTACGGGACGTTTTTGATCTACCTGAGCGACGGTGGCCTGGGCATCGATTCGCCGGCAGCGCTCGAAGAGTACGGCGAAGATTATGGCATCACGGCGCTGGTCGGCTCGGGCGCCTTCAAGTTCGTCGAGCTGGTGCAAAACGAGCGGGTGGTGCTCGAACGCAACCCGGATTACAACTGGGGGCCGGCCATCGCGAAGCACCAGGGTCCGGCCTATCTCGACCAGCTGATCTTCCAGGACATTGCTGAGAACGCGACCCGCGCTGCGGCTTTGCAGAACGGCGATGTGCAAATGGCGCAGCTGGTCGAGTCGCAGGCCGCCGATTTCACCAATCCCGACGTCGCCCGGATCATTCTGGTGCCCAAGGCCGGCACGACCCGCATGTACCTGATGAATACCTCGCGTGGGCCGACCGACGACATCCGGGTGCGTCAGGCCATCAATCACGCGACCGACAAAGAGGCGCTGATCCAGTTGCCGGCCTGGGCCGGCATCGGCCGCCCGGCGGTCGCACCACTGCCCAGCAACATGGTGCCCGAGGGTGATCTGTCGCGGCTGGCACCCTTCGATTATGCCTATGATCCGGAGCAGGCCGGCCAGTTGCTGGAAGCGGCCGGCTGGACGATGGGCGATGACGGGGTGCGAGTGAAAGACGGCGAGCGCCTGGTGATCGATATGGTTTGCACCGAAGCCAGTATCCCGCAGGTTGAACCCTTCGCCGGTATGCTCAGCGAAGTCGGCATCGAGTTGAATATTCGGCCGGGCGACTTCAACTTCTGGCTGGATACGCTGGCTGAGGGCGATTTCCATATCACCTTGATGAGCGACAGCGGCTACAATTCGCCCGGCCTGGTCGAGGAATTCTTCCGCAGCGGCGCCGTCTACAATGACTATGGCTTGAGCGATCCCGAGATCGACGCAGCCATCGATATTGCCATGCGCACCCCTGATGCCGAGGAACGCTGGGACAGCCTGTTCACTGCAATGGAAAAAGTCGTTCAGCAGGCGATCGGCGTCATGGGTTGGGAACAGGACTATGTCTACGGTGCAAGGGCTAATGTCCAGGACCCGGCCTTCAACGAAGTCGGCTTTCCTTATCTTTATGATGTCTGGCTGGCACCCGAAGCGGGCTAGAGCAGTGACAAATGACGAGTGATGAGTGACGAGCGAAAATAGTTTAAATTCGTTTGATTTTGCGGCGAAGCCGCAAAATCAAACGAAAAAGATAGTTCCTTCCATGCTGCCGCAGGCGAAAAAGCCATTGCGGCTTGAGCAAAACGCGTCATCGCGTTCGTCGCATCGGTAAAATGTGCGGCAAGCATTGCATTCGCCAATGCTTGCCGCATAGAGGAGTGAAACTGTGCTGCGATATGTGGCCCGCCGGATGGTTTTGACGATCCCGGTGTTGCTGGGAGTGCTGTTCATGACCTTCATGATGCTGCACCTGGTGCCGGGTGATCCGGTGCGGGCAATGTTCATCGAAACCGGCGGCGTCAGCCAGGAGCAGATCGAGCAGGTGCGCGAAGTGCTCGGGCTCAATGATCCGCTGCCGGTACAGTTCTGGAATTATCTGGTCGGTGTGGTGCAAGGCGACCTGGGTCGCTCGATCATTACCAACCAACCGGTGACCCGCCAGTTGATTGAGCATTTTCCGGAAACCTTGCAATTGACGCTGGCGGCCATGCTGGTGGCGATTGTCCTGGGGTTTCTCTTCGGCATGATCGCGGCGATCAAGCGCAATTCCTGGGTCGATCAGTTCACGATGATCTTCAGCCTGGCCGGGATTTCGCTCCCCAGTTTCTGGCTGGGTCTGCTGCTGATCTATTTCTTCAGTGTCTATTTGAATATTGTCCCGATTGTCGGCGGCCCGGCCTGGCAGCAATTGATCTTGCCGGCGGTTGCGCTGGGCTTGCAAGCCTCGGCCATCATTGCGCGCCTGGTGCGTTCCAGCATGCTCGAAGTGCTGGGCGAGCCCTATGTGACAACCGCACGCGCCAAAGGCCTGGCCGAACAGAGCGTGCTGATGCGCCACGCCCTGCGCAATGCGCTCTTGCCGGTCGTGACGATCATCGGTCTGCAATTCGGCAATCTGCTCACCGGCACTGTGATCATCGAAACGGTCTTTGCGCGCCAGGGCATCGGGCGCATTCTGGTCGAGGCCTTGCAGGCCCGCGATTTTCCGACCGCCCAGGGAACAGTGCTGTTCGTCGCCGTTATTTACGTCCTGGTCAACCTGGTTGCCGACCTGCTCTATGGTGTGATCGATCCTCGGATCAGCAGCACTGCCTGAAAACTGGGAGCAAGGTTGCTCCAACAGGAGTTCCATGCAAACGCTTTCGCGGATCACGGCCACTGTACGCCAGGGAATTTCGCGCGAAGTCGCGCTTCTGTGTCTACTGATCTTTCTGGCTGATGTGATCGCCGGAATTATGCTTTCGACCTATTCGCTGTATGCTCGCGATCTCGGTATCTCACTGGCCCTGATCGGGGTGCTGAATACGACCGGCGGCATTGCTCAGATGTTCGGTTCGCTGCCGCTCGGCGTCATGTCCGACAGTGTTGGGCGAACCCGGGTGCTGATCGGCGGTATGGTGGCCTTTTTTGTCGCAATGATCTGTCTGACTGTCGCCACTGATTTCTGGTTTCTGCTGATCGGGCGCGTAGCCTTCGCACTGGCCGGCATCGCCAGTTTTCAGATCGGCGCGGCCCACCTGGGTGACATCACCAGTCCCAGTCAGCGATCGCTGGCCTTCGGGCTCTATGCCACTGCTATGGGCGGCGGCTTTGCGGTTGGCTCGCTGCTGGGTGGTCAGGTTGCCGATATCTTCGGCCTGGGCCAGGTCTACCTGGTTGGTGGTGTGATCGCCCTGGTCGGTCTGCTGCTCGCCGGGCTGGTCATCCACCCGGCGGCGCGGCGGCACGGTCGGGCGGCCGGCAGCGTGGTTGCAGATGCTACCGCCGGGGTGGCCGGCCCGCTACGGCGCGGCGGGCAATACCTGCTGGCGACTTTCACAAACATCGGGTTGCTGCTGCGCCAGCCGCAGTTATTGCTGGTCACCTTCGGCAACATGCTGGTCAGCCTGACTTTTGCCGGCGCAGTCACGACTTTTTTTCCGTTGTATGGGCGTGAACTGGCGATCACGCCGGCCGCTATCGGCAGTATGTTCGCGATGCGAGCGCTGGTTTCGACTATGGGCCGGGTGCCCAACGGCGTGATCTCGCGGATCTTCGGCAACCAGGCCGTGATGCTGAGTGCCCTGCTGCTGAATGCGATTGCGATGTTCGGCATCGCCCTGAGCAGCGATCCGTTGATCCTGACTATCTGGCTGGCCGTCGAGGGGCTGGCCTTCGGCGGCTACCTGGTTGCCGGGCAGACATTTGTTGCCGACAATACCGAACCGGAGAATCGCGGCACGGCTATCGGCGTGTACGCGACGGCCTCCAGCCTGGGTGGGGCGCTGTCGCCACTCATCCTGGGCCTGATCGCAACCCGCTGGGGCGTCGAAACTGTTTTTGTCGTTACGGGCTGGGTCTTGCTGTGCGGCTTTCTCGCTTCTTACGCCGGCGCGGCCTACCTGCGCCGGCGGAGCCGCGCCGAGACCGGTAGCGAGCCGCTGGCGTAATTAATGACCTGCGCGGTCGGCGTTGATGCTGGCCGCATCAGGGGCTTTTTCGCCTGCGGCAGCGTGGAAGGAACTGTCTTTTTCGTTTGATGTGGCGGCAAAGCCGCCACATCAAACAAATTTGAAAAAAGGGTTGGTTTTTGTATGGCGTCTGGCAGCCTGGCTGCCAGACGCCATACAAAAACCAATCACCCGAGAGAGGAATTATGAGTCTTACGATCGATCAGATTCTGGCGATACCGGCCTTTGGCGGCGCTGAGGCTGCCGGCTGGTCGCCCGATAGCACGCAGATCAGTTTTGTCTCCGGTATCGGCGGTACTGCGGCCATCTGGAGTGCCCATCCGGAACAGGGCACACTCCACCGGCTTACGGTCGGCTCGCTCGGCGGCGGTGGTTTGCTGACGGCTTACCAGCCGCGCTGGTCGCCCGATGGGCGCTTCATGGCCTATGTCACCGACAAGAGCGGCGGCGATGAGATCTGGCTCTGGGCTGCCGACGGCAGCCCCGAACGCCAGGTGACGACCCTGGGCGCCCGCATCGAGGGCTACACCTGGGCCGCCGACAGTCAGTCGCTGCTGGTGTCCGGCAATAAGTACGGCGCCTTCGATATCTTCCGGGTCCAGATTGGCGACGGCCAAACCCATCGGCTGACCAGCGGCTCGTTGTACCACGTCTATCCCAGTTGCACGCCCGATGGCCGGGTGCTCTACGTCGAACTGGACGCGGACTGGGTCAGGCATACGGTCTACCTGCTCGATGCAGCCGGTGGCGCGGCGCGCGCCGTGCTCAGCGATGTGTCGTTCTTCGACTACCATTATGGGCGCACCTTCGGCTACCCCACCGTATCCCCCGATGGGCAGCACTTTCTGTACCGCAATGACGCGAGCGGCTGGTTCAATATCTGGCTGGCGTCGGTGGAAGGCCGTACCGCGCCGCGCCGGCTGGCGCCGGCCGAGGCCGATCAGACGGATGCAATCTGGTCGCCCGACGGCACGCAGGTCGCCTTTGTGGAAAACCACAACGGCACACTCAGCCTGAAGCTGGTCGATGTGGCCGGTGGCGATGCGCGCAGCCTGGTTGCGCCGGACGTCGGGGTGTGCCAGGTTCCGAGCTGGTCGCCGGACGGCAAATACATCAGCTACCTGGCGGGCAGCCCGACCAGCCCGCTCGATCTCCGGCTGTTCGAGGTTGCCGACGGCAGCACGCGGCCGCTGACGAGTTCGTTGCCGGGGGCGGGGGTGGCGCAGCGGCTGGCCGTGCCGGAGAAGGTGCGCTATCGCAGCTTCGACGATCTGGAAATAGCAGCCTACCTGTACCGGCCGGCGGGTCAGGGGCCGTATCCGGGGATCGTGTGGGTACACGGCGGGCCGACCAGCCAGTACTACGATACCTTTCAGGCCCAGGTGCAATTCTTTGTGCAGCAAGGCTACGTAGTGCTGTTGCCGAACATTCGCGGCAGTTCGGGCTACGGCAAAGCCTTTGAGGCTTTGAACGACCGCGACTGGGGCGGCGGCGATCTGCAGGATGTGATAGCGGGCGCGGAATACCTCAAGCGTCTGCCGGAAGTGGATGCGGCCAACCTGGGCGTGACCGGTACCAGCTACGGTGGGATTATGTCCATGTATGCGGTTTCGTTTGCACCGGACGTGTTCCAGGCCGCAGTGGCCTGTTCCGGCTATGGCGACATGCTGCACATGTATGGTGAGCAAGAACTCCGGCACATCAAGCTCATCGAATACGAACTGGGCAAACTGCCGGAGGCCGCCGAGACCTACCGGCGTTGCTCGGCGATCTACAAAGTGCAGCAGGCCACCACGCCTTGCTTCGTGCTGCATGGCGAAGGCGGCTACCCGGTATCCAGCAGCGCACGCAATTACGCGCTGGCCCTGGAGTCGCACTACAAGCCCTTCTGGTACAAAGCCTATCAGGGCGAGCACTACTATGTACGTACTACAAAAAATGTGCGCCGGATGCTGCTGGACATGCAGGCCTTTTTTGACTTCTATCTG
>DAOTUJ010000002.1:0-22879 GCA_034437175.1 Chloroflexaceae bacterium | reverse complement strand
AGGGGATGATCACATGTCATGCACACACCTCCTACGATCAATGACGCGCTGCCGGTATAGCCTATCGTAGCAGGCCGGTCAACGCAGAAGCCCGCTCATTCCGAATTGCCCAGTGGTATCTTGAAAGGGATCGGGGATCGGGTGTAATCTCCATCCCTGATCCCCGATCCCTGATCCCTGATCCCTGATCCCTGCCCCCTGATCCCTACCGCATTTACTGGTATACTACCTGCGGAGGAAATGAAATCATTCAATAGATAAGCTCATGCAGATTGCCTATTCGCTCGAAGCACAATTGACCGACCACCCGACGGTGTTGACGATTGGCAAATTTGATGGTTTGCATATCGGGCATCAGCAATTGATCCGGACAACGGTGGAGCAGGCGCGGCGACTGGGCTTTGTGAGCGCGGTATTGACCTGGGAGCCGCATCCGGGCAAAGTCATCCAGCCGGATCGCGAATTGCGTCTGCTTACCAGTGCGACTGAGCGCAACCGGATGATCGCCGATTTCGGTGTCGATCGGTTGCTGATTGCACCCTTCACCCGTGAAACGATGGCAACGCCGGCTGCCGCGTATATGGCACAGATCTGCCGGGCGCTGCCGGTGCGCGAGATCTGGGTCGGTGCTGATTTTGCGATGGGGCGCGGGCGGGAAGGCGATGTGCCGCGGCTTATCGATATTGGGCGCGAGCTGGGCTATGCGATCTGCACGGTTGCACCGATCATCGTGGAGGGTGCCGCAGTCAGCGCATCGCGGATCCGACATTTGCTCAGCGCGGGTGACACTGTTGCCGCAGCCGCCCTGCTCGGGCGACCGTTTCGGCTGAGCGGCACCGTGGTTGCCGGTGACAAACGTGGGCGAAGTATTGGCTTTCCGACGGCGAACCTGGCCATCGACCCGGAGTTGATGCTGCCGGCAAACGGCGTGTATGCCTGCCGAGTCTATTTTGGCGAAGCAGTGCAAGCGGCCGTCACCAATGTTGGCCTGCGCCCGACATTCGATGGCCTGCGCCAGACCGTCGAGGCGCACCTGTTGAACTGGAGCGGCGATCTCTATGGGCGGAGCGTGCAGTTGGAATTTTTGCAGCGCCTGCGCGAAGAACGCAAATTCCGCGGGATTGACGAACTGGTGGCGCAGATCGAGCGCGACGCCGCCGGTGCACGGGCCATCCTGGGCATCGCCGAGCCCTGATCAGTCGACAGAGAGCGCATAACGAGACAGGTGCGGCTGACTGTGCGGCCTGGCCGCGTCATCAACCGCACTCGTCTCGTTCCGTGCTCCGGTTCTTCACCACACCGGGCCTGATTGTACCGTGCCACTGCTTTCGGGGGTGACTGTCGGCGCACTGGTTGGCGCCGGCAGCGGAGCGGCCTCGCCCTCCTGCGGCAGCACCAGCGAGCGCAGATTGCTGACCGCTGAGTTGACTCCCTCGCGATCAAAATAATACAGGCCACCAATGCTGATCACCAGCGCCAGCATCACGGCCAGCGCGGGCGCCAGCCAGCCGGGCAAGGTTCGCCGCAGCCGCGGGCCGCCCAGCGCCGGATGCGGTTCAGCCGGATCGGCATAATACAGGCGTTGAAATTCCTGCACAATGAAAGCCGTATCCAGGTTGAGGTAATCGGCATACTGGCGCACCATCTGGGTCGCAATCGGGCCGCGGGGCAACAGGGTGAATTTGTCGTCCTCGATGGCCTGGAGATAGGACATGGGTACTTTGAGTTCGCTTTCGGCCTGCACCAGCGTTAACCGGCGGCGCTGGCGTTCCAGGTTGAACTGCTGACCCAGCGAAACCGAACTATTGGCGCCTTGCAGCGGCAAGGGTTCGCGCTCGGGCGGCGCTTCGTTGCCGGGCATCCGGAGCAGCGCCAGTTCTTCGGCCTCACTCATAAAGACCGCTTCGTCCGCAGGAGCGTTCTTCAGCAATGGCGCAGCGGTCTCGGCCCGCGGCGCAGCCGGCTCAGGGGAAGGGTGCCCCATCTCACTGGCCGGGGCGGTTCGCCGGCCAAGGCGCAGGTGCAACCGCGCAATCAGTTCATCGCTGCGGTAGGGTTTGGTGATGTAGTCGAGTGCGCCGCATGAAAGGCCACGAACCACGTCTTCTTCGCTGCCGTTCATGCTCAAGACGATCACCGGCAATTGCGTCGCCAGCTTTTCGAGCAAACTCCAGCCGCCATTGTTATGAAGATGCACTTCCATTACCACCAGGTCGGGTTGTTCTTCAGCAATCAGAACCTCGTGATGATCCGGCTCGCTGGTTTTGACAACGCGAAACCCGGCTTCTTCCAGTCGTTGGTCGAGTGATGCCAGAAGTGCTACATCCTCGTCGATCAACAGGATTTTCGCCACAAGCGCTTCCTTCGCTTTGCCAGGCTGCTATCGGTACTGCGTACCGGCAGACTGCGGGAGCAGCACTGGTCAGAATTACCTACCGTATCGTATGATGACCTGAATTTTTGACATGGATGAATTGGCACGCTATTATAGCATGACCCGGCAAATTCAGCTATAAAATGCATAATTGTGCGCTGGAAGTAAAAGTATGCAAGCATTGTACGACGTGATTGTGATTGGCGGCGGTCATGCCGGCTGCGAGGCGGCGCATGCAGCAGCGCGCATGGGCCGGCGTACGCTGCTGTTGACGATTGATCTTGATAAACTGGCTCATATGTCCTGCAATCCGAGCATTGGCGGCCCGGCCAAGGGCCACCTGGTGCGCGAAATCGATGCGCTCGGCGGCCTGATGGGTCGAGTAATCGACGCGACCTTTATTCAGATCCGGATGCTGAATGAGAGCAAGGGGCCGGCAGTGCAGTCGCTGCGCGCCCAGGCCGACAAGCGCTTCTATTCGCAGCGCATGAAAGAAGCGCTCGAGGCTACGCCTGATCTCGAATTGCGCCAGGCTATGGTCGAACGCATTGCGCCGCTGCGGCCTGATGGTAGCGCCGATGGCATCACTGCCGCGCCGGCAGGAGCGCGCTTCGCGGTAGTGACCAATACCGGCTGGCGGTATTTTGCGCGCGCCCTGGTATTGACGACCGGGACGTTTTTGCGCGGGCGGGCGATTACCGGCAATGCGGCCTGGGGCGCCGGGCGGGCCGGCGAGGCGCCGGCGGTGGCGCTTGGTGAGGATCTGGCGGCGCTCGGCTTTCCGCTGGTGCGCCTGAAAACCGGGACGCCGCCGCGCATTCACGCACGTTCCATCGATTTCAGCCAGACGCAGATTCAGCAGGGCGATGCGGTGCCGCGCTATTTTGCGCATTACTATCAAAAAGTTGCCGACGCAGCACCCTGGTACGATACGATGGCGCCGGTGGTACAGCCGGCCAGTCCCTTTCTTTTTCCACCGGCGCCGGTTTTTCCTATGCCGCAACTGGGCGGCTGGCGCCCGCAGTTGCCCTGTTACCTGGTCTACACCACGCCCGCCTTTCACGAGTACGTGCGCGCTAATCTCAACCGGGCGCCCCTGTTCAGCGGCGTCATCGAGGGGGTCGGTCCGCGTTATTGCCCGAGCATCGAAGACAAGATCGTGCGTTTTGCCGATAAAGAACGTCATAGCATGTTCCTCGAACCGGAAGGCTGGCATACGCATGAAGTGTATGTGCAGGGCTGCAATACCTCGCTGCCCGAAGATGTGCAGTGGGCCATGCTACGGAGCATCCCGGCGCTGCGCAATGCCGAATTGATGCGGATCGGCTATGCCATCGAGTACGATGCGGTGGCTACCGGCGAAGTCGGCGCCGATTTGCAGACCCGCCGGCTGGCTGGTCTGTTCCTGGCCGGCCAGATCAATGGCACCACCGGCTACGAAGAGGCGGCCGGCCAGGGCTTGCTGGCCGGGATCAATGCGGCGCGCTATGCTTGCGGCGAGCCGGCTGTGATCTTGCGCCGCGATGAAGCGTACGTCGGGGTGCTGATCGATGACCTGGTGACCAAGGAGATCCACGAGCCCTACCGCATGTTCACCAGCCGCGCCGAGTATCGGCTGTTGCTGCGCAACGATAATGCCGATCTGCGGTTGACGCCGCTGGCCCGCGAGTTGGGTCTGGTCGGTGAGCAGCGGGCTGCCGCCGTCGAGGGCAAGCGTGCGACCAGTGCGCAATTGCGCGAGGCGCTGATCGGGCGCAAGCTGTATCCGAATGCGGCGACGAATGCGCTGCTCGAGTCGCTGGCGGTGCCGCGGCTGAGCAATCCGGTGACGGTGGAAGAATTGCTGCGCCGCCCGCATGTACACTACCAGCAGATCCAGGCCGCGCTGGGACTGCCGGCCGCGCCGGACTATGTGATCGAGCAGGTCGAAGTGGAAACCAAGTATGGCGGCTATATCGAGCGCCAGCAGAGCGAAGTTGCACGATTGCGCAAAATGGAGCATCGCCGGATCCCAGCGGATTTCGACTACGATGTGCTCAGTGGTCTGCGCAATGAGGCGCGCCAGGTTTTCAAGCGTTTCCGCCCGGTGACCTTGGGCCAGGCCGGGCGACTGGCCGGCATCAATCCGGCCGATGTGGCGATCATTCTGTTTGCACTGGAACGCCGCCGTCCGGCGCCGGCGCTCAACCGCGCCGATTAACACGACGTACGCGGTCGGCGCGGTTGCTTACGCCGCAATGGCTTTTTTCGCCTGCGGTCGCCAGGAAGGTGCCTTCTTTTGTGTTGGTTTTGGCAGCTTCGCTGCCAAAACCAACACAATAAAACGGTTCTTCCGCCCTGCCGGAGGGAGGTTCGCTGTTTGCACAAACAAAATTACAAGGAGGTAACCAATGATCGAAGCCGATGCACAGATCTATGAGCATGTGCTGGTTGAGCGCGACGAGCGGGTCGCGCTGGTCACGATGAATCGCCCGCAGCGACGCAATGCGCTCTCGCTGGCGCATATGCAGGAGTTGACGGCTTGCTTTAAGGAACTCGGCCGGGATCGCAGGGTCGCCGTGATTATTCTGCGTGGCAATGGCCCGGCCTTCTGTGCCGGCCACGATCTCAGCGAGATGATGGGCCGAAGCCCGGAGTTCTATCGCCAGCTGTTTGATGTCTGCACCGTGTTGATGGAGACCATTCAGGCCATCCCGCAGCCGGTGATCGCTCAGGTGCAGGGCGTTGCTACCGCAGCCGGTTGCCAGCTTGCCGCCACCTGCGACCTGGTCGTCGCCGCCGATGATGCGCGCTTCGCGACGCCCGGCGTCAAGATTGGCCTGTTCTGCTCGACGCCGATGGTCGCGCTGAGCCGGGTGGTGTCGCCGCGCAAGGCAATGGAGATGCTGCTCACCGGCGAGTTCATTTCGGCCCAGGAAGCCCGCACGGAGGGTCTGGTGAATCAGGTGCTGCCGGCAAACGAGCTCGAAAGTGCGACCCGCGCCCTCGCCGACAAGATCGCGTCCGCCAGCTCGACGGTGATCGGCATTGGCAAGCAAGCCTTTTATCAGCAAATCAGTATGCCCCGATCACAGGCTTATGCCTACGCCAGAGAAGTGATGTCCTTCAACGCCACCTTCGCCGATGCCCAGGAAGGCATCGGCGCCTTCCTCGAAAAACGCCCGCCGCGCTGGAACGACCGCTAGATAATGTCGAAACCAGGTATTGCAATCATCTGGCCAGCAAAGCTGGCCAGATGATTGCAATACCTGGTTTTGTTTGACAATACTGCGAATTTTTAGTTTTTAGAAAAACATAATTGACATTAAAATGTAAATAATTTATTATTATAGCCATACCTGGCTGTACACCCTGGTGCAGAAGTCCAGCTGAAGGGGAAGGATATGTCGCTTCCGTTTGCGATTGTGTTCAGGCGCCCGGTTGCACGGTATGTGCCGGCGCTGTTGCTGATTGTGGCGTTGAGCCTGACTGCGTGCAATGCGGCGCCGCCGCTGTTGACCGGTACGGTGACTGATGCCTATACCGGCGCACCGGTGGCTACGGCGCACATGGCGCTTGGTGACACCAGTCTGACTACCGATACGGAAGGAAATTTTGCGACGACTGATTGGCAAAAAAACGATACGCTGGAAGTCAGTGCTCCGGAGTATGCCGCAATTGCCTTGTCGCTCGCTGATCATCCGGCGGTTGCCGGCAATGATGCGCTGACGGTGACGCTCGATCTGCAATTGCGCCCGGATAGCCTCGCCGGAACGGTACTCGATAGCTACACTGGTCAGCCGCTGGCCGGCGCTGAAGTCGCTGTGACGTTTGATGTCACCGGTACCCTGACAACAACGACGGATACTGAAGGGCGTTACCAGCTCAGTGGAGTGCCCGAAGCATTTACGTTTGCCGTCAGCGCGCCGGATTATGCGCCACTGGAAGAAGATTTGAGCCGTACCATCAGCTTCGATACCGAACTGCGCCCGAATGTGCTGAGCGGCACGGTCACTGACCGTTATACCGGCGCAGGCGTGGTCGGCGCAACGGTACAGATCGGCGATCGTTCGACCACGACCGGCGACGATGGCAGCTACCGGCTCGAAAATGTGCCGGGCGATGACGGCAATGTCGAGATCAGTGCTGCGGGCTACGCGAATCTTTCGCAGACCATCGAACGCAGTACCAGCCTCGATGCTGTGCTGCGCCCGGATACCCTGAGCGGGCGCCTGATCGATGTCGATTCGGGCGAGCCGATTGCCAATGCGACCATTCTGGCGACAACTACTTTTCCTGGCACGGATGTGGCCTTCACTCGGATTTCCGGCAGCAATGATGGGCAGTTCACGCTGGAAGGTATGCCCGAACAGGGCTATTTGCAGATCTTGTCGCCCGGCTATCGCACCGAAGTCTTCGAGATCAAGCCTGGCGAAGTACCCGCCGAAATCGAACTCGAACGCTTTCGCGTCAAGGCGCTCTATGTGACTTCGGCCGTCGCCAGTTCGCCCGGTTTGCTGCAAGAATATATCGACCTGATTGATCGCACCGAGCTCAATGCTATCGTGATCGACCTCAAGAGCGACCTGCGCGACGACCTGGGCATGGTCTACTACGACTCGCAGGTGCCGCTGGCTCAGGAGCTCGAACTCTCGCGACCTTACATCGACATGCCGGCGCTGGTGCAGGATCTGAAGGCACGCGGCATCTATACGATTGCGCGCATTCAGCTCTTCTCGCACGACAACATGCTTTCCGACGCTCGCCCCGAGTGGTCGATCCGGCTCAAAGAAACCGGCGAGGTCTATGCCGATTATCCGGGGCCGGAAATTCGCTATGCCTATCTCGATCCGACCAATCGCAATGTCTGGGATTACAATATCCAGCTTGGGGTTGAAGCCGCGCTGATGGGGTTCGATGAGATCAACTACGATTACATCCGCTTCCCGGACTGGTTCGGCACCAGGGCCGAATTCCGCGACCAGTTGCTCTTTTCCGAGCCGTTGGATCCGGTCGACAACCCGAAGCGCATGTTTGAGGTGATCACCGAGTTTATGGACGAAGCGCATCGAGCGATGAACGGCGCCGGCGCCAAGATGTCCATCGACATCTTCGGACGGGTTGTGCTCGGCGGTTCGCTGACGATTGCCCAGGACATCGAGTTTATGGGCGCGCACACCGACTATATCGCGCCGATGCCCTATCCCTCGCTCTGGTGGCCGGGCGCCTTCGGCCTCGACTCGCCGGTCGAGTACCCTTACGAGGTGCTCGACGCCGCCAACCAGGCCGCGCTCGAGCAGATCGCGGGGCAGTATGCCCGGCTGCGGCCCTGGATCCAGGATCATACCGATCCCTGGGCCTACAAGGTCGTCGAGTACGGCCCGGCCGAGGTTCGCGCCCAGATCGAGGCGACCGAAAAGTACCCCGGCATCGACGGCTGGATGCTCTACGACTCAGCCAACGCCTACCGCGGAGCCTTCAACGGCGCCGTAGATCCGGAGTAAGGGCGCAGCGGCGAGACGGCGGCGAGACGGCGGCGAGACGGCGACCGCGGCGGGGCGATGCCTGGTGGGGCGCAGCGGCGAGACGGCGGCGAGACGGCGACCGCGGCGGCCCACCGCATCATCGATGAGCCCTCGCTAGCCGCCGCACTACCTCGACGATCAGGCCTTGCTCCCGCGCCTTGATGCGCTCGTGCAGGCTTTCGACGCTGTCGTCGGCCAGGATGGGCACTTCGGCCTGTGCCAGCACCGGCCCGTCGTCGACCAGAGCGGTGACGCGGTGGATCGTGCAGCCGGTTAGCGGCAGGGCGCGCGCCAGAGCCTCGGCGACGACGTGAGCGCCGCGCAGCGCCGGCAACTCGATACCACTGCTGCTCAAAACAGTGCTGCCGCCGCCCCTGGGGAGGAGCGCCGGGTGCTGGTTGATGACGCGATCAGGGAAGCGGGCCAGGAATTCTGCCGACAGGACGCGCATAAAGCCGGCCAGGACGATCAAATCGGGCGCGAATGCGGCGACCACATCGGCCAGCCGGCGCTCCCAGGTCGCCCGGTCAAGGCTCCCGTCAGCGCGACGTTCGGCGGCCAACGGCACACAGGCCGTCGCCAGGCCATGCTGTAGCCCGCGCTGCAAACCCTGCGCCGTCGGGCGGTCACTCGCGACCAGTACGACCTGCGCCCCGAGTTCGCCGGCCCGTTCGGCGTCCAGCAGCGCCTGCAAATTGCTGCCGCTGCCGCTAATCAGCACTGCCACACGATAGCTCATAATCCAATGTCATCCCGGTATTGCTTGCCGGCAAAATCGATACGGGCAACTTGCGCGTACGCCCTGGCCCGTGCCGTCGCAAAATCAGCGCCGAGCCCGGTTACCCCAAGCACGCGCCCGCCGTCGGTGACCAGGTTCTCGGCCTGCTTTGCCGTGCCGGCCTGGAAGATCAGCACATCGTCGACGACGGTTTCCAGGCCGCTGATCCGATCACCGCGCTGCGGAGGAGCGGGGTAGCCGGCGGCTGCCAGCACCACACAGACGGCGTGGCCATCGCGAGGCCGCAGCATGGCCGGCGCCAGTCGGCCCTCGGCGCAGGCCAACAATGCCGCCAGCAGGTCGCCATCGAGCAGCGGCAGCACCACCTGAGTCTCCGGGTCGCCGAAGCGTGCGTTGAACTCAAGCATTCGCGGCCCGGCCTCGGTCAGGATCAGACCAGCATAGAGTGCGCCGCAAAACGGTGTACCGCGTGCCGCCAGCCGGTCGACCACCGGTTGCATCATTTCGCGCACAATCGTGGCAGCGAGGTCGGCAGAAACACCCGGCGCGGGAGCGACCGCGCCCATACCGCCGGTGTTCGGCCCACTATTGCCGGCGCCCAGGCGCTTGTAGTCGCGGGCCGGCGGCAGCGCCAGCAGCCGCCGACCGTCGCAGAGTGCCAGCAGCGAAACCTCGGAACCGGCCAGGCGCTCCTCCAGCAGCAGGCGGCTGCCGGCCGGCGTCGCGGCCAGTTGCGCGATCGCCGCTAGCGTGCCCGCCAGATCGTCGGGCACAATCACGCCCTTGCCAAGCGCCAGCCCGTCGGCTTTGACTACCCAGGCTCGTCCACTGTTGCGGGCGAACGCGGCGGCAGTGGCCGGATCGTCAAAGACATGTGCCTCGGCAGTGGCCACGCCGGCTTCGATCATGATCTGCTTGGCAAAAGCTTTGCTGCTCTCGATGCGTGCCGCCGCCGCGGTCGGGCCGAAGGCCGCGACTCCGGCGGCCTGCAACTGGTCGACCAGACCCTCGGCCAGCGGGTTATCCGGCCCGACGACCGCCAGATCGATCAATTCGCGCCGGGCCAGGTCGACCAGGGCAGCAAAATCGTGTACCGGGATCGCCACATTGCGCCCGAGCGCCGCCGTCCCCGGATTGCCCGGCGCAATCAGCAATTCTTTCAACAAAGGCGAGCGAGTCATTGCCCAGGCCAGCGCATGCTCACGACCGCCTGATCCAACCAGCAAAACTTTCATGGTACACTCTCTTGAAAGCGTTGGAGCGTTGGAGCGTCCAGACACTTCAATGCTTGCTCCAACGCTCCAACGCTCCAACGCTCCAACGCTCCCGAGTATACCATGCAAAAAGGCAGCTACCTGCTGGTCTTCCAGCTTCCTAATGAAATCCGGCAGCTCCAGGTAGGCCGCCTCGGCTGTTTTGATTTTGCGCCCGGCTATTACCTGTATATCGGCAGTGCCTTTGGTTCGGGCGGCCTCGCAGCGCGCCTGCGCCACCATGCTCGCTGCGACAAGCCGCGCCCGCACTGGCACATCGATTACCTGCGCCCGCACATGCGCCTGCTGGCCGCCTGGACGCTGCCGGCACGCATGGAGTGCGTCTGGTGCCGGGCGGCCGCCGCCCGCCCCTGGCTGAGCGCACCCATCCGCAGCTTCGGCGCCCGCGATACCGGTTGCCTTGCGCACCTGTTTTACAGCTTGCAGCAACCGTCTGATGAACAGATCCGCGAATTGCTGATGTGCCGGCCGGCATCATGCAGCACGAACAGCGAATCGGGTCATTTTCTGCTCGAAAAAATCGCGTTCTGAAGGCATGCGGCATGGCCTGGTCGATTATCTGTCTTTGGAATGCGGTTTTTTCATTCTTGACAAGGTGCCACACCCTGCGTATAGTGCCTACTATCAGATGAATGATACAGAGAAGCGTTGCTCCTGAGCATTGATATTGGTCGGGAACAACGCTTCGCTTGCGATAGGACACGCAATTATGGGCGACAAACTGGTGATTGTGGAGTCACCGGCGAAAGCAAAAACCATTCAGAAATATCTTGGCAAAGGCTTCCGCGTGACATCCAGTATGGGCCATGTGCGCGATCTGCCGAAAAAAGATCTTTCGATTAATATTGCACACGACTTTGAACCGGTATACGAAGTCACCAAGCAAAAAGTGGTCAGTGAGCTGAGTCGGGCGATCCGTGATGCCGATGCCGTCTATCTGGCGACTGACCCGGATCGCGAGGGGGAGGCGATTGCCTGGCATATCACGCAGGCGATCCGCATTCCGCGCAATACGCAGGTTTTCCGGGTTGTCTTTCCGGAAATCACGCGTAGCGCCGTGCAGGCGGCGATGGCTAATCCGCGCCAGATCAACAATAGCCTGGTCGAGGCTCAGCAGGCCCGCCGGGTGCTCGACCGGCTGGTCGGTTACCAGCTCAGCCCACTACTCTGGAACAAGGTCAAGCGCGGGTTGTCGGCGGGCCGGGTGCAATCCGTGGCGGTGCGCCTGATTGTCGAGCGCGAGACGTCTATTGAGGCTTTTACGGCACGCGAGTACTGGAGCATCGAGGCCGACCTGGCGAAGCAATTGGCACAGCCCGATCTTGCGGCGAAGCGCGAGCATTTTCGGGCGACGCTGATCGAGCGAGCCGGTAAGCGGCTTGACAAGTTTGCCGTCGAGAATGCCGAGCAGGCCAACCAGATCGTCGATAGTCTGCATGATGCGCGCTACCAGATCCGGAAGATTACCCGGCGCGACAAGCGCAAGAATGCGGCGCCGCCCTTCACGACCAGTACGTTGCAACAGGAAGCGGCCCGCAAGCTGGGTTTCAGTGCCAAAAAGACGATGATGCTGGCCCAGCGGCTCTACGAGGGCATCGACATCGGCGGCGACGAAGGCACGGTCGGTTTGATTACTTATATGCGTACCGATAGCGTCAATGTTTCGCAGGAGGCCCAGCAGGAGGCGCGCCAGGTGATCAGCCGGCGCTACGGCGACGATTACTTGCCGGCCAAACCGCCGGCCTATCGCACGCGCAGCAAAGGCGCTCAAGAGGCTCACGAAGCCATCCGGCCGACCAGCAGCGCCCGCGATCCCGAGCAGATCAAGCCGAAACTCGAACACGATATGGGCCGGCTGTATGATCTGATCTGGAAACGCTTCCTGGCCAGTCAGATGGCGCCGGCTATTTTCGATAGCACGACGGTCGACATTGCTGCCTGGACGCCCGGCAGCAGCGGTGAGACGCCGCCCTATGCTTTTCGTGCCACCGGCTCGGTATTGAAGTTTCCCGGCTTCCTGGCAGTGTACAACGTCAGCTTGGACGAGGGCGAAGAGGATGAGGATCGCGAGAATCGGTTGCCGCTGCTCAGCGAGCAGGAAATCCTCGACCTGCTTGAATTGCTGCCGGTTCAGCATTTTACCGAACCGCCGCCGCGCTATACCGAGGCCAGCCTGGTCAAAGAACTCGAACGACTCGGCATTGGCCGGCCTTCGACGTATGCGTCGATCATTTCGACCATCCAGGAGCGCGATTATGTCGAAAGCAGCGATAAGAAGCTGATCCCGACCACACTGGGCCGGGTCGTCAACGATTTGCTGGTGGCGCACTTCCCGAAGATTGTCGACTATGATTTCACGTCGGCGATGGAGCAGCAGTTCGATGATATTGCCGTCGGCGACAAGCTCTGGGTGCCGGTGCTGCGCGATTTCTATGGGCCCTTCGAGCGCGATCTGGCGCAGGCTCAGCAGGACATGCGCAACGTCAAGCGCGACGAGATTCGCACCGGCATCAAGTGCCCGCGCTGCGGCAACGGTGAACTGGCCGTCAAATTCGGGCGCAACGGCGAATTTCTGGCCTGTACGCGCTACAGCAAAGAAGGCGGCGACGACTCCTGCGATTTCACCAGTGATTTCCATCGCAACGGCGAAGGTCAGATTGTGCTGGTGGCGGCCAGTGCGCCCGAGATGAGCGATGTGATGTGCCACGAGTGCGGGCGACCTATGGTGATCAAGAAGAGTCGCTTCGGGCCTTTCCTGGGCTGTTCGGGCTATCCTGAATGCAAGGCTACCCGGCGCATTGCTAAAGACGGCAAACCGGCGCCGCTGCCCGAACCGACCGGCGTGCAGTGCCCGAAGTGCCGGGATGGCGAACTGATGAAGCGACGTGGGCGTTTTGGCCGGCCCTTCTTCGGTTGCAGCCGCTACCCGAAATGCGATTATCTGGTCAATGATCTGGCCGAGGTTGCCAACTACGATCCGGCTGCCGAAGCGTCCAGAGCCGAAGCGAACGCAGTCGAGAGCAGCACCACAAGCAGCCCGGCTGCGCATGCGAGTAACGGCACGAGCAACGGCAAAGCGCCGAAATCAATGGCGAAAACGTCGCCGAGCAAGAAGCCGGCGAGCAAGAAGCCGGCGAGCAAGAAGTCGTCTGCCGGCGAGAAGCCGAATGCAAAAAGCAGCAGCAAGAGCCGGGCAGCGAGCAAGAAGTAGGTATGACTATGTTCTGTACGCGCATCTGGTATAATAGCATATCGTGAATGATGACGGTTGGTCAGGTTGATGTCCGGCGGCATTGCCGCCGGACATCAACCTGACCACGTTGTGATGACGGGCCGTTAGCTCAATGGCAGAGCAAGTCGCTCATAACGACCGGGTTCCAGGTTCGAGTCCTGGGCGGCCCACCATCTGGGGTGGGGCCGGGTGCCGGATGGCATCCGGCCTTTTTTGTTGATGCAAGATCGATGCGATGACCGGCGATTACCCGACGATCTCGGCGATTGTGCCGACCTGGAATGCGCTGCGGTTTCTGCCGGCCTGCATCGCGGCGCTGCGTGCGCAACTTGGCCCGGCCGACGAAATTATCCTGGTCGACAATGCCTCGCGTGACGCTGCCGCGCGCTGGGCGCGCCGTCACGCTCCCGATTTGCGCCTGCTGGAATTGCCGCAGAACTGCGGTTTTGCCGGTGGTACCAATGCCGGCATCGCTGCCGCCCGCGGCGAGTTGCTGTTGCTCTGCAACGATGATGCGCTGCTGGAACCCGGCGGCGTGGCGGCGCTACGCCGGGCCATCAGCGCCGATCCGGTAGCCGGGGCGGCGGCCGGTGTGTTGACCTTCAGCCGCCGCCCGCAGTTCGTCGCCTCAGCGGGCATTGCCTTCCGGCGCAACGGCGTGGCTATCGACGGCTACCTGGGCTGCTCGCGCAGCGTTTTGCCTACGGTGCCCACGGCGGTTTTCGGCGCCAGCGGTGGCCTGGCTCTGCTGCGCCGCACGATGATCGACGATGTGGGAATGTTTGCCGCCGAATTCTTCAATTACCTCGAAGACGCCGATATGGCCTGGCGTATGCGGCTGCGCGGCTGGTCATGCCGGCTGGCACCGCAGGCCTGGGCACGCCATGTCTATTCAGCCAGTAGCGGCGCGGGCAGCTCCTTCAAACAGTTTTTGCTCGGACGCAACCGACTGCGGATGCTGATCCGCTGTCTGCCCGCCCCCTTGCTGCGCGAGTGCCTGCCGGCTATGCTGCGCTACGACCTGATGGCGCTGGCATATGCGGCCCTGCGCGGCCAGCCGGCCATGGCGCGCGGTCGCGCCGTCGTGCTGGCCGAACTGCCGCGCCTGCGCTACGAACGCCGTCGGATACAGGCGCGCCGTACGGCCTCTATCGGCGCACTGGCCGGCTGGCTTGAAGCCGCCCCGTCGCTGCCGGCTGTGCTGGCCGAGCGCCGCCGTCTGCAAGATCTGTTGCAATTGTGAATCCGGTATTCAAGCGAAATGCGTGACGGCATTGCTGCAGTCATTTCGCTTGAATACCGGATTTTCAATGACCCCATGGTATACTGAAACTATCCCAGATGAAATGGAGGCTCCCTATGTCTCGCCGAAACTGGCTGGCGTTGATCGCCGGCCTGTTGAGTATGATAATTGCCGCCGGTACGGTGCTGCTGCTGGCGCTCGGCATTTTCTTGTGGACGCGACCCGCCGGCGCTCAGTTGCTGATCTTCGGCGGTAGGTCCGACCTGCGCTTGCTCCAGCCGTATGATGATGGCAATGGACGCTTACTGGCCGACAACGCCAGCAGTGATCTGTTTCGCTACCCGGCTGTCGCGCCTGACGGACGCCGGATTGCGTATGTGGCCCGCGAGGACGGTGCGTTTGTGATCTACCAACTGCTGATTGGCACCTCCGAGCGCCGCGAGCTCTATCGCAGCGCTGAGCATGCGCCCTTGCACCTGGTCTGGTCGCCGGATGGGACGACGCTCTCGTTTTTGGGCAATATGCGTGGCGGTGGCCTGGGACTGTTCCTGGTCGATATCGAACGCGATGGCCAACCGCAGATTGTGGCGCGCAGCACCGGTACCTACTATTTTGCCTGGACACCGGCCGGCGATGAGTTGCTGCTGCATATCGGTGGCAGCGCCGTTCGAGGCGGTCGGGTGGCTACGTATCGGCCGGCGGACGGTCGGGCGGGTCGTGTCTTCGATGATCCCGGTCTCTTTCAAACACCGGCCTGGAGTGTCGATGGTGAAACGCTCTTCTACGTTGTGCAACCACCCTTCGAGGGTGGGCCTGATCTTGCACAGATCGAGAGTGTGTTGACCGGGGTTGGACCCGATGGCGAGACGGCCGTGCTGGCGCGTGAACCGCAGGCGGCGATATTGTTCAGTCGCGCCCCCAACAGCGATCATATTGCCTATACGACGGTCTCGAGCAGCGGCTTTGGGGAGCTCAAAGTCATCGATCCGTCCGATGGCTCGTTGAAGAGTGTTTCGCGGCCCGGTGAGCAGATCAGCGCGTTCTTCTGGTCGCCCTCGGGGGATCGGCTGGCCTACCTGAGCACCGTCGTTGCGCCCGGTTCCAACCGTTTGCCTAGTTACACCTGGCACCTGGTCGATCGTGGCGGCAACGCGGTGCAGGATCTGGCCGGGTTTACGCCCAGCCGCTCATTTGCCGCGATGGTCAATTTTTTTGATGCCTACGTCAATTCCTTCAGTGTCTGGTCGCCTGATGGTCGCTACCTGGCCTACGGCGCTGAGGATGGTGTTTATGTGATCGATACCAATCGGCCTGGCCGTGAGCCGCAGCTTGCCGGTGAAGGCGGTATCGGCTCCTGGGTGAGTCGGCGTTAGAGCAAGCATCAAATTCAACGCTTAACATGGGAGATGCTACACTATGGAGTACCGCCGCATGGGCCGCAGCGGCCTGAAAATTTCCGAATTGTGCCTGGGGACGATGACATTCGGGCGCAGTACCGATGAAGCTGAAGCCCGCCGCATGGTCGACCTGGGCTTCGCAGAGGGGATCAACTTTTTCGATACGGCCAATTCCTACGGCGGCGGCCAGTCCGAGGTGATGCTGGGCAAGGCGCTGAAGGGCCGCCGCCACCAGGCCGTCGTCGCGACCAAGTTCACCAACCCGATGGGGCCGGGTCCGAATGACTCGGGCATGTCGCGGGTACACATTATGCAGGCGGTTGATGCGAGCCTGCGCCGCCTGGAAACCGACTACATCGATTTGTACTATGTTCACCACGTTGATGGGCAAACGCCGATGGAGGAGATGCTGCGGGCCATGGATGATCTGGTGCGCCAGGGCAAAGTGCGCTACCCGGCCTGTAGCAACTATCAGGCCTGGCGCCTGGCCACTGCGCTTGGCATCAGTGCGCAGCATGGCTGGGAACGTTTTGCCTGCTATCAGCCGCAGTATAGCCTGGTGGTACGCGACATCGAGCAGGAGTTGATCCCGCTCTGCCAGTATCACGGGCTGGGCGTGGTGGTCTGGAGCCCGCTGGCCGGCGGTTTTCTCAGTGGCAAGTACCAGCCCGGCCAGCGCAACCTGGCCGGTACGCGCTCCGAGGAAAACTGGGTCTTCTTCCGCGATTTCTTCGCCGCCAATGCCGACGAAACCCTGACCACGCTATTCAAAGTATCCGCCGAACTCGGGCGTAGTCCGGCTCAGGTGGCCATTCGCTGGACACTGGAGCAACCGGCGATCAGCGCGGCCCTCGTCGGCGCTCGCCACCTTGAGCAACTGCGCGACAACCTGGCCGCTGCCGGCTGGCGACTGGAAGGCGAAGCGCTCGAACGGCTCAACCGGGTTTCGCACCTGCCCGACCGCTACCCCGAGAGTATGGAGAAGAACATGCATGAGCGCCGCGACAGTGCCGTGCAGACAAATAAGAAATTTGATGCCGGATCCGGATAAATAGAGCAATACTGTTTGAGTCGTACGATCCATTCAGTTCTGCAATGCAGCATTCCCTGGTTCTTCGGTTCTCGAGTTCATGGTTCCCGTAGGATTGCTCTATTGGACTGACCAGGCGCAAACAAAGGATTGCGCCTGGTCTGACCTGACCGGTGGGCGCCGGGAAGTTCGCTCATTATACGGTGATCACTCGTGCGCCCACCAGTCAGGTCGGTCGGGGCCAGCGGTCACAATAATCTGGTCAGACCACTATATTGCCTGCAGGTGGAATGGCCGGCGGGCGCTACTGCCGGGTTGCAATCAGACTCTGGTACCAGTAGGCACTGCGTTTCCAGCGGCGCTCCAGGCTGCGAAAATCCACGTGCCAGAGCCCGAAGCGCGGGCCGTAGCCCGCTTCCCACTCGAAATTGTCCATCAGCGACCAGACGAAGTAGCCGCGTAGATCGGCGCCGGCCTGCATCGTACGTTGCGCCGACAGCAGGTGCGCCCGCAAATAGTCAATGCGCGGCTCGTCGTTGATGTTGCCCTCAGTATCCGGCCGGTCGTCGAATGCGGCGCCGTTTTCGGTAATATAAAGCGGTAGCTCGCCGTAGCTACGGGCGATGCCAATCGCTTCTTCTACACAGGCCGGGTAAATCTCCCAGCCCATCGCGGTACGTGGCCCATTGCCGGGAATGCTCTGCATGCCCAGTGGGCTGAGCGGCCGGGCGCGCACCACACTGCGACTGTAGATGTTCAGCCCGAGGAAATCTATCGGCTGCGCGATGACCGCCAGGTCGGCAGGCGCTGTCTGCGGCAGGACGCCCCGTCGTGCGAAGAAGGTCACTGCCTCGGGTGGGTAGCTGCCGCGAAACAGCGGCTCGAAGAACAGCCGGTGGGTCAGATTGTGCATCATCGCCGCCGCGCGCCGGTCGCGCGGCAGGGCACTGGCCGGATGGCAGGGTCGCACATTCAGCACGATGCCGATGCCCTGATGTGCGGCGCCGGGTGCTGCCGGCGCTACCAGTTGGCGATAGGCGCCCACTGCGAGACCGTGAGCCAGCAGCAGATTGTGTACTATTCGTGGCACCAGCCGGGCCTGGCGTCTGCCGGGAGCTTTGCGCCCATCGCCGTAGCCGGCAAAGGCCACCAGCATCGGCTCATTGATCGTGACCCAGAGCGGAATTTCCGGCCCCAGTTGCTCGAAGAGCAGCGCGGTGTACTCGGCAAAGCGATAGGCGGTATCGCGATTGGCCCAGCCGCCGCGCTCCTGCAATGCCTGCGGCAGATCCCAGTGGTAGAGTGTGGCCATCGGGCGAATAGTGTGGCGCTGCAATGCTTCCAGCAGCCGCCGATAAAAATCCAGCCCGCGCTGGTTCAGCCGGCTGTCGCCATGCGGAAAGATGCGTGGCCAGGCAATGCTGAAGCGGTAGGCCTGCAAGCCCATTGCCGCCATGCCGGCCACATCGTCGGCATAATGCTCGTAGTGCAGGCAGGCCCGGTCTCCGTCGGAGCCATCGATCACCCGACCGGGTGTGTGGCAGAAGCGATCCCAGATACTCTCACCTTTGCCGTCGGCATTCCAGGCACCCTCGATCTGGTAGGCCGAGGTGGCCGCGCCCCACAAAAATTCCGCCGGAAAGCGCAGTTGCTGGTCGATTTCGGCGCCGGTTGCGTCTGCTGGTATCAAGCGCGCACCCCGAGATCGGCCAGCAGTTGTTCGGCGATGGCGAAAGCGGCCTGCGGGCGGCCAATGCGGCCGGCCGCCTCGCGCATCGCCGCCAGCCGCTGCGGATTGCGCAGCAAGACTTCGACCGCGCGTGGCACCAGCTCGGTTACTCGCAACTGCACGCCTGCCCCGATACCGGCGACTACGTCGGCATTCCATTCTTCCTGGCCCGGAATCGGCTCGACTACGATCATCGGAGTGGCGCGCGCCAGCACTTCGCTGGTGATCAGCCCACCCGGTTTGCTCACCACCAGGTCGCTAGCCGCTACCAGGTCATCGACATAATCGATATAACCCAGCACCCGCAGCTTCATATGCGGACCATCCGACAGCCCGTCGAGCGCCTCGACCAGGTCGCGGTTGCGCCCGGCAACCACCGCGACGGTGCCCTCGATGCGGCAGGCGATCAGCTCTTCAACCAAGAAGCGTACCCGGTCGATGGCCAGGCCACCGCCGAAGATGCTGATCAGTGGCTGGTCGAGCGGCAGGCCGTGGTGCCGGCGCATCTCGGCGGGCGCTTTCGGCTCGGCAATCTCGAGCTTGACCGGGATACCGGTCACGTGTACGTGTTCCGGCGAAATGCCGCGCAGCAGCAAAATATCGCGGGTCAATTCACTGGCCACGAAATAGCCGGCGACGCCTTCGCGCAACCAGGTGCTCTGCACCGAAAAATCAGTAATCACCGCATACTCGGGAATATTTTTGCGATTGGCATAGGAATGCAAGATGTGAAAAGGAATCTGCATCGTCGAAACAATCGCATCGGGCGCCAGTTGAGCAACGTGATGTTCAAAACGCATCAGGAAGGGGCGCCCCAGGGTGGTCATAACCCGGTTGGCACTCAGGGCCGAAGTGGTATCTTCGATATTGATGCCGGAGTGCAGCATGGTGTAGAGCGGTTGCAGGCGGGTCGACACTTCGTTGTAGCCCTCGCTGATACTGCGTCGTGCCAGGTCGTTCACATGGTCGAAGACATCTTCGACGTGCACCTCGACGCCCTTGTACTGTTCAAGCGCCGCGCCCAGCGCCTTCGCCGCGCTGGTATGGCCGGTGCCGACCGAAACGTGCAACACAAGAATTCGTTTCATTGTCATACTCCTGTTTTTCGTCGTTTGCCGTGCCGGGGTAGGGGCGCAACAGCGGACTCGGAACGCTGGATATTCTTTGCAAACAAAGCCGCTGCTGCGCCCCTACATCGGCACGATCAGCGCATGGCGCAAGCCCCATTCGCGCGCCGGGTGGGCGCCGCTGTCGATGCCATTGGTGAACTGCCGGCAAACCCGGCAACTGGCCAGCGTGTCAGGATGCTCCGGCCCCAACCGGGCGTCACTCACCCGGATTGCCTGGTCAATGAACTGGTAGGCGCGATGCAGATCACCCTGCGCATGCGCCGTCAGGGCCAGATAGTGCCGAGCCGTGGCGGTATAGGTGTGATCAGCGCCGAAAAGCTGTTCCCAGCCGGTACAGACCGCCTGCAGTTCCTGTTCGGCGCGTTTATAATCGCCCTGCCAGTAGCAGGCAATTCCCAGGCTCTGGCGAACCAGCACCGTCTCGACATGATTTTCCCCGAAGCGACGCTGGAGACTGGCATAGGCCTGTTGCAGATCGAGCATTCCCTCGGGCCGACCGTCTTCGCAGTTCAGCAGGCCCAGGAAGCGCAGGCTTTCGCAGGCAATCGGGCTCCAGGCACCGAACAGGCCGGCCCGAATGGCATAGGCCCGTTTGTGCAGCGCTTCGACTTCGTCGCGGCGCCCCAGCCGGCGCAGGGTTTCGGCAAGGTAGGTCAGGATCTGGGCCAGCGCCGGTGCTTCCGGGCCAAGATGCGTTTCCCGCCGGCTCATGGCCAGTCGCAAAAAGCGCTCGGCGGCCCGGTAGCGCCCGCGCAACAGCAGCGATACGCCCCGATTATGAATGCTCCGCAGCAACTGCGGCAATTTGACTGCCGGGTGGCGGTGCAGGCGTCGCAAGACATCGTCCAGCACCGTTTCGGCGGCAGCATATTCGCCGCGCACCATATGCAGAAATCCGGTATTGCTGCGGCTCATCAGCAGATCGTAGTGATCGGGCGGCAGACAGCGGCTGCGCAGATCGACGGCGGCCCGCGTACTCTCCCAGGCCAGGTCGAGATTGCCCAGCATCAAGGCGACCAGGCCGATCAAATTCAGGCTGCGGGCCAGCCGATCATCCTGCTCGTCGCCGATTGCCGAATAAATGCCACAGGCGGCAATTACAAATGGCCGGGCGGCCGGATCGTGGCGAAACCAGAGCTGTTCGCCCAGCGCCAGGGCCAGGTCGGCGGCGTTCAAATCGTTGTCGCTCAGGGCACTGTGGGCCAGCCGGCGCAACTGGCGCAGATGCTCGTTGTTGAGCAAAACCCCGCCCTTGCGCGACTGGCGGTTTTCGTGGAGCAGGGCGTCGACGACAGCCTGGCGGGCGGTCGGGTCGAGAGCCTGTTCGCGCACAAAGGCCGCCAGCAAGGGATGAATGCGCAGGCTATCGGCATTCGGCATTTCCAGCAGGCCAAGATCATGAGTCAGGATGCTGAGCGCTCGCCGCAGAAATTCCGGCGACTCTTCCGGCAGGCTGGCAAACAGCAAATCGCGCGGCAGGAGTTCACCGGGCGCAAAATAGGCGCTGCGGGCCAGAAGTCGGCGGGCGCAGGCATGCAGCCGTCGGTTTGTATCCAGCCGAGACACACTGATTTCGAACGTCCGGTCGAGTTGTTCCACATGGCCGGTCGGCGACACTGCGCCACCCTGCATCGAGGGATGGTGCAAAATTTCGCCCAGGCGCTGTGGCTTTTGCAGGGCGGCGAGAAAGGCGGCCACATCGGCAGGCCGGTGGGCATCGGCCAGGTAGCGCCCGGCCAGGTGCAGCGCCAGCGGCAGATCGCCCAGCACTGCCGCGACCTGTTCGAGCAGTCGAAAATCAATACCGCCCTCGCTGAGATAGTGCTGGAGCAGAGCAATGCTTTCGGCGCGCTCGAAGGGCTGCAGTTTGAGCAGTTGCACGCCCAGCGTCGCATCCCAGTTGCAGCGCCGGCTGGTAACCAGGATGCGGCAGCCACCGCTGGCTGGACGCCATTGTGCCAGCAGTGTCTCGTCTTCGCAGTTGTCGAAGATCAACAGGCGCGGCGCCGGATCGCGAAACGTGCGCATCACCGTATCGACCTGCTCGCCCAGCGGCAGCGTGACGAAGGGCGTTTCCAGGGCCAGGTGGCCGGCGCCGCCACAGGCGGCAACTTCGGCCGGCAAAACAGTTTCGTCGGCGCAGGAAAGCCAGAACACTCCGCCGCTGTAGGCATGGCCGTAGGTATACACATATTCCGCCGCCAGCTGGGTTTTGCCCAGGCCACCCAGCCCGCAGACCGCTGCGGTTGCTCCCGGCGCAGCCAGCTTCTCGGCCAGCCAGGCCAGTTCACGTCGCCGCCCGACAAACAAAGAGTTGCGGCGCAGGGGCATACGCGAATGCGGCGGCAAATCCGGGCCGGTCGTGCGCTGGGCCAGCTGGTGCGCTGCCGCCGAAGGGTAACCGCTCCATACCAGCACAAAGTGCACACGATCATTGCCGAACAGCCCCAGCCGATCGGCAAGTGACTGAATCAGCGACTGGTTCGGCAGTTTCTCGGCGTTCAACCAGCGACTGACCGTGCTGCGATGCACACCGAGCAACTGGGCCAACTCCGCCGGCGTGCGGCCCTGCGCGTGCAGGCAGGCATTCAGCATTTCGGCAAAATCAGCGGCCATCGACGGGTTACCCTAGATTGCGCAACAGTACCTGCGAGTCCGAATCCTGGATTTTCAGCACATAGCCGTGGAGATCACTGATAGCGACTGCCGTGATCAGGCGTCCCGGCTCGTGCGGGTCGAGCAGTTCACCGCGCTCGTAGTAGCCGTGAAATCGTGCCGAAGCCTCGCTGCCGAATTCCTCCGGCGGCGCGGCGCGCAGGGCGGTCTGCATCGCAGTATCAACCACACCGGGGTAAACTGCATTGACGCAGACATTGCTGCCGGCCAGTTCACTGGCCGCCGCCAGCGTAATCATATCCAGCGCGGCTTTGCTGGCCGAGTAGGCACTGGCCCGCGGCAGGCCACTGCCGGTCGCCGCTCCCGAGGACACATTGATAATCCGGCCCCAATCACGTTCAAGCATTCCCGGCAGCACCAACCGCATACAGTGGTAGGCGCCATTCACATTGATCGCCATCACGCGCGTCCATTCAGCCGGATCAGTCTGACCAAGCAGATTGAGCGGGCCAATGATTGCCGCATTATTGACCAGAATATCGACCGGGCCCAGTTCGCGTGCCGTTCGTTCAACGGCGTCCGTCACCGCCGCGAAATCGGCAACATCGGCA
>DAOTUJ010000001.1:0-69344 GCA_034437175.1 Chloroflexaceae bacterium | reverse complement strand
TCTGGCGCGACGAGAGCCTTACGCTTTGAGTTGGTCATCACCGGCGCCAGCCTGACAGGAGCGGGGGAGCCGGGCACGCACGTTGTCATGTGCTCCCCGCTCCCGCGCAGGCCGGTGCGGCAGGTCTGGTTCACGAAACCTGGTTCTCATGGCGCGCCGGCCTGGCGGAAGGAATCCTCTGGTTCCCGACTTCTTCGGTTCTTTAGCTCTCAACAAGCAGACCGGCAATGTAGATCAGGGTGGCGCGGCGGCCCTGGGGGTGCATGCGACGCCAGAGGCTGAGCAGGTGATGCTCATCGGGGTTGAGCGACCCGGCTTGCTGATCGGCGGCATAGAAATCGCCAGGCGCTATATCAGCCGGCACATGCCCGCTGGTCTGATCGGCGAGACCGACCGGCGCCATCGTCTCGGGCTCAGGTTCTACCGGCAGCGGCGCGGTTTCCCCGCCCGACCGCAGCGTCTGATCGGCAATAATGACCTGGGCGACCTCCAGCGAAGGCACATCCAGTGCGTTGGCAATCCGCATCGCCTGGTGCGAATCCGGCAAAGTCTGGCCGCTCAGATAGTTCCGCAGCGCGCCATCGCTAATATGCGTATCACGATTCAGTTTTGCGCGCGATATGTTTTGTGCCTGAATATGCTCATTGAGCCAGACACTGAACCTGGGCATACTCGGCGGCAAATATTGCAGGCGATCTTGTGCTTCCTCGAACGACATATCCAGCGTATCGGCGAAGGTTTCCAGGGTACGATTACGCGGACGATCGGTTTCACCATAAAGAAACTGCCGCAACGAAACAGGCCCTATATTAAGTTGCTTGGCGAAATCACTTATCGTGATTTCTTCACGCATCGCCGCATCAAACAACAATACGGTAAGTGGGAGACGATGAATAACTCCCTTTCCAGATGTTTTGCTTGCACCAACGGCCATGTGGCATTAACCCTCCGCAAATAAATTTGAAAATCTACCAGTCACAAGCCACTATAATCATCAGATAACTATTAGATGTTATCATGGTTTGGAGCTGTCTTTAATTGTATGTGTGACACAGAGTATAAATCTCATTTGTTCTGGTGTCAAGTTTATGAGTGTTGATGTTATTAACGTTCGAATATATTCGGCTCATCATAGTGTTACATAACAGATCGACAGTCACCAGTGGCCGTGGTACAATAATCGCCATTACTGTCTGCTGTACTTCTTATTGAAGAGAGAGAACTACTACCGGTGAGTGCAAAACTTTCTCCACTAACAATTGACGATCTCTATGCGATAGCCTGGCTTGAAGATGTACGTATGAGTCCCGATGGGCAGTATATCGCCTATGTTCAGGTACATGTTGATCGAATCAACAACTGCTATCGGCGCAGCATATATCTTGCGACCGCCGCCGACGGTGCTATTCGCCGATTCACTGCCGGTAGCCACGCCGATCATAGCCCGCGCTGGCATCCGCAGAGCCGGCGGCTGGCCTTTGTCTCCAACCGCGACGACCAGGCCGGCCAGATCTATGTGATCGCGGTCGATGGCGGCGAGGCCCGGCAACTCACCGCGCTGCCCAATGGGGCCACCGACCCGGCCTGGAGCCCGGACGGAGCCTGTCTCGCTTTTCTCTCCAGCAGCAACGCTGCAGAACGCGAACGCGAAGATACCGGCGAGCAAGCCGAGCCGCCCGCCGATGCCTGGGAACAGCAGCGCCGCCGCGATCAGCAGCGGCACGATGAAGCACAGCGCAACGACCCGCGCGTGATTACGCGCCTGCCCTATCGCACCGGTACCGCTTTTCTCGATGACCGGCGCCGGCATATTTATCTGGTCGACGTGCCGGCCGGCGATATCGACGAGCGCCCCCAACCGCGCCGAATCACCGATGGCGATCTGCACTATAGCCCGCCGGCCTGGATGCCCGACGGCGCGAGTTTGCTCACTACTGCTACCCGCGACCCCGAGGCCGACTCGCTCTTCGCCTATTACGATGTGCTGCGCGTCCCCCGTGCAGGCGGCACATCGCAGATTCTCACCGAGGCCGGCTTCTCCTACTTCGATCCGCAGCCTTCGCCGGACGGAAGCGTCATCGCTTTCCGGCGCCTGCCCGAAGATCGCCTGCTCGCCGCCGGCAACCGGGTTTCGATCATTCCGGCAGCCGGCGGCCTGCCCCGCGATCTTACCGAACACACCGATCTGAATGTGGAACAGTTTCGCTGGCAACCCGATGGACGAGGGATCTGCTTCAGTGCCGGCTGGCAGGGCAATGTGCCGGTCTATAGCATCGGGCGGGAAGGCACACCGACCTTCGAACATGGTGAAACTCTGGTTGGCGGGCAGCGCATCGTCGAGTGCTTCGATGTCGCTGGTGACGGCAGCATTGCCTTTATTGCCGGTACGCCGGAAAATCCCTGTGATCTCTATCTGCGCCGGCCCGACGGCAGCGAGACCCGGCTGACATCGATCAATGCAGCGTTGTTGACGCAGCGCCGGATCCAGCCGATTACGGAGATTCGTTACCTGGCGCCGGATGGCCAGGAAGTGCAGGGCTGGTATCTGTTGCCGCCCGATGCCGAACCGGGGCGGCGTTATCCGCTGGCGGTGCATGTTCACGGCGGGCCGCATGTGATGTGGGGGCCGGGCTTGCGCAGCATGTGGCACGAATGGCAGGTCGGCGCGGGGCGCGGCTACGTCGTGTTCTTCTGCAACCCGCGCGGTTCGGAGGGCTATGGCGAGGTCTGGCGCGATGCGATCCGCAGCAAATGGGGTGAAGCCGATGCGCCCGATATTCACGCCGGGATCGACGCACTCATTGAGCGCGGCTGCGTTGATCCGCAGCGCGTCGCGGTAACCGGCGGCTCCTACGGTGGGTTCATGACCACCTGGCTGATCGGTCAGAGCGACCGCTTCCGCTGCGCTGTTTCAGCCCGCGGCGTCTATAATTTGCTCACTGAACATAGCACCAGCGACGCCCACGAGTTGATCGAGATCGAGTTCCAGGGCTATCCCTGGGAGCTCTATGAAGAGCTCTGGTACCATTCGCCGCTGGCTCACGCTCACAAGATCAATACCCCACTCCTGATTCTGCATAGCGAACTGGACTACCGCGTGCCCATCAGTGAGGCCGAGCAACTCTTCGCTATCTTGCGCCGCCGCAAAACCACGGTCGAACTGGTACGTTACCCGCGCGAAGGCCACGAATTGACTCGCAGCGGCGAGCCGCGCCACCGCGCCGATCATATGCAGCGCACGCTGGCCTGGTTTGATCAGTACTGCGGTGATTGAGCGTCGAACGTTCGATCAGGATACAGCAGCAGTCGAATTCTCTGTGCCAATCGTCGCAAGTTCTTAACCACCGGTAATGAGCTCTCTTTCCGACTTCTGCGACGCAATCGTATCATGAATAGGCTATCGTGCCCGCTGCTTTGCTTCGGGAATCGGTATCGAGGAGGTAGCTTGCTGCCGTACCTCCCCGACAATGTGGTGGAGGTAAATCGATGAATTCCGCACTCCGCTCAGTGCCGGCCGGTCTGCTTTGCGTTATGCTGCTTTTGCTGAGCGCCTGCGGCGGCTTTGGCCGGCCCCAGGCCACGCCTACGCCGGATTTTCTCACCGAGTTTGCGGCGCCCAGTGTGATTGCCGACGGGCGCGTCCTGCCTATGCGCAGTGTCGAGTTGGATTTCCAGGTCGCCGGTACCGTTGCCGAAATTTTGGTCGCCGCCGGGGACGAAGTTGCCGCCGGCCCGCCTTGACAGTATCGACCTGGAATTGCACGTTGAAGCGGCCGAGGTCGCCCTGGCCCGTGCCCAGGCTGCCTCCAGCCGCCTTGAAAGCGGCGCCGGCGCCGAAGCGATCAGCGCCGCCGAAGCCGGCGTCGAGCAGGCTGAGGCTGCACTGCGCCAGGCTGAGGGCAGCGTTACCGGCGCCGATATTGCCGCCGCTCGCGACCGGCTCAACGAGGCGCACGCCCGGCTGGCTCGCCTCGAAGCCGGCCCCAAAGATAACCAGGTGCAGATGGCTCAGGCTACCGTCGATGAGGCCATCGCCAATCTGCAAGCGCAGCGCGATGCCCTCTCCAGCGCCAAGGTCGACGCTGAATTGCAACTCGAGCAGGCCGCCAACAAACTCCGTGACGCCCAGGACGAGTACAGCCGGATTTATTGGGATAACCGCGAACTCGAAGAGGCGCTCGACAACGATATTCCACAGGTCGAAAAGGATCGCGAGGCAACGGCGCTGCGCGCCGTCCAGAGTGCCGAAACCGTGCTGGATCAGGCCGAATTTGGCGAGGGCATGGCCGAAGGTTTCGGCCAGATGTCGACCAGCGGCGACGCCGATCTGCTGATCACTCAGCAAGATGCGGTGATGATCCTGATGGGCGCCCTCGATGAGGATGTCGGCGCGCAGATCGCCCGTATGCGCGGCGTGGCCGAGGTGGCCGGCAGCGTCACTCAGATCGAGCAGTTGCCGGAGACGCCCTATTTTCTGATCAGCGGCGAAGATCCGCGCAGCTTTGCCATGCAACGCTACAAGATCAGCGCCGGGCGCCCGCTGGCCGGCAAGCGCGAGATTATGCTCGGCAAATCCGCTGCCGTGAACTTCAAGAAGCAGGTCGGCGATAAGTTTCGCATTCACGAGACCGGCTACGAGGTCGTCGGCATCTACGAAACCGGTGCCAGCCTGGAAGACAATGGCGCAGTCATGCACCTGGAAACCGCTCAGCGCAGCTTCAACAAGCGCCGCCAGGTCAGCTTCTTCAAGGTTCGCCTCGACAATCCCCGCGACAGCGCTGCGATCAAGCAGCGCATCGAGGAGCACTGGCCAGACCTGGCCGCACTGCGCTCCGGTGATCCTGCGCAGCAAGACGATGCCCTGGAAATGTATCGCTCGCTAGGCTGGGTCCTTGGTATCTTCGCCGTCCTGGTCGGTGGCCTGGGGATGATGAATGCCATGCTGATGAGTGTCTTCGAGCGCACCCGCGAAATCGGGGTGTTGCGGGCGCTGGGCTGGCGTCGCCGGCGCGTGATCGGCATGATTATGAGCGAGGCGCTGATGCTGGCCGTCATCGGCGGCTTGCTGGGTCTGGCACTGGGCATCGGCACCATCGAGCTCGCCGGCAACTCGCCGGCCGTCGGCGGCCTGCTTAGCGGCACCATCGCACCGAGTTTGCTGATTGAAGCAATGGTGACGGCTATCGTGCTCGGCTTGGTCGGCGGCGCCTACCCGGCCTGGCGCGCCGCCCGGCTGGCCCCGGTCGAGGCCATGCGCGCTGAGAGTGGCGCCTCGATTCACTGGGGGCGCTTCGCCCGTCTGATGGCGCTGCTGGCCCGCAGCAATGCCGGCCGCAACCTGTTGCGCCGCCCCAGCCGCAGCCTGATGACTATGCTCGGCCTGGGCATCGGTGTCGGCTTCATTGTAGCGATGAGCGGCATCGCCGAAGGCTCACGCCGGCTCTTCACCGATATGCTCAGTGCCGGCCAGTCCGACATTCTGGTCGAAGAAGCCAATGCCTCCGACGCGATGTTCTCGGCCATCGACGAACGCCGCGCCGAGCAACTACGCCTGCATCCCGAGGTCGAAAGCATGGCCAAACTGGTGCTCGGCACCTCGACCGCGCCGGGCATGCCCTTTTTCCTGGTTTATGGGCTCGACCCGCGCGAAGGCTATATTCAGCGCTACCGGGTGCGCGAGGGCCGCAGCATTCAGCGCCCCGACGAGATCATCATCGGGCGCATGGCCGCCAATAGCCTCGAAAAAGGCATCGGCGAGCGACTGCGGCTCAGCGGCGGTTCCTTCGCTATCGTTGGTATTTACGAGACCGGCACGCCCTACGAGGATGCCGGCGGTGTGATTACCTTGCGCGAGGCCCAGCGCCTCTTCGGCAAAACCCGCCAGGTCTCCTTCGTGGGCGTCACGCTGCACGATCCCGGCCGGGCCGACGCGGTCGTCGCTCAGCTCGAAGCAGCTTTCCCCGATATGCTGATCAGTCGCACCGCCGATATGACCGACCGCATGCAGGATTTCGCCACCCTCGATGCCGTCTTCGGCGCGCTGCTCCTGCTGATGATGATCGTCGGCGGTACGGTGATGATGAATGTGATGCTGATGAGCGTCTTCGAGCGCACCCAGGAAATCGGCGTGCTACGGGCCGTCGGCTGGAGCCGACGACGGGTGCTGCGCACGGTTCTGGGCGAATCGCTCCTGCTGAGCATCTTCAGCGGGTTGGCCGGCATTGGCCTGGGGCTGCTACTGAATGTACTGTTCGCGCTGACGCCGGCCTTCGGCCAGTTTCTCGTCGCGATTTATACGCCGCAAATTTTTGTCCAGGTCTTGTTGCTGGTGCTGGCGCTCGGCGCCATCGGCGGGTTGTTGCCCGCCTGGCGCGCCGCCAACCTGCGCCCGGTCGAAGCGCTCCGCTACGAATAAAATGGAGTGAGGGTTAGTTCTTTCATTTTGGCGGCATCGCCGCCAAAATGAAAGAACAGCATAACTATGGAACAGCCAATTCTGGAAACTCGCGATTTGACCAAAGTGTATGGCGACGGCATCAAGTTTACGGCCCTCGACCATGTCGATCTCTGCATTGCGCCGGGCGAGATTATAGCGATTGTCGGGCCTTCGGGCTCGGGCAAATCGACGCTGCTGAACCTGATTGGTGCGCTCGATAAGCCCAGCAGCGGCGAGGTTTTCATCGACGGCCAGGCGCTCTCGAAGATCCGCAACCTCGACGGCTTTCGCAGCGCGACGATCGGCTTCATCTTTCAGACCCACAACCTGCTTCCGACACTGACGGCGCGTGAAAATGTCGAGGTGCCGATGCACGAGCGGCGCATGAGTGGGCGAGCACGTCGCAAGCGCGCCGAGGAGTTGCTCGCGCTAGTCGGCCTGGGCGAGAAAATCAACAGCATGCCCAACCAGATGTCGGGCGGCCAGCGCCAGCGGGTGGCCATCGCCCGGGCGCTGGCCAACGAGCCGGCTATCGTGCTGGCCGACGAGCCCACCGGCAACCTCGATACCCAGACCACCGCCGACATCATGGCGTTGCTTAGTGAGCTCAACACGAGCCAGGGCGTGACCCTGGTGCTGGTAACGCACAACAACGAAGTCGCCGCCGCCGCCCAGCGCGTTGTGACACTGCGCGACGGCAAAATCCAGCAAGACGTAGCACTGCGCGAACAGATCCAGCGCGACCTGCTCGAATTCCGCGGCACTGCGCTGGGCCAGGCCGTCCTGCGCGGCGACCCACTGCCGCACGAAATCGAAGAGCATGGCGAGCGGCTGCGCGAAGCCCTGCTGACCCCATAGGAACGCGCGAGCTATGCTTCCGCATTCCTATTTTCGGGCGCGAAAACACACAAACACTGGCTGACGCATCAGGGCCGCGTAATCCTCCGGGTTCGCGTGCATAAAGTCTTTCGTCGGCAGCGGCTCGTGCAGAACTTCCGGAACCGCATCGCCCAGTCGCCGGCGGGCCAACGCCACCATGTTGGCACTCGCATCGGCAGCGAACACGGTTGCACCGTGGCGAACCAGCCACTTGCTAGAAACACCGGGCCCGCAACCGGCATCGAAGACCTGTTTGCCGCGCACCTCCGGTAGCAGCGACAGCGTTGCAGGGCGTTCGTAGTAGGCATTGTGCGGCTTGGTATCAACGCGGGCAGCAAAAGCCGCAGCCATTTGATCGTAGGCCGCTCTGGCCAGCGGCTCATCGGACGCCTCGCTCATGGTTGCCATTCCTCGCGTAGAATTCCATAGACAACTACGTCTTCGAATCGCTGCTGTTCAAAGCAATAGCCCGGCACCAGGCAGGCGGCTTCGGTCGTGTAGCCCTGGCCCCAGTAGGCTTTGCCGATCCAGTAGCCCATTAGTCACTCCAATGCTTGAACGCTTGAACGCTTCAACGCTTCAACGCTTCACCCGGCTTTCCCACCAGCTAAACAGCAGGCGCCAGCCGCCGAGAATGATGCCGTTGGAAATCAGGGTGACAATGGCAAACGCGATCGGAATGCCGCGGCTGAGCATGAGCGCACGTAGCGCCAGTCCGACCGGCCATGCCAGCAGCCAGGCCAGGCCGACCCGCCGGGCCATCGCCAGTAACTGGGTTCGGCGGTCGCCGGCGGGTGCGGAGCGAAAGGCGCCGGCGAAGGGCGCCACCAGCAGCCAGGCCAGCACAAAAGGCGCCGCCGTACGCAACACTTCGTAGGCCGCCGCCAGCCCGGCTGCCTCGCCGTGGCTGCGCCGCCCGATAGCGGCAAAAATAATGATGGCGACGATGTCGCCGACCAGCAGCAGCAGTGGGCGCCAGCGGCTGCCGGCCGGCGCGACCGGCGCGCCATGTGATGGAGCATGTTCCATAAAAACCTCCGTTTTGTTGCTGCCGCCCTGCCGGGGGCGCCTCCGGCCTGATAAAGAAAGCAGGGAAAGCATCTTCTTTTGTTTTGGTATTGGCAGCAAAGCTGCCAACACCAAAACAATAAAACGGTTTTTCCGTGCTGCCGCAGGCGGAAAAGCCCTGATGCGGCCAGTATCAACGCCGGCTGCGCAAGCCGAAATCCATTTACCTTCGTTTGCTTGTGCGGCGAAGCCGCACAAGCAAACGAAAAAGCAGTATTTTCCATGCTGCCGCAGGCGAACGAGCCGTTGCGGCTTGAGCAAATACGCCGGCTGCGCAAGCCGAATTATTCAAAGGCTCGCGTAGCAAGCACGATGCCGTCGGCATCGGCGTACAGGTAGTGACCGGGCACAAAGATCAGGCCGGCGAAGCGCAGCCAGCGATCACGTTCGCCGGCGCCGTGTTTGGCGCTGCGCCGTGGCATCGCAGCCAGCGCCTTGATGCCGATGTCGATCTGTGCCAGTTCGGCCCGGTCGCGAATGCAGCCATTGATTACAATGCCGGCCCAGCCATTCTGAGCGGCCAGCGCCGCCAGCTGGTCGCCGACCATAGCACAGCGCATGGAGCCGCCATTATCGATCACCAGCACCCGTCCATTGCCGGCCTCGCCGAATGTGCGCCGAACCAGCGCATTATCGTCGTTTAGTAGCAGGGTTGTGATCGGCCCATGGAAGGAAATCCGTCCGCCAAAATCCTGCAAGCCCGGCAAGCCGATCTGAGTCTCTTCCGCGTACTCGTCACAAATATCCGTCGTTTTCATAGCCATAGTCGCTTCTTTCTAACTCAACATGGCATCAACCGGTATCGAGAGATGCGCCAGCACCGTTGATGTGACGACTTCGCCGCACAAAACCTTTTGCATCCGCTATTCTTGCAAAACCATCAACACAATCGGCAGAGGCACAAAGGCATCGATGCGCTCGCGCAGATCGCCGGCCCGCACCATCAGGCCGGTCGAGGAGCCGCCGTCCAGGTTGAGCGCGGCGTCAATGTCCAGGTCGCTCTCAGCCAGCCAGGCAGCGAGTTCCGCCAGCGTGAACGAACTGGTCGCACTGGCCAGCAGCAGCACCCGCCCGGCCTGGTCAAGTGCGATCACACTGCGGCGAGCGCGTTTGCCGTCTTCGAAGCCATAGATCGGCGTGCCGTCGCGGATCAGCATCGGCCAGCCCTGGATCGCCTCAACCAGTGACTCATTCGGGTCGTAGGGCTGTTCGGCCAGGTAGCGCAACGACACCGCGCCATTGGTGTCAACGGCGAACATGCCGCCGCGCCCGACATAGCTCTCGCCAACCGGCCGGCCATCGCTGATCAGCAGGGCAGTGCTGCGGTACTGTTCATCGAAGAAGCCGCCATTGATTATCGCCTGAGCACCACTGAGGCTCTGCCAGGCCGGCAGCGCCAACGGCGGGTCAGGTTCATAACCGACCTGGAAACGCACCTGGGCCGGGTCAAGCCGAACGATGCTGAGATCGAGGCTGCCTGCGGCGGAGGAGCGGCGTAGGCGGCGCAGTTCCAGGCCGGCGCCGGCAATCCAGCCACTATCTTCGGGCGGCGCCGGCGCCGGCGCCGGCGTCGGCAGCACCGGCAGTTCAACCGGCAACGTCGGCAGCAAGGTCGGCAAGGACTGCGTTTCCGTCAGGATGGAAGGCGCTGGTTCCCGCGTGGATGTTCCGCAGGCCGGCAGACTCAGCAGTGGCAAAATCAGGATGCGCCGGAGCAAAGCCCGGCGCGACAGGCGCTGGTTCATGGTGCAAGTTGCTGGTATCCCGAACGATAATAAAGCAACGGTCGGCCCTCGTTCAACCTGGCCTCAAGTACCTCGCCCACAAAGATCGTATGGTCGCCACCCGAGAACTGGTTGACAATCCGGCACTCAAACTGGGCCAGCGCCCCGTTCAGCAATGGCAAGCCCCAGCTCGAGAGGATATAGCTATCGTGCGGAAACTTCTCGGTCTCACGCATTGCAAAGCGGCGCGAGACTTCTTCCTGGTCGGCGGCCAGCACATTGACGGCATACATTTCAGCCTGTTGCAGAATCGGATGGCTGTCGTTTTCTTTGCCGATGCAGATCAGCACCAGCGGTGGGCTCAGCGAAAGCGAGCAAAACGAACTGACCGTGATGCCGTCGAGGTCGCCGTCGACAGCCATCGTCACCACCGTGACTCCACTGGCAAAATGCCCCATAACCTGGCGAAAACGGGCCTGATCAACACTCATACATGTTCCTCCTGGCCAGACACTATCTGCGCCTCAGCGGCTCTGGCGGCCCGTCGGCGCGTGACCACTGCTTCGTGGATTTCTTCCCCAACCACCACTTCCCGGCCTGCCGCCTCATCTTCAATCAGCAACGGCGGAACAACCGGCGGCTCATTGCTGCCGGGCGGCGGCACCGTCACCATGTTGAAGTAGCCGGTCGTACAGAGCCGGGTATCACCGAGCAAGGGATTTTCAGCATAGAGATGCACCCGCACCACCATCGAGCGTCGCCCGGTATAAATCACCCGTGCCAGTGCCTCAACGATTTCGCCCTGACCGATCGCAATCCGAAAATCGATCCGCTCGGTCGAAGCGGTCACCACCGGACGGCGCGCAAAACGCAGCGCTGCAATCGCCGCCGCCTTATCCATCAGGCTCATCACATCGCCGCCAAACATCGTCCCAAAGCCATTGGTCTGATGCGGCAAAATAATATCGGCCATGCGTATTTCGGGCGCCGCACGCCCGGCGGTATCGTCGTTCATCGTTCTACCATCCTGCCGATCAGCCCGCCCATCCCTGATCCTGCCGGTATCGATGGCGGGGCGAAGCATCGGTCACCCATACCCGTATCCCATCCGGCCATCACCATGATTCCCGCGCCCGGATATCGCATATCATCCATGGCCGATGCTTCGCCCCGCCATTGCCGCCGCATATCATCCGACCGCGCGGCGGTCACGGTCCCGGATGGGCGCCGGGGATCGGCCGTCCCGGCGGCAACTGCATCGGCCCGTCGCCGTATGTCATCGCTGCGGCTAATCACCGGCCATGCGCAGCAACATTTTCAAATAAAATGGCACCATCAACTCCATTTCCCATTTGATCTCGAAGCCCGGCAAGACTGCCTGGTGGTACACCAGGGCGTGATGCAGTGCCGCCAGCGGCTGGGCCAGTTCGAAGGCTTCGATCAGGGTGCCCGTCGAGGCATAGGCCGTCCAGGGTTCGAGGTAGGCATCGCGTAGTCGCATCCGTGTGTCGCGCTGCTTCGGAAAATAATCTTCGCTCTCGACCAGGAAAAAGAGCATGCTGAAAAACGGATGCGCCACCGAGGCATCCGACCAGTCGATGAAGATGCTGCGCTCGCCGTTCACCACGATCTGGCCGGGCCAGAAGTCGCCGTGTTCTACGGTTGCCGGCAGCGGATAGGTGGCCAGCATGTGACAGAGCCGGCGCACCTCGGGGATCAGCGATTGCAGGCGGGTGATTTGTGCCGGCGAGAGCCCGGCCGGCCGATCCGGCAGCATCGCCGCGTGATCCGCGAAGAGCGCCTCGATTCGCCGGGCCAGCCAGCCCAGCCGGCGATCCGGTACGCCCTCGGCCAGCAAGCGCGGCACCTCGCGGCTGCTGGCAATCTGGAGCCGGGCGAAATCTCGCAGGGCCGCTTCCCAGCGTTCGATCTCATCAATGCTGTCGAGCGTCGCCGAACCTACATCGCGCATGAGCAACCAGTGACGCTGCGGCTCGGTTGCCACGATGGCCGGCAGGTGCTCCGGGCGACTCTCAGCCAGCGCAAGCGTCAAGATCGGCTCGGCGGCAAACACCGGCGGCACCGCTTTGAAGTACAGGTCGCCGGCACTCGTCCCGGCCCGAATGATAGCCGAGCGCTGCCAGGAGCGCAGTTGCTGCGGCGGATGCTCCAGGCGCAGGCCCAGCCGCTCGGTCTGCTGCCGGATCCAGCGCTCGGCATCATCGAACCAGCCCGGCCGGTACCAGGGTACCCGGATCGCCGGTGGGGCGCCCTGCCAGCGAAACCAGTCTTCGGTGACTCGCTGCAAACCGGGGGTAGCCAGCGGCAAATCGGCAACTTCGGTGCGCCGTACCCAGGCATAACCCGGTGGCGGCGACCAGTCGGCCGGCGGGCGTTCCAGCGCGTAGTAGCGCAGCACCTGCTCTTGCTCCGGCACATAATCAGCCGTCATACAGCGCAACGTCCGGGCATCCAGGTTCAGCAAATCGCTTGCCGCCGCATTGACATGGTCAACATCCTGCCAGAAACGCCGCTCGCGGCTCTCAAAAGAGGGCAGCGCCCAGCCATCACCTACCCGCTCAAGCAATAGCGCATCAGCATCCCGATCCGGCAGCACCAGGTAATACACATAGCGATCAATTCCGTCGCGCACCGGTGGCCCAGACATGTTTCACCCCAGGAGCCCACCATGGCCAAGTGCCACAATGGATTGACGGCAAACCTGCTCACCGGCCATAAGCCGCGGCAGGATCAGGTCGACGATATTCGTGCTGCGCGAGCGCACGCAACCCGGTGCGCCCAGCACCGGCAGCGTCCCCGTCGGCCCATCAAAATAGGCCATCAGCAACAGGTTGCCCGGCTCCACCGGCGCGCCATAATGCTCGATGCGCCCGCCCGCCCGCCGAATGCCCGCCGGCGTCACGTCGTCGATGTCGACAATCGACGTTTCACCCGCCACAATGATCAAGTCGACCGGCTGCGCACGCAAAGCGGCAATTGCCGCCGCAACCGACTCTTCGTCGTTATCGGCATAGCGCGTTTGCACTACCTGGCCGGACAGGCGCTCGACCCGCCCGACAATTGCCGGGTACACGCCGCGTTCGAGCCGGCGCCGGGCGGCCGGACTACTCACCAGCACCAGGCCCACGTTTTTGCGCTGGAAGGGCCGCAGGGCCAGCACCGCCGCCACCTGTGCTGCCGATTTCGCCGCCGCCACCAGGGCGGTTTCGGGAACGGCAAAGGGAATTACTTTGATCGTCGCGACAATCTGGCCGGGCCGCAGAGTCGTAAAATTCGCCAGGCTGGCAATTGTCAACCCATCGATGTCGTTGATCGCTGCGAGCACCTGTGGCTCAACCATCAACAAGCCACAACCCGGCGCATCGGGCGCCGAATCGCCGGCCACACTGAGATTGACGCGCCCGGTGTGTGCCCGCCCGGCTTGCAGACCCGGCCCGCAGACCATCTGCGCCAGGCGTGCCGCCGCCTCATTTTCATGCACATCATCGGGATCAATGACCGCAACCCGCAACTGGTCGACACCCAGATCGCGCAGCCGAACCAGGTCGTGTTGCGCAATGCGATGCCCCTTCACAAATGCCTTGCGTCCTTGAGCGTCGGCGAGATTGTGGCAGAGGATATGCCCGACTGTCTGATCGAGCGGCAATTGTTGCAGGCGCATAATGGTTCCAATACTCAAACAATGCTCATTTTGCATGGTACCCGATACAGGCCAAAACTTCAACGCTGTGGTTACGGTCTGGTAATCATTCAGGGCACAATGGGTATGAACCTTATATCCGAATATGCAATGCAGGAGGATCGCATGGCCGATCTTGACTCAATTCAGGTGTCTCCTTCACCCGAAAATTCGGGCGGCTCACGCAATCGTGGTCTGATCATTGGTCTGATTACGGCCGCCGTCCTGGCTTTTGGGCTCATCATCGCCGGTGTCGGTATCTTTGCCTATAGCCTGTTTCAGCGTCCGAGCAGCATTCCCCAGTTGATTGGTGCCGATACCCAGATCTATGGTACGCTCACACCGAACCTCAGCGATCTGCCCAACGTTCAGCGCCTGCAAGCATCCTATCCCGAGCTCTTCGTTGACCAGGATCCCGAACAGGCCAACCAGCAACTCGAAGAACTGCTCGGTGTCAACTTCGAGCAAGATATTGCGCCCTGGATTGGCAACGAAATGGCCTTCGCCGTCGGTGGCCTGCCAGAGGCCTCTGTGCTCGATCTGCTCGGCGGCGAGGTCGACCAGGTCTTCGAGGAGATTCAGCGTGGCCTGGAAGAGGGCAACAATCCTGGCCAGGAGAACCAGGATCCAGCGGAGGCGGCAGAAGCAGCGCCGGAAAACCAGGTTCGCCTGGAGATCATCCTCGCAAGCAACAATAATGATCAGGCTCAGGCCTTTCTCGATAAGCAGCGCGCCGCTCGCAGCGATCGCGGCGAGCAGTTCAACCAGATCGAATACAACGGCACCACGATCTACGAGCAGCTCGAAGCCAACGACAGCCCGATCGCGGCTTTTGCGCTCGTCAAAGACAATGTGGTGTTTGCCAACCGGGCCGATGCCATTCAGGCGATGATCGACCGCGACGGTGGCCAGGACAACCTGACGGCCAACCCGGTCTTCCAGAACGTCCGCGAGAGCCTGCCGGCCGATGCGGTCGGTTACCTGTTCTGGGATATGCGCACATTTTCGAACCAGGCGCGCGCTGCGCTGGAAGAACAACTCGAGATGCAGGGCACGCCTGCGCTCCCGCAGATCGAAGAGAGCCTGGCTTCATTTGAGGCCTTGCAAGGCCTTGGCCTGTCCATCTCCATCGTTGAACAGGGCCTGCATTTCGATACGGCCATTACGATGGATCTGGCGAAACTCACTCCCGAGCTGCAAGAACAGGTTGCCGCCGCCCGCCAGGGCGTCGACACGGCCACGCTCGACCGAATTTCCGCCGAAGCCCTGGCGCTCATGACCTTCCACATCCCGGCCAGCTTCAAAGATCAGATCATGACCCAGATCGATAGCATTCCCGACGGGCGCGAGCAACTGGAAATGTTCGAGGTGCAGATGGGGTTCAATCTGGAAGAAGATTTGCTGAACTGGTTCCAGGGTGATGCCGCCATTGTCATTCTGCCCGGCGAGCAGGTCGCCGACTTCGAGAGCCCGGTTACGGCCTATTTCGCGATTGCACCGCCGGACAAAGCCGCCGCCGAGTCCGGCATGGCCAATATCGGTGCGGCTATCAATGCTGCACTCATGGGTAGCGGCGTTATGCTGGAGGAAGACACCGTCGGCAATGAAAGCTGGCAGGTTGTCAAGAATCCTGAGAACGGCGATGCGCTGGCCGGCTACGGCTTTATCGGCGACAAACTGGTGATCGGGCTGGGCAACACCGCGCTCAACGGTGCCGCCAACGGCAGCAGCAACCCGATCAGCAGCAACGCCGACTTCCAGGCCGTTTACGGCCAGCTCGCCCAACCAAATGGCGGCGTCTTCTACATCGCCGCCGGCAAAGCCGTCGACGCCTACCGCGAAGCCGGCCTCGACCCGAGCTTTGCCGGCAGTGACACCGAAGCCGGCCTCGATCCGCTGCGCGCCATCGGCGCCGCCGGCGACCCCGGCATCAGCGAGCAGGGCCTCGCCCGCGCCCGCCTGGTAATCCACCTTAAATAAAGCGTTGGAGCGTTCAGATGTTTGAACGCTCCAACGCTCCCTACGCTTCCGTCGCGGCGATTGCCGCCCGAATATTGCTTTCCGGCACCGGGATGGGCATCACGCAGCCGGCGGCGACCATGTAGCCACGCCCGCCGGTCTGGTTGCGCGCCTCAACGACTTCGCGGCGGACTGCATCGGGGCCGCTGCTCAACAGGGTTTGCCACTGGTTGATGCCGCCGGCTACTGCCCCTGGGAAGATCGCCTGGCCGGCAGCCAGGCCCGGCCCGGCCCGCCGATCATCCCAGTTCACGATCCGGCAAGGATAATCGGTCACCAGTTCGAACATCAGGTGATAACCGTGCATGTGCAGCACATTCAGCCAGCCCGCACCGGCCGCCTCCAGCAGTGCCAGGTCTGAGCTGCGTCCCCACTGGCGGTATTCTTCTTCCGACATGGTTGCATAACTGGCGTCAGCCGTCGAGAAAAAAATCCCGGCCGCACCGGTCTGCAACACCGCCGTCACGAAGGCCTGCCAGGTCGCAATAATTACCTCGAAGCCGCGCTGAAACACTTCGGGATGCTGCCGGCGCCAGATGACCGCGTTCGTGCCGGCCAGGCAACTCGCCACCGTCAGCGGGTTGAAAATCGTCTGGATGAAAGGCGTATTGCCGGCGCCGGCCGCCACCAGCGACAGGCAGTGCAACTGGCGCGCCAGCGCACCTTCAGTCACTGAGAGCGGCTCCAGCGCTTCCCACTGATCCAGGCTACGAATCGGCGGCGGCCCCTTGATCACGTCACCTTCCGGATTGCCGTCGTACACACCGTCGAGGCCATAATCTTCGGCCACAAACCGCTGCGAGGGCGTGACCTTGATGAAATCGAAATCGTAGCGCTGCTGAAAATCGAGGGTCGCCCGTGCCAGCGCCTCCGCCGAATGATCGGCGACCGGCCAGTGCCGCCAGAGCGCAATCGGCAGGCGTGGTACCGCCTTGCGTGCAATGCAAGCCTCCAGCAATTCGCGTTTGCTGATCATTGTCAAGCCTCCGGCTTCTATAAAAACACGATGTACGCGTCGACGACCGCGATCACTGTGTTTTCCCGCCTCCGGCAAGGCGGAAGAAATAAACAATTCTTCCGTGCTGCCGCAGCCCGTCCTGAGTCTGCCGCAGGAGCGAAAAAGCCCTGGGTGCGGCCAGCACCAGAGCCGACCGGGCAAGTTGTGGAAAAGAAACGCTTATATCATGCATTCGAGCGGCAAAGCCGCCCGAATGCATGATATAAGCGTTTCCCTGAGGTAGGGCTATGCAGCGTAGCGTACAGCGTTGCGAAAGAGCGCCAGTCCGTCGCCGGTCTCACGCAGCGGTTCCCGCGTCCAGCGCGGATGCTGATACGGGAACACCGCGTTTTCAGGATGCGGCATCAGCCCGAGCACATTGCCGCGCGCATTGCAGATCCCGGCAATTCCGGCAGCCGAGCCATTCGGATTGGCCGGGTAAGCTTCCGGCTGAGCACCGGCATAGCGCAGCGCAATCTGGCCCCGGCGGCTGAGTTGCTCCAGCACGGCATCATCGGCAGCAACGAAGCGCCCCTCGCCATGCGCCACCGGCACCTCGATGGCTTGCTCGATGCCCTGGGTAAAAATGCAGGGACTGGCCGGCTCTACCGCCAGGTGTACCCAGCGGCACTCAAAGCGCCGCGAGGCATTGTCGGTTAGCGTAATCCGCGCCGGATTCTCGTCCCAACCCGGTAACACACCGGCCCGAACCAGGGCTTGAAAGCCGTTGCAAATCCCGATCACCGGTCGCCCGCTGTCGACAAAGGCCCGCAATTCTTCACCCAGCCGCTGCATCAAATCAACCGCCAGCAGCTTGCCGGCGCCCAGGTGGTCGCCGTAAGAAAAGCCGCCCGGCACCACAACCATGCCATAGTCGGCGAAGTGCAGCCGGCCCTCGGCCAGCCGATTGATATGGACACGTTCGGCGCGGGCTCCGGCCAGTTCACAAGCCAGCGCGGCATCTTCGTCACGATTGATGCCCGCTGCGCGCAAAACAAGCACCGATACTTGCATGATAGAGTCCGTTTCAACTCCAGCGAAACGTCATTTCGACTTCGCCAATCTTGATGCGATCATTCTGGTTGAGGCGCTGCGGCAAATTGGGCGGAATCCGCACATCATTGAGATAGGTGCCATTAGTGCTTCCGAGGTCGACCAGATTGAAGAAATCGCCTTCGCGCCGGATTTCGGCATGATTGCGCGAGGCGATCCCCCGATCATATTCGGCCAGGTCGATATCCGGATAATGCTGCCGCCGCGGGTCGCGCCGCCCGATCCGCAGCGGCACCCGGTCGAGCGGCTTTTCCCAGGAACCGCGTTGCGAGCGAATCAGCAAACGCGCACTGGGCGGCCCGCCCAGCGGTGTTCCGCAGCCGGAACAGAAGCGCGCCCGCGCCTTATTCAGCCGCCCACAGCGATGGCATGACTGGCCGGCTTCGGGTGCCGGCTGCGGCATCACCGGTGCCCGCCCCGGCGCAACTGTCGGCGTATTCGCTCCATTGCCGCCGATTGGCACCGGCATGGCTGGTTGCGGCGCTGGCGGCGGCACCACCGGCGGCGGCTGCACCCGCGCCGTCGGATCGACATAGGGCGCATCGAGGCAGGCCATCAGTGCCCGCTCGACGGCGGCACAATCAGCGAATCGCTGCTCGCGATCAATTTGCATCGCCGTAATCACCACCTGCTCGGTCGCCGGCCTGGCCGAGGGATTGAACTGGCGCACATAGCCCGGCGTCGGTGGCTGGAGCGGCACCGGCGGCAGATTCGTCAGCATATGCAGCAGTGTTGCACCAAGGGCATAAATATCGCTGCGAGCGTCGGTCTGTTCCTTGCCGTATTGCTCGGGTGGCGCATAACCGGCCGAGCCCATCGCGATCGTATCTTTGGCCTTGCGCTCCTTGTACTGGCGCGCAACCCCAAAATCGATCAACTTCAAGATGCCCTCGGGCGTCAAAATAATATTGGAAGGCTTGAGATCACGATAAATGACGGGCGGCGTACGGGTATGCAAGTAATGCAATACCCGCGCCAGCTGGATACCGTAACCGATGACCTGCTGTTCGAGCAGGGGCGCATTGGCCTCGTGTAGCCGCTCCTCAAGCGTCTGGCCGGCTACATATTCCATGACCAGCACCGGGCGTTGATCATTTTCGAAATAATCGGCAATTACCGGCAGGTTGGGATGGTTCAGCGAGCGCAATAACTCGGCTTCCTGGGCAAACAGGCGGCGGTTCTCGGCCAGTTCCTCCGGCTCGATATCCGGCGGCGGTCGCATCTCTTTCAGCGCCCAGATACTCGCATCATTCTCGCGGCGCACCCGATACACTGCCCCCATTCCGCCCCGCCCGATCAGGTTCAGAATGGTGTAAACAGCCTGGTGACTGCGCACGACATCATTGGTTGTCATTAGATCGAGCATAATTGCCCAGCTATCTCCTCATTACGCTCTCGGTTGGTGATTATACCACGCAAGGCATCAAAAAGTTGCATGCTTTTTCGCCTGCGGCACGAGCAAACGCCGGCTGCGCAAGCTCTGTTATAAAAACCGAAAAACGGATATAATTGTTATATCCAGCTAAAGAGATAATTTAAGGAGTTTTTCAATGCTGCGCTGGCCGGCAAATGCAGAACTGGTAGCCCTGCTGCGCCGCTATTATGCGGGCGAAGCCGGGCTCTGGCCCGAGATTCGTGAGCATGTCCAGGCCGAGTCGCGGCGGCGCGGCGCTCCGCATACGCCTCAGCATATGCGCTTTCGCCGCACCGATCAGGGGTACGACGTTATCATCGAAGATGCCAGCACCTGGCTGCGCGAAATCTGACAATGTTGCTGTCGAAATATCTGCCAGGGTTGTTGCAGCGAAGTTGCAACCATCATTCATTCCCGAATTCGACATCGACGAGCGCGCGCTGCCCATCGGCGCCGCTCTGCTCGCCCAGACCGCTCTCAAATTCGTACGCGGCGAACTCTCTTAAGCATTGAATCGCTCCAACGCTTCAACGCTCTCCAAGCTGGCTCAGATCCGGTGTCACCTGCTCGCCGCGTTCCCAGGCTCGCAGGGAGGCATAGGGCGACAGTTCGCCGCGCCGGGTGCGCCAGTCGTCGGGTGTCGTCGGTCGCGAAATGCCGAAGTGAATATGCGGCGGCGTACTGCGCGCATTGCCGCTGGCGCCACTCAGTCCCAGCAACTGGCCCGCTTCCACCCGGTCGCCTACGGCAATGCCCGCCGCGATGACCGAGAGATGCGAGGCATAGTAGCGCACACCGTCGTCGCCGATGATGGCGATCATGATTCCGCCGCGCAAGGCCGGATCGTCGTTCGTCGGATCCCAGCGATCCTCGCGATTGACGAAATCGACGACGCCGTCGGTGACCGCCAGGTATTCGCTGCCGACCGGGCAGAAGATATCGGTCGCCGGATAATCGTGATGGTAGGCGCCATAGTCGTAGCGCGCCGCCCGTAGCGGGAAGACGTAGCGTTGCGTGCCCGCCGGCACGGCCGTCGGCAGGGCGCCGGCCGACTGAACCGCCAGGTAGCGATCACTCATCCAGCCCGGAATGCCGTTGTGCTGCACCGCCAGCCAGTTGCGCTCGTCGGCGGCTACCGCATCCAGGCAGCGCAGATCCACCGCAACGCCGCGCGGAACTGCGGCCAGGCGCTCGGCCTGCAAATCCGGCGCCGCCCGCAACGAGAGCGCTTCGACTTCGACAACGACCGCCCGGCCACATTGCTCCGGCGCCGCCTCAACAGGTGCCGGCAGCGCCGTCACCGTCGGCAGCACCGTCGCTGTCGGCAGCACCGTCGCTGTTGGTGTCACAATCAGGCGCGCGGTCGTTGGTGACGGCCGGCGCGCTGCGGTAAATTCGACCGCAACTGTCGTGGAAGGCCGGCTGCTTGCTGATGCTTCAGCGGTCACCGTTGTTGCGACCGGCACCTCGCGCCCGGCTGTCGGCGTGGGCGGTTGGCTCGCCACCATGCCACAGGCCGCCAGCAAACACAGAATGCCGCAGCCGACTATCAAACGGAACAGTGCCATCCGACTATTCCTCCTCGCGCTGTAAGTAGCGGTTGCTCATCCAGCCCTCGATGCCGCCAACCTGAACTTTCCACCAGATTCGCTCGTCGGCGACTACCTCGGGCTCGCACTGCAACACCACCTGATTTCCCTGTGCTACTTCCCCCAGTCGGGTCGATTCGCGGGTCGGCGCCGCCCGGATCGACAGCGCTGCCACGCCTACCACTGTCGCCCGGCCACAACCATCCACCGTCGTCGTCCCGCCGGCCGTGAGATAGCGATCACTCATCCAGCCTTCGATACCGCCAACCCGCACCCGCAGCCAGCGCCGGTCATCGGCGTTCACTGCGTCAACGCACAAGAGATCGACGCTGCCGCCCCGCGCTACTTCGCCCAGTCGGGTCGATTCGCGGGTTGGCGCCGTCCGGATCGACAGCGCTGCCACGCCTACCACCGTCGCCCGGCCACAATTTGTCGAGCCGGCCGCTCCGCTCGCCGTCGGCGGCGGCAGTGCTGTCGGCGGCACGGCCGTTGGCAGCAGCGGCGTCGGCGCGCTTTCGGTAGCCGGTGCAGCCACCGGAGTTGGCGTCGCTGCCGATGACGCCGGTGGTTCGGCACGGCGCTCCGGGCGTTGATCGCGCAGCGATACAGCCGTCGCTTCCGCCGCTGTCGCAGTCACGACTACCGTCACCGGCGGTGCGTTCGTCCCGGCTTCCGGCCCCGTACCGCAGGCAGCCAGTACTACCAGCAAGCTCCCCATCATCGCCAACAACCAACAGCGTAACGTCGACATAGCACCTCGCAGTTTTTCTCAGGGAAGTCTACCACAGACATGAACGATTTCATCTGGTATAATGCAATCAAATCCCATCAAAACGAAAGAGGTTCTTCATGTCCGAACGCACGCCCCGGCGCCGCGTCGCGCTGTTTGTGACATGCATCGTCGACCAGGTGTACCCCGAGATTGGCTTTGCTGCCGCCGATTTGCTCGAAGCGCAAGGTATCGAGGTGCATGTGCCGCCCGGTCTGACCTGCTGCGGCCAGATGGCTTTTAATGCCGGCTACCGCGATGAAGCCTATTCCGTGGCCGGTCGCACCATCGAGGTGCTGCGCAATCAGGGCGATGTGGTGCTGCCCTCCGGTTCCTGCACCGCGATGATCAGGCATCTCTACCCCGAACTCTTTGCCGGCGGCAACCATGCCCAGCCCGCCGCCGAATTGATCGGGCGCACCTATGAGCTCACTGAATACCTCGTCGATGTCCTCGGCGTCGGCGATGTTGGGGCACGCTACGCCGGGCGCATAACCTACCACGATGCTTGCCATGGCCTGCGTTTCCTCGGCCTGCAACACCAGGCCCGCCGCCTGCTCAGCCACGTGGCCAATGCCGAAATCGTCGAAATGTCCGGCTCCACTGAATGCTGTGGCTTCGGTGGCCTCTTCGCCGTCAAGCAGGCTGCCATCTCTGAAGCGATGCTCGCCCAGAAGCTCGCCAATATCAACAGTACCGCCACCGACCTCGTCGTCGTCGGCGATGCCAGTTGCATGACTCAGATGGCCGGCGGTCTCAGTCGCACCGGCAGCCCGACCCGCGCTCGCCATATCGCCGAGCTCCTGGCCAACCGTACAGAAAACCGGTGATGGGTGTATGGGTTGAAGGTTATGGGTATCATCGCCAGCACCAGAGCACCTATGACCCATCACCTATCACCCAACCTGGTTCCCTGATTCCTTAATTCTTTAGTTCCTGAGTTCCCTGGTTCCTGAGTTCCCTGGTTCCTGAGTTCCCAAAAATATGACTACCCAGACAATTCCCTTCTTCGACCGCGTCGATGACGCGTTGCACGACCAGACGCTGCGCACCGCGCTTAGTCGCTCGACCGGCCGCTTCACGGTCAATCGCAGTGGCGCTCTCGGTGCGCTCAGCAACTCCGACGATCTGCGCGACCAGGCCCGTGCTATGCGCGCCCATGCCCTGGCCAATCTCGCTACGCTGCTCGAACAACTTGCCGCCAACGTCGAAGCTCGCGGCGGCCACGTCTGCTGGGCCGGCGACGGTGCCGAGGCCCGCCGTTATATCGCCGGGCTCGCCCGCGACCGCGGCGTACAGACTATCGTCAAATCCAAGTCGATGGCTTCCGAGGAGATTCATCTCAATCAGGTGCTCGAAGAAGCCGGCCTCAAGGTCGTTGAGACCGACCTCGGCGAATATATTATCCAGCTTGCCGGCGAAACCCCTTCGCATATTATCGCGCCGGCCATTCACAAAACTCGCGAACAGGTCAGCTCGCTCTTCCATCAGCACCTCGGCGTCCCCGAAACCGATGATGTCTCGCAAATGACGGCCACCGCCCGCAGTGCCCTGCGCCAGAGTTTTCTGCGCGCCGATATGGGCATCAGCGGTGTCAATTTTGGTGTCGCCGATAGCGGTGCAATTACGATTGTCGAGAATGAGGGCAATGCCCGCCTGACGACCACCGTTCCACGGATTCACGTTGCGGTCATGGGCATCGAGCGCATCGTCGTCAACTTCGAGGATCTGGCGGTGATGTTGCAGGTGCTGGCTCGCTCGGCGACCGGCCAGAAGCTCTCGGTGTACACGTCGATCATCAGTGGTCCGGCTCGCTCCGCCGAAGAAGACGGCCCCGAAGAGTTCCATCTCATTCTGCTCGACAATGGCCGCTCAGCGATGCTCAACGACAAGTATGCCGAGGCGCTGATGTGCATCCGCTGCGGTGCCTGCCTGAATGCCTGCCCGGTCTACCAGGCTATCGGTGGCCACGCCTACGGTGGGGTCTACTCCGGGCCGATTGGCGCTGTGCTCACGCCGTTGCTTCAGCCCGACCTGGCCGAAAATCATTTGCTGCCGCATGCCAGCAGCCTCTGCGGCGCCTGCCAGGAGGTCTGCCCGGTGCGCATTGCTATCCCCGATATGCTGCTGCGCCTGCGCGCCGATGCCGTCAAGGCCGGCAAGACTATGCCCATCGAGCGGATTGCCATCAGCACCTGGCAGCAGGCCATGAATATGCCGGCAGTCTATCGCAATGGCGGCAGGCTGGCTTCGCTGGCCACCCGTATGCTCGCCCGCGACGGCTGGATCCGCCATTTGCCCGCGCCGATGATTGGTGCCTGGACGAAGAACCGCGATTTTCCCAGCTTTGCCCCGCGCAGCTTCAGCGAGCTCTGGCAAGAACGCCGGCGCAAACGGGGGCAAGAGTCATGAGCCGCGAACAGATTCTCAGCCGCATCCGCAGCGGCCTCCAGCAGAGCCGGTCTTTCCTGGACGCCGAGGCCGCAAAAGCTCCGCATACGCCACCGCCTTTTGTGCATCCGCCTGCAACCGATCTGGCTGATCAGTTTGTCGAAGAACTCGAAAAGCTGGCCGGCAAAGTCCATCGCTGCGCCGATGATGAAGAGGCGCTGGAAACGATTGCCATCATCCTGGAAGTAGCCGCCGCCCGCACCGTGCTGAGTTGGGATTTTGAGCGAATTGGCTTGCCCGGCCTGGAAGCTTTGCTCAAAAAACAGGCCATCATTCGCGAAGACGCTGCTGTACGCGCCGAGCGCCGCAAAGATCAATTTCAGATCCTCGAACCGGTGCCGGTTTGTATCTCCGGCGCCGATTATGCCATCGCCGAGAGCGGCACGCTGCTGCTGCGCCACGGCCCCGGCAAGCCACGCATCGCCTCGCTGCTGGCTCCCTCCCACATCGCCGTGCTGCGCCGCGCACAGATCTTGCGCGGCCTCGGCGAAGCCCTCGTCACGCTACGTGAGCAGCACGGCGACGGCATTTTCGACCCGACCAGCAACCTGACCTTGATTACCGGACCCTCGCGCACCGCCGACATCGAAATGACGCTGACCCTCGGCATCCACGGCCCACGCGAGATCCACGTTGTCCTGATCGGCTGATAGCAATCTTTTTTCGCCTCCGGCAGGGTGGAAAAGGACTTCTTTTTCTTTTTCTTTTGTTTTTGGCCGCAAGCGGCCAAAAACAAAAGAAAGAAACGTCTCCTTCCTGGCTGCCGGAGGCGAAAAAAGCCTTTGCGGCTTGAGCAAACATAATGAAAAAAACCGTTTACATCAGCCGGCGTATCCCGCCGGAAGCCCTGGAGATTATTGCCGCCGCCTGCGAGTATCGCATCTGGGACGAAGCAGAAATTCCGGTACCACGCGATGTCTTGCTGCGCGAAGTCGCCGCCGTCGACGGCATCTTCAGCCTGCTCTCCGAGCGGATCGACGCCGAATTGCTCGCGGCTGCGCCACACTGCCGGGTCGTCGCCAATATGGCCGTCGGCTACGACAATATCGACGTCGGCATGGCAACGGCCCGCGGTGTGCTGATTACCAATACGCCCGGTGTGCTCACCGCCACCACCGCCGACCTGTCCTGGGCGCTGATGCTGGCAGCCGGGCGGCGCCTGGTCGAAGGCCAGAAACTGATCGAGGCCGGCAACTGGCGCTACTGGTCGCCGATGTTTATGGTCGGCCAGGACATTAGCGGGGCCACGCTGGGCATCGTCGGCGCCGGGCGCATCGGCAGCGCGATTGCCCGGCGTGCCGCCGGATTCGAGATGCGCATCCTCTACCACAATCGCCGCCCCGATCCGCAACTCGAAGCCCAGACCGGTGCCCGCTATCGCGATTTTGCCCCATTGCTGGCTGAAGCCGATTTTGTCGTCGTGGCCCTGCCGCTCACTGCCGAAACCCGCGGTATGTTCGACGCAGCTGCCTTTGCCCGGATGAAGCCAACCGCCGTTTTCGTCAACATTGCCCGCGGTGCCATCGTCGACGAAGAGGCGCTCTACCAGGCCTTGCGCCAGGGCCGCCCATGGGCGGCCGGCCTCGATGTGTTTGCCCACGAGCCTATCGGCGCCGAGCATCCTCTGCTGAGCTTGCCGAACGTCGTGGCGGTGCCGCATATCGGCAGTGCCAGCATTGCTACTCGTACTCGCATGGCCACCACCGCCGCCCGCAATCTGATTGCCGCTCTGAACGGTCAGGTCGTGCCAAATCCAGTCAACCCGGAAGTGCTGCCGGCAGCCCAACGCCCATGAACAACCCTGAACCAGTCGCCGGCATCATTCTCGCCGGCGGTAACAGCCGGCGGCTGGGCCACGACAAGCGCCGGCTCAAGCTCTGGGGGTCGCAGGGTCCGACGCTGCTCGAGCGCACGGTGTATCTTCTCCAGCCTCTCTGCGCCGAAGTGCTGGTCGTCCTCAACGATCCCGAACAGTGGCCGGAGCTGGCCTGCACCACCGTGACGGACAGCTACCCGGATGGAGCCGCCCTTGGCGGCCTCTACAGCGGCCTGTCAGCGATTCGCCGGGATTTCGGCCTGGTGGTCGCTGCCGATATGCCGCTGCTTGACCCGGTGCTGCTCGCCGCAATGATCGCGTATCCGCGAGACTACCAGGCTCTGCTGCTGCGCTCGCCGCAGCCGGAGCGCGTTCGCAATGCCATGGCTGTCGAACCGCTTCATGCAATCTATCATCGCAGTTGCCGTACATACATCCCCGCGCTGCTGGCCGCCGGCAAGCGCAGTTTCCACGAATTGCTGGTACAGCTCCGCACGCGCCTGATTGATGCGCCAGTGCCGGCCCATCATCACACTGTTGAACGGAGTTTAGTGAATATCAATACCAGCGCCGACCTGGAGCAACTGTCGCGAATAATGAAGCATAACCGCTGATTACTCCGGAAATTTCTGGCAAAACTCGAAGAACAGTGCATGTATATGCGCAATATGGCTTTACTATGGTACTACGTACAGTACTTTGGAAGTTCAGTACCATGTACCTATTGTAGCAAAGTTTCCAAAGTCCTATACTATCTTTCGTAAGGAGCAAATAGCTTACTTGCAAATCCACAGGAAAGGAGGTGAACAGTATGCTGCGAAGCTTTTTCGCCAAAGAAGAAGGCCAGGGTCTGGTAGAGTACGCGCTTATTCTTGTCCTTATTGCCATCGTTGTCATCGGTATCTTGACTCTGCTCGGCGGTCAGGTCAGCCAGGTCTTCAGCAATGTTAGCTCGGGTCTGCAGTAGTCGTTCGCTTGAACGCACCGTAGGTTCGTTTCATACGCCGTCGTCAATTTGTTTCGTTCTTATCATACGACAGGAGACTTATCATGCTGCGAAGCTTTTTCGCCAAAGAAGAAGGCCAGGGTCTGGTAGAGTACGCGCTTATCCTGGTTCTGATCGCCATCGTCGTCATCGGTATCTTGACTCTGCTCGGTGGCCAGGTCAGCCAGGTCTTCAGCAACGTTAGCTCGGGCCTGCAGTAGTCGTTTGAATGCATCATTGTTCGTTGCACGCGTCGTCGATTTCTTTCGTCCTTATCATACGACAGGAGACATTATCATGCTGCGAAGCTTTTTCGCCAAGGAAGAGGGCCAGGGTCTGGTAGAGTACGCACTTATTCTTGTTCTGATTGCGATTGTCGTTATCGGCATCCTGACCCTCCTGGGTGGCCAGGTCAGCCAGGTCTTCAGCAACGTTAGCTCGGGTCTGCAGTAGTAGCCCCTCCGTTTGCTTCAAACGCAGAACAGCGGGCCTTCCCAATTGGGAAGGCCCGCTGTTCTTTTGCATCTGCGACAGAATGCTCGACCATCGATTATTGCTCCTGGAAGAGGCGCGTCATGATGTGCCGGCTTGTTTCGTGGTAAATCCGGCGCAAGGCGCTGTCGCTGTCGGCGGGAGCGGGGCCGAGGCGTTTGAGAACGGACGCTTCGATGGTGGGCGCGGCAACATTGATCCGGATCTGATCCAGTTCAGCGCCGGCCTGGTAATACCGGTCGAGCAGATCATTCAAGGCGGGGGCAGGTTCCGCCGCAAGGGCCGGGGCAGGTTCCGCCGGTTCGCTCAGGGCGGCGCGCCGACTGCGCAGCGCCTCCAGCACTTGCTCACGGCTGCGACCACGGAGTTGGAAGATCAGGAAGGGATCTTCGTCGAAGCGTTCGCCCAGCAAATAATAGACGGCCGCGATATGTTTGCAGGGATTGGCAAAATCGGGGCAGGAACAATCGGCGACGATATCATTGCTGCTCTGCGGCAAGAGAACAACGTCCGCCGCGTGGAATGCCTCTTCGATGTTCTGCGGCATTTCTTCGGCCAGCAGTTTCGCCGCAAAAATAGCCCGCTCGCCCATCGCATCGATGACGCGCTCCCACTGAGTACTGGTCAGGGGCTTGATTTTGAGTGTGACGTTATAAGGTGTTGCGCGGGAGCCCTGGACTTTTGCTTTTACCTGGCCGGTGTTGATCGCCAGGCTGGTGACCTGACCTTTGCGAGCATAGGTGCGCCCACGTTGCAGGCGATTGCCCCAGCCAAAGCTCTCCAGCACGCCGATCCAGCGTTTTGCCCACCAGGAACTGGCAAAGCCACCGCGCTGGTTCTTTGCTTTGATCCCGTCTTTCACTTCCCGTGGGTGCGACGGTTCGTGCCAATCGCCCTCCCAGTATGAAGAACTCCGACGTTTCGGCATCACTTTCTCCTTTACAGGACTTACGCGGTGGCGACCGCGAGCGCCGTTTTTCGGCTCCGGCAGGGCGGAAAACCGTCTAAATTCGTTTGATTTTGCGGCGAAGCCGCAAAATCAAACGAAAAAGAAGGTACCTTCCATGCTGCCGCAGGCGAAACACGCCCGTTGCGGCCAGCATTCAACGCCGACTGCGTAAGTCATGGCCGCTACTCTTCCACTGCGCCGGGCCGCAGGCTCACCAGTTCGCGCAGCTCGCTGGTACTCAGGCGCGTCAGCCAGCTCTCGTCGGCACCGAGAACGTTTTCGGCCAGGGTACGCTTCTGTTCGATGATTGTGTCGATATGTTCTTCGAGCGTGCCGCTGCAAATGAACTTATGCACCTGCACATTGCGCTGCTGGCCAATCCGAAAAGCCCGGTCGGTAGCCTGATTTTCGACCGCCGGATTCCACCAGCGATCAAAATGAATGACGTGGCTGGCAGCCGTCAGATTGAGGCCGGTGCCACCGGCTTTGATCGAGAGAATGAACATCGTCGGGCCGCCGGACGCCTGAAATCGGCGCACCAGCGCATCACGCTCGCGAGCTTTTGTGCCGCCATGGAGAAAGAGTACCTCTTCATAAAAACGTTCACGAAGATACGTTCGCAACATTTCGCCCAACTCACTGAACTGGGTAAAAATCAGGGTGCGCTCATCGGCGGCATAGATTGATTCGAGCAATTCCAGCAGGCGCTGGAGTTTGCCGGAACGATCTTCCAGGGTGCTGCCGTCTTTCAAAAATTGGGCCGGATGATTGCAGACCTGCTTGAGCTTCATCAGCATCGCCAGTACCTGGCCCTGGCGTTTGATCGATGGTTCTGCGCCGTCGGTTTCGCGCAGTTGCTGGAGCGCATCTTGCACGACCGCTTCATAGAGAGTGGCCTGCTCGGGCGTGAGGCGACAATATTCCTTCGTCTCGATCTTGTCGGGCAGGTCGCTGATAATGCTTTTGTCGGTTTTGAGCCGGCGCAAAATGAAGGGCGCGGTCAGTTGCTTGAGTTTTGCGGTAGCAGCCGGATCGGCGGTACGCTCGATGGGCCGGGCGAAGCTGCGGCGAAAGGCGGTTTCGCTACCGAGATAGCCGGGATTGAGAAAATCGAACATACTCCAGAGTTCGGTCAGTCGATTTTCGACGGGCGTACCCGTCAGGGTAATACGGTGAACTGCGGGCAACTGGCGAGCAGCGCGAGCCTGGCGGGTATGCGCATTTTTGATATTCTGCGCCTCATCGAGGATGACCGTCCCCCATTGTACGGCAAAGAACGTCTCCTGATCGCGACTGAGCAGCGGGTAGCTGGTCAGTACCAGGTCGTGCTGAGCGGCAGACTGGGCGAAGGCTTCGGCTTGCTGGCGGCCGGCGCCCTGGTGAACCATGGTGCGCAGTGAGGGAGCAAAACGCTGAACTTCGCGCAGCCAGTTGCCGACAACCGAGGTCGGGCAGACCAGCAACGCCGGTGCGGCGGCCTGCGGCAGTTGCATTTCGCGCTGGTACAGCAACAGGGCAATCGTTTGAATGGTTTTGCCGAGGCCCATATCATCGGCGAGGCAGGCGCCGAGCCCGTAACGTTGCAGAAAGGCCAGCCAGGAGAAGCCGCGCTGCTGATACGGGCGCAAGGTAGCTTGCAGCGCCGCCGGCTGGGGCAGCAGATCGAGCTGCTGAGGCTGTTGCAAACCACGCAAAGCCTCGTCGAGCCAGCCCTCGGTCGTCAACTCGGCAACTTCGACGCCGGGCGGCAGGTGGTGCCCCTCGCCGCCGAGCCCAAGTTGCAGAGCTTCAAGCGCAGAGAGTTCCGCCTGTTGATGCTGAAAGAAATGCAGCGCCTGCTGCATCTGCTCAGGATCGAGCACCACCCACTGGCCGCGCAGTTGCACCAGCGGCGTCTTCAGGGCCACCAGGCGCTCGAACTCGGCCAGGTCGATGTCCTGGCCGGCGAGCGCGAGTTCCCAGGAGAAGCTGACCATCTGTTGGAAGCTGAGCCGGCCTTTTTCGTTGGGCGGCGACTTGACGCGCGCACGCGCCTGGATGCGTGGCCGGCCACCCTGCCACCAGTTGGGCACCAGCACGGCAAAGCCACTCTGTTCGAGCAGGGGCGCTGCCTCTTTGAGGAAGGCAAAGGCATCGGGTGTGGAAAGCTCGGCGCCGGCAGGTGCGGCCTGATGCAGGCTGGCATCGAGCGGTGGAAAGAGCCTGGCCGCAAAGCCCAGGCCGGCGAGCAGGCGATCCTGGGGATGGGCAAAACGGCGGTCGAGGTAGGTAAACATCGCGCCCTGTTCGCGCCAGATCTCATCGGCGGACACCAGCAAACTGGGATCATCGACAGCCTGGAGCAGGTAAGACAGGAGCCAGGGCTCCGATTGAACTGCGGGCGCTTCAAGGCGAAAGGCGATGCGAAACACCGCATCGCCGGCAACCTGGCCCTGGCGCGCCCAGCGCTGCCAATCGCGATAGAGCGATTCGGCGGGCGGGCCTTTGAGCGATAACAGCGGATCGCGGCCAAGCAAGGCGCGCAGCCACATGCCACCGGGCGTACCGGCGGGCAACTGCGGCGGCAGAGCCAGATCGCGGATGGCGGTATCGATGGCGGCGGCCAGGAAATCGTACAGCAACTCGGCGGCAGGCGCAGCGGCGGCGGGATCGGCGGCAGCAGCGCGGCAAAGCGGCGGCATTGCCCGAGCGAGCGCAGCGATCTGCTGGGCGCCGGTGATGTCGGGCAAAGGGCGCCAGACCGCTTTGAGGTGCGGGGTGTCCGGTTGCAAGGTGGGAACAAACTGCTGACCGGCCAGCAATTCCATCGCGAGCAAGGCTGCCAGGTGCCAGGCCTGCACATCGACGGCGAGGCTGCGATGGCTGGTGGGCAGGGCAAGCAAGAGATCGAGCGCCGCGCCGGCGGGCAGGCAGAGCCCGTGGATCTGCCAGGGCTGGAGTTCGGGCGGCTCGGTGGGCATAGTGAGCGCACCGCCGGCCAGCAGTTCGGGCGAGGGCACGGGAGCGCGGGCCGCCGAAGGCAACCAGACGATCTGGGTATGCGGTTCGGCAGTCGCCGGGTTTAGCCGCTCATCGATGAGGATGGATTGCATGGCCGGGAGCAATTCTTGCGATGGCAGAAGAAAAGGATGCGGCTTGATTTTGTGGCGCCCACGGCCGGCGGCAAAAATTTCGGTTTCGGCCCAGAGAAAAAAGCGGGCCGGCTCGGGGAGCCAGGTGCCGTGAAATACAGCGTACATAGATTTTGCCTTTGGGAAGCGTTCGAGCGTTGGAACGTTGGAGCGTTGGAGCGTTGGAGCGTTGGAGCGATTGTGTTAGAACCAGGGAACCAGGGAACTATTGGTGTAGGGCATCGTGATGCGCTTCGGAACGCTGATGCAGGTTTAAGGGTCGTTAAGGATTGTGAGAACTGTTGTATAGTAACACGATTTCAGGGTTCAAGGATGCCCAGCGTATGCGCCAGTGAGACAGCTTCGGCGCGGGAGCGCACCTCGAGCTTGGTGAGCACGGCGGAGACATGGTGGTCGACGGTTTTGACGGCGGTGGAGAGGCGGGTGGCGATTTCGGCGTTCGAGAGACCCTCGGCCATGAGCCGGAGCACCTCGAACTGGCGGTCAGTGAGGCCGGCAGGATTGTTGCGGGTACGGCGACGCGGGCCGCGGGGCACCTGGCGGGCGCCGGCTTCGCGCAGGCGGCGGCGCAGCAACTCGGCAGCCGGGCGGGCGCCGAGTTCTTCGAGGATAGCCAGGGCGGTGCGGCGGGCCGGTTCGTCGCCGTCGGCGAGGGCCAGGGCTTGCTCATAGCGACAGCCGAACGACTGCCAGGCCTCAGCCGCCGCCTGCCAATCGCCGCCGATCTGCAAAGCATAGGGCCGGGCGATGTGAGCGGGTGCTGCATCGAGGCCGCCGCCACGCCAGAGCCAGAGACTGAGTTCGCCCAGCATCCAGGGCTCGGCCCGTCGCAGCGCCAGGTCGAAAGCAGCATGGGCCTCGGCGCGACAGCGGCGGCGGTTGCCGGACAGCCAGGCGGCCTCGGCACGAGCAGCGGCAATCGGCATTACGTGGCGCAACTCGCCCATGCGATGCGCCAGCGTATGCGCTTCTTCCAGCAACTCGGCGGCATCTTCGGCCCCCAGGCGCATCCGGGCCAGTGCCAGGGTCGTCAGCGCATGGATCAGCGTGGGCATGCCGACGCCGCGGCAGGCGCGCAGATTATCGAGAGCGGCACTGGCATTTTCGGCAGCCTGCTCCAGTTCGCCGCGTTCGAGCGCAACCTGAGCGCGCAGTGCATCCAGGTAGAAGCGCAGATAATCGATGTCGTGCTCGGTGCAATAGGTCAGACCCTCGCTGATGACGGCATCGGCGGCCGCAAATGCGCGCCGTTGCAACAGAGTCGAAGCAAGATTAGTGTAGGCGCGCCCGGCATGTTCTTCGAAGCCATACTCGAGGGCAAAACGCAGACTGGTTTCCAGGTCGGCTTGCCCACCGTCATCGGCGCTGAAGAGGCGGGTGGCACCCAGATTGTTGAGAGCGTGCACCAGGGTTTGATGGTCATTGCAGCGCGTGGCCAGTTCGACCGCTTTGCGGCCCCAGAAAACCGCTTCTTCCTTTTCCAATGCCAGCATATGCAATTGAGACCGGTTGCTGTAGGCCATAGCCAGTTCCGGGCCGGGCTCAAGGGATTCCAGTACCGCGATGGACTCGACGGCATAGCGTTCGGCGTCCTCGCGCCGGCCGAGCGCCCAGCTTATCCGCGACATCCAGCGCAAATCGTCGCCGACCCTGAGCGGCTTATCGAGCTGTCGGCATAATTCAAGCGCAGTAGCACGAGACTGGCCGGCAGCCGCAAAATCGCCGACCAGGTAACATTCGTAGGAATAGGCCTCGAGTAGCTCGACGCGCTCGGCGGGCGGCAGCGCATCGGCACAACCGACAGCGGCGGCATAATGAGCCACGGCTTCGCGGTGGGCGCCGAAGGAGGCGGCCCGGCGGGCGGCTGCGGGGGCATAGCGCAACACCAGAGCCCAATCGCCGGCACGGGTGGCGTGGTGTACAATCCGGCCCAGGTGGCCGATAATGGAGCCACGTTCCAGCAGAATATGCAAGAGACGTTGATGAAGAAGTTGAAGCTGCGCCGGCGGCAGCGCAGCCTCGATAGTCTGGCGGGCCAGTTCGTGACGAAACCCGATGCTCAGATTATCCTGGCGCAGCAAGCCGGTATTCACACACTCATCGATGGCTTCGGCGCCGGGATCAAGCACATTGGTCAGCAACCAGTGCTCACTGCGCCCCGGCACAATGGCGACGAATTCGAGAACCTCGCGGGCCGCCGGCGAGAGGCGCGCCGTACGGGCCAGCACCGCATCGCGGATGCTGGCCGGCACAGCAGTGTCCTCGCTGACCAGCACTTCAGTAAGAAAAAAAGGATTGCCGGCAGTTGCCCGATAAAGATTGTCGACCGGGCGATGGGCACGGCGGGCCAGCAGCGCGACGGCATCTTCGGAGAGCGGCGGCAACTCAATGCGCAGGGTACTGTTGCCCGGCAGGTCGCCGAGCACAAAGCGCAGCGGATGCTCCATGCCAACTTCTTCTTCGCGGTAGCTCAAGACGAGCAGCGCCGGCGCCCGCTGCACACGCCGGCTAAGAAACTTGATCAGATCGAGGGTAGCTTCATCGGCCCAGTGAATGTCTTCGAAGACCAGAATGGTCGGGCGAGCGGCGTGCAGCAAGAAATCCAGCACGGCAGCAAAAATCGTTGGGCGGGACGCGCCACGTTCGATCAGTTCGCGCAGACCGCTGTCGGCCTGGAGAGCGATGTCGTGGAGCGGACCAAGCGGCAGCGGCGTAAACAGGTGCTCGCAAGCACCCCAGAGCACCCGGCAGGTCGCCTGGTGAACGGCGGCAAATTGCTCGATCAGCGCAGTTTTGCCAATGCCGGCCTCGCCGCTAATCACGGCAGTCGAACCGTGGGCAGCCGTTGCCGATCGCAGCCGACGAGCCAATTCTTCAAAAAAGCGTTCGCGCTCGAGCAGTTCCATCTGGTGCAATTCTGTCTATATCGGTGTATCAAGTATAACCGGTTTCAGACAGTTTGGGGAAGCAGCGCCCGAACATAGGGTGTGCCGAACAGTGCTGCAAAAAGCCCCCGGCGGGGACCGCTTCCGGGAAGCTGGCCGCGCTGCTGCCAGTGGCATCGGACGCGCAGCACCCGCAGCGGCCGCCCGCTGCTCGTCAGACGAAGCTTCCCGGCAGCGGGATCTGGCGCACGGGCAGCACGTTTCGTCACACCCCCGAACATAGGGTGTGACGAAACGGCTTGCCGAAAAACCGCCGGCGCGGCCGGCGACCAGCAACAGCAACCGGTACACTGTCGCATATCCTTTCAGGCTGAGGCTTGCTCGACCGCGTGCTGTGGATGGCGCAATCGCCACGACCACTTGTGGAGCTCCATGGCAACCAGGATGGTCGATGCAAGCGCCAGCAGCACCGCAAAAGTCGAGAAGTCGACCGGTTCAATCCGCAATGCTGCCTGAGTGATGGGCACGTGCATTGCCGTCAGGTGAATAAGAAAGGCCAGGATCGTACCGCCCAGCAAGATCGGGCTGGTAAATGGTGAGCGCCGAAACGCCGAGATTGTTTCCGAGCGACAGTTGGCGATATGGATATTTTCGAACAGCACCATCAACAGGAGCAGCGTGCTCCGCGCCTGCGCCTCAGCCCAGCCGGCCACTTCGATCATCCAGCCAGAAGCAACAAAGCCGACACTTGCCATCACGATGGCTGCGACCAGAGTGCGCTCGATCATAAGGCGATTGAAGACGTGCTCGTGCGGCGGGCGCGGACGGCGCTGCAAGACTCCGGCCTCGCCCGGCTCGAAGGCCAGCGCGATATCCTGAATGCCATTGGTGACCAGGTTGAGCCAGAGCAGTTGCACCGCCAGCAGCGGCAAAATTGCCAGCCCGTCATTCCCACGCGGCCAGCCGCTGAGCACGACCAGCCCGAGCAAGAGCACCTCGGCCGCACCGGTTGAAACCAGCAGATAGATCACTTTGCGCACGTTATCGTAGGCGATACGTCCCTCTTCGACCCCATTCACAATCGTGGCAAAATTGTCGTCGGTAATCACGAGTTCAGCGGCTTCACGTGCGACATCCGTGCCGTTTTTGCCCATCGCTACCCCAATATTGGCCTGTTGCAGGGCCGGAGCATCATTCACCCCGTCGCCGGTCACGGCCACGTAGTGCCCGGCCTGGCGTGCCGCTTCGACAAGCTCCAGCTTCTGGCGTGGCGTGGTGCGGGCGAAGATCCGGGCATGCCGGACGACGGTCAGGATCTGCTCAGGTGTCATATCAACCAGATCGCCACCCGTTACCACCTGATCCGGTCGTTCAGCAAAGCCCAGGTCACGTGCAATTGCGAGCGCCGTCACCGGGTGGTCGCCGGTAATCATGCTCACGGTAATTCCCGCTGACTGGCAGGCGGCTACGGCCTCGCGCACACCGGGCCGCAGCGGATCGATCATGCCGACGAAACCGAGAAACGTGAGGCCGGCCGGCTCAGGTGGCACCTGAGTCGCATCCAGGTCTGCCGGGGCGGTACCTTCCGCCAACGCCAGTACTCGGTAGCCGCAGCCGGCCATCGCAGCGGCCTGCTTCAGCAAGTCGGGCATCCCGGACTGTAGATCCGCCATGTCACACATCGGCAGCACCCGTTCGGGCGCACCCTTGACGCAAACGCGCACATCGGCCTGGAACTGGTGGTATGTCGCTGCATACTGGCGCTCGGGCTCAAAGGGCAGCTCGTTGAACTGCGGATACTGCACCAGCAATTCTGCGCGTACCAGGCCAAGCTTGTGGCCGAACGACAGCAGCGCCAGGTCGGTCGGATCGCCATGCCAGACCCAGGCGCCGTCGCGCTGGTGCAGATCCGCCTCGTTGCAGAGCACCGCCGTACGTGCCAGAGCCCCCAGGGCGGCGTCACCGCCCGGTTCAACCGGGCGCCCGGCCCTTAGCACGGCCCCGTCGGGCACAAAGCCTTCGCCACGCACCTCGAGGTGCTGCCCGTCGGGCAGTGCAATGCTGCGTACCGTCAACTCATTGCAAGTCAGCGTTCCGGTTTTGTCGCTGCCGATGAAGGTACAACTGCCCAGCCCTTCGACCGCCGCCAGCCGGCGGACGATCACCCCCCGGCGCGCCATGCGCGTCGTCGCCACAGCCAGCGCTACGGTCAGTGCTACCGGCAGCCCTTCGGGAATGGCCGAAACGGCCAGTGCGACGCCGAACATGAACATCTCAGCAACCGTGTAACCACGCAGCAGGATGCCGATCAGCGCAATAAGCGTCGCGGAAGCGAGGACAGCATAAGCAATCCCGCGCGTAAACTTCTCCATGCGCTCGATCAGAGGCGGCTGGCCACCGGTGCTGCTCAAAACATCGAGCGCCAACTGGCCGACAGCAGTTGCTGCGGCCGTATCGACAATGACTCCGCGACCGCGGCCATGCACGACGATTGAGCCGGCATAGGCCATATTCCGGCGGTCGGCCAGCGTCGTCTCCGGCGCACCGACCCAGCCCGGATCCTTGCCGACCGACAGTGACTCGCCGGTCAGCAGCGATTCGTCGATCTCGAGGCCGTGGCTCATCAGCAGGCGCAGGTCGGCCGGTACGCGGTTACCCGATTCGAGCCAGACGATATCGCCCGGTACGAGCTCCTCCGCGTCAATCTCAGCGACTTCAGCGTCACGCAGGACGGTTGCCCGGATCTGCAGCAGTTGCTGCAATGCGCGGCTGCTGCGTTCGGCACGCCATTCCTGGTAGCCGCCGATCACGGCATTCAAGACCAGGACGGCAGCAATGAAGATCGCATCGAGGGGATCATCGGGATGGATAAGCAGCGAGACAAAGGCTGCAAGCATGAGGATGTAGATCAGCGGGCTTTTGAACTGGCGCAAGGCGATTTGCCACCAGGCGGGCGGAGGTTTTTGCGGCAGACGGTTCGGGCCATACCGGGCAAGACGGGCGTTGGTCTCAACGCTGGTTAACCCACTTTCGTTCGTCGCCAACCGGCTTAGCAGATCGGAGGGAGACAGCGCGTGCCATGCGCTACCGGACTGCGGTGTCGAATGATTCATCACATACCTCGTTGTATGCAAAGCAAATAATTTATACTTCTATCAATAATTATACCCTATCTTTCGGCTCGCGCCGAACAAACCAGGTATTGCTGCTGGCCAGTGCGATCCCAGCAAAGACCAGCAAGCCACTCAAGAGGTGATAAAAGGCGATCTGTTCGCCCAGAAAGATGACGGCCAGCACGGCACCGAAGACCGGCATCAGGTTGATGTACAGGCCGGTGCGGCTGGGGCCGATGGCGGCAACACCGGCATTCCAGAACAGAAAACCGAGCACCGAGGCGCAGAACGCCACATAGATCAGGGCAAGCAGATTGGGCAGGGTCGGAGCTATCGTTTCGCCGAGAGCACTGCGCCAGAGAAACAGCGGCAGTAGCAGCAGCGCCCCCAGTGCCGCACTGACCGTCAGCATCGGGATCTGCGGCAGATCGGGCGGGCGGCGCTTGAGCAGCAACGAATAGATCGTCCAGGCCAGCACCGCAGCGAGCACCCAGAGATCGCCGGGATTGAACTGCAAAGTCGCCAGGGTCGCCAGGTCGCCACGCATCAGCACCACAACAGCGCCGAAGAGCGAGAGCAGGATGCCGAGGATCTGGATAGGTGCCAGAGTATCGCGAAAAACCAGCCAGGCGCCGAGCGCAATCGTCAGCGGGCCGGTAGCAACAAAGAGCAGTGCATTCAACGCGGTTGTCAGCGTAAGTGCCTGGTAGAGCATCAGGTTAAAGGCGACCACGCCGCTGACACTGAGCGCGAGCAAGAACTTCCAGTTGGCCAGCAGCACCCGGCGGTGCCGGCGGAGGAGCCCGAACGTCAGCGGCAGCAAAATCAGGAAAGCCAGTGTCCAGCGCCAGAACGTCAGCGCGACCGGCGGCACCTCGCCGCCGATGGCACGGCCGACCACAAAATTGCCGGCCCAGAACAGCGCGGATCCGGCCGGCAATAGTGCCGCAAGCGATGATTTCATAGGCATGCACAGGACTCCTTCAGGGGCGAGCACTTGCGAACTAAGGAAGCAATCGCAGTTCTCCTTTGCCGTTTTCATTACCATACCGCCATCGCATATGGTACCATACATAGCGTCAATTACTACGAATTATGGTTTTGGCGACCCGTGCGCGTTTTTTTGCTTGCGACAGCAGCATAGCATCATCCCGGAAAGGACATTTGCGTGATTCGTTATGCAATGACCCTTTTGCTCTTTGCGATGCTCATCAGCCCGGCGCCAGCCGGCGCTCAGCAGCAATCCGATTCGATTTTTTTGGTGATAGCGACCAGTGCCTGGGCAACAGCATTAGTGAAAGCGTAGAACTTGGCGACCGCAACGGCGACGGGGCGCTGGATGCGCTGGTTGCCAGCGCGGAAGAAGCACCCGCCCGGATCTGACTGAACGACGGCACCGGCAATTTTCGTGACGGCGGCAGTGTCGGAAATCAGTACGACCCACCTATGCTGCTCGGTGATGTCAATGGCGATGGATCGCTGGACATGGTCGGGCTTGTATTCGGTCACTTCCGGGTCTTGATCAATGATGGCAGCGGCCAGTTCAGCGTCATCCAGAATCAACTGTTCGACAAGTCGCCTCGGCAATGGCATTGGCAGCAGCCTGGCTGATCTGGACAACGACGGCGACCTGGACTATTTCTTCGACCAGCAAGTAATCCTCAACAATGGCGGCATTTTCAGCCCGGCGTCTTTTTATTCGGCGCTGAAATCCCAGACACAGGCACGGTCGTGCACATTATGGAGCCGCTGGCGGCTCCATAATGTGCACGACCGTGTCGAGAGTCCATTCAACATGGCTGCGCCCGTCGGGCAGGCGCGCCGAGCGGCTAAAATAATCGCCCTGGCCCATATGTTTCATCGGCCCGGCATCGATGATGACGATGCGCTGTTCATTGCGCGCCCGGTTCCAGGGCGAGCGCGGGAAAATCGGCCAGCGCCCTGGGTAGAGCCAGTCACCGAGATACTGGACGCGGTCGGCGCTGCCGGAGAGATGGTAGAGCGTTTCGACATACAGAATGCCGGGATCGTCGGTGAGCACGCCACCCACCGAAATAATGTAGATCGGCACACCGAGGGCGCTGTGCAAAATCGGCGCAACGCCCACCGAGATCTGGGCGCCGCCGCTGATGCAGATCAGCGTAATTGGGCGCGGTGCATCAAGCGAATAGCCGTAGCGCAGCAATTGTTTGATGATTTCCTGGGCCACGCCCATGCTGTACATCGTGCCGTAGCGCCGATCGGCGGAGACGGCGACCTGCAAGATATTGCGAATCTGCACCAGGTACACAAACATACGGCGAACCGGGCCACGAGCGAAGTGGGCGCTCCACTTCCAGAACCAGGCCAGCGGGCGGCGCTCCGTCAGGGCTGTATTGGTTACTGAGAAAGGAAACACATCGCGTACAATCACGCTCTTGGGCAGGCGTGCTTCGAGCAAATTCAGAAAATGCTGCTCCTTGACAACCAGCGACTTGCCGCTGAGTTGGGCAACCCCGCTCAGGTATACCACAAAATGCTCGACATGCGTATTGACCGGATCCAGCCGGCTTGCCAATCGTGGATCGTGATCCCAACCGACCCACCAGGCCAGCGTTTCCAACGGTGCCAGGGTTGCTGCTATCAGCAGGAGCGCGACGATCAGGGTCAGCCAGATCCAGATATCGACAAACATGGGTTTCCTGCAGCCGAATCAAAAGCGGGTATCACTGGAGATTGCAGCATTGTTGCAACTACTAATGATACCCTACTTTTGGAGCCCGCATTTTAACGTTTGATCGGCTTCAAGACATTATCATTGCTGTGGCCGTCTTCAAAATCGCTCAGGTTCCGGATAGTAGTTTCCGCAATTGTCTGGAGCGCTTCGTTTGTCAGAAAGGCCTGGTGCGCCGTAACAACCACATTGGGGAATGAGATCAGGCGGGCGAAGAGGTCATCGAGCATAATGCGCTGCGAAAAATCGCGAAAGAACAGCCCCTCTTCTTCTTCGTAGACATCCAGGCCCACCCCGCCGATGCGTCCGTCCTTGAGGGCTGCAATCAGGGCATCGGTTTCGATCAGCTTGCCGCGACTGGTATTGATCAGAATGACATCGGGTTTCATCATCGCCAGCATATGCGTATTAATGATATGAAAGGTTTCGGGGATCAGCGGCAGATGCAGGCTGATAATGTCGGCCTCGCGCACCAGTTCATCGGGCGAAACATACTGCATACCCAGTTCCAGGCATTCCGAGTTCTCGTGAATATCGTAACCGAGCAAACGGCAGCCGAAGCCCTTCATAATCGTCGCAAACACCGTACCGATCTTGCCGGTACCAAAGATGCCGACGGTTTTGCCATGCAGATCGCGCCCGACCAGGCCATCCAGCAGAAAATTATTGTCGCGCACCCGGTTGTAGGCCCGGTGAATCCGCCGGTTGACGCCCTGGAGCAAAGCCACGGCGTGTTCAGCAACGGCATAGGGCGAATAATAACTCACCCGCATTGCGGTCATACCCAGGCGCTCGGCTGCCGCCATGTCGATATTGTTGTAACCGGTGGAACGCTGGGCCAGCATACGCGTACCGCCTTCCGCCAGGCGCTCAAGCACCTCTGCCGAAGCAGTATCATTGACGAACAGGCAAATCGCCGGAAAGCCGCGGGCCAGTTCCGCCGAATGGCTATCCAGCGAACTCGAAGTGAACAGCAACTCGTGCCGGCCCTGGTTAGCCGCCGCCAGCATCTCACGGTCGTAGGGCCGGGTACTGTAGACAAGTACTCGCACAGACACCTCCTTCGCGTTGATAGGTTTCTGGAACCATGGTACCACGGGTCAGCGGCAGAAAATCGCCACCTCCTGGTGTAATAGCCTGCTGCTGCCGGGTTAACCCTGGTTCAAACCAGGGTTAACCAACCGAGTCCTTGAGGATTGGGAGTTGTCACATAATTATTCTGTAGTTGCATTTTGCTATGAGCCATGCTAGAATCTATAAAACTCCTGATCTCCATATGGTTTCCTGCATACCAAAGCGATATATTTATGTCTGAGCCGACTGTCGACAACGAGCGAAGCCCGCGTTTGCCGGGCCTTGATGCTGAAGCTACACCTTTGCTGGGTATCGGGATCGGCCTGACCGGACTGGCTCTCGGCTTGCGCCCACGTCTGGCACCGCTGCCACTGGCCCTGACGGCCTTGACGGCTCTGCTCTACCGTGACCCGGAACGGGTGACGCCGCAAGATACGGCGGCGCTGTTTGCGGTTGCCGACGGGGTGGTCACGCAGCTTGGTGAAGTGTATGAGCATCGCTTTCTCCATACCGACTCGCTGCGCCTGGTGACGATGCAGACCCCCATCGATGTTTCGGTCAATCGGAGCCCGGCTGCCGGCCAGGTGCGCTTCGTCAAGCATGTCGAAGGCGATTTTCGCCCGATCTGGGATGCGGAGGCTGCCGAGCGCAATACGCGCACCTATATCGGCCTGGATACGGCCTTCGGCCCGCTGCTGGTAGTGCAGATTGCCGGCCCGCTTTCGCGTCGTATCATCAGCAAGGTTTCCGTTGGCGATCAGCTGACCGCCGGCGAACGGATCGGCATCATTCGCTTTGGCGCTCGCACCGATCTGCTTTTCCAGCGTGACTCGTTTCGTACGCTGCTGCGTGCCGGTCAGCGTGTGACAGCCGGGATTACGGCTCTGGCTGAAGCTGCCCCGCTCTAAGCTGTCTGCCCCGACGAATGCCGGGACGACGTTCATTTCCCTGCCCGGCTGGGAAGTGCATATCGTCCCGGCATTCTTCCTTTATAATGGTGCTGCGTTTCCGCCGGAACCGGTACCGGCAGACTGTTGCTGTGGGCAGTTATGGCCGATGAAGAATTGCGTCTTGTGGCCGAAAGCCAGCAGGGCGATGTTGATGCTTTTAATCAGCTGGTGCGCCTCTATGAGAGCCGGCTGTTCAATCTGTGCTATCGTATGCTCGGCGATCGTGATTCGGCGGCTGATGCGACCCAGGACGCGTTTATTTCCGCCTATCGCAATCTGAACCGCTTTCGCGGCGGCTCGTTTCGCGCCTGGCTCTTTCGTATTGCGACCAACCTCTGTTACGATGCATTGAGAGCCCGCAAACGCAAACCGGCAACATCGCTCGATGCGGCGCTCGCCGCCGAAGACGATACCGCCTATTTCGATCCGCCCGATCCCGGCGAAACTCTGGACGAATCTGCGCTGCGGCAGGAACTTGGTACCGCTATCCAGCAGGCGCTGCAAGCATTGTCCGCCGAACAGCGGGTGGTACTGGTGTTGTGTGACATCCAGGGCTTTGCCTACGATGAAATTGCCCGCATTACCGGTAGCAACCTGGGTACGGTCAAATCGCGCTTGAGCCGCGGGCGAGCCCGGTTGCGCGAGTTGCTCAAAGCCGGGGAACTTCTGCCCGCTCGCTATCGTCATGGAGATGAGGATTAACAATGGTTATGTGAGCGGGTACTATGGCTTGCTTATGGCAGTGCCCGGCCCGCCTGATATAAAGTGACGATTATGACTGCTTCGCCATCTGCTTTCCAGCCCCTCTCTGAACCGGATCGAGAGTTGCTGTCGGCCTATATCGATCAGCAACTTTCGGCTGTGGAGCGCCAGGCGCTCGAACGCCGGCTTGAGCAGGAACCGGCACTGCGGCGAGAACTGGAAGAATTGCAAACCACGATTGCCCTGTTGCGCGATCTGCCGGCACTGGAATTGCCGCGCTCGTTTATGCTTGATCCGGCTATGGCGCCGAAGCGCCGGGGTTTCTGGCAGCAATTGCTGCCTTTTGGCGGCGGCCTGGTTGGGGTTGCCCTGGTTATGCTGATCGGGGTGACGTTTTTCGGCGCTGCGGGTGGCGGTATCGCGCTGGCGCCCCGCCCGCCCGCCGAAATGGCTGAACCGGGCTACAATGCCCAGGAAACTGCGCCGCTCATTTCCGCTACCAGTGTGCCGCTCGATGAACAGGCCGCAGCGGAAGCCGCTACCGCCGGCGAAATGTCGCTTGAAGAAGAGGCTGCCGTCGGCGAAATGGCGGCTGAAGAAGCTGCGGATGCGGCTGAGTCGGCTGCCGCCAGTCAGGCTGCGCCCGAGGCAGCGTTGCCCGCTGCCCCGGAAACTGCCGCCGATGCGCCGCCGGTTGCCCGCCTGGGCGACTCTGCTGAAGATACAGGCAGTGCCGCGCCGCCGGCCTTGCAGCCCACCCCGCCGCCGCCGGCTACCTCCGAGAGTACATCGCCCAATACGCTCGATCTGCCGGCTGAGCCATCGCCGGCAGCGTCGCAGCCTGCCGCCACGCCGCAATCATCGCGGCTGCCGGCGCTGCTTGGCGCCGGGGTCGCGGCTGCCGGCATGCTGCTCGGCCTCTGGCTGGCTCGGCAACGCCGTTCGCGGTAAGCATTCAAGCGTTGGAGCGTTGGAGCGTTGGAGCGTTCGAACGCTCCAACGCTCCAACGCTCCAACACTTTCTGGTTGGGGGTATGGGTATGTCGCGCGATAATGCGGCCGGCTCGCCATGGGCGGCGCTGGTTGAGGCGGTACGTTTTTTGACGATTCTGCCACTGCCCGGTGCCCATGCTTCTTCTGAGCAGAGCCTGGTGCGGGCTATTCCCTGGTTTCCGGCGGTTGGTTTGCTGCTGGGCGGTATCCTGGCCGGCATTGGCTGGCTGGCCGGGCTGGTCTGGGATCCGCCGGTGTCTGCGGCGCTGCTGGTAGTCGCCTGGGCCGGGCTGACCGGCGGCCTGCATCTCGACGGCCTGAGTGATACGTTTGATGCCGTGCTGAGCTGGCGCTCGCGCGAACGCAAACTCGAAATCATGCGCGATAGCCGGATCGGGGCGATGGGCGCGATTGCGCTGGTTGCGTTGTTCCTGTTGAAGTTTGCGCTGCTGGCCAGTGCCGGCGCCGACTGGTGGTCGGCAGTGTTGCTGGCGCCGCTGCTGGGGCGCTGGGCCGACATCTATGGCATCTACTGGTTCCCGGCAGCGCGCGAGGGCGGTCTGGGGCGCAGCTTCAATGCTGAAGTGCGCCGGCGCGATTTTTCCCTGGCCACTGCGATCACTGCCAGCTTGCTGCTGCTCGTCGCCGGGCTGAGCGGCCTGCTGGCTCTGCTGATCGTCTGGGGGGCGGCGCACCTGCTGGCGCGCTGGTGGACGCGCGATCTGGGTGGATTAACCGGCGATACCTATGGCGCGCTCTGCGAGATCTGCGAGCTCGTAGCTCTTGCCGTGCTTGTAATTTGAATAGCCCATGGAAATCATAATATCCATGGGCTATTCGTCTGCGCTATAATGCGGGTGGCAAAAATAGCAGCGGTCGTCGAAGGAGCAACGCGATGTCAGACGGACAGTCGATATTAGAATCAGCACTGGAACAGTATCGCAGCGAACAGGAGCGCAATCGCCGCGAGTTGAGCGAAGTCGAAGTTCTGGTTCGCCAGGGTACGACCGAAGTCGACAAGCTCTCGCAGCGCGAGTTGCAAGTGTCGAGCCGGGTTCGCGATATGGAAGTCAATCTTGATCGCTACAGCAAAGAAGAGATCAAGAACTTTTTTACCGCGGCACAAGAAGTGCAGATGCGCTTGCAGATCATGCGGTCGCAACTGGAACAGTTGCAACAGCGCCAGAAGAACCTGCGTGAGCAGCAGAATCACCTCAGCGACCTGGTCGAGTTGCTGTCGTCGTTGCAGGGTGGCCGTTCCAGTGTGGCTATGGAGGACGGTATCGGCGATCAGCATGCCCCGGAAGATATGATCGCCAATATTATTCAGGCCCACGAGCAGGAGCGTGAACGGACATCGGTGCGCATTCACGATGTGGCCGCCCAGTCGCTCAGCAACCTGGTCTTGCGCGCCGAGATCTGCCAGCGCATGATCGACCGCGATCTCGATATGGCCCGCACCGAGTTGAGCGGCTTGAAAACGGCGGTCAATACGACGCTGCAAGATACCCGGCGCCTGATCTTCGATCTGCGCCCGATGACGCTGGAAGACCTGGGCCTGGTGCCGACGCTGCGCCGCTTCACTGCGCAATTCGGTGAGCAAAACAAGATCGAGGTGAACCTGATGTTGCAAGGTCTCGAGCAACGCCTGCCTAGCCATTATGAAGTGACGATTTTTCGCTTTGTGCAGGAGGCGCTCAACAATGTGGCCAAGCATGCCGCCGCCGGCCAGGTGCGTGTACTGATCGATGTGAGCGACAACGTCTTGCAGATTGTTATCGAAGACGATGGCAGCGGCTTTCCGGTGAGCGAAACCCTGGCGAGTGCCAGTTCGCGCAAGAACCTCGGCATCGCCAGTATGCGTCGCCAGATCGAGATGCTGCTGCGCGGCGAATTTGGTATCGAGAGTGCGCTTGGTCGCGGTACCCGAGTTGCCGCAACCGTGCCGTTTTCCTGATTGCGATGCCTTGCGCGGCAGCAACAACCGGAACGCAAACAGGATGGGATTTGTTCTGGCAACGAAGCCGCCAGAACAAATCCCATCCTGTTTGCGTCCGTGTCGGTTGCCTGCTGCCGCAGGCGCAAAAGCGGGTTCTTGTCAGGCAACTGCTCAGGGGCGAGTTGCGACATGATAACGGGCCGTTGCGAAGCCGCCATGACGCGAGTTGCAGGCTTCTGGTATTCTGTGCCTACGTTCACTTTGTTCGCTGCCCGAGTGAAAGGCTTTTCCATGGCTCGACCAAAACGTCCCCCGCATCCGGTGCTTGGCCTCGCGCGTGATTATCTCAGTGAGAAACTGCCGGGTCTCTGTGATGCGCCGTTAAGCCTGCACCTGCTCGATGGCCCGCCCGGTTCGCCGCGCTTTGCCGTTTCGGTGCAGCACTGTGAGTACCAGAACAATTGCCCGCTGGGTGTCGCCCCGGAAGAGGCAAAAGCGAAATGCCCGCATATCAATTGTGAATTGCGTGAGTCGGCACGTTTGCTGATCGACCGTGAGGGTACGATTATCAAAGTGCTGGAGAGTGGGACTCGCTGGGATTGACATCGAGGTAGCTGTGCGCAAAACCATTCAGGATTTGCAGCGTTGCAAACAGCGCGGCGAACGTTTTTCGATGGTGACGGCCTACGATTATACGGCCGGCCAGTTGGTAGACCTGGCGGAAATACCGGTTATTCTGATTGGTGACTCGCTGGGTATGGTGATGCTGGGCCATAGCAGTACGGTGGCCACCACGCTTGATGATATTGTCCACCACGCCCGGGCGGTCGCACGTGGAAGCCAGCAGGCCTTGCTGGTCGGCGATTTGCCTTTCCTCACCTACAATAATCCAGACGATGCGCTGCGATCAGCAGGGCGCCTGTTGCAAGAAGCCGGGGTGCAGGCGGTCAAGCTGGAGGGTGGCCGGCCGGTGCTGCCCTGTGTGCAGCGCCTGGTCGAGGCCGGCATTCCGGTGATGGGTCATCTCGGCTTTACGCCGCAGTCGGTGAATCTGATTGGCACGCGGGTGCAGGCCCGACGCCCGGTCGATGCCGCCCGGCTGATCCGTGATGCGCTGGCGCTTCAGGAGGCCGGCGCCTTCGCGATTGTGCTCGAATTGCTGCCCAGTCAGCTTGCTGCTCTGCTGACTGAGCGTCTGCGTATTCCGACTATCGGGATCGGTGCCGGCCCGCACTGCGATGGGCAGGTGCAGGTCTGGCATGATCTGCTGGGAATGTTCAAGGATTTTGTGCCGCGCCATACCCGCCGCTACGCTGAAATCGGCAAGAGCATGAGCGAGGCACTGCGGAGCTATGCCGCCGATGTGCGCGCCGGAACTTTCCCCGCCGCTGAGCATTCCTCGATAATGAAAGACGAGGAACTTCAGGAAGCCTTGCGTTTGCTTGATGAAGGTAGCTGAGCTGTGCGAATCCTGCGAACAGTTGCCGATTTTCGTCGGGCGCGTGCCGATTATGGCATGCTCGGACTCGTGCCGACGATGGGAGCCCTGCACGCCGGGCATCTCAGCCTGGTGCGCCAGGCCGATGCCGAATGCGATGCCGTCGCCGTCAGTATTTTTGTCAACCCGACCCAGTTTGGCCCGCACGAGGATTTTGTGCGTTACCCACGCGACATCGAGCGCGATTTGCACCTGCTGCGTGACCAGCGCGTGCAACTGGTGTTTGTGCCCGATCTGGCCGAAATGTATCCGCCCAGTTTTGCCACTTATATCAATGTTGAACAATTGAGTGAGCCGCTGGAGGGGGCCGCCCGGCCCGGTCATTTTCGCGGTGTGGCGACGGTTGTCTGCAAGCTGTTGCTGATCAGCGGTGCGAACCGGGCCTATTTCGGCCAGAAAGATGCCCAGCAAAGCGTGGTGATTCGACGCATGGTGGCGGATCTGAATATTCCGACCGACGTGCGGGTTTGCCCGACGCTGCGTGAGCACGATGGCCTGGCGATGAGTAGCCGCAATGCCTATCTCGGTTCCGCCGAGCGCGAGGCTGCGACTGTACTGTACCGGGCACTGAATGCGGCTCGCGAATTGTATGTGCAGGGCCGGCACGATGGTGCGGCGATGCGTGCGGCGATGCGTCGGGTGCTGGCAAGCGAACCGCTGGCCGAAGTTGAATATGTGAGCGCGGCCGATCCGCAGAGCCTGCGCGAGCTCGATGTCGTTGGCGAGCAGGGTGTGCTGCTCTCGCTGGCAGTGCGCATCGGCCAGACCCGGCTGATCGACAATATTTTGCTACCCGCAGGGGAAACCCATTGAAGGGGTAACCAATGCCTGTCCCCTGCGCCGATAACAAGGGATTTCGTTGGGGTGGGTAGCAAAGCTACCCACCCCAACGAAATCCCTTCTGTATTGCTTTACGATAACACACCTTTGTATGGAACAGTTGCCGTTTTTCGTCTATGGGACGCTGAAGCCGGGGCATGAAAATTACCGACGCTTGCTGGCCGGATGTACAATGCGCGAGGCGGCGGCGAGTCTGCCTGATGCGGCACTGTATACCGAAGGGCCGTACCCGTTTCTGGTCTGGGAAAGCGGTTCGACGGTGCAGGGTGTGGTGATAACGGTGCCGGAAGTGCAGTACGCTACGATGCTGCGCGAACTCGATGCGCTGGAGGATTACACGCCCGGTGGCGGTGAAGCCAATCTCTATGAGCGGATTGCCTATCAGGTGCAGACCGCTCAGGGGTCGCTGCGGGCCTGGGTATACCTGGCCGGCCCCCGCCCGGCGGTGCGCATCGCCTCCGGCGGCATGCGCCGGGTGCCCGACGGGAATTGGATGTGATCGCCGGCGGTAGGGGCAAAGCAGCGGCGTTTCGGATGTATGGGATCGCTCCCTTTGCCGGAATGGTCGCGGTAGAACGCAGAGTGCATGGTTCACGCGCGCCGCTGCTTTGCCCCTAGCCCGGCGCCGGTAGTAGATCGGCGCGAAACTGCCAGGCCGCCGCTCGAACTGCGGGTCGGCCTGATTATTCATGCGCCGATCATCGAGGCGGACGGCAATCAGCCGCTGTTCCGCCTGCTGGGCTGGCATGATCCCGCCGAACTCGTTAAACAGTACATCGCCGATTTGCAGCAGGCCAGCGATGGCTATGCACGCTACCGGATCGTTGATCGCCACGAGGTCGATGCCTATCCTATCAAGATCGACGGCTTTCGTTACAGCGATCGCAGCTATCTGGATTGTGTGCAGCGGCGTGATCCCTGCCATCAACCCGATGCCGTCGATTATCCCCGGCTGCTGGCCGAATTTGATATGGTCGGCAAAATCAATCGCAACGAGATCGATGAAGTCTGGTTGATGGCCTTCCCCTACGCCGGTTACTACGAGAGTATGATGGCCGGGCCGGGCGCCTTCTGGTGCAATGCGCCGCCGCTAGCTCTGCTTGCGGCCCGGCGGCGCTTTGTGGTGATGGGCTTCAACTACGAGCGTGATGTCGGCTGTATGCTGGAAAATTTTGGCCACCGCGTCGAATCGATTATGGCCCATGTTTACCGGCGGCATCAGGGCGAGGCCAACCTCTGGCAGCGCTTCACTCGCTTTGATCGCGACCAGCCCGGTATGGCCGAATGCGGCAATGTGCATTTCGCGCCCAGTAGTCAGCGCGATTACGATTGGGGTAATCGGCGGGTCGTGTTGAGCCGCGCCGATGCCTGGTACAACTTCCCCGATTTGAGCCCCCCGCCGCGGCCCATGTCCTGCCGCGAATGGGGCGACGGCGACATGCGCGCCCATCACCTCTGGTGGCTCGATCACCTGCCGCGGGTCGCCGGCGAAATCGACAGCATCCGCAACAACTGGTGGTACTATATTTTGCAGCCGCAAGCCGTCGAGTAACGGCTTGCGGCTGCATATGTTCTTTCGCCTCCGGCAGGGTGGAAGATACTTAGTATCTTCGTGTTGTATTCAAACCGGGTTTGAAAAAAGGAAAAAAATGATGCAATTGAATGATGGCGCGCTGTTGCGCACGCAGGCCTACATCAATGGGGAGTGGTGCGCTGCCGATAGCAACAGCAGCACTGAGGTGTTGAATCCGGCGAATGGTGAACGAATTGCCACTGTGCCGCGCCTGGGCGTGCATGAGACCCGCCGGGCGATTGCGGCGGCGGCGCGAGCACTGCCGGGCTGGCGCGCCCGCACGGCGAAGGAGCGCGCCCGCGTGCTGCGGCGCTGGGCCGATCTGATGATGGAGCACCAGCGCGATCTGGCGACGATTATGACCAGCGAGCAGGGCAAGCCGCTGGCCGAGGCCATGGGCGAAATCGCCTACGCGGCCTCTTTCGTCGAATGGTACGGCGAGGAAGCCAGGCGGGTCTACGGCGATACAATCCCGCAGCACCAGGCCGACAAGCGCATCGTTGTGATGCGCGAGCCCATCGGTGTCTGCGCCGGGATTACGCCCTGGAATTTTCCCGCGGCCATGATTACGCGCAAGGCCGCGCCGGCCATCGCGGTTGGCTGTACGATGATCATCAAGCCGGCGGAGCAGACGCCGCTTTCGGCGCTGGCGCTCTGCGAGCTGGCCGAGCGCGCGGGCATGCCGCCCGGCGTGCTCAATGTGCTTACCGGCGCCGCCGAAGACGCGCCGGTCATCGGCGGCGAGCTGACCGCCAATCCGACCGTGCGGGCGCTCAGTTTTACCGGTTCTACCGAGGTTGGCAAGCTACTGGCGCGCCAGTGCGCCGATACGGTCAAGCGGGTCTCGCTGGAACTGGGCGGCAATGCGCCCTTCATCGTTTTCGATGACGCCGATATCGACGCGGCCGTCGAGGGAGCGATGCTCTCGAAGTTCCGTAACGCCGGCCAGACATGTGTCTGCGCCAACCGGATGTATGTGCAGGATGGGGTGTACGAGGTGTTTGCCGAGAAACTGACGGCGGCAGTGCAAAAGCTCCGGGTCGGCAATGGCTTCGAGGAAGGCGTGCAGATCGGCCCACTGATCGACGACGCCGCACTGGCCAGGGTCGAGCGGCTGGTTGGCGATGCGCTGAGCAAAGGCGCGCAGGTGGCCTATGGCGGCGCGCGGCAGGGTGACAGCGGCAGATTTTATTTGCCGACAGTGCTGATGGGCGTGAGCGGTACGATGGATATGAACGAGGAAGAGATTTTCGGGCCGGTGGCGGCCTTGCAGCGCTTCGCGGATGAAGCCGATGCCATCGACATGGCAAATGCGACGCGCTATGGCCTGGCGGTGTACTACTACACCCGCGATATCGGGCGGGTCTGGCGGGTGGCCGAGGGCCTGGAGTACGGCATCGTCGGCATCAACACCGGCCTGATCTCGACCGAGGTCGCGCCCTTTGGTGGCGTCAAAGAATCGGGGCTGGGGCGCGAAGGCTCGAAATACGGCCTCGACGAATGGCTGGAGATCAAATACCTGTGCATGGGCGGGATCGATCGCTAGCGGTCGCCCGCCCATGCACAGGTATGGACAGAGCCGCAGGATTGCTTGAAATTTCCGGCATAGCCGGAAATTTCAAGCAATCCTGCGGCTCTCTTTTCATTGGCCGATGACCTGGATCCAGAGGTCGGCAAAGGCCAGTTCGGTTGCTTCAGTGCGTTCGATCCATTCGAGGCGCTCGCGCTCTGCGGGGGTGGGCGCGAAGCCGGCGTCGAAGATGGCCCTGGTTTCCGGATCGAGCAGCGGCTCGGCGGCGGCATTGGGCGTCAGGTAGAGCACCCAGTCGGTGTTGCGGGCGGCGATTTCGGGCTGCATTAGCCAGTTGATGAAGACATGGGCAGTGTACCGGTTGGGCGAGTCGGCGACGATGGCCAGGTTATCCATCCAGATTACGCCACCTTCCTGCGGAATCACGAAGTTGATCTTGTCGTTGCCGGGTTTGTCGTCGATGCCGAGGCGGGCGGTGGCGGCGGCACCGTTCCAGGAATGGGCCAGGATGATCTCTTCAGTCGAGAGGCGCAAATTGATACTGGCACTGTCGTAGGCGGTAAGATACGGTTTCTGCTGCAACAGCAGTTCGCGGGTTTGTTCGAGGATCGCCGGGTCGGTTGTGTTGACGGAGTGACCCTGGTAGATCAACGCGGCGCCCGGCGTTTCGCGCGGGTCGTCGAGCACGGTGAAGCGCCCTTCGATCGCGGCGAGGCGTTCGGTTTCAAACAGGATCGCCCAGCTATCCGGTGATTCGGGGAAGAACTCGCTGTTGTAAGCGATGCCGGTGGTGCCCCAGAAGTAGGGTACCGAATAGGTGTTGCCCGGATCGAAGTAGAGATCGAGCAGATCGGGCCGAATGTTCTCCAGGTTGGGCAGCAGGCTCTGGTCGAGCGGTGCCAGCAAATTCTCGGCGGCCATAATTTGCACGGCGTAATCCGAGGGTACGACCAGGTCGTAGCCCGAGCCGCCGGCGCGGATCTTGGGGATCATGGCTTCATTCGAGTCGTAGAGATCTTCGATCACTCGTACGCCGTATTCGGCCTCGAACTCGGCGAGCAATGCCGGGTCGATATACTCGCTCCAGTTGAAGAAATATAACTCCTCGGAGAGCTGCGAACGATCAATGCCGGCGGCGGCGGGAGGGCTGTCATCGGCGGGGGCGGCGGTAGGCTCGGCGGCGGGCGGAGCGCTGCCGCAGGCCGTGGCGAGCGGCAATACGAAGAGCAGCAGCAGCAGGCTAACACGTCGGAACATTTTTTCTCCTTTTTGTGACTTCTGCAGTCGGCATTGGTGCTGGTCGCCCCAGAGCTTTTTTGGCCTGCGGCAGCCAGGAAGTGACTATCTTTTTCGTTTGATTTTGCGGCGAAGCCGCAAAATCAAACGAATTGAAACGGTTTTTCCGCCCTGCCGGAGGCGAATCCGGCCTGGACACAGGGTGACTGCGTAATGCCTGTCATTCAGTGCCGGCGCTGAAGCAACTGCGAGGCCAGCACCAGCAGCACCGAGGCGGCCAGCATCAGGGTCGAGATCGCATTGATCTCGGGGGTGACGCTGCGGCGAATGGTGCTGAACACTTCGATGGGCAGCGTCGAGGCGCCCGGGCCGGTGGTGAAAAAAGTGATCACGTAATCGTCGAGCGAGAGCGTGAAGGCTAGCAGGGCACCGCCGAGGATGCCGGGCAAAATCAGTGGAAAGGTGACTCGCCAGAAGGTCTGCCATTCGTTCGCGCCGAGATCCTGGGCCGCCTCTTCGAGCAGCCAGTCGAAGCCCTTCAGGCTGGCTCGCACCACTACTGCGACAAAAGAGATATTGAAGGCGACATGCGCAATAATCACCGTCATCAGGCTCAAGCGCCAGATGCCGCCGAACAGTTCGCGCATAATCTGGAAATAAGTCGAGAAGAATAGCAGTAGCATCACCGCCATCACGATGTCGGGAATGACGATAGGCAAATAGAGCACCGCGTCGTAGGTCTGGCGGCCCCAAAAGCGAAAACGTTCGAGCGCCAGCGCAGTCAGTGTGCCCAGCACCGTCGAAATCAACATCGAGGCCGTGGCGACTTGCAGGCTATTGGCCAGTGCGCGCATCAGGCGATCATTCTGGAACAGGCGCAGGTACCAGTCGATGGTGAAGCCGCCCCAGACGCCGCTGATGCTGGAATTGCTGAAGGAGAAGATCACCAGCACCGCGATTGGCGCGTAGAGAAAGACGTAGCAGAACGTGGCATTGGCGAGCAAGGCGCCGCGCCCACTGCTCCAGCGCGAGCGGGTTTGCGCCGGTGTTTGCGGAATGCTGCGACCGAGCGTTTCCGGTTGCATGCTCAGCGATCCTCCTCACTGGTGACCCGAAAATAGAGAACGACCGCCAGCGTTAGCACGATCATCACCAGAATGGCGGCAGCCGAGCCCAGCGGCTTGTTCTGGGCCGAACCGAATTGCTGTTCGAGCAAATTGCCGACCAGGGTGACTTTGTTGCCGCCGAGCAACGCGGGCACGATGTAGTTGCCGGCAGCCGGAATGAACACCAGCACAGAGCCGGCCACAATGCCGGGCATCGTCAGCGGCAGCATAATGCGCAGGAAGGCCTGCCGGCGGGTGGCGCCCAGGTCGCTGGCGGCTTCCAGCAACCGGAAATCGAAGCGATCAATAGAGGCGAACAACGGCAAGACCATAAACGGCAACCCGGTGTAGACCAGGCCGAGCAGTACGGCGCCGCCGGTGTTGAGCATGGTAATCGGTTCAAAGCCGAACCAGCCGATCAGATTGTTGATCAGGCCATTGTTGCCGAGAATGACCATCCAGGCATAAGTGCGCACCAGCAGATTCGTCCAGAAAGGGATCAGGATCAGCAGGATCAGGATGGTGCGCCGGCGGCGATTCCGGCGCACAATGAACAGTGCCAGCGGATAGCCGATCAACAAGCAGATCAGCGTAGTGGCCAGGCCCATCCAGATCGAGCGCCAGAAGATTTGCCCATAGATGGGATCGCTGAACAGCCTGGCGTAGTTATCAAAGGTAAATACCCAGAGCACACCACCGGTGGGGCTACGGGTCAGGAAGCTGTAGACAATGATGACCACAAAGGGTAGGAGAAAGAACAGGAGCAGATAGAGCGCAGCCGGCCCGCCGAGCAGCGCCGGCAACCAGCGTTTGCGGTGGATCCTGGTGGTATTGTTGATTGCCATCACATTTTCTGGGCTGTACTTGCTGTTTGCGGCATTGCCGCAAACAGCAAGTACAGTATTTGTTCAACGCAAATATTCTGGTGTATTTTGGCGGCTTCGCCGCCAAAATACACCAGAATCATAGTTACTACCGCGCTACCGCAAGCGAAAAACCAGGTAGGGCGCTGAGCCCTACTCGGTTAAGACGAGGGCATTGTCCGGCGGACAGGCCAGGATCGCCGGTTCACCAGGTTGCCAGTATTCATCACGGTCGAGGGTACTGCGATTATTTTGTTCCCAGATGTCGACGCTGCGTTCGGGGCTGAGGCGCACGGTGATGCGCGTATCGCTACCGATATAATCGATATGTTCGACTTGCACCTGCATGCAATTGACGCCATTGCCCTGGTAGTTTGCCGGTTCGTAGAGCAGGAACTTCTCGGGCCGGATCGAGAGCGTGGCGCTGCTGCCGATGGACAGCGCCCGGTGGGTGTAGCCCAGGAGTCGCAGGCCATCACCGGTTTCGAGCAAAGCGTGGTTGCCGTCGATTGCGGCGATGCGGCCCTCGATGAAATTGGTTTCGCCGATGAAATCGGCCACGAAACGACAATTCGGGCGCTCGTAGATCTCGGTGGGCGTGCCGATTTGCAGAACCTTGCCCTGATTCATCACCGCGATGCGATTAGCCATCGCCAGGGCTTCTTCCTGGTCGTGGGTGACAAAGATGAATGTAATGCCGAGGCGGTTTTGCAGACGCTTGAGCTCGAGTTGCATTTCTTTGCGCAACTTCTGGTCGAGCGCGCCGAGCGGCTCGTCGAGCAGCAGCACCTCGGGGCGATTGACCAGCGCACGGGCGAGCGCGACGCGCTGCTGCTGGCCACCGCTGAGGCTGCGTGGGCGGCGATCGGCAAAATCTTCGAGGCGCACCATCTCGAGCGCAGCGTGGACACGCCTGTCAATTTCGTGGCGCGGCACGCGTTTCATTTCAAGGCCGAAAGCGACATTGCGAGCGACCGTCATATGCGGAAAAAGCGCGTAGGACTGGAAAACCGTATTGACTGGCCGGCGGTAGGGCGGTGTCTGGCCCATGGGCCGGCCGTGGATACTGATGGTACCGCTACTCGGGAATTCGAAGCCGGCGATCATGCGCAGGGTCGAGGTTTTGCCGCAGCCGCTGGGTCCGAGCAGCGCAAAAAATTCGCCGTCACTGATTTGCATCGATACATCATCGACGGCGCGCAGGGTACCGAAGCATCTGGTGACATCGCGTAATTCAATCGCGACTCCGTCGCTCACCAGTGTCCCTCCTGACTGCCGGGAGGCCGGCGCATCGACTGGAATTGGCGGAACGGTGCGTTTGCAGCTTTCGGCGGGTTGGGCGGAACCATTTCTATGATCAAGCGGAAACAACGCATCCAGGGGCAGCCGGGCGTACTATGCCCCTACGCACCAATGCTGTGCTGAGGATTTCGGATAAGCCAGTAGAAAACGATGTGTTTGCATAGTTTTTTGCAGCTGGTTGCTTGCCGAAACTACGAAAGTACCGGTAAACTATTCGTTGCAGATTATACCATAAAAACTTCCGCAGGGGACCGCCGCCGAAAGACGGCGGGGGAATGCGGTCAATGATATGTTACAATGATGCCATTCACGCAGCATGAGGAGCCTGTTGAATGGAAGACCTGATTGCCCGCGTCGAGCAAGAATTGCAGGCGCTCCACGATCTCCCCAACGCACCGGCGCCTGATCCGGTTGCGGCTATGCCGCCACAGTCGCTTGCGGCTGCTCTCGATCATACCCTGCTAAAACCGGAAGCAACCCCAGATCAGATTGTAACCCTCTGTGCTGAAGCGCGCCGGTACGGCTTCGCCAGTGTCTGCGTGAATCCGGTGTTCGTGCCGCTCTGCGCCGGCTTGCTGGAAGACAGCCCGGTGGCGGTATGTACCGTGGTTGGCTTTCCGCTCGGTGCAACCACCACGGCGAGCAAGGTGTATGCAACGGCTGAGGCGATTGCCGGCGGTGCGAACGAGATTGATATGGTGATCGGCATCGGCCTGCTCAAAGGTGGGCGCTATGTCGAGGTGTACGACGACATTGCCCACGTTACGGCGGCATGTCATACCGGTGGTGCGCGTTGCAAAGTCATTATCGAAACCAGTCTGCTGACGGATTTTGAAAAAGTTGCCGCCTGTCGCCTGGCCGTGCGGGCCGGGGTTGATTTTGTGAAAACCAGCACCGGCTTTGCCGGCGGCGGCGCGACGGTCGCAGACATCGCCTTGATGCGGCGGGCCGTTGGGCCGGCCATTGGCATCAAGGCATCGGGTGGGGTGCGCGATACGGCAACGGCTCGCGCTCTGATCGCAGCCGGGGCCACCCGGATCGGCGCCAGCGCTGGTGTGTCCATCGTCCAGGGAGAGACCGACCGCAGTTCGCAGAGTAGCGATTACTGATCAGCAGGAGGGACGTGACTTGAGCATCCTGATTGACAAGAATACCCGACTGGTAGTCCAGGGTATAACCGGCAAGGAAGGTGAGTTCCACGCCCGCCAGATGCAGGCCTATGGCACCAATATCGTTGCCGGCGCAGTTCCCGGTCGCGGTGGCCAGAAGGCGCTGGACGGAACCGTGCCGGTGTTCCACACGGTTCACGATGCCGTGCAGGAAACCGGTGCCAATGTGTCGGTCATTTATGTGCCGGCGCCGTTTGCCCCCGACGCGATTCGTGAGGCGGCTGATGCCGGCGTGCCGCTGGTTATCTGCATTACTGAAGGCGTTCCGGCACTGGACATGGTGCCGACGGCGGCCTTTGTGCGCGAGCGTGGGGTGCGCTTGCTCGGTCCGAATTGCCCCGGTTTGCTGACGCCCGGCGAGGCCAAGGTCGGCATTATTCCCGGCAATATCGCTGCGTCCGGACCGGTCGGCGTAGTCTCGAAGAGCGGTACCCTGACCTATGAGGCCATCGATGCGCTCACGCGGATTGGCCTGGGGCAGACGACGATTGTCGGCATCGGTGGCGATCAGATCATCGGCACCAGTTTTATCGATGTGCTGGAGTTGTTCCAGGCCGACCCGAAAACCGAGGCGATTGTGTTGATCGGCGAGATTGGCGGATCGGCGGAGCAGGAAGCGGCTGCCTACATCAAAACGCACGTCACCAAGCCGGTAGTCAGTTTCATCGCCGGCCAGACGGCGCCGCCCGGCAAGCGTATGGGCCATGCCGGGGCGATCATCTCCGGTGGCGAGGGCACGGCCCAGGAGAAAATCGAAGCGCTCGAAGCAGTCGGTGTGAAAACGGTGCGATTGCCGACCGATATTGCCGAGCAGGTACGGGCAGTGCTGGGTTGAGGAAGCCGGCAGCCATGCTGCCGGCTTCTTAGCTGAGCGGCAGCCGTAATTCGACGGTCGTGCCCTGGCCGGGTTCGGAGCGCATGCGAAAATCGGCGCCAATCAGCCGGGCACGTTCTTTCATGTTGATCAGGCCCAGGCTGCCGCGTTCGGTATAACCGGCTTCGATGGCCTGCACATTGAAACCGCGCCCGCGGTCGCGCACGCTTGCGACCAGGTGATCTTCTTCTTCAAACAGATAAATCACAATTTCCGGTGCCTGCGAGTGTTTGCGCGCATTATTGACGGCTTCCTGCACGATCATGAACACAGCGGCTTCGATTTCGTGCGGCAGCCGCGGCACATTGCCCAGCGACTCGATGCGCAGTTGAATATCGTTGCCGGCAGGGTCGCGCCAGCGCTCGACATACTGCTGCAGGGCTTTCAGCAGGCCTTGCGTCTCCAGGGCGAGCGGGCGCAACTCGAACAGCAGCGTGCGAATATCGTAGGATGTTTTGTTGACCAGTTCGGCGAGAATGTTCAGTTCACCGGCGACGCGCTCAGGCATCGCTTTGAGCAGGCGCTTGATGAACTCGATGTTCATTGCGATAGCTGCAATGCTCTGAGTCGGCCCATCGTGCAAATCGCGGGCCAGTGAGCGACGCACCTCTTCTTCTTTGCTGAGCAGGCGGTCACGTTCTTCACGCAGGCTGCGGTAGAGGCGCGCATTCTCGATGGCGATGCCGGCCTGTGAAGCCAGCGTGGTGAGCAACTGCATATCGCGCTCACTGAAATACTGGCTACCGCGTTTATTCAGCAATTGCATTGCGCCGATCACCCGATCTTTGACGCGCATCGGCACACAGAGGATTGAGCGCGTGACAAAATCGGTTTCACGACCGATGACATCGTACCAGCGGGCATCTTGCTCGACATCATTGACGACCTGGCCGATACCGTGTTGCACCACCCAGCCGGCGATGCCGCGATCGGCGGGCATGCGATATTCGCGGGTATCGCCGGGCTGTTCGAGCACCAGTTCGCGGCGTTCTTCGTCCAGCACAAAAATCGAACAGCGTTCAGCGCCGACAACGTGGGGGGCGCGGTAACGAATTTCATTGAGCAAGCTGGAGAGATCGAGATTGACCGAGAGCGACTGACCGATCTCGTAGAGGAACTGAAGTTCGCGCAGATCGCGCTCGGCGCGGCGCAGCATGGCCAGCTTATCGGATTCGCCGCCGATGGCGCGAACCAGCAACAGCAGCAAATCTTCTTCGGTGCGCAGCCCCTCGTTGGAACCGTGCTGCAAACCGGCATCTTCGCGCACCACCAGGTGCAACAGGCCGACGCTATGCCCGCTGCTCTGGAGCGTCAATTCAAGCAAGTCGCAGCCATTATCCAGCGAATAATAGCCGATAGTCGGCTCGCTACCTTCTTCGCGGCGGCCGAAGCCGGTGCGCGCTTCTTCGATTTTATTGCGGGCATCATCGCCGGGCGATCCCTGCTCGATGCGGATGGTGTCGCCGTGCGGCGAAATATACAGGAGTGCGGCAGCTTCCGCCGGCCAGAAGGCGATCAGCCGTTCCAGCGAAGCATCAAGCAGCTCGGCGACATCCTGATGACCACCGGCAATCATAAGCTGGCTGAGGGTTTCGAGTTGGCGTTGATCTAGTGTGAGGGGAGCCATGGGCACCTCTGTAAGCGTAAGCACTGTGAGCGAATAGCAATGCGGTGCAAGAGTGATGTCAGGTTACATCAGTCTGGATGTATTACTGTACTGCAATGCTTCGCCGGTGTCAACCTTTTTCAGCCACTTGTTCCGCTTCACCTCTCCCCCGCCCGAAGAACGCGAACATCAACAGTGCCGCCAGCCCATAGAAACTCGCCGTCGCCACGAATAGCGGCGCGAAACCATAAAACTGCTGTACCCGCGTGCTGATCGCCGGTGCCAGCAGGTAGCCCGCCGCGTATGCGCCGTTGACCAGGCCGATCACGATGGGCCGCGCCGCCGGCGGGCTGCGTTCCATGGCAAAAGCATCGTAGAGCGGTACGCCCAGGTTGAACAGGCCGAAGCGCATGACCAGCGCGCCGCCGGCAATCAGTAGCCCCGGCGCGAAGCCGCTCAGCAGCAAAAAGGGAATCGATAGCAACTGGGTCAGTACGATGGCGCCGATTTTGCCCAGCCGCGCCGAGAGCAGCGGTGCCGCCAGCATGGCCAGGCCGGCCGCGATGTCGCCGGCGGCCAGGATGAAGCCCAGGTCGGTGTTGGCGGCATCATAGTGCTCGCTGAGGAAAATATTCAGGTAGGGGATAAGCAGGGCCGCGCCGCAGGAGATCAGCAGCGGCGGCAGCAGCAAAAGCAGGAGCGGCAGCGGGTCGGCGGCGACGCTGCGCCAGGGCTCGCGCAGTCGCCGGCTCAGCGGTGCGATCAGTTGCACCAGCAGCCCCGAGAACCGGCTGACGGCCGGGGCGCCGGTTGGTTCCGCCGGTTCCGCTGCTTGTTCGGCGTCGGCAGCCGGCTGCGGCGGGCGGGCCGGGACGCGTAGCAGCGGCAGGAGCGAGCCGAGCAGTACCAACCCGACGACGGCGAAGGTTGCCCGGTAGGCCGCCGCGCTATCGGCGGGAGCGCCCAGCGGCAGCGCCAGCAGGCCCGGCAGAGTGCTGCCCAGCCATTTGCCGGCGCCGGCCACGCCGATGTTCAGGGCCGCGTTCAGGCTGAACAGGTGATCGCGCTCGGCGGCGCTGCTGTGAGCCATCATCAGTGGGGCCGCGCTGACCTGGAAGAGCACGGCGGCCGGTCCGGTGGCTGCGCTGGCCAGCAGCAGGGGCGCCGCCGCCGGCCAGATCGCCACGCTCAGCGCGCTAAAAGCGTGCAGGCCGGCACTGAGCATCAGCGCCTGGCGCAGCCCGACGCGATGCACCAGCCACCAGAGCGGCAGCAGCAGGAGCAGCGCCGCCACCCGCGAGACCGTCTCCAGATTGCCCAGAAAAATCCGCTGATAGCCCAGCGCGTCAATCGTCAGATTATAGAACAGCGCGCTTAGCCCCAGCGCGCCGGTAAGCATCGCGGCGTGCAACAAATACCAGCGCGCCGCCGCACTCAGCCCGCGCAGCCGCTCCCAGTACAAGCGCAAACCACTCTGGGGAAGTTCGTCATGCATACGATTTGAGCGTTGGAGCGGTGAAGCGTTGGAGCGTTGGAGCGATTGAACGCTCCAACGCTTCACCGCTTCACGGCAAGCCCATCGAAGTTCTGCGCGCCCCAGGCGCTCATAAAGGTGTCCCAGGCGACTTCGTATTCGAGTGGGCGCCGCCAGTTGCTGCTGGTCGGCCCGAGCACATCACGGATGACGACGACCTCGCGGTTGTAGCCGATGGCGACAACCGCGTGATCGTTGCCGAGCACCGTTGGAACACGTTCGCCCTGTGGTGTGATCCAGGTGGCCGCACGCCAGGGCTTGAAATCGACGGTGGTTTTCATCCAGACCAGCTCGCCCTTGCGCAGCGCCTCCTCGACGCCGGCGCGGTCGTTGATAGGTACTGCTTCCAGACCGTAGCTCGCAAAAACCGGAATAAAGGCAGCGCCGGTTGAGCGGGCCAGGAAATTCTGCCGATAATCACCGGAGAAAGCGCGGCGCACATCGCCGCCGTAGATTACAAAACCATCGGCAATTTCTTCAAAATAAGGCTCGATACTCGTGTCGATGGCGGCGCGCTCGATAATGTCGGGCACGCCCACATCGATGCCGTAGGTTTGTAGAATGACCCAGGCCGCATCGAACTCGCAGGTATACTGGTAGAGCTGGCTCTCTTTGGCGGCGGCCGGAATATAGGCATCGTAGCGGCGCCCATTGATGACGACCGGCGTGGCGGTGGCCGTCGGCGTGGGCGGAGTTGTCGGCGAGGGAATGCGGGTTGGGGTGGGCGTGGTGCTGGACGCCGGCGTGGCGGTCGGCGGCACGGTGGTAGCGGTCGGCGGGTCTGGTGAAGGCAGCACCAGCGCGAGTGGCGTAATCTGCGGCGGGGCTTCGCGGCCGAGCAAGACTTTGATTTCGCTACGAACCGTGGGATTGCGGAGCGCCAATGCGGCGAGCATACCAAGGCCCAGCAGCAGAACCAGTAGAATAATCAATCGTTGCATGGTTGCATGGTACCACGCCGCTGACGGCTGGGCAAACCAGTTCATTTGCGTTGTGAAATTTGTGAGAAAATAGGCAAATCTCAACGTAAGGCAGAAAAGTACGAACTTTTCTTTTTTCATGCGCTATGTATAATGAAGAAAGTTAAGACTTCCTTATTTTGCAATCGCTTGCGCTCATGCGGCATCTAGAACGAAAGGCGCAATGAGTTCTTCGTCACGTACCAGCCGAAACCCATCGCTGATCTCAGTTGCGCCTGACGTGTTGCGGCTTTATTGTGCCGATCGTTGGCAGTTGCTGCAACTGATTGGCCTGCTGGCGCTGGCGCTGGGCCTGGGCATCGCGCTGGTTGCCTGGCTTATTCCCGATGCGCTGGTTGATGGTCTGGCCAGTTATGCGGCGCTGCATACAATTCTTGAGATCTGCGCGCTCACAGTGGCCTTTGCGGTCTTCAGTGTTGGCTGGATTGCCCCCGAACCGCGCAAACCCCTGATCTGGCTGGTCTTCAGCGGTGCCTTTCTGGCTATCGGTCTGATCGATCTTCTGCACTTGCTGTCGTATCAGGGCATGCCCGATTTTGTCACGCCGGCCGATCCGGAGAAGGCGATATTCTTCTGGCTGGCGGCGCGGCTGCTGGCGGCGCTGGTCTTGCTCGGTCTGTTGCTCTGGCAGCCGACCCAACCGGAGCAGCCCTGGCATCGGCCGACAACATTGATCGTGGTGGCGTTGCTGGTGGCCGGCTGTGCCTGGATCGGGCTCTGGCATTATGAGCAGTTGCCCCGGACATTCATCGCAGGTCAGGGGTTGACGCCTTTCAAAATCGGCTTTGAGTTCATGATTGTCGGCATTCACTTTCTGACGCTGGTGCTGCTGGTGCAGCGCCGCCGGCTGCCACGTCCCTTTACGCCCGAGGGCATTGCCCTGGTGCTGGTGGCCAGTCTGTTCAGTGAGATCTGTTTCATGCTCTACGTCGATGTGACCGACGGCTTTAATTTGCTCGGCCATGTCTATAAAGTGCTGGCTTATGTGTTTCTCTACCGTACGGTCTATGTCGGTGCGATACACGCGCCTTATCGGCAACTGCATCAGGAGCAGCAAGCCTTGCAAGAGAGCAAGGCTTTGTTGCAGGCCTTTGCCGATTATAGTCAGAATATTTTATTGATGATGGAACCGGCCGGCCGGCGCCTGATCTATCTCAGTTGGAGTTATGCCGATGTCTGGGGTCGCGATCCGAATGAAATCATGGCTAATCCAGAGCTCTTCTGGGAATCCGTTCACCCCGACGACCGTACCATGTTGCGCCGGGTGCAGATTGAACCGCTGGATGGACACCGCAGCATCGAGTATCGCATTTTGCGCCCGGATGCCGAGGTGCGCTGGATCGAGGCGCACCTGTTTCCGGTCTACGATGGGGAGGGATGCCTGCACCTGGTCGGCGGCATCGCCAGCGACATTACGGTGCGCAAAGAGATCGAGCAACGCCTGCGAGCCAGCGAAGAACGTTTTCGCGGCCTGGTTGATGCGATGGAAGATGTGATTTATACGCTCGATCACCAGCAACGCCATACCGGTGTCTATGGGCGCTGGCTGCAACGTATGGGTCTGCCTGCGGAGGCCTTTCTGGGGAAAACCGCCTGCGAGATATTCGGGCCGGAAGCAGCACTGATCCACGAAGATGCCAATTGCCGGGCACTCGCCGGCGATTACATCGTCTACGACTGGTTAATGCCGGGCACCGAGCCGCGCCACTACCAGACAATCCTATCGCCGTTCCACGATGTGGAGGGCAACATTACCGGGATCGTCGGTGTGGGCCGCGATGTGACGGCGCTCAAACAGGCCGAGTTGCTCTTGCAGCGCCAGCAAGTCGAGCTCAGCGAGGCCAATGAGCGCCTGCAAGCCCTGGCCATTACCGACGGATTGACCGGCGTGCGCAACCATCGTTCGTTTCAGCAGCAACTGGCGGAAGCAGTCGCTCGTTCCAGTCGCAATGGTCAGCCGCTGGCCCTGGTGCTGCTCGACATCGACTATTTCAAGAATTACAATGATTGCTACGGGCACCCGGCGGGCGATCAGGCGTTGCGTGACCTGGCGCGGCGGCTGCAAGACAGTGTACGCGCAACTGATGTTGTGGCACGCTACGGCGGCGAGGAATTCGCTCTGATCCTGCTGGATAGTGATCTCGTCGGCGCGCGTGAAACCGTCGAGCGCTGTCGCCAGGCGATGGCGGTGCATCACTGGTGTTGCGAAGCGATCACGGCCAGTTTCGGCATTGCCGGCTGGCGGGCCGGTCTGAGTCCGAGCGACCTGATCAAGGCCGCCGACGAGGCGCTCTATGCAGCCAAAGCGGCCGGTCGCGATCAAGCTGCCACTGCGGGGTAATGCCGTTCATGATGTGATGGGCCTGGCGGCCGCACTCGCGGGCGCGGCCCTATTCTGGTACCATCGCCGAAAATGCCGCGTCGTACTGTGGCGCCATATGCGACCAGTCATACATTGCCGCGATGGCGCGCCAATTGCGCTGCTGCATCTCCGGGAGTTGTTCGATGGCAGCGGCCAGCCTGACCACCAGGTCAGCCTCGTCAGTGTAGAGGCAACCGGCATGGAGTTCGGGCGGCAGCAACTCGGGGTAGGTCAGTCGGCGTGGCAGGATCGGTACGCAGCCGCAGGATAGTGCCTCGATGATGCCGATGCCGAAGAATTCCTGGATGGCGGTACTGACCACGATGTCGGCGAGGTGCAGCAGCCGGCTGTACTCGGCCCGGTTCTCGGCAAACCCCCAGTGTTCGATGCGATCGGCCCAACGCTCGTGGGCGGCCACAAATTCGGCGGCCTGCGGGTCGACGTGCTCGCCGGCGATGATCAGGCGAAATTCCGGGCCGCAGGCCGCCAACTCTTCCAGCGCGGCAAAAAAAGCCGCCGGCTGCTTGTCGTAGTCCCAGCGGCTGTTCCAGAGAATGCGGGCCGGCCCCGGTGCCCGCTCTGCTGGAGCAGATCGGGCGTGGAACTGCAAATCGATGCCGGGCGGCAACACTGCCGCTTTCGCCTCCAGTTCGGGCAGCAAATCGAGTTCCTGGTGATCGTAGTAGCGTCCCGGCAATCCCGGCAGGGCGGCAAAAAAGCTGCGCCGGTGAAACGCGGAATTGAAAAAGAGTGCATCGGCGGCCAGCGCCGAACTGTAGTTGATCCAGGCGAAACTCAGATCCTGGCGGCGACCCGCCGGCAGCGGGTAGGTCAACTGATTTTCGTGGAAATACAGCGCCACCGGCGGCGGGCGGCGCTGCTTGCCGTAGAGCGCCAGAAACGTCGTCAGGTCGAGCATATCGGTGGCGACGAAGAGATCGGGCGGCGGCAGGTCGAGCGCCCGGCGGGCCAGCGTCACTGCCGCGCCGCGCATGCGCCAGCGCCAGCCGCCCGCCGTCGACAGCGGCAGCAGCGTGACATGGTGGCGGCTGTGGGCGGCGTAGCCCTCGGCGACGACGGCGTGCGAGCCGCCGTGAAACGGATTGAGGAACTGGATGTGCAAGGCCCGGCCTCGCTTTCGTCGCTGGCCGCACGGGCGTTTCCGTCTGCGGCAGCGTGGAAGGTTCCGTCTTTTTCGTTTGTAAGGTTTTCGGCCAGCCTGCGGCAGCGTGGAAGGTTCCTTCCACGCTGCCGCAGGCGAAAGAACGGTTTCGGCGTCGGGCGCCATGTCCGCTCAGAGGACGTGGCGGCCGGGCGTGAAGCCGCCCGCTTCCCAGGGATGGCCCAGGGCCAGCAGGATTCTACTCAGCCAGTCTTCGCCGCTTTTCGTCGCTTCCGGCCCGCTCAAAATCAGGTAATCCCGGGCGCGAGTCAGCGCGACGTAGAGCAACCGCTCGCGCTCGGCCCGCTCTTTGCGGCGTTCCGTGGCCAGTTGCAATGCGAAGGCGGCCGGCGCCTGCCACTGGCCGCGCCGGTCGCGCAATTGCAGCGCCAGGCCTTGCTCGCGCGCGGCCAGCCAGTTGCGGCGTAGCGGCGGCGGGTTGCGCCCCAGATCCGGCAGGCAGACAATGGGGAACTCCAGCCCTTTGCTGCGATGCACCGTCATCAGGCGTACGCTGCCGGCAGCTTCCAGCGGCGCCTCGCCCTCGCGTGGTTCGCTGCGCAGCAAGTTTTCCAGGTATTCGCTGAAATCGCTCAGCCCGCTGCGCCCGGCCATGCGCGCCGCCTCGATCAGCTTCTCCAGGTTGACCCGGCGGCGCTCACCGTCCGGCAGGCCGCTGACGGTAGCCAGGTAGCCGGTGGCCGCCATGCCCGCCCGCAGGAGCTCGACCACCGTCAGCCGCCTGCGGCGCCGGTAGAGATCGCTGAGCGTCTCGCGGGCAAAGATCAGTTCGGGGCTATCGGTTTCGCCCGGTTGCATCAGGGCGCGCCAGATACTGTGGCGGTCGGCCAGCCGCAGGCGCAGGATCGTCGCGTCATCGAGCGCGAACAGCGGTGAGCGCAGCACGCCCACCAGCGCCAGTTCGTCGCCGGGGTCGTTCAGGACTCGCAGCAGGTGGATCATGTCCTGCACTTCTTTGCGCCCGTAGTAACCGCGCCCGGCCGTGGTGAGAAAAGGAATTTCGACGGCGCGCAGCGCGGCTTCAAAATAATCGAAGACCGTCGAGGCCTGGAAGAGCAACGCGATGTCGCCGTACGCAGGGCGGCGCCAGGTTTGCAATTTCTGATCGTAGACCAGTTCGGTGGGATTCTCTTTGACCATGTTCTGCAGCCGGGCGGCAAGCAGGGCGGCCTCAGCCTGGCGCTGGGCATCGCTGGTTTCGCCTTTTTCGACGATCAGCAGTTCGACGCAGTCGCTGTGCGGTGGCTCGCTGCGGTGGGCCTGCAAGGGCTCAAAAGGGAATTCATAGGGATGCAGATCAGCAGGGCGAGCAAAGATCTGCTCAGTCACCCGGTTGATCCAGCCCAGCAAGCGATCGTGGCAGCGAAACGAAGTATCCATCGTCACCCGGCGTCCGCCGCCTGCATCCATGTCGGCGGCCACCTGGCGGAACACCGATACATCGGCGCCGCGAAAACGATAGATCGATTGCTTGCCGTCACCGACTACGAACAACTCTGGGTGCACATCGTTTTCCAGCAGCCCGCTCAGCGCATAAATGATCGTGCGCTGTTCGGCATTGGTATCCTGGAACTCGTCGACTAGCAGGGCGCGCAGTTCCCGGCGCCAGCGTTCGCGCACGGCGGCATCGCGGCTCAGCAACTCGCCGGTCAGCCGCTCGAGGTCATCGAAGTCGAGCGCGTCCTGGCGGCGCTTGCGTTCGGCATAGATGGCATCCGTATGATGGTAGAGATCGCGCAGTTCCAGTGCCGACTGTACGGCGCGTTGTTCCAATTCATTGTCAATGTTGAGTTCGAGCAGGTGACACGTATCGCGGTAGGCATCGCGCAGGCTGCGCAGAGCGTTTTTGGCGGCGGCCAGGTCGTCCGGCGCGGGCCAGTTCTTCTTGCTGCCGCCGGTCAGATTGATGCCATCGAGCAAACTAAAATCGGGCGCAGGTTCATTCAGCGTCGGCAGCCAGGCCGCGACCGCCAGCAGCCGGTTGCCGATACGGTCGTTGCTGTCGGCGACCGGGGCCAGTTCCGTGATCGTAGCGACGGCGGCGCGCCATGCCGGCGCGGCGAGCAAGCCGGCCAGCGCGGCGGCGCGGGCGGCGGTGACGCGCTCGGTGATGCGGGCGAGGCATTCTGCGGTGGAAGCGGGCATAGCGGCGCAGGCCGCACGGATTTCGCCGCCGCCGCGCAGCAATTCGTTCAGCATCAGGCGCAGTTCATCGAGGGTAAACTCGCTGGTGAGCAGCGGCGGCGCGGGCTGCGGTTTTGTCAACCAGCTTGCCAGCGCCTCATCGACGCTCGCGGCCAGCAGCAAGCCGGCGGCAACTTCGTCGAGCACACTGAAACGCGGGTCAACGCCGGATTCAGCGGGCTGGGCGCGCAGCAGGGCGGCACAGAAACTGTGGATGGTAGCGATGCGAGCGGCCTCAATATGGCTACGGCGTTGTTCCCAATCGGCGCGCTCGATGGGAGCAGCGGCGCGGGCCCGCGCTTCGACCGTATTGCGGACGCGGCTGCGCATTTCGCGGGCAGCCTTCTCGCTGAAGGTGATCGCCAGGATCATCTCAGCCGGATTGAGCACCGTCTCATCGGCAGCCAGCGCATCGAAGAGGCGCAAGTAGCGTTCGACCAGCACGCGGGTTTTGCCGCTGCCGGCGCCCGCGCTGACAATCAACGGCCCGGGGTTTGCGATAGCCGCCTGTTGCTCGGTAGTGAATTGCATAGTTTATTCGGCGCGCTTGATATAATCGAGCAGACCGGCAGTCCCCAGCCGTCGCTCCAGGTCGAGCGCATATTCGAGGGCCGGCAGATAGGGATGGTTCGAGGTCAACATACGCCGGGCGGCCTTGCTGCAACCGAGCCAGCGCAGGTGGCGATAAGCGACCCATTCGGCGAAGCCTTCGCGCAGCAAATGATCGCCGAGCAGCGGGCAGCGTTCGCCCTGCCAGGCATGGGCATATTCGTGAGCGACAGTAGTGCGAAAAATCAGGCGCGGCAGCCCGTAGAGCATATAAATCACGCGCAGGCGGCCCTGGCGCTGGTAGAGCCCCAGCGTGCGCCGGCCCGGTTCGGGCGCCGCCCCGGCAGCGTCACCCTGCGAGCGAATGTCCTCGAGCGTCGGTGCATCGACCAGGCGAAACTCGACGCCGACGTTGAGCGTCAGGCCGAGTTCCGTGCGAATGGCATCGACGGTTTCGGCGAAGATGCGCTGGGCAACTTCGGGATCATAGATCGCCGTGCGGTGGCAGGTTTCGCACTGCAGGCGCCCATCGTGGAGGCGCCAGTGCTGGTCGGCCATGGGCGCACCGCAGCTATCGCAGCGCGGGCGGGTCGCAATGCAGACCGGGCAATAGTGCTCGGGGCGGTCGATCAGCGTATAGTAGCCATGATCAAGGCCGGCGCCGCAAATGGCGCAGCGATCGCTGGTAAAAGCCTGATTGCTCGAAAGAGTCTCACTTGCCATGGTACCGGCCGGGCTCCAGAGAGTGCAGCAATTCTGTGTAGGGGATATGGTACCACATTATAGTTGTTCTAGCATCGCCGCCGAATTCAACCCGCTGAACCTGCCGGCATCTGCTCTGCTCTCTCCTCAAGGGGGGCACGGCCAGCTCTCAGGTATAGAATTTTTGCCAATCGGGTGATTCCGCGATCCGGCCCTCACCCCATTTCAACGATAGCGTTTTTGCCAGATGGGTGACTCCGCGCTCCGGCCCTCACCCCCCACCCCCTCAATGGGGGTCACTTGACACAACGAGGTGAGCAGTACGCCGCCATATGATATGATCAGGAGTGCCAAAACCATGATCAGATCAGGAGGATCCGTATGCTCACCTCGCCCGTGTATGATACCACC